>NZ_JAPXGQ010000009.1:0-95147 GCF_027277485.1 Campylobacter ureolyticus | reverse complement strand
AATGCTTAATTTTAAGAGTAGTTTTTATATTTTTAGATTTTTCTTTTAGGCTTTGTAAAATGTCAGTTCCTACTTTTTTATTTGAGTATTTACACTCAGCAACTATCAAATAATCTTTTGCTATACCAACAGCATCAATTTCTATATCCTTATCCCACCATCTACCACATTTTAATAGATCGTAATTGTTTAAAAGATACTCTATACATAAATTTTCATAAACTGGCGATATAAAGCCATTAAAATTTTCTTTTATTTTTTCTAAAACATAGTTTGTATTTCCAAGTTCTAGCTGACTTTTATATGGTAAAACGAACTTAAACCAAAGCCTAAAAAGCCATCTTTTACAAAATAACAGTCCACAAAGAAGCGGTACTTGGATGCAAATAAAGAAAATCTTAATGATTAGTGAGTATAATATACGTATAAAAAGATAAAACATGAGCAAAGAAGAAAAATTAATAAAAGAATTGGAAAATAATCCTAAAAATGTAAGATTTGAAATTCTTGAAAAGCTATTGATAAGTAATGGTTTTAGGCTTCGTTGTATTAAAGGTTCTCATCATCAATTTACAAATAATAAAATTTTAATAACTTTGCCATATAACAAGCCCATGAAAAGATATTATGTAAAATTAGTATTAGACGCTATAAAGGATAAAAAATGAAAAATTTAGAATATTATTTAAATTTGCCATATAAAATAGAACTTAAAAAAATCCCACTAGATGAAGGTGGTGGCTGGGCTGCTTTTATACCAGAACTTAATAGTGTTTCGTTTTTTTATGGAGATGGAGATACGAAAGAAGAAGCCTTAAAAGAACTTGATGAAGCATTTAAATTTACGATAGAATCAGCATTAAAAGATGGTATTAAAATACCAGAACCAGTCGATGAAGACGCAAAAGTTCGTATAAATTTAACCATACCAAAATCAGTATTATCCGCAATAGATGCTGTAACAAATAACCGCTCTAAATGGATATCTGACTTAGCAAGAAAAACTTTGTTGATGTAAAAATTGAGCTCAGTCTAATTTGAACTTTAATATGCTTTATAATTTCTAAGAAAAGAATTAGAGAAATTTTAAAATGTTTTTGCTAAAACAAAAAAATATGATGGACTAGTTAATTATGGAGCTAAAAGAATATTTTAGAGTAAAACACTCCAAAAATAACTGTGCAAATGACAAAAACACATAAAAGAAAATCAGCTTAAATTAAACCTAAATTTATAAACCACAAAAATAATTTTGTAGGTAATAAGTGATTTTATTTTGCATACTAGCATCCTAAATAACATAATATTTCACCTATTACCTACAAAAGCAGTTTATGGCTTTAGAAGGCAAATTGTTTAATAAATTTAAATCTCATTTTTTAATTAGCAATACACCTAATTTTTTAAAAATTCTTAATTTTTTGAAATCGTGATGGTTTTGATGTAAAAATTGAATAGCAATTTTAAAAATAAACTGATAAAATACCCATTTTCCTATTCTCAAGCGCTATAATTTATTTTTTAATAAAAAAAATAAATTATATGAAAAAGTATAACACAGACACACTCGATTATAGAACAGCAAAAGCTAAGTGAAAATTAGATAAGCCAAAAATAATGACATAAGAAAAAACAACAGTACGGGTAAATAAGCAACTATTATACAACTAATTGTTGTCATGTTTATCCAGGTTATTTGTTGTATAGTACTATTGAACATTTTTTGCAACATATTTTTTTGTTTTTTATGACTAAAAATTTAATAAACTAAATTTTTCTTAGATAAGAAGGAAAACTTTTTATCAAATTTATTTGCAATATTTAATCTCTTCTAAGTAGACATCGCAAAATTTTTTATCAACCAAAATATTTATAAAATCATAACTGGGATTATCTATGTCGCTTACTGTAAAATTAACTCTATATCCACCAACAGCAAAAAGTTCATAATAATACTTATCTCCGCAATATACTAAGCTCATACCCTTTTTTTCATTTTTTATGGCTTTTTCTTCATTTTTAAAATATATTTCTTTATTTGCAAGCACTTTATGCATTATAGTTTTATTTGCTTCGTTGTAAATAGCTGGTTCAACTTTAAGACCCTCTTCTTTTGAGTAAAGCCCCATCCTATCTTCTGATTTTTTAAAAGGTGTTTTTTTGGCTATGCTGATGATATAGATGCCATAGTTTGGATTGTTAGATAGAGTTACAAATTTACTTCCTTTATCAAATTCTTCTTTAGCTAGTTTGTGGGATAACTCAATTTTACTATTAAGATTATTTGTCAAATTTAGTGCAAATTTTGCGTAGTCTTCTATATACTTGGTTTTTATATCAGGACTTCCATTTTTACACTTTAAAGTGCCTTTTGGTTTTTGAAAAGGTGCGGCAATCAGCTCACTTCCCAAAGGAATAAGCACTTTTGCTGTAAAATCCACCAAAAACTCAGCACATCCAGTTAAAGTTGTAAGTGCGATAATTCCAATAAGAAACGATTTTATCTTTGTCATTTTATCTCATTAGCTTTTTAAAATTTGCGTAATTTTGGCAACATTGTCTAAAATTTTTTAATAATGGTAAATTGATTATATTTTATAACAAAATTTTCATTCTACTTAGATAAACTCTTATATACAATTCAGTTAGGTTTTAAAATATTTTCTATCTTTTACTGGTAATTCTCTAATATCTTTATCGCTTAAATTTATCTTGCCTACATTAGCCATTTTGTGTCCTTTTTGTTTAAAGGTTACATAATTACTTGTAGATATTATAGCATATTAGCACTTATTTAAAAATATATGCTTAGTTAAAAACCCTATTTTAGGCATTTTATGATAAAAACATTAAAAAATGGGAGTTTGAAATATGTAAGTGGTGGGTTCACTAGGACTCGAACCTAGGACCATCCGGTTATGAGCCGGATGCTCTAACCAACTGAGCTATGAACCCACCTGTAAAATAAAGAATTGTAATTATACACAATTAAAACTTTAATTTTCCTAAAATTTTGTATTTATGTGAAAATTATTATTATAGCATCCAAAAAATTTTAATAATTGCAATATTCTAAATGCTAAGAAAGTATAAATTTCAAATTTGATATAATAAAATATATCTTAATTTAGGAATTGTATGAACTTAGCACTTGATTTTCGACCAAAAAATATAGATGAAATTTGCGGACAAAAACATATAATAGCCAAAGATAAAGCTCTTTATGTTTTGATAAAATCTGGTAAAATTCCGCATATTATGCTGTTTGGGCCAGCAGGAAGTGGAAAAACAACTCTTGCAAAAGTTATAGCAAATGAGCTTGATACAAGTTTTTATGAACTTGATGGAAGTAGTTTAAAGGTTGAAGATATTAGAAAAATATTAAATTTGCATAAAAACTCACTTATTAAACCAGTTATTTTTATAGATGAGGTTCATCGCCTTTCTAAAACACAGCAAGAAATATTGCTTATACCAATGGAAAATAATGAAGCAACAATAATTGGTGCCAGTACAGAAAACCCATACTTTGTGCTAAGCAGTGGAATTAGATCTAGATCTATGCTTTTTGAATTTAAACCTCTAACAAGTAGTGATTTAGATGAGCTTTTGCAAAGGGTGCAAAATAAACTTAAATTTAGTATTGAAAATGATGCAAAAACCTATATCCTAAACACAAGTGGAGGAGATGCAAGAGCAATGCTTAATTTGCTTGATTTTGCGTTAGAAATTTCAAAAAATATATCCTTAAAAACATTAAAAGAGTTAAGAGCTTTTCCATTAAAAGATGGTGTTAGTAGTGATGATACACATTATAATCTAGCAAGTGCCTTGATAAAAAGTTTAAGGGGAAGCGATATTGATGCTAGTATTTACTATCTTGCTAGACTTATTGATGGTGGTGAGAGTGCTGATTTTATAGCAAGACGCCTTGTTATCTTTGCAAGTGAGGATATATCAAATGCAAATCCAAGTGCATTAAATTTGGCCACAAATACACTTTTAGCTGTTTCAAAGATAGGATATCCTGAGGCTAGGATAATTTTATCTCAATGTGTTGTATATTTGGCTAGTTCTCCAAAGTCAAACTCAAGCTATAAAGCGATAAATGAAGCTTTAAAATATATTAAAAATAACCCCAAACTAAATGTTCCAAGATATCTTATAAATACAGATCCAGCTATAAAGAACTACCTATATCCGCATGATTTTGGTGGATTTGTGGATCAAGATTATCTAGAAATTCCACTTAAATTTTACTTCTCAAATGACATTGGTTTTGAAAAAACTCTAAATTTATGGCATAAAAAAGTTACGAAAAAATTAAATGATTAACAAAAGGTAAAAATATAGGAGTTTAAATAACAACTTTAAGTTAAACTTAAATCATAATAAGCTAGAATAATAGTTGTTCTTTTATCGTAAAAAAGACAAATCGGTAAATTTAAAAGGAAGAAAAATGAGCGATATTATCGCATATAAATTAAATGGAAATATTATAGACGCTCTTAGTGTGGATGAAAACGAAAAAGGCTTAGAGCCAATATATTTTGACAACTCAAAAGAAGCATTAGAAGTTATTAGACACTCCTGTGCTCATCTTATGGCAGAAGCCATTTTAGAGCTTTATCCGGATGCAAAATTCTTTGTAGGACCAGCTATTGAAGATGGATTTTACTATGATTTTAGAGCTTTTAAAGAAGACGGTAGCAAAATTGGTGAAGCTGATTTAAAAGAAATAGAAAAAAAGATGAAAAGCCTCATTGAAAAAAAGGTTGATTTTATAAAAACAAACTCAACAAAAACTGAGGTTAGTGCTAAATTTAAAAGTGATGATTTAAAACAAGAAGTTTTAAAAAGAATACCTGATGGTGTTGTAAGTATTTATTCACAAGGTAAATTTGAGGACATTTGTAGAGGACCGCATGTTCCAAATACAAAATATTTAAGATTTTTTAAACTTACTAGGGTTGCTGGTGCATATTTGGGCGGTGATGAAAAACGTGAAATGCTTACAAGAATTTACGGGGTTGCATTTGCCGATAAAGAGAGCTTAAATGAGCATTTAAAAATGCTTGAAGAGGCAAAAAAGAGAGATCATAGAAAACTTGGCAATGAAATGAAGCTTTTTACATTTGATGAAGAGGTTGGAGCCGGGCTTGCTATATGGCTTCCAAATGGTGCAAGAATGCGCTCAAAACTTGAAAAAGCTTTGTTTAAAATTCATAGAGATAGGGGCTATGAGCCAGTTAGAGGACCGGAAATTCTAAAAGCCGATGCTTGGAAAACCTCAGGCCATTACGATAACTATAAAGAAAATATGTATTTTACTAAAATTGATGAGCAAGAATATGGGATAAAGCCTATGAATTGTGTAGGGCATATCAAAGTTTATCAAAGTGAAATTAGGTCTTATCGTGATTTGCCACTTAAATTTTTTGAATACGGAGTAGTTCATAGGCATGAAAAAAGTGGCGTTATGCATGGACTTTTTAGAGTTAGAGAATTTACTCAAGATGATGCTCATATATTTTGCGCTCCAAATCAAATAAAAGAAAATGTGCTTGAAATTTTAAATTTTGTTGAAAATATAATGAAAACTTTCAATTTTGACTATGAAATGGAAATTTCAACTAGGCCAGATAAGGCAATAGGCGATGAAAAAGTATGGGAAGTAGCAACAAATGCATTAAAAGAAGCACTTGATGAAAATGGCTATAAATATGGCATAGATGAAGGTGGTGGTGCATTTTATGGACCAAAAATTGATATTAAAATAACTGATGCTTTAAAAAGAAAATGGCAGTGTGGAACAATTCAAGTTGATTTTAATTTGCCTGAAAGATTTGATTTAGCATATATTGATGAAAATAACGAAAAACAACAACCTGTAATGCTTCATAGAGCAATTTTAGGAAGCTTTGAAAGATTTATAGGAATTTTAATTGAGCATACCGCAGGCGAACTTCCATTTTTTATAGCACCAACTGGCGTGGCAATAGTTCCTATAAGCGATAAACATTTTGATTATGCAAAAAAAATAGCTTTAGAGCTTAGAAAACTTGAAGTTGATAGTGAAATTTTAAGTAAAAATGAAACTTTAAATAAAAGAATAAGAACAGCTGAAAAAGCTCACATTCCTTATATTTTAGTAATAGGCGATGAAGAGGTTGAAAAAAATAGTGTTGCTCTTAGAGATAGAAGAGCTAGAACTCAAAGCAATTTAAGCTTTGATGAGTTTATTAAATTTATAAAGGAAAAACTTGATGAGGTGCACTTTTGAGTAAGGAAAAGATGGTTTATCTAAATGAGGATATTCGTGCAAAAGAGGTTAGATGTGTTGGAGATGATGGCGAGAATTACGGAGTCATATCAAAAGATGAGGCTTTAGACTTAGCAAATAAACAAGGTCTTGATTTAGTGCTAATAGCTCCTGATGCAAAACCGCCAGTTTGTAAGATTATGGATTATGGTAAATTTAGATACCAGCAAGAAAAAAAGCAAAAAGAAGCTAAGAAAAAACAAAAAGTTATTGAGATTAAAGAGATAAAACTATCGGCTAAAATAGCACAAAATGATATAAACTATAAGATAAAGCACGCTATGAACTTTTTAGAGGGTGGAAAGCATGTTAGATTTCGCGTATTTTTAAAAGGACGAGAGATGGCAAACCCTGAAGTTGGTGTTGAGCTTTTAAACGATGTTTACAACTCAATAAGCGATGTTTGTGATAAAGACAGCGAGCCAAAATTTGAAGGAAGATACGTAAATATGCTTGTTGTTCCTAAAAAATAAGCCTTTTAAAGGCTTATTTTTATCTTTATATAACAAGAATGTGGCGTTAAAAAACTACTTTATATTGTCTATTTTTAGGATTTGTTATATGTTTTTATAAAATGCGATTATTGTTAATCGTATAAAATTCCTAGAGTGTTTTTAATTTTTAAATGTTTTGATAAGTTGGGATTAAATGGTGACCCCTACGAGAATTGAACTCGTGTTACCGCCGTGAAAGGGCGATGTCCTAACCGCTAGACGAAGGGGCCACGCTTTAAAATAAATGAAATATGATTATACTTTAGTTTAACTTAAAGGCTACTTAAAAATGAATAAAATTTTAAAAATATTTTTTCTAATTTACATTATTGTGTTTGGTGGATGTGCCACAAAGAATTTAACTAAACAAAACGGCGTTCTTTTTACTATGGTTAGTCCAGATTTTAAATTTAGTGATGCAGGTTTTATCAAAACTAGTAATAAATCGACTGAGCTTCAAATTTACAGTAGTGGTGTTAGTATATTGAAAATTAGCATAAAAGATAAAATTTGTTATAACGGCGTTTGTAAAGATGAGATAGAATTTAACAGAAATTTTTTAAAAATGCCATATTATAAAGGCTTTTTTGCTGAAATTTTAGGAAAAAAACCTATTTATAATGGAAGAGATTTGGTTAAAACAGATTGTGGATTTGATCAAAATTTAAGCAATGCAATATATCAAATTTGTGATAATAAGGTCTATTTTAAAAACCAAAAAGGCATAAAAATTATAATTAAGGAGATTAATTGAAAAGAATTGGAGCGCATGTAAGTGCAGCTGGTGGGGTAGAAAATGCACCTTTAAATGCTCTTGAGATAGGAGCTGATGCCTTTGCCTTATTTGTAAAAAATCAAAGACAATGGAGTGCAAAAGCCCTTGAAATTGAAAGCATAAATAAATTTAATGAGAATTTAAAACTTGCAAATATCAAGAAAGAGCATGTTTTACCACATAATAGCTACCTCATAAATTTGGGTCATCCAGATGCTGAAAAAAGAAAAAAATCAATTAATGCTTTTATAGACGAGATTCAAAGAGCAAATTTGCTTGGATTAAAGATGATAAATTTTCATCCGGGCTCACATTTAAGAGAAATTTCAGAAAATGAATGCTTGGAAAATATTTCAAATTCTATAAATTTTATTATTGCAAATACAAGTGATGTTAAGCTAGTCATTGAAAATACAGCTGGACAAGGTTCAAATTTGGGATATAGGCTTGAACATCTAGCATATTTAATAGATAAAACACAAAACAAACAAAGAGTTGGTGTTTGTATCGATACTTGTCATTTCTTTGCTGGTGGGTATGATCTTCGTTCAAAAGAAAGTTATAAAAAAACAATGAGTGAGTTTGATAAGTTGGTTGGATATAAGCATTTAAGCGGTATGCATTTAAATGATAGTAAAAATAGTCTTGGTGTAAAAAAAGATCGTCATGAAAGCATCGGAAAAGGCACAATAGGGTTTGAAGCATTTGAAAATATCATGAGAGATGAAAACATAGATGAAATTCCTCTTATTTTAGAGACTATAAATCCTGAAATTTGGGCTGATGAAATAAAACTTTTAAGGCAAATGTGCTAAAATTTCAACTAGTATTTAAAAAAATAAAAGGAAAAATTTGAAATATTTAATAGATTTTTTGCAAAAACCTGCTTCAAAAACTCAGATTTATTCTTTATTAAAACTTAATGAAAATGAGACAAAAATACTCCAGTTTTTAACAAAAAACTATATTGAGGGCTCACCAATAAATAGTGTTTTTAGTATATTATCGACTACTTTTGAGGAAAGCGGTTATGGCTTTTTAATATATCTTGATGACATAAAAAATTTATTAAATTTAGGATATATTACACAAAACATTAATATGTTTTCAAAAAGCAAACAAAACACAAAACTATCGCTTTTGCACAGTGAAATCGAATTAAGTGAATATTTTTTGTCTGTTTTAGAGTGCGGCATAACCAAAACAACGCTCCCTGAAATAACCAAATATGATGATGAACTTAAATATTTAGAAGATCAGTTTTTACTCGTGAATTTATATAAAAAAAAGTTAAATTCACAAAGTAAAGACATAAGAATGAAACTTGATGAAAAAATAGAAAAACTTACAAATATAATCACTCAAAGAGTAAATTTAACTAAGACAAATTTAAGCGTTGAGCAGCTTTTTAAAAAATATTCATTAAGCCAAGAAGAAAAAATCATATTTTTAGTGCTTTTAAAAGAAGAATATTCAAACGAGGATGAAATATTAAGAGATTCTAATACTCTTGTTTCAATGATTAGCAAAGATGAGATGCATAAGTTAAAAAATAGAACTTTATTAGAAGAAAATGCAAAATTAATGAGTTTAGGGCTGATAGATTATGATGAAATTTTAGGAGCTACTTCTATAAATAAAAGCTATTTTATCTGTGAAGATGTCCTTTATGGCATAATGCATCCACAAAAAAATGATAAAAAAACAAAAAAAGCAATGCTTGAAAATATAGTAAAAGAAAGCGAAATTTTTGAGCTTATTGAGCCAAATACGGATATTGATGATGTTGTCTTAAATCCAAAAATTAAGGTTGTTTTAAATTCTATTTTAAAACAACTTGATAAAGATGTTATAAATAAACTTAGTAGTTGGGGAATAAAAACAAAAAAAGGTGTTGATGCTAAAATTATTTTTTATGGACCTGCTGGAACTGGTAAAACAATGAGTGCTTTAAGTTTGGCAAAAAGTCTAAAAAAGCAAGTTTTAAGTTTTGACTGTTCAAAAATTTTATCAAAATATGTTGGCGAAAGTGAACAAAATGTAAGAAAAATTTTTGATACTTATAAAAGCATTTGTAATGAGGCAAAAATTGAGCCCGTGCTTTTATTAAATGAGGCTGATCAATTTTTATCAAGTAGAATGGAAAGCGGAACAAGTAGTGCAGATAAAATGCACAATCAAATGCAAAATATTTTTTTAGAGCAAATTGAGAGATTTGAAGGTGTTTTAATAGCTACAACAAATTTCCTACAAAGCTTAGATAGTGCCTTTTCAAGAAGATTTGATTTCAAAATAGAATTTAAAAAACCTAATTTTAATGAAAGACTTATAATTTGGCAAAAAATAATGCCAGAAAATGCAAATTTTGAAGAGAACTTTAGCTTGAATGAGCTTGCTAAATTTGAACTTAGCGGAGCCCAAATAACTCTTGTTTTGAAAAATACGGCATTGAAAGTGGCCGTTAGAGATGACGATGTTTTTACCTTGAGAGATTTTGTTGATGAGATTAAAAAAGAACAAATTTCAGCTTTTGATAGTGATAAAAAAGTGGGATTATTATAAATTTAAATAATAATTTAAAATAGTAAAATTTTGTAAAAAGGAGAAATTATGGAATATATAGAAAATATTATGCAAAATAGGTATTCATGTAGAAATTTTAAAGATGAAAAGATAAAAGATGGAGTTATAAATGAAATTTTAGACCTTACACGTCTAACTCCAAGTTCTTTGGCGCTTGAGCCTTGGAAATTTATAGTTATGTCAAAAGATAATGATATTAAAAAAATGGGTGAAATTTGTCTTAATCAACCGCAAGTATCAAATTGTTCACATATAGTTGTGAGATAACTGCTAGAACTGATTTGCAAAGCAAGGATGAGTATTTAAAGCATATTATTTATAGCAAAAATAAAGGTGAAGATAAGGCAATTAAATTTTTAAAAATGGTTTCATCAAAAACTGATTTAATGACTGAAAATGAACTTTATAACTATGCATCACTTCAGTGTTATATGGCTTTAGCAAATTTAGTAAATATTGCTTATTCAAAAAGAGTTAAAAGTTGCATAATAGGCGGATTTGATAAAGAAAAATTAACTAAATTTTTAAATTTGCCAAATGAGTTTAAGCCTTGTATTGTTGTAGCCTTAGGTTTAAGTGATGAAAAAAGTACTCCAAAAATTAGACAAAGTTTAGATGAAGTTGTTGTTTGGAGATAAAACTAAAATACTTCAAGGTGCCTTTTGGCACCTTGTTTGGTTATTGTGGCAATTAAAATTTTAGTATTTTTCTTTCCAAGGATGCTTTAAAATCACTAAAATGTAGATATTATATTTTAAAATTTCAAAAGTATCATATTTTTTATAAATAAGTTTCCTTATAAGTTCATTATTTTATGCTTGGCTCTTTTAATTTGCAGCTAATTTTTAGCTTTAATTTTTTTTCTTTAAATTAAAAAAATATGGATAATTAAGGATAGGTAGTGGTGGCCCCGATTGGACTTGAACCAACGACCACCACCATGTCAAGGTGGTGCTCTACCAACTGAGCTACGAGACCACAAATTTAAGCCAAAATTATATCAAGTTATTATAAATTTGAACTTTAAAATATATTTTGCTCATTTTAATTAAAAAAATATAGTTAAAATTTGAGTGCGCTGATGACACTCAAATTTAATTTTTTACTTTTTTGGACTTCCGTCTGGGTTATTGCCAACTATTTTGGCAGCAAAATATCCAACTACACCTGACACTAAAGAGCCGCATAAAATAGCTAGCTTGTCAGTTCCATGATAAAGAAGAATTGAATTTTCTCCGTATGCTAGTCCATCAACGAATAAGCTCATTGTAAAACCAATGCCACAAATTATGGCTATAGCATAGAGTTGTTTCCAATTTGCTTTTTCAGGCATATAGGCAAAGCCTGCTTTTATAATAATAAAGCTAAATAAAAATATTCCTATCTGTTTTCCTACAAAAAGTCCTAGGAAAATTCCCATAGGCACTGTTCCAAAAACGTGACTTGCATCAAGTCCGTGCATGCTAACTCCAGCATTTACAAAAGCAAAAAGAGGTAGTATTATGTAGTTTACTGGTAGCCCTAAAGTTTGCTCCATTTCTTTTGACATCGAGTTACCTTTTTTTGTATAAAGAGGTATGGTAAATGCAGCTACAACACCCGCAATGCTTGCATGAATACCTGAGTTTAAGACAAAAAACCAAAGGATTAATGAAAGAATTACATATGGTGTTTTGTTACTTACGCCAAGTCTATTTATGAAAATTAAAACTCCAACTATCATGAAAGAAAGTAAAAGGTATAAAAAGCTTAAATCACCAGTATAGAAAAGTGCAATTATGACAATAGCACATAAGTCATCCATTATAGCTAGAGTTAAAACAAATATTTTAAGACTTGACGGAATTCTTCTTCCAAGAAGTGCTAAAACTCCAACTGCAAAGGCGATATCAGTAGCTGTTGGTATAGCCCAGCCATGAATGGCATGATTTTGTGCATTTAAATTTATTATAACAAATACTAATGCAGGAAATATTACACCACCAAGAGCTGCAAAAACAGGAAGTAAAACTTGAGAAAAATGTTTTAGTTGTCCTTCTAACATCTCTCTTTTTAACTCAAGCCCAATTGCAAAGAAAAATAAAGCCATTAAAGCATCATTTATCCAAAAGTGCATACTTCCTAAGATATTAAAAGATGGTATTGTAAAAGGTGTAAAATGAACAAACCAATTATAAAGTTTATCAAGACCTGGGATATTTGCAAAAACAAGTGCTAAAAATGCCGCAAATAATAGTAGCATCCCAGCTCCGCTTTCTGAGGAGATTAATCTGTCTATAAGTTTTTTCATCAATAAGCCTTTTAATTGTATTTAATGTTACATTTTAATAGATAAAAGCATAAAATACAATAAATTAAAGAAGTTTTAAAGGTTTTTTTATATCGGTATAACATTTAGTAACAAAAAGCATAAAGCAAATATTGTGCTTTATGCTTGATATTTTATTTTATAACGCCACAAACCATTCTTGCACCGCCACCGCCAAGTTTAGCAGGGTTGTCGCTATGGTTATCTCCGCCTACATGAACCATTATAGAATGGCCTTTAAGTTCGTTTATATTTTTGATTTTTGGAGCTAAAACTGGGTAATTTGCAACTCCATTTTTGTCAACATAAAGAGCTGGTAAATCACCCTTGTGACCACTATCATCCCATGCAAATGAGTGTTTTTTTGTATCGTTTGGATCCCAGTGACCACCAGCTTTCATGCCAAGACCTTTATCTGTTGCACCACAATCAGCATTTACATGAATATGAAATCCATGCATGCCACCTTCTCCTAAGCCACTCATATTTGGAAATAGTGCAACTCCGTAGTTTGTATTTATAGCTACAACTTCACCAACTTTTTTATCTCCGTTTTCATCAAGCATATTCATCTCAACAACAATATGCTCGACACTTTTTGGATTAAACTCATTTATCATATTTGCATCGTTATCATGATGATGTTCGTTTGCAAAAAGCATGGTCGAAGCTACAATGCTTGCTAAAATAATTTTTTTCATTTTTTCTCCTTATTTTTTAAATATAATAGATTTTATCATTTAATACTTAACAAATAGTTTAACTATAAAATGAAAAATGCAATTACAACTATTGATATAAACATTCCAAGAGCTGTTCTTTTGGCAAGTTCAACTGGATTTGCTAGAGCTAAACCCGCACAAACTATACAAGCTCCTGCAATTGGTGAACTTCCTCTACCAAGTGCTCCAGCAATTGATGCTGCCATACCAAGTTTGTCTTGCTCAAAGCCAAGCTGAATTGCTTGAGAAGTAATTGCCTCATTAAACGCAAAAGTTGCCGCATCACCAGAACCTGTTATAATTCCCATAAGGTAAGGTATAAAGGTTCCGCCAAATTTTACATAATTTTGTTCACTTTTTAAAAGTTCGATTATAAAATCAATTGCCCCACAAGCTGTAAGACCAGCTACAAAAACTCCAGCCGCAATAATAATGCCTATAACATTTGCATAAGCACTTCCCATTCCATTAAAAAATTCTTTTACGATAGTTTGTGGATTTGTCATGGTGACAAAAATTGATAAAACCCCACCTATAAGCATCGCTTCTGCTACTCCCATTTTTGTCCAAGCTAAAAATGGAACTTTGTTTAGGCTAGTTCCTCCAATTATTAAAATTACAAGCGGAACAAGGGGCATTAAGGCGTATAAATAATTTACTTTTATATCTTTTGTATTCTTTTCTTCAATTCCAGTTTCTATAAGATAGTTTTTACCTTTTGAATAGTCTTTAAAAACAAATGCCATTAGTGTTATGCAAACTAAGACTATTCCTAATGCTACAAATGCACTTGGCATTTGAACCTTTATAACATCTTGAACTGTGTATCCTGCGTTACCACTTTTTACAACCATTTCTGTAACAAAGATATTGTGGGCATTTCCAGGACTCAAAACCGAGCCAAAAACTCCAGCAAAAACAGCAGCTCCAGCCATCGCTGGTCTGACACCTGAAGCCATTAAAAGTGGTATTAATGTGGCTCCAACGGCAGCTGAACATCCAGCAGCTGATGGAATTGCTATATTTATCATATAGGTTAAAAGTGTAACCATTGGAATTAGGAAAAAACCGATATTTCCAAGAGGTTTTGTAAGAGCATTTACAAGATGTTGATCGCATTTTGTGAATTTCATAACAAAAGCAAAACCCATTGAGGCACAAATCGCCTTTATTAGACCAGCTTTTGTCATAGATGCGGTAAATGCGGTAAATGCATCCATTGGTTTAAAACAAAGCACACATAAAATAAGTCCAACACCAATTAACGCAGTTCTAGTTTCTACCTTCTTAATCAGCAAAACAACAACTGCAATTATTCCAACAATTGCGAGAATCAATCTTAAATCTTCCATAAAATATCCTTAAATTTTTATCTTTTCACCAAGTTTTACAGTGGCAACATCTTTTTTGTATTCAAATTTTAGTGCGTCGCAATGACCTATAAGTTCGGCCTCATTGCCATTTATTAAAAAACCAGTTCCCTCAGGTAGAGCATAAATTATCTCGTTTTGATTTGCTATTAAAAACTCATTTAGCCTAGTTTCTCTACTTTCGCCATTATGTCCTTTTATTTGGCCGCTTATAAAATGAGGATTTATTTGATATGGGAATAAATTTAATGTTTTAAAGCTTTTTGGCATAATGATAGGCATATCATTTGTTGTCATCATAGTTTTTCCAGCTATATTTGCTCCTGCACTCCAGCCAAAATATTTTGTTCCATTTTTTACTGCATTTTGAATTTCTTCCAATAGGTCAAATTCATAAATTTTTGCCATTAACATAAATGTATTTCCACCACCAACGCAGATTGACTTTGCATTTTTTATAGCTTTTTTCATATCGCTGTAGCGGTGAATGCTTTTTATGTTTTGATTTTCTAATGCATCCCTAACTCTTTTTTCATATTCATCATTTGTTCGAGTAACTCCTGCAAATGGGATAAATAAAATTTCCTCATCCCAATCTTTGCCTAAAAACTCTTTTATCCAACCTTTTGAATGGTTTAAATATCCTGTATCTTTATAGCCTGATGCGCTTAAAAGTAAAGCTTTCATTTTTTTAATCCTTATTTATTTTCGTTTTTATTTATTGCATATGCACTTCTTACAAAAACATCAATTCCAGCTAAAAGCGAGTCTTCATCAAAGTCAAATTTAGCATTATGGTGACCTGCTTTTAATGTTGTTCCTATCATTAAATATGAGCTTTTTCCACCTTGATTTTGAACTGCGTGCATAAAATGAGCAAAATCTTCACACGCTCCAAAGCTAAGCTCATTTTCTATTTTATCATTATCGATAAATGGACTTTGTTTAGCTGCGTTTTCATAAATTTGTGCAACTTCATAATCACTATCTCCACCACTTGTTCCGCCTGTGACTTTTACTTCGTATTTTACGCCATAAATTTCACTAACACCTTTAATTATTTTATCGCATTCGTTTTTCATAAACTCATTAAGCTCTGTTGTTTCACCTCTTGTTTCGCATGCAAGATAGGCATTTGGTGCAATTACGTTTCTTCCTTCTCCAGCTTTTAAAACACCTACATTTATGCGAGTGACACCTTTTGCATTTCGTGTGATTCCATGCATGTTAAGTGCCATTTGAGCAGCCGCTAAAAGTGCGTTATTTCCCTCTTGTGGTGCTCCTGCTGCGTGAGCTGATTTACCAGTTAAAATAACATCAAATTTAGTTGTTGCAAGAAGTTTGTCAGTTTTGCAAATTATACCTTTCATTGTAGTTGCTTGAAAGCCGATGTGTCCGCCAAGCAAATAATCCACACCTTTTACAACTCCTGCTTTTTCCATTGCTACAGCACCTCTTGTTCCCTCTTCTGCAGTTTGGAAAATAAATCTAAATTTTCCTTGAAATTTATCCAAATTTTCACTTATTAATTTTGCTGTAAAAAGTCCTATTGTGATATGTCCATCATGCCCACAAGCGTGAGTTATACCATCAATATCAGCTCTAAAGCCATCTTTGAAAGGACGGTGAGTTTCTTCTTTACACTCAGTTACATCAACACCATCAATATCAAATCTAAATGCTACAAGTTTGCCTGGTTTTTTGGTATCGATTTCTGCAACAAGTCCAGTTAGTCCATCTTCCATTTTGTCTAAATATTTGGCTTGTTCCTCATTTAGTAAAGTTTTTGCTCTTTTTAGATATTTTTGGCAATCTTCTTTTGAGCCAAGACCTTGTCTTGCATTAGGATCTACAACTTCTTTCCCAAGTTTTACATCAAAGCCCATTTTTGCCATTTTATCGGCAATTACTGCCGTTGTAAAAAATGTAAACCAACCAGTTTCTGGGTGAGAGTGAAAATATCTTCTTGTTTTTACAATCTCATCTTTTAAATCCATTATTCTTTGTGAAATTTGATCCATTTTATCTCCTTTAATATGATCTAAATATTATTTATTTTATTTTAAATAAATTTAAAAATTTATAGATTATTTGTTTTATAATATTTTTATAAGTTATAAGCATACAGTTATTTAGCTTTGAAAAGCTAGTAAATATGATACTAGGTGATATATAAAAAATCTTTTTCATGTTTTTATCTTTTATTTTTTAAAAAAGTTATGTTATAAGAAAAAACTGTCTTCTTATAAAAACTTTATGTGTAATTTTATCTTAATTTTTATATGAAATATCTTAAATAAATTTAAAAATATAAAATTAAATTTTAAATTTATTTATTTTTTATTTATTTAGTGATTTAGTTGTGTTAAATTTAGATTTAGCCATAAATTTTTTTAAGATTTTGCAAATTTGAACTTGTGTTTAATAGTAACATATCAGCCGTAACTAGCCTTGCCATAGCAGTTGCAACTACACTTCCTCTAGTTCCAACGCAAGGATCATGCCTTCCTTTGAGCTTACAAATTTCATCTTCTCCACTTAAATTTATAGTATTTTGTTCTAAAAAAATTGATGGTGTTGGTTTAAAATATGATTTTATTAAAATATCATCGCCGTTTGTAATGCCACCCAAAATTCCACCTGAATTATTTGTTAAAAAACCATTTTTTGAAATTTCATCATTGTTTTCATCGCCATAAATTTTGGCTGATTTTATTCCATTTCCAATTTCAACAGCTTTTACAGCATTTATCCCCATCATGGCAGCTGCTAATCTTGCATCGAATTTATCATATAAAACTTCCCCAAGTCCTATAGGTGAGTTTTTTATGATAGTTATAACTGAGGCTCCAACACTATTATGAGAGTTTTTGGCTTTTAATATTTCAGATTTAAACTCTTCATCAAAACCTTTAAAAAGTGAGAAAATTTCCGAAGTTTTAGCAAATTCAAAGTCTAAATTTCCTTTTTTAAACTCCTCGTTAAAATCGGCGTTAAAATTTATCCCTCCAACGCTAAAAACTCCACTTTCAACGCTTATTTTAAACTCATTTAAAAGCATTTGACAAAATGCTCCACCAGCAACTCTTATCGCACTTTCTCTTGCACTACTTCTACCACCACCCCTATAATCTCTTATACCGTATTTGTAAAAATATGTATAGTCTGCATGTCCTGGTCTAAAAATATCTTTTAAATTTCCATAGTCTTTGCTTTTTTGATCTTCGTTTTTTATAATAAAACCAATTGGAGTTCCCGTGCTAAGCCCTTCAAAAACTCCGCTCAAAACTTCCACTTTATCACTTTCTTTTCTTTTGGTAGCAAATTTTGAGCCAGGTTTTCTTTTATCAAGCTCATTTTGTAAAAAATCAAAATTTATCTTTACTCCAGCAGGAAAACCATCAAGTATACCGCCAATTGCTATGCCATGGCTTTCTCCAAAAGTTGTAAGTCTAAGTTTTACGCCAAAAGTATTCAAGCTCTTCCTTTTTTATGTAGAGTTTCAATAGCTATTTTAGCAGCTTTTTGTTCGGCATCTTTTTTACTTTTACCTACTGCTTCGCCATATTTTTCATCTCCTAAAAAAACACCTATTTTAAACTCTTTTTTGTGATCTGGTCCTTTTGAATCAAGTAGTATATAAGTAGGAATTAATCCTAAAATGCTCTGGGTTATTTCTTGAAGCTTTGTCTTATAGTCTTTTACAATCTCTTCAAGGCTTATATGATGATACTCTTTTTCAAGCAAATTTAAAGCAATTTTACTTGTTTTTTCAAAACCTATTTCTAAAAAAACAGCTCCCATTAGTGCTTCAAATGCATCAGATAAAAGCGAGTTTTTATTTCTTCCATTATTTCTTTCTTCAGCACTTGAGATTATTATAAAATCACCTAAATTTAAAGCTTTTGCCAGTTTTGCAAAGCTTGTTTCATTTACTAAAGCAGCTCTTAGTTTTGATAAATCACCCTCGGGCGTATTTTTAAATTTTTCAAAAAGATATTTTGCAACTACAAGATCCATAACTGCATCACCTAGATACTCTAATCTTTCATTGCTATAAGGTTTATTTGAACTTTTGTGAGTAAGGGCTCTTTGCAAAAGGTCTAAATCTTGAAAATTATAATTTAATTTTTTTTGTAATTTTTCTAACATTTTTTATCCATTTTTTAGTTGATCTTTTAGTTTTAGTGCTGCATTTCTTGCCATATCATCGCATTCTTCATTTTCTTTATGTCCAGCATGAGCTTTTACCCAAAATGCTGTTATTTGATGAGGTTTTGAAAGAGATAAATACTCTTTCCATAGCTCAACATTTTTAACATTTTTAAAATTTTTTTTAACCCAGCCATCAAGCCATAAATTTATCGAGTTTGCAACATAGCTACTATCAGTAAAAAGCTCGATTTTGCAAGGCTCTTTTAATATTTTCAAAGCTTTTAAAACTGCTGTTAATTCCATTTGGTTATTTGTAGTAAGCTTATTTGTTCCAAATTCTTTTTTTTCATGATTTTTATATCTTAATATATATGCCCAGCCACCAATTCCAGGATTTCCAAGGCAAGATCCATCACTAAAAAGTAAGATTTGCTTCATTATCTTTTCTTATAATTTTTGGTAGAATTTGAATACTGTTTAAGGTATAGCAAACAGGGCATCTATAAAAAAATGATGGAAATGAGTTTTTGCACTTACCACACATAAATTTAAAACTTAAATCCGCGTCAAAAAAGCCTGAGTTTCGCATCGCTGAGATGGCATTTATCTCAAAAAATGAACTTTGTTTATACTCATTTGTCAAAGCTTTGGCGTAAAATAAAGCTTTATATTCATCATCTTTTAAATTTATAGGTTCGTTTAAAAACCATATTATGTCAACTACATTTTTTAAAGGTGGAAATTTTTTGATTTTAGAAAGTGGTTCGTTTGTTTTAATAAAAAGTTCAAGTATAAAACGCTTTGTAAAATCAAATTCTATTTTTGAGATTTCTTTTATTTTTTTGTCAAATTTAAGGCTATTGTCGTTTGCGATAATTTGAGCTTTTATAAGAGCTAAGTTTTCATCCACATCAACACCTTGTTCTTTTAAAGCATCAAGTGCATCAAGCTCTTCATTATACATTTTTAGTTTTTCATAGATTACACTTAAAAGACGCAAAGCTTCTTCATTTCTTGGATTAAATTTTAAAATTTGCAAAAAGACATTTTCAGCTTTTTTTAAAAATCCTGCCTCAAAGTATGCTTTTGCTAAATTTAATAAAATAAAGTTTTTTTGAGCCTTTGTTTTTGCTTGCTCAAGCGCAATTAAATAGATATTTATAGCCCTTGAAAAATCTCCTGTTTTAGTAAAGACAAGCCCTAAAGCACTGAAGGTATCAATATCAAGATTGATAGATTTTAAAAGATCAATATGTTTTTGGCTAAGTGAGTTTGAATCTTCAAATTTGCTAATGAAATTTTTAAGTTTTGTCTCTTCATCTTTTTTAGAAAAAATCGCCCAAACATAACTTGAAAATGCCACTACAAAAGCAACCGCAATCAGGATAATAAGTCCAAAAATAGGATCTCTGTAATCTATAAAAAAACTTTCCAAAAAACCTCTTTAAAAAAATTTAGCCTAATTATAACAAAGTTTTTGTATAATCTACCTTATGATAAAATCCGAAAGCATCCAAAGACTTATTGAACAAACTGATATCGTAGATGTTGTTTCAAGATATGTAAATTTAAAAAGAAGTGGGCGAAATTTCGTAGGAATTTGCCCATTTCATGATGATAAAAATCCAAGCATGAATGTAAGTCCAGAGCGTAATATGTATCATTGTTTTGCTTGCAAAGCTGGGGGAGATGCTATAAATTTTATACAAGAATATGAAAAACTAAATTTCCCAGAAGCCGTTGAAAAACTAGCTTCCATGCAAAATTTTACACTTGAATATACAGATGAAAAAAGTAATTTTAAAAAGATTGATAAAGAGGCTTTAAGTATTGTAAAAGCTTACTATCAAAGTCTTTTATATCAAAACAAAGCTGCCATAAACTATCTTTATAGTCGAGGTTTTAATGATAAATTGATTGCTAAATTTGAACTAGGTTATGCTCCAAATTCGCAAAATACATTAAATTTGCTTTCAAATGAAAAAATAGATCCAAAAGATGCTATAAACTTGGGTATTGTAAAAGTGGGCGAGGGTGGAAATTTATATGCAAGTTTTATAGATAGGATAATTTTTACTATAAATAATCATGCAGGAAAAATTGTCGGTTTTGGAGGACGAACTATTACAAATCATCCAGCAAAATATGTAAATAGCCCGCAAAGCTCTGTGTTTGATAAATCTCAAATTTTTTATGCTTACGATAAAGCAAAAGATGAAATTTACAAGCTAAAAGAGATAATTATAACTGAGGGTTATATGGACACCATAATGCTTCATAAAGCTGGTCATAAAAATGCGGTGGCAGTTTTAGGAACAGCTCTAACTCCAAAACATCTGCCACTTTTAAGAAGAAGTAATGCAAAAATAACTCTTTGTTTTGACGGTGATAGTGCTGGTATAAATGCAGCTTTTAAAAGCTCAAAACTTTTACTTCAAAACGATTTTGATACAAATGTCGTTGTAATCCCAAAGGGTGCTGATCCAGCAGATTTGGTTCAAGCTGGAAATTTAAAAGAATTAGATAAAATTTTAAACTTAAAAACAGAAGCTGGTGAGTTTGTAATTCGTCAAATTGCAAATAAATTTGAGCTTCAAAGACCAGTTCAAAAACAACTTGCATTAGACGAAATAGTTAATTTTACAAAAACATTAAATCCAATAGTTGCTGATAGCTATAAAAGTTTGGTAAGTATGATTTTAGGAATATCAATAGATAGTTTTTCGCTTTCAAATTCTGGTAAAAATAGTATAAAAAGTATTCAAAATTTTGCTAAATTTGAGAAAAAAAAGGACTATTTGGAGCTTCAGATTATAAAAACCCTTTATTTGAATAAGGAGTTTTTCAATAAGTGCAAGGATATGTTTTTAGATGCTAAATTTCAAACTCATGAAGATGAATTTAAGGCCTTATTACATACTCAAAAAACCCCAGAAGATGAGATAATGCTAAGGGAAATAAGCATTGATATAAGCATCGATGAGTTTAAAAGCATTGATGAGCTTTCTGAAGCTTATAAAATTTTAATTATAAATACTTATGAAAATATGTTAAAAAAATTGAAAAATAGTGATTTGGAAAATAAACAAGAAGAAATCAAACAAATACAAAGAAGAATAATAAAGCTTAAAGGAGTAAAATGAAAGCATTAGCACTTTTTAGTGGCGGACTTGATAGTATGCTTGCTATAAAACTTATAACCTTGCAAGGTATTAAAGTAACGGCAATTTATATGGATATAGGATTTGGCGGCAAGGAAGATAAAAGCGAGCTTTTAAAAAAAAGGGCTAATATGGCAGGTGCCGATTTTAAAATCGTTGATATAAGAGATAAATATCTTCAAAATGTACTTTTAAATCCAAAATATGGCTATGGAAAGCACTTTAATCCCTGTATTGACTGTCACGCTTATATGTTTAAAACTGCTTTAAGTATGCTTAAAAGTCAAGAAGCTAGCTTTTTAATCACAGGCGAAGTTTTGGGGCAGCGTCCGATGAGTCAAAGAAAAGAAGCTTTAAATCAAGTTTTAAGTTTATCTGGTGATGAAAATTTACTTATTTTAAGACCGCTTTGTGCTAAGCTTTTAAAGCCAACAACACCTGAAATAAATGGCTGGGTTGATAGAGAAAAGCTTCTCAGTATTAGCGGTCGTGGGCGTCATACTCAGTTAAATTTAGCTAAAGAGTTTGGTTTTGATGATTTTGAAAGTCCAGCTGGAGGATGCTTGCTAACGCTTGATAATTATAGTAAAAAACTAACTGACGCACTAAATCATGAAGGGCTTGATACGCCAAAAGATAGTGAAATTTTAAAATTTGGAAGACATTTAAGACTAAAAGGTGGAGCAAAGCTAATAATTGGTAAAGATGAAAATGATAATTTAAAACTAAAAAACATACAAAATGATAAATTTATTGAAATTAATTTGCCAGGTGGGGTAGTTGGAGCGTATGCTTTAATAAGTAAAAATGCCTGTTTGGATGATAAAATTCTAGCAGCAAAATTTGCATTAACTTATTCAAAAGCAGATATTTCAAAAAATTATAAGATGATAGTTGGTGGTGATGAGTTTAGTGTAAAAGCTTTTGAAAGCAAAGATAGGGCAAAAGAGTTTTTTGTTGGGTAAAATTTGCATCAAGTTTATTAAGGTTTTTAGATAGTGTAGAAAGTAGTTCATTTATACCTGATATTAATGCTCCATCTATAAAGCTTGCTCCTTGAATAGCATTTACACTTCCACCTATTAATGAATGAAGTGCAGTTTTAGTTAAACTTCCATCTTTGTTATTTGTTATAAGTCCTATATCTCTTACTTTATTAAATAAATGACTACTTGTGCTTAAACTTATATTTGATAGTAGGCTATCTTTAAAATTTGTTCCATAAATTCCATTTTGTATGGTTGAACTTGATAAAGTATTCGCTATATCGGCATATGATATATCTAAATAATTTGAGCTTATTAAATTTGAATTTGTTAAGTAGGTAGAACTATTTATATATGAGCTTGCCATACTACCAATTCCTGCACTTAAGGCTGATTTGCTTAAAGAGTCAATATCAAATTTAACTTTACCTTTTGATAATATCATATTACTAGCTTGAATAGAAGTATTTGCTATAACGGAATTTGTTACAGCTGCTGTTGTAGCTGCACTTGCTCCTGTAGTTCCTAAACTTGCTGCAAGTGCACTTCCAGCTCCAGCTGTAAGATAAGTAACTACTGCTGTAACTATAAGTGTTCCTATTCCACTTAGAGTTGTTGTTTTATCATTCCACTCTTTTGAGTTTAGAGTAGCTTTTATTTGATTTATATCTTTTATATTTGAAGTTTTGTTTGAACTTAATTCTTTTAATACTTTTTCTTTAAGTTCAAATGAGTTTAAAGAATTTGAAATTTTAGTATATGTTTTAGTATTAAGTTTATTTGTTATATCTTTACCGTTTAATATAAACTTATTATCTACTTCTATAACTGTAGGAATTTCTATTTCTTTTATACTTCCCTTATCTTCAATTGTAGCCGTAATGATTCCTAATCTGGTTTTAAATTCAGTATGAGAATTTGTTTCTTTGGATGATATTAAATTTAATAACTTAGCTTGAATATCAATGTTTGTTGATTTTAGATTTGAAGCTATTAAAGATGATATTAAAGTGGAGGGTAAAACGGAAATAAAACAAAACTAAGACTACGTATAATTTACTAGTATTAAGCTAGTAAATTCTATGAAATATTTAAAACAAAGTTTGGGATTATAATAAAGAGTTTAAAAACAGATAAATAATGCTTCTAAGAGAATTAGAAAGTAAGTATTTTATAGAGTTGTTGGGATGTGAAAGTATATGCTGCTTAAATTTTTAAAAGATATAAAGCATGTAGTTTAGCATCTTTTGAAAATATTTGAAATTTTTTAATATAATAATGAGTAACAAAAAATATTTTTATAAAAACTAGTAAAATTTAAGGAGTTATTATGCAAGAATTTGATGAGTTTAGCGATTTTATAGATTATATAAAATCTATGGAGACAATTTATAGATTGAATATAAGTGATGAATTATTAAAAAGATGCCAAAATTTAGAGCTTGAAGCAAAAAATATAGTTTTTAATCACACTTTTGAGTACAAAGATGAATTTAAAATCAAATTTGGAAATTACATAGATGATCATATTAAATTTTTGCTAGATTGGCATAACTCTATTTCTCATGATATTATAGCTATGGATGATTTTTTTAACTCAAAAAAAATTTACGATGATATTTTGCCACAAATGGTAGAAAATTTAATATTTAAAAGAAACTATTTCTATCTGGATGAGAGCAATGTTTATAATTGTGGATATTTTCTTGGTGGTCAGGTTTTAGACTCAAGAAATAGAAGAAATATAAATATAGACATAGAAAATTTAGTAAATCTTTTTTGCAATAAAGCAGCTAATTTTTTTGTGTATATTTTAAATGAGGGAAATAATATTTTTATATCTAATGATAAAAAAGAAGCCCAGGCTTATTTTTTAAATTTATTTGAGTCAAGATTTGATGATTTTATGAGCTTATGGTCTGATACGGTTGATGAGTATAATGAGGATTATTATAACTCAATTGCTAATCCATTAGTAGATAATATTTTAATTTTAAAAAATATTATGCTTGAGCTTTTAAGTGATGTTAAAAATAACACAACTTTTATAGAGGAGCTTTATAAGGCCGTAGATGAGGCATATAAAGTACAAAAAGATGATATTCCTAGCAAAATGCTACTTTTAAAGTTTATTTCTACATCTAATAAATTTTTAAACGATTGTGAATTTGATAGGGAAAAATTAAAAGATATTTTTAAAGAGTTTATAAAATTTTTAGAAGATAATTTTCATGGAGAAAAACGAGATAGTAAGGATTTTGTTAATTATAATATTTTTTATAAATTGCAACCACTTCTAGAAAAAGAATTTAAATTCTATAAAAAATGACTCAACAGAACTAATCTCTTACAAAGGAGCTTTAAATCATGATTATAAGGATTAAAAACAATTTATTGTCCGTTCAAGAATTTCAGAGATAAATTTAGAGAAATTTTTAAGATATTTTTACCTAGACATTGAAGCAGTAAAAATATCAGAAATTACTAAAAATTTCTAGAAAAACAGTAAATAAAATTCTAAATCAAATAAGAATTCTAATGATGTAAGAATGAGGAAAAATAAGTAAGGTTTCAGGTAAAATAGAAATATATGAAAGCTATTTAAGCTAAAATAATAAGAGATAGAGTTTCAGGTAACAAAACACCTGTCTTTTTACTTGGCTTATGTTCGTAACTGCAAGTAGAAGGAATGTTAAAAAGAAATGGATATGTTTATACTCAAATTGTTAAAACTGCTCTAAAAAAGAGTTACTGCTAGTATTAATAGAGTTTAGCGAACTTAATAAGAGTGTAATTTATTCTGACATCTAGAAAACTTATGATGGTTTAATAGATTATAGAGCTAAAGAACATTACCGAGTAAAACACTCTAAAAATGAATTTGTAAATGGTAAAAATCACATCAATGGTATAGGAAATCTTTTGTATGGGATTGTTATACTGTAATAAATATTGTCTGTTTTTCCTCTTTTTATATCATTTTCTACACTTTGCTTATCTGCTTTAAATATATTTTTAGAGTAATATAAATACCAAATTTCATTGAACCACATTAGGTTAAGCGCATTTAAATTTAAACTGCCTTGATACTTTCCGGTTGCTTTACTTCCTAAATTATCAAATGATAAAGATAAATTAAGTGGCAACTTCTCTTTTTTTGTTATATTTATATCACTATAATTTTCTTTATTTGATGGAAGCAGTTCAAAGCTTACATTACCATTAGAAGCACTTTGTAAAATTTCTAAGGCTTGCTCAATATCTCTTAAATTTAATATATCACCTTTTTTATTTATACCAAATGAAGTAAAAATTGAAGCTCTATTTTTAGTTGAATTTTTATCATTTATATTAATAGTGTCTATTTTTCCTGATATTATTTCAAATTTTAGAGTTTTACTTTTTAAATTTTGCGATGGTAAATTTATAGCAGTTGTAATAAAACCAGCTTTTAAAATTTCATTATAAAAGGAATTATAAATAATATTTACACTCTCTTTCCCTATACAATCCCCATATTTAAATTTTACATTTTTTAAAGATTTTTTTAGATATTTTTCAAATTTATTACTATCTTTGCCGATTAATAAAATTTCATTAATAATAAAGCAAGGTTTTTCGTTTGAAATAATGGATGAAATTTGATTTTGCTTGGGAGTTAAAATAATATTTGAGCTTTCTTTTTGATTTTCTATAAATTTTTTAGTCTATCTTCTTCTTGCTTGGCTTGGGATTGAGAAATTTGGTTTAACGTATTTGCAAAAATTTGAATTATAATAAACATAAGTATAAAAAATACTCTCATAAAAACCTCATAAAAATGAAACATTTATTTTAGCATATAATTCTTATAAAACAATGAAATTTTTTAATTTAAATTTACATTAAATAAAACTAACACTAAATATAATATTGGCAATATTCACTAGTATAATCTTTATTATTTTTATTTAAAGGTTTTCCAAAATATATTAAAATTTATTTTATTTTATTTACATAAAATTTAAAATTTGCTAAAATTTGACTATAAAAATTTCAAATTAAAGGAATACTATGGATACCTTAAGGCTGATTTTAGCACTTCTTGGCATTGTTGCTGTTGTTGTGCTTTTGGTTATGAAAAAAGAAACTAAAACTGTTTTAATAGGCGTTGGGCTAATTTTATGCTTACTTTGTTTAAAACCGATGAATGCATTTGGCGCATTTACTGAGTATATGACAAAAGCAGGACTTATAAAAGCAATTTGCGCATCAATGGGTTTTGCATTTGTTATGAAATATACAAAATGTGATAAGCAGCTTGTTAATGCTTTGACTCTTCCAATGAAAAACATTGGTTTTTTGCTAATTCCATTTACTATGTTTTTAACTTATCTTATAAACATAGCTATTCCATCAGCTGCTGGATGTTCGGCTGCCGTTGGAGCCACATTGATACCACTTTTAATGGCTTCAGGTGTCAGACCAGCGATGGCTGGAGCAGCTGTTTTTGCTGGAACTTTTGGAGGTGTTTTAAGTCCAGGTTCAGCCCACAATATATTTATAACAGATATGGTAAAAGCTACAAATCCACTTTATACAGTTCAAGATGTTATAAAGGTACAGTTTCAAAGTGCTGTTATTTCTTTAGTTATAGTTTTAATTATGATTTCTATTATGGCGCTAATCTTAAAGGACTACTCAAAAGGAAAAAACTATCTTTTAGATGCAACAAATTCCAAAAACGCATCTGAAAATAGTGAAAAAATAAATCCACTTCATGCATTAATGCCAATTGTTCCACTTGTTATTTTGATAATTGGAGGAACTAGTTTAAATAAAATTTCATTTTTAACTTGGACAAAAATGGGTGTTGCAGAAGCGATGATTTTAGGAGCAGTTATAACTATAATTGTAACCCTTACAAATCCTGAAAAAATTACAAAAGAATTTTTTAATGGCATGGGAAGTGCGTATGCAAATATCATCGGTATTATCATAGCAGCAGGAGTGTTTGTTGCAGGACTTTCTGCTTGTGGGGCGATTGATTTTGTTATAAGTTGGCTTAAAAACGATCAAAGTTTTGTTAAATTTGGTGGAACTTTCGTGCCATTTATAATGGGTGTTGTAACCGGTTCAGGCGATGCAGCAGCATTTGCTTTTAATCAAGCAGTAACAATACATGCAAATGATTTAGGTTTTGCACAAGATAAACTTGGTATGGCAGCTGCTATTTCAGGTGCTCTTGGAAGAAGTGCTTCTCCAATAGCAGGAGCTTGCATAGTTTGTGCAGGACTTGCTGGAGTAAATCCTATAGAAATAGCCAAAAGAACAGCTCTTGGAATGTTTTTATCAGTTTGTGCGATAGCGTTTTTCGTCTTATAAAATTTAAAAAGTCTTAGATTTTATAAGACTTTGTTCTTTAAATCTAATGAATTTAAAATGGTGTTTTTAAGGCTAAATTTAATAATATTTTAGCCTTAAATTTTTTAGTTATTTTTCTAAATTAGCAGCGAGTTTGATTATTTCAATTACTGTGTTGCTCGAAGCCTTTAATGAGCTAACTGGCAAAAACTCATAAATTGAGTGAAAATTATGTGCTCCTGTGAATAAATTAGGACACGGAATTCCTTTTTCTGATATTACTGAACCATCATATCCACCTCTCATCGGTTTTATTTTCGGAGTAATATTTAAATTTTTAAACGCTTTTTTGGCAAGTTTTATAGGAGCTGCATCTTCATTTTTTAAGTAGTTAAAAACATTCTTATATCTATCTGTAAGTTTTACCGATATTCTCTCATCACCCCAAAGTTTTTTTAAAGAATTTGTAAGCTCATTTAAAAATTCCATTCTTCCATGGTATTTTTTTTCATCAAATTCTCTAATATCAAGCTTTAAAATAGTTTGAGCACTATTTCCACTTAATTCTTTTACCCAAAAATATCCCTCTTTATTTTCTGTATATTCTGGCGCTTCGCCACTTGGAAGCATTGAGATAAATTTATGTGCTAGTAAAAGTGAGTTTATTAAATTTCCCTTTGCATTCATAGGATGAGCTGAAACTCCATTAAATGTAACTTCTGCATTTCCTGCGTTCCAGTTTTCATAGATAAGTTCTCCAATTTCGCAGCAGTCCAAACAATATCCAAAATCTGCATCAATTTCATTTATATCTAAGGCTTTTGCGCCACGTAATCCTTGTTCTTCATCTGGCACAAAACATACAGTAACATCACCGTGCTCTATTTTTGGATTATCAACGAAATATTTCACTGCATTCATAATTGAAGCAATTGCAGCTTTGTCATCAGCTCCAAGTAAACTTGTTCCATCAGTTGTTATAATTTCATCACCTATGTAGTTTTTTAAACTCTCATCTTTTAAATAGATATTAAGTTCTTTATTTAGGCAAATTTCACCACCATTAAATTTGTGGATTTGAGCTTTTGTGTCGTTTGTTTGCTCGGCACTTGTATCAAGATGTGCAAAAAATGCTATCTTAGGTAATTTTTTAGATGAATTTGAGGGAAGTACGGCAGTTGTAATGGCATTATCTCTTCTTTTTATATTTTTAAGTCCAAGCTCTTTTAATTCATTTTCAAGTAATTTAGCAAGTTCGGTTTCATTTGGATTTGAAGGCATTATGCCAAGACTTCCATTTTTTCTGTTTGTTGTAGTATTTATTTTAGTGTAGTTTATAAACCTAGTTACGATATCCATTTTTCTCTCCTTTTTTTGAAAATTTAATATATTTTATCACTTTAAATTTTAATTTTATATAAAAATAAAATTTTAAAATTTAAAGCTTAATAGGAATTTTTTACACAAAATAGGATTGGAAGTGTAGTTTTTATTAATTTTTATATGCATAAAAGTAGCTTAATGGCATGGATGAAATGGCCTAGGACTTAACGAAACAAGACACAATATTCTAAGTTTGATCATCTATAAATATATAACTTATTTATAGATGCCATATATTTAGTGGCATGATATCACAAAATAATATGTTTATAAGTTGTAATTTTGCTAAAATATGTACTCTAAGTGTAAATTAATTGTAAATATTTGACCTATTATAGTTGATTAAGCTTATTGAAATAAATATTTTTAGTACAGATTATAAAGATGCATATTTTGTAAACAATGATGGTTTATTTACTGAAAAAAAGATAAAAATCTCCAGTATATATTATTAATATAGATTATAAATCAATGTCAAGAATAACATGTGGGTACTAGTAGAACAATAGTGCAAATTAAAAAAACTTTCTATTTTAGTAAAAAGGATTATTTTTTCAAGTCATTAAAGAAACAGTTTCAAAGAGAGAAGAGCTATATGCATTGCAAACTGTGTAAATACCTTTCTATTTCATAAATGATTGACTAATTATAGGCATAAACACTGTATCCACTTAAAGGGATTGAAACTGTATATTTTTTGAGTACTTTTACCATTTATTTATATTAATGGTTTGGAGTAGAGCTTTGTTGATTTATAGATAAGCTCTACTAATAAGTTGCGCTTATAGTGCCATCTTGGTTTTCATATAAGATATCATCCATGGTCATAGTACAGTTTATTCTTTATGAGTAAGAGCGATAAGAGTTTTTTTGTTTTGCTATCTTATACAAATAGCCTTTAATATTGCCAAATAAGTCTTTGTTATATCCTTTGTATTATACATACGAATCAATTTATCATTTTTATATCTACCTTGACTAGTAATTTAGGTCTATAAATAGTTATATTTTAAGTATATTACATCAAATATTTAAAAATTCAGCCCTAGTTTGTAGAGCTTCCATTTTTTCTATTGTTTTGGCTATCTCATTTATTTGCTTTTTCTCCAAGTCTCCCCATAGCTTTAGGTGTTTATCAAGCAAAGCCCATTTTATAGCAAAAAATGTGTTCCATGCAAAGCCTATCCAGGCTGTATAGTTTGCATTTAAAATATTTTTTGTAACATAACACTTGCCAGCATTAACACTGGTTAATGTGCCGTATGATAATGCTAAAATCATTCTAAATTTAGGGTTTAATTTTGATGGCAATGTATCTATAAAAGCATCTTGAAAACTCATATTATACAGATTCATTTGTTTAACAATATAGAATACTCTCAATAATATTTCCATAATTGTTACAGGTATACTAACTGTTGTAAATTGTCTAAAATCATAACCATTAACATACATATATTCTATTGTTTTACCAATATTAATACTGCCTACATTTACATTATTAAACATACTCAAAAGCCCCATAAATGGTGCAGGTAATCCCATACCCCTATTGCCCGAAGAAGATGGAGCATTTACATCTGATAATAGATGACCTAGCATTTTACTTAGGTTGTCCAAAATACTTCCATCAACAGGCAAAACAGTTGTATCATAAGACGTAATAGTTCCTCTATCAGCTATTGTAATCTTACCTCTCATCATATCTAAAATACCAAAAAATAAACCCAAAATGGGGTCATGAGACAGTGATTTTAGTCTATGGTTCATGGGATTAATTAGTTTATTTGGAGCACTTATTATTTTTTCTATCGTTGATACATCTGCAGAGCCTATTTTATTTATTTCCGATAGTTGTTTACTTATATCGGGCGGTAGGAAATTATTAAATGCATCTTGCACAAAACCATTAAAAATACCATTTACTCTTTGTGTGTATTTAGTTGTCGGAGAGAGCGGAGCAGAAACACATAATATGTCAAGCATTGCCACAAAAAGACCACAACTACCAGCAATTGCATAATCCCAGCCATCAAGTCCATATTTAAGGTTAAAATTTTCAATATGATTGGTGATAATAAAATTTATTTCTTGTCTGTCCTTGATGCTTAAAATATCTTCGAAAGTTACATTGTATTTATATTTGTTTCTAGCCTCTTCATAGATATTGTGTATACTAGTCTCGTTCAAAGCTGTCATTTTAGTAGTTTTTTGTAAAATTTGATTTCTGGATCTTTTATATTCTTCAGTTTCAGTTATATTACATCCAACATGTTGCTCGGCTATCTTTAAAAGTCTAGTTTTAACATCATCAATTGAGCTTTTTATTTCTGTATGGGAATCCTGGATTTGTTCTGATCTATTTTGTAAAAGTTTGATGCCCTTAAGCTCATTTTCGTATTCATTTTGTTTTTTTGACACAAAATATCCTTTTGTATTTTTTAAAAAACAAAACCAAACTTTTTAGAGTTTGGCACTGTAGTTTATTTTATCTTTTTTAGCGTTTGTTTCTATTATATCAAGCATGGCTTTAATGCTAACCAATTCTTCTTTGAAGTATTCAGCATTTTGCATTAATCTTTCTTGAATTGAATATAGTTTTTTAATCGCAGTGGCAACAGCTACAGCTATTTTTGCATTTTTTCTCTTTTTGGCAATTGCATATCCAATGACTCCAAGAGCTGCAACAGGGGCGGCTAGGACAGCCACTCCAGCGACCATTCCACCACCGACAACAGAACCAGCAGCAGCTAAGCCGGAAGTAATGCCAGATGCAGAATATCCAGCAACACCAATAGTGCCGAGAGTTGCCCATGATCCAGCAGCTCCAATCCCAGAGCCTAAAAGAGCAGACACACCCTCAGTCATAGTTGGTGCGTCACTATGAAGCATTTTCATGGCTTCTTCAACTTCTTTTTGAGTTTTTTCTTTTTCTTGTTTTATTTCTTCTTGTGTCATATTTGTATCCCCATTTTCAATTTTGTTTAGTATTTGTTATTATAGCATAAAACTTTACATGTTATTATTTACTATCTATTATTTAATTAATTTATAAGTTAATTTTTTTAACTCATCAATTATTAATCTTTTAATCAATGATGTTTAGCTTCTACTAGCGATTTATTAATAGTGTTATAAATATATTGTACGTAACTATCTAAGAAAACGTAAAATTAGTGTATGTTTTTTATTTTTTTAAATGCAAAAAATAATACAATTAAAATTATTTTAAAAATATTCTATCATTTTTTGGACTATTTGTTTGTGATATCACATTTTGTGTTCTGATAATTCTACCGTTTGATATTTATCTTTGTAAAGATAACTTACTAATTTTACAATAGTATCATATTTGTATATGTGCTTAACAGTTTTATGTAGGTAGTTACTATCATCATTGTTGCCATGTTTTATTTTAGTAACAACTTTCTAAGTCATTAAATATACTATTGTTATAATGATTGCCACATGGGTGTTTTTGTAGCTTTATCAAAATTTTTCATAGTTATTTTTTATATCTTTCTTGCAATACAAATCAACTCCACTTATATATTCTTGGATGATTTTGCATATTTATGGTAAAAAATAAAATACATTATAAGTATTCCTGGTTTTTAGTGTATCAACAAATATGCAATTACCTATAGCTATTATTTGTTATTTTTATTGTATCTAAAGTCAATGGTTTAATCGTCTCTTTATTTAAATATATTTTTTTAGAGACTAGTAAAATCAATTTTATCTATCAAATTTAATCTAATTTTCGAGTTTTTGTTTGGCTCCATATTTTCTTATCCCATAATAAATAATATTGACATGTCTCTCTGTATGCGCATCTTTGAGATTATATTATGTATATATCATTTTGATTTAGGTGGCATTGTATAATAGTTCTCTTGTTTTTATAGAAATCATAGTTTTTTAGTTAAGGTAACTATTCATTACTTTATTAGATAATTTTTGCATCTAATATATAATTATTTTCATAATTCGCTTCCATATTTTAATCTTAAAGAAAAAATAATATTGTTTTGCATAAAATAATATATGCTAATAGAGTTATGATACACATTTATGGCATATTTTTACAATCAAAACTACTAAACCATAAAGACATTAAACAAACGATGAGATACGCAAAGCTAACTAAAGATAACGGCTTAAATGAAGTTTTAAAAATCTTTGATGAAATTTAACAAATTTAAAAGTTAGCTTTTGTATAATAGCTTTTATTCAAGGCTTTAAATATAAAATAATCTAATTAATAAAATCTTATTTTAGGGCTTTGATAAGCTATAAAGGGGTAAAAATGCAAAACACTATAACAATACAAGCAAATCAAAGCTTTTTAAATGAAGCTATAAAACTACTTGAAAAACTAGCAAGAGAACAAAACCAAAAAATAGACATTAAAAGTAATTTTGATGATGATTTACCAACTTTAAGCGATGATGAAATTTATAAAGAAGTTTTAAAACGCAGTAAAGAAATTCATAACAAAACTGCTGAACTTTTAAGCAACGATGAAGTAAAAAGAAATATTTACAACTTTATAAAAGGCTTTTAATGATTATTTATTCAAGCCGTTTTTATAAAGAGTTAGAAATATAACTTCTTTTATCTAAAAGACAGCTAACAAAAAGCTTTAAAATTTAGTGATGAGCTATTTTAAAAATTGAAAATATTCCAAACCACCCATTATCTTATCCAAAGCATAAAGACAATGAATTTATAAGAAAATTGATTTATAAAAAATATGTGATACCTTTTGAAATTTTAAAAGATGATATAAATGCTTAAAAAACAATCTTTGGATCAAACAAAAAACTTTAATTTTAGGGCTTGAAAATGCAAACTATAACATTGCGCGCTGATAAAAACACAATAGATAAATTATTAGAATTTGTAAGTGCTAATAATCTAAATATTAAAATAGATAAGCAAGACAATATTAAAGATGAGGTATTAGATACAATCGAACAATTAAAAAAAGGCACGATGAAAACTTATACTTTTGATAATAGCTTAAAAAGAACAGATGAGTTATTAAAAAGTTTAAAGACTTAAACTATTTTAATCGTTTTTTCTGTTAGATTTCAGATAGAAATAGAAAGCATTGTTAAATTCATCATAAAAGATAGCTTCAACAAGAGTTTATAGCTTTAGAGATGATTTACACTCGAAAAAATATATCTATCTATTGACAAACTACTCACGGCATTTACAAAAATCAGTTAAATTTGACAATAAGGCATAAGAGATTTTATCTTTAGGGTCTATAAAAATACAAAAATTAAATTATGGCTATACATAGGCTACATTCAGTTTATTTTATAAGTTTGAAGTATAAATTTAAGGGGTTTTGAGATGTAAAAAGTAGCTTAATGGTGCGGATGAAAGGACTTGAACCTTCACGCCGTGAGGCACCAGATCCTAAGTCTGGCGTGTCTGCCAATTTCACCACATCCGCACTAGCTATAAATGGTACGCCCTAAAGGATTCGAACCTTTGGCCTACGCCTTAGAAGGGCGTTGCTCTATCCAGCTGAGCTAAGGACGCATAAAATATTATTAACAATGGTACGCTCGAAAGGACTCGAACCTTCAACCTACAGATCCGAAGTCTGTTGCTCTATCCAGTTGAGCTACGAACGCAACAAACATTCTTTAAATGGGGTGAGTGATGGGAATCGAACCCACGACCCTCAGGACCACAATCTGATGCTCTAACCAACTGAGCTACACTCACCATCTGTAAATGGTCGGGGCGAAAGGATTCGAACCTTCGGCCCTCTGGTCCCAAACCAGATGCGCTACCAGACTGCGCTACGCCCCGTAACTTAAAAGTAAAGGAGAATTATACAAGATTTTTTTATAAATGTCAAGAAAAATCAAATTTTATCTTTATTTCTCGCATAAAATGTATTTTTACAAAATTTTTATCAAAAAATTTAAGATATGAGCATGATTGTACCTTAAATTTCACTAATTTTTATCGATGAAATTTTACAATATAATGCTAAGGGATTATATTGTAAAACTAGAGTATTGTATAAAACTTTTAATATTTATTTTAAAAGCTTTTACTAAAGAATAAATTTTTAAAAACTTAACCAAGTTAAAAAGCTTGGTTAAGTATAATTATTTCAAATTTCTAAATGGATTTATTGATGAGGTTGGAATAATAGTTGCATTTGATTCAAGCATCTGCTTTGTTTTATTATCTTCTACTTTAAACCCACCACCTAAAGCCTTAAATACTTCAACAACGCTATTTGAAACTTCTAAATTTGAAGCTGCATATTCAAGTCTAGCTGATAAATATCCTCTTTGGGCATCTAGCAATTCTAAGTTATCACTATAGCCAGTTTTAAATCTTTCATTTGCAATGTTATAAAGTTTTTCTTGTGAGTTTAGTAAATTTGCCATATCAGTTTGTTTTGAAATTGCGTTTTCTCTACCAACAAGGGCATTTCTAACTTCTCCAAAGGCTTCTTTCAAAGTTTTATCATAATTTATAAAGCTTGCATTTTGTTCTAAATTTGCTATTTCAACTCTTTTTGCGCTTCTTCCAAAATCAAGTAAGGGACCGACTAAAGATCCTCCAGCACTCCAGCTATTGGCATTTTCTATAAATAATCTATCAAATTCCATACTTGTGTATCCAAACATTCCAGTTAATGAAAAACTTGGAAAATAATTAGCTCTTGCTACGCCTACTAAGAAGTTTGTTGCCTTTAGTCTTTCTAAACTTGCAGCAACATCAGCTCTTCTTAATAATAAATCTGAAGGAACTCCGTTTGGAACTTCTGGTGGGATTGGTTGATGAATTTTATCTGTAATTATATCTTTATATAAAATATCATCATAACTTTTGCCTGTTAAAATAGCAAGTGCTGTGTTTGTATTTGAAAGTTCATTTATAACATTTGTTAGTTTTACTTTAGCACTATCAACTTGAGTTTTAGCCTGATAAAGCGTGATTGAACTTATTGCTCCAACACTAAATTGATTTTGTCTAAATTTAAATGTATCTTCATAGCTTTTTAATGTATCTCTTAAAACGCTTTCTTGCTCTTTTAAAAATAGTAGTTTAAAATAACTATTTGCAACATTGCTTGCGATGCTTAATCTTGCTGTTTCATAGTCATATTTTGTGGCTTTAAAAAGGGAATTTTTAGCTTTTACACTATTTCTTACTTTTCCCCAAAGATCAAGCTCATAGTTTAAAACAGCACTTGCACTATATGAAGCATAAGAGTTTAAATCACCACTTGGAGCACCTCTTGAGGCTTTTCCTTGGTAATTTACATTTGGCAAATACTCTATTTTACTAAGTCCTAAATTTGTTCTTGCTGTTTCTATATTATTCAAAGCAAGTGCTAAATCAGAATTATACTTTAATGCACTATCGATAAGATCGTCTAAAACAGGGTCATTAAACTCTTTCCACCAAAAAGAATTTATATTTGCTTCATCGTAAGTTGAAGTGTAACTTGTGTCTTTAAGTGGAGTAACTGGCTTAAAAGAACACCCTGCTAAACAAAACAATACCAAAGGAGTAAGAAGTAATTTTTTATTAAACATTTTTTACCTTTCTATTTTGCTTGTCATCTTTGCCAAAAGTTTTACCTAGCCAAATATTAAAATTTTCAATCATATAATAAAACATAGGAATAAAGAAAATTGCTATTGTTGAGGCTGCTATCATTCCACCTACAACACCTGTTCCAATAGAGTGTCTTGATGCTGCACCAGCTCCTGTGCTAAATACCATTGGTAAAACTCCTAATGCAAATGCTAGTGATGTCATTACAATTGGTCTAAATCTAAGCTTTGCAGCTTGAATACTTGCTTCAAAAAGATTTTTTCCTTCTTTTTCGTGAGCTTCCATCGCAAATTCTATAATTAAAATAGCATTTTTTGCACCAAGGCCAATTAAGAGTAAAAGCCCTATTTGGAAATATATATCATTGCTTAAGCCTCTTGCCCATGTTGTAAGCAAAGCTCCAAATACTGAAAAAGGAACCGCAGTTAAAACTGCCACTGGCATAAGCCATCTTTCGTATTGTGCAGCCAAAATTAGATAAACAAAAATTAGTCCAAAGATAAATGCTATCATTCCAGTTCCAGCTGAATGAACCTCTTGATATGCTGTTCCTGACCATCCAAGAATATAATCATTATCAGGAAAAACTTCTTTAAATACTTCAGAAATAGCTTTTATTGCTTGACCAGAGGTGTATCCAGGAGCTGGTTCACCCATAACTTTAGCTGCTGGATAAGCGTTAAATCTATCAACATTATCAGGCCCAAGGCTCCTTTCAAGTTTAGCAAGCGAATTTACCGGTATCATGTCGCCTGTTGTATGGCTTTTTACAAATATATTTCTAAATGCAGCTTCTGAGTCTCTAAAATTGGATTTAGCTCTAATATTAACTTTAAATGTTTTTCCAAGCATATTAAAATCATTTACATAATAACTTCCTATGGTTGAATTAATTGTGGCAAACAACTCATTTATGCTTACCCCATATGCTTTAATCTTATCTTTGTCTAATGTTAAATTATATTGTGGGAAATTTGTATCAAGACTAGTTCTTACTAAAAACAGATCTCCTCGTTTGTTTGCAGCAGCAATAACTTTTTTCATGTCTTCTTGCATTTGTGCATATGTTTTTCCAGTAGTTGTTTGTGCAAAAAGCTCAAATCCACCTGTCATTGAAAGACCTGTAATTGGCGGTGGATTTACAACAAAACTTACTCCATCTCTATTTTGTGAAAACATTTTGTTGTATTTTCCAGCAAGTGCAAATGATGACTGGCTAAGATCTTTTCTTTCATTCCAATGAGCGAGTTTGATAAACATAACAGATGCATTTTCTCTTAAAGAGTCTGATACTAAATCATATCCTGCTATAAGCGCATATAAATCAACATTTTTATCTTGTTCTACTGAATTTCCAAGTAAGTGACCATGGTCTATTGTTCTTGCGATTGAAGAAGCCGATGGTAATGTGTTCATGACTATTAAGCTTCCTTTATCTTCATTTGGAGCAAGGCCACTTGGAACTATTTTAAATAAACTTGTAATTGCAAATATCATAATTGCTACAATTATTAAAGATGGAATTATATGCTTTAGTACTTTTTGAACTCCAGCTGAGTAAATTCTTGTGCTTAGATTAAAAAATTCATTAAATTTTCTTACGAACCAAAACTGCTTGCCTCTTTCTTTTTTTAACATCAATGCACAAAGTGCAGGAGTTAAGGTCAAAGCACAAAATCCAGATATTGCGACTGCGACAACCATGGTTAAGGCAAATTGTTTTTGTATAACTCCAACAAATCCCTCCATAAAAGCAACTGGTATAAAAACAGAGCTTAAAACTAAAACAATGGAAATAATTGGTGCAACAATTTCACTCATTGCTTTATCGGTTGCTTCAATGACTGATAAATTTGACTCTTCTTCTAAAATTCTTTCAACATTTTCTATAACGATAATTGCATCATCCACAACTATACCAATTGCTAAAATCATTGCAAAAAGTGTAATCATATTAATAGAAAACCCCATTATTAAAAGTCCAGCAAAAGACCCTATAATAGATACTGGAACTGCAAGCATAGGAATGATTGTAGCCCTTATGTTTCCTAAAAATAGATACATTACTATAAAAACTAAAGCCATAGCTTCTATAAATGTTTTTACCACCTCTTTTATTGTGATTTGGACAAAAGTTGTGGTATCGTAAGGAACTTTATAAGTAAGTCCTCCTGGAAAAGACTTAGATAGCTCTTTTAGTTTTTCATTGACTGCAGTTGCTACTTCAAGAGCATTTGCATTGCTTTGGGTAAATATCAAAACAGGAGCTCCGGGATATTTTTTCATAAATCCTTCAAAAGCATAATTTTCCGCTCCAAGCGAAATTTCAGCTACATCTTTAAGCTTTAAAGAAGAGCCTATTTCATTGCTTCTTAAAATTATATTTTCAAATTCTTTTATTGATTTTAAACGACCTTCTGGTTTAACTGTATAAACATATGGATTTTCAGTAGTCATTGGCTGTTCGCCAATCTTACCTGTTGCATACTGGCTGTTTTGCTCTCTAATAGATGCGATTACTTCAGGTATTGTTATTTTATATTCTTGAAGTAAATCAGGCTTTATCCAAATTCTCATAGAGTAGTTTTTACTTCCTATTAAGACGGCATTTCCAACTCCAGGAACTCTTTTTATTTCATCAACGACATTTATGTTTATATAGTTATTTAACTTAACTATATCAGTTTTGCCTGTTGGATCATAAAATTGCACGACTTCTAAAATATTAGGATTCACCTCAGATGCATTTACACCTATTCTTTGAACTTCTTCAGGAAGAGAAGCTTGAGCGATTCTAATTCGGTTATTAACATTTACCAATGCTTCTTGTGGATCAGTTCCTACATCAAAATAAACACTTAATGACATTTCGCCTGATGAGCTTGAAGTTGATTGCATATAAATCATATTTTCAACACCGTTAATTGCCTCTTCAAGTGGAGCTGCAACAGTATCTGCAATAGTTTGGGCATCTGCACCACTATAAATTGCCTTAACTACAATTCTTGGAGGAGTTAGTTGAGGGTACTCTTCAACTGGTAAAACTCTCATAGAAATTATTCCAGCAATTACTATAATTATAGAAATTACAGATGCAAAAACTGGTCTATGGATAAAAAATTTTGAAAACATTATTTAACCTCTATTTCTTTTACGGGAACTCCAGGAGCTATTTTCATAAAATTATCAATTATAATTTTATCACCATTTGTAAGTCCTTTTGAAATAATAGCAAATTCACTTGTTTGAAAAACTATATCAACTATTTTTTTTGTAGTTGCATTTTTTTCTATAACATATACAAAAGTATTTGTTGCATCTTGTTGAACTGCAATTTGAGGTATTTTAAAACCATCTTTTTGATAAAGTCCACTCATAGCAACAGTTCCAAAACTTCCTGGTAAAAGTTTTGAGTCATTGTTATCAAATATAGCCTTTGCATCAACCGAGCCTGTTTTTTGATTTATAACTTTATCTATAAAAATAGTCTTTCCATCAAATTCCATATCTTTTACATAAAATTTGGTAAAAGTTTCTTTTTGTACCCATTCATTGTTTTTTGTTTTTGAGTTTATTCTAAGTGCATCAACATCAGCAATTGCAAATTTTGCATAAATAGGATTAAGCTTTGTAAGGCGGATTAAATTTGGATTTTGAGGTCCTACATAAGCACCCTCGTCTTGATATTTATCGCCTAAAATACCATCAAATGGTGCTATTACTTTTGTGTAGTTTAAATCAACTTCTGCATTTTTAAGCAAAGCTTCTGAGCTTTTTATAGAAGCTTCTGCACTTTTAAAATTTGCAACTGCAGTATCAAAGTCTTTTTGGCTTATTGATTTTGTTTTATTAAGTTTTATAGCTCTATTATAATCAAGCCTTGCTCTTTCAAAATTTGCTTTTGAAAGTGCTAAATTTGCTTTTGCAACCTCATAGGCAGCTTCGTATTTGTCAGGTTCAATTAAAAATAAAATATCGCCTTTTTTTACAAAATCACCTGGATTAAAGTATTGCTTTATCAAAGTTCCTGAAACTTTTGCAATAATATCAACGCTTTGATCACTTATAATTCTTGCTGGATATCTTAGTGTGATTGGCTCATCTGCCATTTTAGCTGTAAAAGTAGCTACTGGAACTGGTCCTTGAGCTCTTTTCATAGCTTCTTTGCCTTGGTTTTGTTTTTTGCTAGAATCACAACCTGTTACTAAAAGCAAACAAGAGATGATAATTAGTAGCTTTTTTTTCATATTAGTTTTCCTTTTTATAAGTTTGTGTAATTGTTATTACACTAAAATAAAATCTGATTTTATCTTTTTAGCTTTTATTTGTCAAGCTATTTATTTTAAAAATTATTAGTAAAATTAACCTAAAAATCCATATAAGAGCATTTTTATAGTTTTATCAATATGTGCTTTTTTATCTGTTTGTGTAAGCTTTACCTCTTTTGAATTTATTAGTGAACTATAAAAAAATGGTTCTTTTATAGCAAAAAGGTAGATATTTGCAAACTTGCTTATATCTTCGACGCTTAAATTTTCAGTTTTTTTACAGGATTTTAAGAAATCAATCAAATACTCATTTAAAAATTTGGAGCACTCATCGGCAAAAAGTTTGCCTATATTATGATTTTCCATATTAAAGCCTTCACTTAAAATAAGTCTATGTAGTGCTATGGATTTTGGACTTAAGATAAGTGTTAAGTAAAGCTCACTAAATTTAAATAAAAACTCTTCAATATTTAAGTTTGAACTAACGCTTATATTTTTTTCAAGATCATTTTTAAATTTAGAAATTGCTTTTAAAACAATTGCTTTAAAAAGACCTTCTTTATTTTCAAAATATTTATAAATCGTAGCAAGTGAACCACCACTTTTTTCTACTATATCGTTTAAGCTTGTATTCGCATATCCTTTTTTTAAAAAAAGATAAAGAGCATCTTCTAAAATGGTCTCATATCTATTTTTTGCTCTTTTGTTTTCTAGATTAAATTCCACTTAAAGCCTTTATTTTAGCTTATCTTCTATAACACTATTTTTTGGATAAACAAAAATAGTATCTCTTTTAACGTTTATATTTTCTTTGTTATCGGTTGCGTAAGCATTAATTACCAAAGGAATAGTTATATCAACATTGCTTTTTTCAAAAGTACCTTCATTTGCCTCTAAAGTCACAATTATTTTATCTTTTTTTCTTGCATCAATTTTTACAGGTTTTTTAGGCTTTTTAACACTTATTTTGTCATTGTTTGTTTCGAAATAAAACTCATGAGCTACTTTATCTGTATTTTCTATTAAAAATATATAGTTATTTTCAATAACAACTTGACTGTTTTCAACCTTTAAATTATAAAAGCTACTATCTCTATTGATGTTTAAAAGCATAGTTTCTCTTTTTGATCCAACTATTAAAAGTGCTATAAAAGCTATAGTTAAAGCAACCATATAAGCAACAGTTCTAAATCTTAAAATTTTAGTTTTACCATGTTTTAAAGCATGTTCGCTAGTCCATCTGACTAAAGAAGGTTTATTTTTTCTTGCCATAATACTGCTACAGGCATCAGCACACTCTAAGCAATTTATACACTCAAGTTGCATCCCTCGTCTTATGTCTATATGGGTTGGACACACTTTTACACATGCCAAACATCCAATACATTCATCGTTTTCACCAGTTGGGCGATCATTTATTTTGTTATGTTTTTCGTCATAAATTTTACCGCCTCTTTTTTCATCATAAATAACTTGAAATGTGTTTTCATCAAACATTACCGATTGAACTCTTGCGTAAGGACAGATGTAAATACAGAAATTTTCAGCTATAAAGACAATATCTGTAAAAATAAATAAAGCAATTCCTAAAACTATACCAATCATCAAAAGATGATCACTTGGATTTGCCAAATATCTAAAAAAATCTTCTGGTGGGATAAAAAACCACATAAAATTTGAAGCCATTAATAAAGTTAAACATGCCCAAATGAGTTTTGCAATTAATTTTTTTACAAACTGGCCACTTGGATTTATCTGTTTGTTTTTTATATTTTTTCTTATTTTAAGAAGTTTTGTGCAGATAAAATCTCTATAAAACGCTCTAAAGCTAGTTTGAGGGCAAGCCCATCCACACCAAATTCTACCGCCTAAAGTTGTTATAAAAAAGACCCCCAAAAACGCCATTATTAAAACAAAAGGCATTAAAAAAAGCTCTTGGGTTGAAAAAACTGAAAATAAAAGATGAAGTTCCTTTTTATCAAAACTTAGTAAGAAAAAGTGATTTCCGCCAATTCTAATAAAGGGCAATATTAAAGCAATTAGTGCAATAAAAGAAAAGACAAAATACCTTTTTTTCGTGTAGTTTGTTTGAAAATTCAACTCATTAGGCATTTTAAGCTCCTTAATAATGATAAATCTGTTTTAAATTTATAAAATTTATTTATCATTTTACTATTATTTAAGTTATAAGAAAATTAAATTTGTAAATTTAACTTTTTTTAAGTATAATTTCTGTTCAAATTTTTATGAAAGGTGGTGATTGGATTGCCTGGTATTAAAGTGCATCCAAACGAGTCTTTTGACGAAGCGTATAGAAAGTTTAAGAAGCAAACTGACAGAAACTTAATTGTTACTGAATCAAGAGCTAGAAGATTTTTTGAGCCAAATACTGAAATTCGTAAAAAACAAAAAATTTCAGCTCGCAAAAAAATGTTAAAAAGACTTTATATGCTAAGACGCTATGAATCAAGACTCTAAGCCCAAAAAACACTAGCTAGCTATTTTTCTAGCTAGTGTATAAATAATAAACTTCATTTTATAAGACTTTTAGCCTAAATTTGAGATAATATCTACTAAAATTATTCAATAAGGTTAGTAATATGCAAAAACTTTCCATTGCTGATGCGGCTTCAAAGCTTGGAGTTTCAAAAGAAGCTATTTATAATAGAATAAGAAGAAATACAATAAAAAGTTTTGAAGAAGATGGCGTGAAATATGTAATCTTAGATGAAAAACAAACTCCTTTAAGGGAAAAAGTTCAAAAAAATAGTGATTTTATAGAGTATTTAAAAAGTGAAATTGAATATTTAAAACTTAAAAATAGGGCTTTGCAAGAGGATAAAGAAAAACTTTTTAGAGAAAAAGAAGAACTTTTAATAAGTACTAAAGATGAAATAAAATCAATCTATAAAGAAAGAGATGAAAAGCTTAAATATTTTTTAACGCTTCTTGAAAAACCTTTTTTGGCAAAGGAGCCAATTGATGTTGAAGCAAGTACCGAAGCAATTGAGCTAAAAAAAGAGATTATAAAAGAAAGCCTTGCACAGACTAAAGCAAAAGATGAACTCAAAGTAGAAGATAAAAATAAAAAAGAAAAAAATAAAACTTGGGTTTCTTTAAGAGAGTTTTTAGATGCTCAAAATATGAAGAAAAAAGAGAGAAAAGAACTTAAAAAATACTTAGTTGATAATGCGTATGAAAACGAAAACATAAAAATAGAAGCTGGAATGCTCTATATAAACTTAAATTTTGATATAAATTCAATACAAAGGTAAATAAATGAAAAAGAAATTTAATAAAGTAAAAAAAATAGCGGCTTATAGTTTAGTTGGTGGTTTAGGGTTAGTTTTGGCTGGGGGACTCGCAGGTTGTGATAATGGCACTGTAAAAGAACAACAGTCTCAGCAAGGTGCGTTTGTTGTTATTGAAGAAACAGCTCCTGGAAAATATAAAATTTTAGAGGAATTTCCAAGTGCTGAGACAAGAATTATTTTAAAGCAACTCGATGGAACAGAAAAAGTTCTAACAAAAGAAGAAATGGATGCATTAATAAGAGCTGAAAACCAAAAAATAGAAAATGGAACTTCAAATTTAACCAATCCAAACGCTCAAATTAGTAGTGGCGGAATGGGACTTGGAGAAGTTTTATTAACAAGTGTTGCAGGTGCCATGATAGGAAGTTGGATAGGAAGTAAGCTTTTTAATAATCCAGCTTATCAAAATCAAAGACAAAACGCTTATAAAAATCCATCTGCTTACCAAAGAAGTGTAAATAGTTTTAATAATGCTAAAAAAACAGGTGCTTCAAGTAAAAAATCAACTGGAAAAAGTGGCTTTTTCGGTGGTGGCTCAAAGCAAAAATCAGCCGCAAGTTAAATTTTTAACAATCACAAAATAAACTTAGATCAGCAAAACAAGGAATAAAATGATATATTTAAAAAAAATTAAACCTTTAAGTGATGAATATTTAGAAAGTTTGGGCTTTTCTTGGCACACTGATGAAGATAAAACTCCATATTTAGCTGATGAGCTAGTTGAGGTTAGTCAAGATGAGGCAAATGCCTATTATGAAGCAGCAAATGAACTTTATGATATGTTTATAAATGCTGCACAGCATATAATAGATAATAATCTTTTTCATGAAGTTGGAATTCCATATAATTTAGTTGATATTATAAAAGATAGCTGGGAAAATGATGTTCATTGGCATCTTTATGGAAGATTTGACTTAGCTGGCGGGCTTGATGGAAAACCTATAAAATTAATTGAGTTTAATGCTGATACGCCAACTGCTTTGTTTGAAACAGCTATTATCCAATGGGCTATGCTAAAAGAAAATAATATGGATGAAAGTTCACAATTTAATGATGTTTTTGAAGCCTTGAAAGAGAATTTTAAACGCCTTGTAACTTTAAGTGAAGATACTTCTAAATTTGATGATTATTATGATGGTTGGAAAATATTATTTAGTAGCGTTGCTGGAAATATCGAGGATGAAATTACCACTAGATTTTTAGAACTTTGTGCAAAAGAAGCAGGCTATGAAACTGAGTTTGCCTATGTTGATGAGGTTGAGTTTAACGATGAAGAGGGCATTTTTTATAACGATGTTAACTATGAGTTTTGGTTTAAACTAATTCCTTGGGAAAATATTGCAATTGATGAGGGCGAGCTTGCAATAATTTTAAAAAATATTATAAAAAATCAAAAAGCTATTATTCTAAATCCAGCTTATACTTTACTATTTCAAACAAAAGGAATTTTAAAAATTTTATGGGATTTATACCCAAATCACCCACTTTTGCTTGAGGCTTCAAATGAGCCTTTAATAGGCAAAAAAATGGTAAGAAAACCAGTTCTAGGAAGAGAAGGTGCAAATGTTGCCATTTTTGATGAAGATGGTAAAAAAATCCTAGAAGAAAGTGGTGATTACGCAGATCAAAAACAAATTTATCAAGAGTTTTATGAGTTTAATAAAGACAAAGATGGAAATTCATATCAAGCAGGAGTATTTTTTGCTTACGAGGGATGTGCTTTAGGATATAGAAAAGGCGGGGAAATTTTAGGAAATTTTGCCAAATTTGTAGGGCATTATATAAAGGATTAAGAAATGAAAATAGTTTGTTTGGACGCCCTTACTTTAGGTGATATTGATTTAAGTATATTTAATAAATTTGGTGAGTTTAAAAGTTATGATAATACTTCAAATTTAGACCCTAATTTAGTAATTGAGAGATTAAAAGATGCTGATATTGTGGTAGTAAATAAGGTTTTAATAACAAAAGAAATTATGCAAAAAACAAATTTAAAGTTGATTTGTATAAGTGCAACTGGGATGAATAATGTCGATTTAAAAGCCGCAAAAGAGCTTAAAATAGAGGTAAAAAATGTTGCAGGATACTCAACAAATAGTGTTATTCAGCAAACTTTTGCAAGCTTGTTTACACTTTTAAACAACACAATTTTTTATAATGATTATGTAAAAAGTGGTAACTGGGCAAAAAGTGAAATTTTTACAAATTTAGATAAGCCAATAGTTGAAATTTATGGTAAAAAATTTGGAATCATCGGTCTTGGAGAAATTGGTCAAGGCGTTGCAAGAATAGCAAAAAGCTTTGGTGCAGAAGTTGCATACTACTCAACAAGTGGCAAAAATAAAAATGATGAGTTTAAGAGTATTTCACTAGATGAAATGCTTAAAAACTTTGATATTATATCAATTCATGCTCCGCTTAATGAAAATACAAAAAATCTAATTGGCGAAAACGAGCTTAATAAAATGAAAAATGGTGCTGTTTTAATGAACTTTGGAAGAGGTGGAATAGTTGATGAAAAAGCTCTTGCTAAGGCTGTTGATGAAAAAGATATAAAAGCTATTTTGGACGTGCTTGAAGTTGAGCCAATGATTAAAAACCATCCACTTTTAAATGTCAAAAATAAAAATAATGTTTTAATAACTCCGCATGTTGCATGGGGAAGTAAAACAGCTAGAGATTTGCTTATTAAAAAAATATCTTTAAATATAGAAAATTTTTTAAAAAATAGATAGATAAATTTGTTTTATCTATCATTATTTGTTAATAAAACCTTAATTTTATTATGCTAAACTTAACAAATTAAATTAATTATATTATCAAGAGGACTTTAAGAAATGTTATTAAATTTTGCACAAGAAAAAGCTGTAAATTATGCACACAATAAGATGCAAAAAGCTCTTTACAAAAGTCTAAACATAGACATTACAAATGAAAATATAGAAAAAATTCCAAGCAAAGATAAAAAATATATGCTTTATGCACATGTGCCATTTTGTCACGTTTTTTGTCCATATTGTTCATTTCATAAATATAAATTTGACGCAAATTTATGTAAGGATTATTTTGTAAATTTAAGAGAAGAACTAAAACAAATAAAAGAAGCTGGTTATGATTTTACTTCGATGTATGTGGGTGGTGGAACTACTTTAATAGATGAAGATGAACTTTTAAAAACTCTAGATTTAGCAAAAAATCTTTTTAGTATAGAAGAAATTTCGTCAGAAAGTGATCCAAACCACATTGAGCCAAAAACTTTAGAAAGATTTAAAGGTTATATTGATAGGCTAAGTGTTGGAGTTCAAAGCTTTGATAATGATATATTAAAAAAAGTTTCAAGATATAATAAATTTGGATCACAAGAGGTTTTAATAGAAAAATTAAGCCATGCAATTGATGTTCTTCCAACTTTAAGTTTGGATTTAATTTTTAATTTTCCATTTCAAACAAAAGAACAACTTTTAAGTGACATAAATATAGCTAAAAAACTTGCTCCACAGCAAATTACATTTTATCCATTAATGAAATCTCCTATCACAAGAGAGGCGATTGCTAAGACTTTAGGAGTTAGTGATGATGATAGGGAGTGGGAATTTTACAAAATTATAAAAGAAGAGTTTAAGCACTATCATGCAAGTAATGCTTGGGCATTTTCTAAACAAAATGCAAATCTTGTTGATGAATATGTTGGCTCAAATGCTGAGTATGTTGGTGTTGGAAGTGGAGCATTTAGCTTTTTAAATGGCAGACTTTTGGTAAATGCTTTTAATTTACAGGAGTATTCTAATAGAATAAAATCTAAAAAAAGTCCTGTTATTGCTGTTTGTGATTTTAGTAAAAAAGAAAAAATTCAATATGTATTTTTGACAAAACTCTTTGACGGAAGTGTTGATATCGCTAGCTTTAATGCTCAAAATGAAACAAACCTTAAAAAAGAGCTATTTTTAGAAATAAATTTATTAAAACTTGTAAATGCTATTTACGAAGAAAACGGAGTCTTAAAACCAACTGAGTTTGGGAGCTATCTTGCAATGGTTTTAATGAAAGAGTTTTATACTGGCATGGATAAAGTAAGAGCTGCATTTAGAGATGATGCAAAAGTAAAATCAAGTAAAAAACTAAGAGTTATGGAGTATGATAACGATCTAAAGGTTGGTGAAGATAAAATTGCCACAGCATAATTTTAAAATATATTAATCTTACATTTAAATTTAAAAATGAAGCATCTTTTCAATATGTTTTGATATAATTAATGAAAATTTATTCTAAAGATAGAAAATGATAGTTAAGCTCAAAAAAGATGTTGGGGGGGGGTTCGCCTAAAAAGTGATTATGATAAGCTTGGCATACGTCTTGCTATGATTATCACTCTTTTGTTATGTGGCGAAAAACTTAATGTAGATGAGCTTGCAGATGAGTTTAATGTCACAACTAGAACCATTAGAACAGATTTAAATAAAAGGCTTATTCATCTTCCTATCGTCTGTAAAAATGGCAGATATTTTTTATCAGATAATTCAAATTTAAAAAACTATGACTTTATAAATTTTAGTAAAAAAAGCGGAGTTTTTGGACTTTATCCAAGCATCGACAACTTAAACGAGGATAATTTTGTAAAAGGTTTTAACTATGAAAAGATAGATAAAAACTTTTTTGATAAAATTCAAAACGCTATTGCAGACAATCAAACATTAAATTTCACATATAATAACAAAAATAGAGATGTCAATCCCTATAAACTTATAAATTTAAACGGTATTTGGTATCTTATAGCAACTGACGGCGATATTATAAAAAATTTCTCACTAGGAAAAATATCAAATTTACAAATCTCAAAGCATTTTCATAAAAATGCAAAAATAACAAAATTTATTGAGGACAATCACCAAACTTTCATCTCAATAAACCCAGTAAATATAAAACTAAAAGTCGATAAACAAATAAAAGAATTTATAACAAGAAGAGCTATTTTTCCAAATCAACAAACCATCAAAGAGCTTGAAGATGGAGATATCATCATCGAGACAAAGGCTAGTTTTATACCGGATATTTTGGGAATTATAAGCTATTGGATACCGCATATTAGCATTTTAGAACCACTTTACTTAAAAGACGAGTTATTAAAAAATATAAAAAATTATTTAAAAAAGGAGAAACAATGTTTTTAAATCAGTTGGAAGACGATTCAAAACAGGCATTTTTGGATTTGGCTTTGATTTGTGCTAAGGCCGATGAAAATTTAGACAATAAAGAAGCAGAAATTTTAGAAATTTACTGCGACGAAATGGGGATTGTTAAGCCTACAAAGACCTATAAGGCAGATTATATTGTGGATTTGTATGAAAATGATATTGAAAAATACAAACAAGAATTGACAGATATTTTTAGACATTTTACTATGACGGAGCTATTTATAGTTTATTTTGAGTTATTTGCGATGATTTATGCGGATAATTCTTTTGATGAGATTGAAAAGGATATTATTCTTAAGCTTAAAGAAAATATTTTAAGTGGCAATAATATGCCAACTCTTATTCTTTCTACTAGTAGAGTGCCTCATAACACCGGAGAAGTTCTTTTGCCAGTTTTAGAAAATAGTGCAAGAGCTTTAGTATCTCAAATGGATATGCTTAAATTAATTAAAAAGGATATATGATGTTTTTAAATAAATTTAAAGATGACAAGCTAAAAGAAAATTTTATAAAGCTTGCTGGAATCATTTATGATGATAGCAATATTATTGAGAACTATATTTGTGAAAGTGGTTTATCTCTTGATGTAAGTGAGATTTCAGATGAATGCGAAGATATCTTATCTTTAAAAGATGATAAAGATGAATTTGAAGATGAAATTTTAGATCTATTAGAAAATGCTGATATTAATTTTTATATTGAGTTTTTGATGCTCATAAATCTAATCCCTAGCAAGCTTACAAATGATATAAAAAGCAGTTTAGAAGAGAAGTTAAATTTATCAGATGAAAAGATCATGACACTTAACAATTGGGCTATAAATACAGCTTCGCATATAAATAATGCAGTAAAAATCATAAGTAGTGTTAAAAGCTAGATTTGTGTTTGAGTGTGATAAATGTGGTCTTTGTTGTCGGCACATTAAGGACATAAAAGAGTTAGAAAATTTTATACTTGATGATGAAAGTTGCATAAATTTAGATAAAACTTCAAATTTATGCAAAATTTATGACAAAAGACCTGATATTTGCAGAGTTGATGAGATGTTTGAAAAGGTTTTTTACAAATTTATGAGTAAAGAAGAGTATCTGAATTTAAACGCCTCGTCTTGTGAAAAATTAAAAGAAATTTATAATAAAGGATAAAAAATGCCATTACCATTTGTACCACTAGCAGCTGTATTATTTACAGCAACTAACGTTGTAATAGGAGCTAAAAAAGGATATGATGCCATACAAGATAGCGGAGAAGCAAAAAGATTAAATAGAAGAGCAGAAGAAGTCTTTGAAGAAAGTCAAAAAAGTTTAGACGATCAAAGAAAAAAAACAAACAGTGATATTAAAGAATTTGGCGAGTATAAAATAGAAATTTTTAACTCTGTTCTTTTAAGGTATTTTAATATTTTCGAAAAAATTAAAAATATTGAATTTGAAAATAGTGTTTTTAAAGATGATGATTTTGTAGTAGATATGAAAGAATTTGAAAAATTAAAAACAGATGTTTTAAATATTAAAAATGTCATAGGTGGTGGAGTTGCAAGTCTAGGAGCTGGTGCATTAGCTGGATTTGGTGCATATGGTGGAGTTGGGCTTTTGGCAACTGCATCAACTGGTACTGCAATAAGCACTTTAAGTGGAGCTGCTGCTACAAATGCAACTCTTGCATGGCTTGGTGGTGGCTCTCTTGCAAGTGGTGGTCTTGGAATGGCTGGCGGAACTATGGTTTTGGGTGGCCTTGTAGCAGGACCTGCTCTTGCCGTGGCTGGTTGGGTTATGGCTTCAAGTGCTGAAAAAGCAAAAAATGATGCTTATACAAATTTAAACAAAGCAAGGGCTATTGAAGAGAGCAATAAAACTATTATTTTGCAATTAGAAAAAGTTTCCAAGCTAACAGATAGATTAAAAAATACCATAGAAAAATTAGTTTTTTATTTTAATACAATGATAAATAATTTAGATGCTTTAGTTGATAAAAACGATAACTATAAAGCATATGATGAAAAAGAAAAAACTCTCGTTCATCACTCACTTCTTATGGCGCAAAGTATTAAAAATTTAATCAGTGTTCCTTTGATGGATGAAAAAGGAGAAATAGAAATAGAAGCAAGAAAAACAAGGAGAAAAGCTGAAAGAATGCTTGAAAAAATTATTGAAATAGATGAAAAATATAAATAATAAGTGGCTTTTGCCACTTATAAATTTACAAGGAATTCAAAATGTCAAAACCAATTTATGAAGAAGTTATAGATGAGATAGGAACGCAAACGCTAGCTAGAATTGGCTTAAATATTTTTAGTTTTAGCACTTATAATGCTTATGGTGCAAGTGTAACTATGACGAATGATGTTTTTTATTCATTAGGAACAAATAAAACAAAAGATACAAAGCGCGGGGATGCTTTTGAAATTTTACACACAGGGACGCAAAATATTTTATACGGATTTAAAAAAAGTGAAAATAAAGTTTATACAACCGATAGGCTTTACCAAATAAAAAAAGTGCAAGAGATAGATAAACAAATTAGAGCTGGTGGTCATAGTGGCAATAATAAGCTTCCAAAATATTATAATTTTATAAAAGAAAATTATCCAGATGAAGTTAAAAATATGGATTTTGAATCAGATGAAATACAAAATCTTACTATGTGTGGAAACTATAAAGGAAATGAATTACAAAACCATGAATCAACCGACTGTGTAACCATTAATGAAAAAAATGGAAAAATAATAAAAAAGGAACAGCTCAAAACAACAAAAAATACAGAAAAAGAATTTTTTAGAGGTCCAAACCCCATAAAAAATGATGATGGAACAAAAACATACATAGTTCATGATGATGGAAGTAAAATTCATAAATATATAGAAAATAATGATAATATAACAGTTCCATTTGACGAACATAAATATCATCGAGAAAATTTAGAAGAAATAATTAATGATCCAAAAACCGATCCAGAAAAGAAAGAAGCTGCGAAACTAGCTCTTGAAAAGCTTAATAAAAGTAATGTAAACAGGCTAATGTGTGATAACCCAAAAACCACGGCTATTTTAACTCAAAGTGCGGTTGCAAGTTCTCATATAGTCTCAGTTGGCACAAGTGATGGCGTTGTAGTTGCTTTAAGCACGCTTGCAAATGGAACAATCTATGAAATAAAAGATATGTTTAGCGAAAATGGAGAAAAAATTTCCATAACTCAAAGATTAAAAAGACTTATAAATAAAGTCATTGAAGCTTTTAAAAGCACATTTAAAAGAGGTGCTGGGTTTGGTGGTGTTGATGCTATTGTTGGGGTTTTATCTCAAATTTTTAAATCAATTTCAGTTAAAATCAAATATATTTGGAAGAATTTAAGAAGTTCAGCAAAATCAATATATAACGCTATTTATGACTTTATAACCGGTAAAACTAAAACATATAGAGATTTAGTAAGTGCTATTATAAAAGCTTTATTTTCTTTTACTACAATTATTTCATCTATTGGTCTTGAATCTAAAATAGAAGCTGTTTTATCGCCTATCATAACACCTATGATTGCATCTTTTGTAGCACCTGTTTTAGCCATAGTTGTTGGAGCTTTTGCTGTGGTACTTGGAACAAGAGCTATTGATTCTGCTATAAATTCTTTATTCGGAGTTTATGCAGATTTAATAAAAAGCAGAGAAAGAAGAGTTGAAATAGAAAAAGTTATAGATGAGTTTTTACCACAACTCGTAGAAGATAACGAAAAGCTTGAAACTCTTATAAAAACAAAATTTAAAGATATGAAGTTAAAACTTGATAGCTCATTTGCCGATTTGCAAAATGCAATCATTAGTTCAAATTCAACTTTGTTTATAAATAGTTTGGTGCAAATCAATGGAGTTTATGGTCAGAAGTTAAAGTATGTTAACTTTGAAGAGTTTGACCAAGTAATGCTTAGCGATAATGCGATAAAAATTTAAAAAGGCAAAAAATAAAAAAATATTTTGTTTGATAGTTCAAATTTTAAAGCCTATTTGGGCTTTTATCGAAAGACATTAATTTTATGTGGGGTTTTGGTTTTATTAATATTTGGTGGTAGTTTTAAGCTTGGATTTTTTGACTTTATAAAAAAAGCGGAAAGACAAGTATGGAAGTAAGTCTTCGAGGAAGTAAAAAAATCGATACGCTATTTACATCTTTTGCTTATGTGCCAATTATTGTTTTTAAAGATAAGTTTACTCTATTTTCAGATGATCCTAATATGGCAGATGGTTATTGTCTTAGACGTTATGAAGTTGGACTTGGTTACAAAAATATTTATGAAATTTTCAAAAAATATGAAAATGATATTTGTCAAAATGACAACATTGAAAATTTGCCAAGTCCACAAATCCAGTTTCATCAGAAATTTATGGAAAATATACAAGATCAGAGTGTGATTCATATGATATAAAAGAGGTAAATGGCACAAAAAGTGACATAGAAATAAGAAGACATATATATCAAAATTATGGAAATTCTATATCAAAAAATGGTAAAAATATGTTGATGACATTTTTGAAAAATTATTGCTCTAATAATATTCAGACAAGTCAAAATGAGACAAAGGATAATTTATGAGATTTAGATTATGTTTATTTTTAATAATTTCTTTTTTAATTACAGGCTGTTTTAATAGTGAAGAAAATGAGGCTTTAACGCAAAAACTAAATTCTCAAATTTTAAAAGATATGGGATATTTGTCAAATTTAGAAGCTTTTTATGGGATTGACTTTACAAATACAAGTAAAAATTTAATAAGAAGCAATGATTTTTATGTAAGAGTTGATGATGTTAGGATATTTTACGGATATCCACTTGATAAGATAAAAGTAAAAGTCTATGGCAGTGATAAAAAAACACTTTATGTAAAACTTCCAAGACCAGAGCAGATTTCAATAGATAGAAGAATAGCACATTTAAAAACAAGAAGAGAAAAATATGCCCCAATTGATGAAAATGGAACTGAGTTCGATGTAGAAAAAAAGATGTTGGAGGCTTTAAATTCAACTTTGCGAAAATATGAACCAAAAATGCTTGAAATGACACAAAACATCTCAAAAGAATATTTTGAAATGATAGCAAAAAATAATAATATGGATTTAAAACTTGAGCTTGAATATCGTGAATAAACTAATAATTATTTAAATCCCAGTCAATCGGGCTTTTTTCAAGCTTTTTTAAAATTTCATTTGTTTTTGAAAAATGTTTGCAACCAAAAAAACCACCTCTTGCCAAAGGGCTTGGGTGTGGGGCTGTTAGAATAAAATGTTTATTTTGGTCTATTAAATTTGCTTTATTTTTAGCAAAATTACCCCATAGCAAAAAAATAACTCCATTTTTTTTATCACTTATTTTTTTTATCACTGCATCGCTAAATAGATGCCAGCCAAAGTCTTTGTGTGAGTTTGGCTTACCTTTTTCAACGCTTAAACTCGCATTTAAAAGTAAAACTCCTTGTTTTGCCCAATATGTTAAATCTCCACTATTTGGTTCACTTATGCCTAAATCATCATAAATTTCTTTATAAATATTAATTAGGCTTGGTGGAATTTTTACACCTTTTGGAACTGAAAAGCTAAGCCCCATTGCTTGATTGTCTCCGTGATACGGATCTTGTCCTAAAATAACAACTTTTACTTTCTCAAATGGTGTTAGATTAAACGCGTTAAATATCAAATTTGATGGTGGAAAAACAGTAGCTTGTTTTTTTGAAATAATTAAATTTGCTTTTAAATTTTCAAAATATGGTGATAAAAACTCATCTTTTAAAGCTTCTTTCCAGCTTTTTTCTATTTTAACATTTTCAAGTAAAATACTCATTTTATAGGCCTATTTCCCATTTTTGAATGTTCTAAAAACTTAGTTAAAATTTCTTTTTCTAAATCATAAAGCTCATATCTTGCATTTTTAAAAACTTGTGAATTGTCTAAATCAATAAGTTTAAAAATTTCTTCTAAAACTCTTGCACTTTCTTGTGAGCGTTTTAAATTCGCAGTTAAAACGGAGCTTAAATCTTTTCTTTGGAGTTCTAAATCTATCGATTTTTTAAGCACATCGAGATTTGTATCGCGGGAATTTAAACAATTTATTTGTAATTTTAAACTCTTTAAATTTCCTAAATGTCGTAAGTTTTTAAGCTTTAAAGAAAGCTCTTTATCGTTAAAAATATATCTTTGTATATCTTCAACAACTCTGATACCTTCTTTAAAGCGGTTTAAATTCGCATCAATTATGCGATAAATTTTAGTCTCTATTTAAAATTCCTAAAATATTTAAAAGTGAAATAAATAAATTTAATATGTTTAGATACATGCCAACAGCTGCCATAATAGGAGAATCATATCTTCCTCTTATGATATTTTGTGTATCAAAAAGTATGTACATACTAAATAAAATCGCACTTACTGATGAAATTCCAAGTGAAAGCATTGTGCTTTTGAATAAAAATAGATTTAAAAGTCCAGCAACTATCACGCCTAAAAGCACAAAAAATAGTGGCTTTGACCAAGAGCTAAAATCAGCTTTTGCATTTATAGCATAAAGTGTAAGTCCGCCAAAAGCAACTGCTGTCATAACAAAAGCTTGTGTGACTACATGTCCTGCACCAGCTCCAACATACATGCTTAAAACAGGTCCTAAAAAAAGTCCTGTGACAAAAGTAAAAGCAAAAAGCAATCCAAGAGCAAGTCCTCTCATGCCTCTTTTATCAGCAAAACTCATACCAAAAAGCATAATAAGCTCAACTGCTAAAAATAAAATTGAAAGCATAGGACTTCTTGGAATTCCTGCATTCATCCCTACAAACGCTCCTGCAACAGCTGCAATTAATGAAGCCGCAATTAGTTTATAAGTATCTTTTATAAAAGTACTTAATTCCGAACCTTGCTCGAGTGAATGCTCTATACTTTGAGAATCTTGTACATAATCTCTATCGTATAAACTCATATTTTCTCCTTTTTAATTTTTATATTGATTTTATCAAAAACTCAGTAAATAAAATCTAAATTTAAATTTATTATATAAAAGTAAGTTTAAATTTTATATCTGTTTTTAAATTTAAGGTAGAATAACAAAAATCTTTATTTAAGGAAAAAATTTTGGATAATTTGGAAAATTCAAATGTGGTAAAAGGCGGAATAGAGTTTATGGAGAAGTACTTTAAGGAAAATGCTGAACTTTTTAAAACTTTAAAAGATAGCCAAACTCCACATACACTTTTTATTGGATGTTCTGACTCAAGAGTTGTGCCAAATCTTATAACAAATACAAAACCAGGTGAGATGTTTGTTATAAGAAATATAGCAAATATCATACCAAAATATAGGGTTAGCGATGAGTTTTTAGCCACAACTTCAGCCATTGAGTATGCTTTGTATATTTTAAACATAAAAGATATTATTATTTGTGGGCATAGTAATTGTGGTGGTTGTGCGGCACTTTACTACGATGAGAGCAAATTTGATAAAACACCGAATGTTAAAACTTGGCTCAAGTCTTTGGACAACGTTAAAGCTCAAGTTGAGGCGTTAGGACTTAGCAATTTGAAGAAAAAAGCATGGTTTGTTGAGAGATTAAATATAGTAAACTCGATTGACAACCTTTTAACTTATCCAGGTGTAAAAGAGGGCGTTAAGCTTGGAAAGATAAGAATTTATGGCTGGCATTATATCATAGAAACTGGTTCTTTGTTTAGTTATGATATGGTAACAAAGGACTTTGAATTATTAAATGAAGGGAGTGATTATGAAAAAATTTATAACGAAATTTTTGCTGATAACTAGTATTTTTTTACTTGGTTTACAAGCAAAAAATACAGATTTGCCGAAAGTTGATGAGGTTTTGACCGAAGCAAATCAAACCGAGGCAAATAAAACTGAAGAAGTTAAGCAAAACTCGGTATTAAGTGGTATTATAAAACAAAGCACAGAGCAAATTTCAGAAGAAAATAAAACCGCTGAAAAAGAAAGACTTGTTGAGTTTTTAACTGATGGGAAAGAGGCAAATAAAAGCGATAATGAAATCGCAGTTGCTGAGCTCATAGCCGAAAAAGCGGTAAATTCGCCAAAAAAACCTGATAATTCTAACAAGCAAAGTTTAGGCGATATAGTTAAAGAGATAAAAGATATAAATATAAAAATAGATCTTTTAAAAGCTTCTGATGATTCGAATAAAACAGCCGATGAGGTCTCTAGCTTACAAAGAACAAAAGAGAGTTTGCTTTTGCATATACCATCTGCTATTACAAGCCAAACAGTTGATGAAGCAGCTTTAATAGCATATCTTACAAATAAAAAAGATTTAAATAAAAAATTATCAAAACTACAAAACAGAAAAAATTCATTTGACTATTTTGATACGAATTTAAGTCTTACTGCCATAGAAATTGGTGAAAATTTTTACTCATCTTTGCTAAGACTTGAGTATATGTTTAAAGAGGGCAAAAAAGAAAGCGAGATAAAAAAACTTATCCAAGATACGCTTTTAAATTTGCAAATTAAAGATTTTTCAAATATAAAAAATAAGATAAATGAGCTTAATATAAAAGATGATCAAAATACTACACTTAATAAAAAATATTCAAATTTAATATCAAATCAAAAAACTTATGAAGAAATTTTAAGTTATCTTTCAAAAAATACAAATTTATTAACTGGAAATGCTCTTTTTGTTGGATTAAATTTAAAATTTATAATTGATTATATTAACGACTTATCGCCTTTTGAAGCAAGTGCTATAAATTTGGGAAAAATAATTCCAATTATTTTAATAATGGTTCTTTTATTTTCAATAAGGCGATTTTTAGCAAATATCATCTATTTTGTTTTTACACTCTTTAATAAAAATAAAGAAAAAAACATAGAGATAAAAACACAAGTTGTTGATCTTATCAAAAAACCACTTGGTGTTTTATTGATAGCTTATGGCGTTGATATTTGTTTGAGTATTTTTTACTATCCAAGCCCTGTTCCGCTGATATTTAATAAAGCCTTTGGAGTAATTTTTATTCTTCTATACTCTTGGCTTATTATTGAAATTATTAATGGTTACGGAATTATAATAATTAGCAAATTAGCCAAAAAAAGCAGTAGAAAAGAAGTGCTAAATTTAGTTGTTAAAATTTTATATATCGTTGTTATCATAGTTGCATTTTTACTTATTTTAACCAAAATGGGGATAAATGTTTCAGCCATTGTTGCTTCACTTGGAATAGGTGGTTTGGCTGTTGCTTTGGCAACTAAAGATATTATTGCAAATTTATTTGCTTCAATTATGGTTTTATTTGATAACTCATTTTCTCAAGGAGATTGGATAGTTGTAGGTAATGTTGAGGGAACTGTTGTTGAAACAGGGCTAAGAAAAACAACTATTAGAACTTTTGATAACTCTTTAGTCTTTGTTCCAAACTCAAAAATTATTGATAATAATATAATAAACTGGAGTAGAAGAAAAGTTGGAAGACAGATAAAAATGTTTTTAGGTCTAAATTATGCAACGCCTCCGCATATGGTTGAGCAAGTTATAAAAGAGATAAAAGAGATGCTTTATACTCATCCAGGCATTGCAAATCCTACAAAAAAAGATGCATTAAATGATATGAGATTTAAATATAGACAAAGCATTGTTTCATTGGATGATTTAGCAGGATATAAAAATAATTTATTTGTAACACTCGATAAATTTGATGATTCATCTATAAATATTATGATTTATTGTTTTACTAAAAGTGTTGTTTGGGCTGAATTTTTGGACGTTAAACAAGATGTTATGATAAAAATGATGAAAATTTTAGAAAAACATAAAGTCGGATTTGCCTTCCCCTCTAAAAGCATCTACATAGAAGAAACTCCTATGCTTAAAGATATTATTTCAGTTAAGGATAATGGCGATAAAGCCACAGAAGCAAAACAGATCGATGTAGATGATAAAAATGATAAAAATATTGACAAAAAATAGTTGAAATTTTGAAAAAAAATAGTAAAATTACAAGGCTTTAATTAGTTAAAGCCTATTTTTACTAAGGAGATAAGTATGAGAGACGACTTTGAAGATGACTTCGACCCAAGTGAAGATTTTGATGAAGATCTTTACGATGATGAAGAAAATTGGGGAGATTTGGATGATGATGAGTTTGTTTACGACAAAGACGATTATACTTTTGATGATGAATACTAAAAAATGCTAAATTTTTGCAGATTGTAATAATACAAAATAACTCTTATTTACAATCTGCTTACTTTTTTGTTACTTTAAAACAATATAATGATTTTAAATTTTATATTAAAGGATAAAAAATGTTAAAACTTAGAGTTCTTCCGTTTTGTGCAAAAAGCAATGCAGTAGTTAGTGAACAAACCTGTAATTTTCACCATGGAAAACATCACAACACTTATGTTAATAATTTCAATAATCTTGTAAAAGATAGTGAGTTTAAAGATGCTTGTTTTTATGATATTTTAACAAAAGCAAAAGGTGGTCTTTTTAATAATGCAGCTCAAGTTTATAATCACGATTTTTACTGGGATTGTATAGCTAAAAAATCAGATATTAGTGATGAGTTAAAAAAAGCTTTAGATGAAAATTTTAACGATTTTAAAGCCGAGTTTTTAAAAGCAGCTACAACATTATTTGGTTCTGGTTGGTGCTGGTTGGCTTATGATCCAAACTCAAAAAAACTTGAAATTATTCAAACTTCAAATGCAGCAACACCTGTAACTGATGGAAAAATTCCACTTTTGGTTGTTGATGTTTGGGAGCATGCATATTATCTTGATACTCAAAATGCAAGACCTGCATATCTAGAGAAATTTTATGAGAATATTAACTGGGAATTTGTATCACAAGCTTATGAGTGGGCTTTAAAAGAAGGTGTTAATTCAGTTAAATTTTATATAAAAGACATTCACCCAGAACTTGCTAAAAAAAGTTGTGGCTGTTCATGCAACGCTTAATTTAATTAAAATACTTTAAATTTTGAAGCCCATTTTGGGCTTCAAAATTTGCTTAATAAAACTTAACATATTTAAAAATAAAATTTTGTATTTTCATCCTTAAAATTGTTTTTATAAAATTATCTCTTTTATTATTTTAAAATTTTATTATTTATTTTTTAATTATTTCAAATTTTATTATTAAATTCTAAGATGCATTTTGCAAATTAGTTATATTGTTATTGTTCGCGCATAGTATTTATTTAAATTTTTGAATATTTTAGAAGTTGAAAAATGGTATCAGGGGGGAGACTTGAACTCCCGACCTCCGGCTTATGAGACCAGCGCTCTAACCAGCTGAGCTACCCTGACACAAAGTTAAAAAAAGAAGTATGAATTATACCAAATAAATTCTTATTTTAACTTTAAACATTTTTATTATAAATCAAATTTAGCCTAAATTTTGCATTATATAGACCCAAAATGGCATTGAAATAATACTAAAAATTAATCCAAAGGCAACTGAACTAACTGCTAAATTTGAATCCATTTTTGCCTTCATAACCATTGCACAAACTATCGTAGCTGTTGGCATGGTAGTTTCTAAAAATGCAATTTTAAGGCTATTTGTAATTTCAAAACCAAGAGATTTAAAAAGTATAATGAAAATTAATGGAGCTATTATCATTTTACATAAAATTACAACTATAGTTTGTTTATAGGAGCTTTTTATAGCACCAAATCCAAGACTTAATCCAATGGCAAATAACGCAACTGGTGTGGCAGCATCTCCTAGCATTATAATAGGTTTAAAAATAAAATCAGGAATATCTATAATTTTAAGTCCTATTCCAAGTAAAAGTCCGTAAAATGGTGGAAAAGAAAATATTTTCTTAACACTATTTATGAGGCTAAATTTTTCATTTGAGCCAAGCGATAAAATAAGTGGCACAAATAAAGATATTGGTAAAGCGCCAGCTAATGCATCATAAAATATAACTTCACCAATAGCACTTGGTGTGCCTATAACACCTTCAACTATTGGCATTCCAACAAATAATGTATTTCCAAAAGATGATAGCACTACAACTGAAACCAAAGTCGCTTTTGAAAACCTACAAATTTTTCCTATTGCAAATGATATAAGTGCCGCCAATGATGTAGAAATAAATCCTGTAAAAATAAGCGAAATTAAAGTTAAGTCAATTTGTAGGTGATAAATTCTATTAAATATCAAACATGGGGTTGCAAAAATTATCGCAAAGTCAAAAAACATTCTGGTTTGTTTTTGTTTTAAAATTTTGGCCTTTTTTGCTATATAGCCTCCGCCAAGTATCATAAAAATGGCAAATAAAGGTTCAAAAACCATAATTCTCCTTTTTTAAAAATTAAAGTTGGAAATATAATATTTTAAATCTAAATTTATACTTAAATTTAAAAAATTTATATTAAAATATTTTTTAAAAAAATTATTAAAATTCTCTTTTAAATTTAAATTTATAAATGAAGGACTTTATATCATAAGCTCTGTTTTATGGCTATTTTTTGTTAAAAACAAAGCGTGAATAAATGTGATATTTTAGATCTGTTTTTTGTGTGTTAGTAGAGCTTTGGTGATAATTAGCGGAATTTTTAAAAAAGCTTTTAGATATTTTGATATAATTGTCTTAAAAAAATAGGAAGTTTATGAAAATTTTAGTCTCATCTTTGGAGCCATCGGCAAATTTACATTTAGGATGTATTTTAAAAAATCTTGAAAATTATGAGCTAAAAGGTATTTTTGATCCAAAATTTGGAAAACCTCTACTTGCAAGTAGTGAGTTTAGTGCTATGGGATTTGTTGAAGTTTTACCACTTATTTTTAAAGCAAAAAAAGCTATAAAAGAAATGGTAAAGCTCGCCAAAGAGTGTGACATGGTGCTTTTAATAGATAGTCCAGCGTTTAATCTCCCACTTGCAAAAGCATTAAAAAAAGAAGGAGTAAAGGCAAAAATTACTTATTATATTTTGCCACAAGTTTGGGCATGGAAGAAAAGAAGAGTAAAAAAAGTAGAAGCATTTTGTGATAATTTGGCCTCAATATTGCCTTTTGATGAAAAATTCTATTCAAGATCAACCTTTGTAGGACATCCGCTTTTAGATCAGATTAAGAGCTTTAAAGATGACTATACTCCTAAAAAAACTATCTCTTTTTTACCAGGTTCAAGAAAAGCTGAGATAAAAAGACTTATGCCTATTTTTAGAGAGCTAGTTTGTAAATTTGATGATGATTTTACTAAAATTTTAGTTACTCCGCCAGGTTTAAAAGGTGATGAAATTTACGGAGATACAAGGGGATTTGTGATTAGTACAAATACTCATGAATCTTTGCAAAAAAGTGATTTTGCTTTTATTTGCTCAGGAACTGCAACACTTGAATCAGCCTTAATTGGAACACCTTTTGTGCTTTGCTATAAAGCTAGAGAGATTGATTTTTTTATAGCTAAGAATTTTGTTAAAATAAAACATATTGGTTTAGCAAATATATTTTATGATTTTATGGGTAAATCCGAACTTCATAAAGAGCTTTTACAAGGCGATGTAACGGCTTTAAATTTATATAAGGCGTATTTAGAGTGTGATATTAATAAATTTAAAGAGGCAAAATATGAGTTAAAAAAATATTTGAAATTTGGAAGTGCAAAAAATGTAGCTCAAATTTTAAAAACAAGTATAATTAATAAAAAAATAAAAAAATAAAAAAATAAAAAAATAAAAAAATAAAAAAATAAAAAAATAAAAAAATAAAAAAATAAAAAAATAAAAAAAGGAAAAAAATTATGGCAAGAGAACCTATGACAATTTATGGATATGAAAAGCTATCAAATGAACTTAAACACTTAACTTTGGTTGAAAGACCTAATGTTGCAGAAGAAATTGATATTGCAAGAAGTCATGGAGACTTAAAAGAAAATGCTGAGTATCATGCAGCTAGAGAAAAGCAAAGTTTTATGGAAGGAAAAATTGCAGAAATTAGCAGTATTTTGGCAAAAGCCGAAGTAATTGATCCTAGCACATATATCCATGATAAAGTTAAATTTGGTTCAACTGTTAAATTTTTAGATGTAGAAACTGAGCGTGAGAAAACCTATACAATTGTTGGAAGTAGTGAAAGCGATATAAGTAGAGGACTAATTAGTATTAATACTCCTCTTGCAAGGCAACTTTTAGGAAAAGCAGAGGGGGATTACATATCTTTAAATCTTCCAAATGGAACAAGTGAAGTTGAAATTTTAGAAGTTTTTTATAAAGAAATTAAATTTTAGGCAATATTATGAAAAATGTAGGAATTATAGGTGTTAGCGGGTATACTGGATTTGAACTTTTACGGCTTATACTAAATCATCCAAAATTAAATTTAACTTATTTAGCAGCTACTAAAAAATCTAAGATAGATGAAATTTTTCCATCTTTAAAGGGTGTTTTAGACTTTGATGTTGAGGTTGCAGATGCTAAAACAGCAGCTCAAAAATGTGATTTAGTTTTTTTAGCACTCCCTCATAAAGCATCAATGGAATTTGCTAAAGAAATTCTAAAATATAATATAAAGGTTGTTGATTTATCAGCTGATTATAGAGTAAGCTTAGAAAATTATGAAAAAAACTATACTACACATTTAGATAAAGAAAATCTAAAAAATGCAGTTTATGGTTTAGTTGAAATAAATAGAAATTTTATAAAAGGTGCCAAACTTGTTGCAAATCCAGGATGCTATCCAACAGCAACTTTGCTTGCCACACTTCCATTTATTGAGTATTTAGAACCAAGTATATTTGTTGATGCAAAAAGTGGAGTAAGTGGAGCTGGAAAAAGCCTAAAAGAAACAAGTCATTTTGTAAGTGTTAATGAAAACATAAATGCTTATGCTCCGCTTACTCATAGACATGCAGATGAGATAAAAGAAAAACTTGAAATCGCATCTAAAAAAAACATAAATTTGATGTTTGTTCCACATTTAGTGCCTATAACAAGAGGAATGTTGGTTAGTGTATTTGGCACCTTAAAACAAGATTGCGATGCTTTTGAAGTATTAAATAATTTTTATAAAAATGAAAAATTTATCAGAATAAGACAAAATCCAGTTAGTGTAAAAGATACTGCTGGAACGCATTTTTGTGATATTTGTGTCAAAACAAAAAATAATCAAATTTGGATAAACTCAAGCATTGATAACTTGCTAAGAGGAGCTAGTTCGCAAGCTTTGGCAAATGCAAATTTAATGCTTGGTTTTGATGAAAGCTTAGGACTTAATAAATTTGCTTATGGAGTTTAAACTACTTGAAAATGCTATTTTTATAGGTGATTGTCACGAAAATAAGAATAAGCATTTTTTTTTCAATTTTTTAAAGTTTTTGGATGAAAAAAATCCAAAAATTCCACAAATTTTTTTAATGGGTGATATTTTTGATTTTTTAACAAACACGGATTTTGTAAAAAAATTTTATGAAAAAGAAATAGGGTTGTTAAACAAACTTTCAAAAAAATATGAAATTTATTATCTTGAAGGAAATCATGATTTTAATTTAAGTAAAATTTTTAAGAATATCAAGGTTTTTAAAAATAGTGCTCAACCAGTTTTTTTTACAGATGAATTTAATCATAAAATAGCCTTAGCACATGGAGACATTTTTTTACCTTTTTTTACACAAAAAATTTTGCTTTTTTTAAGAAATAAGGTTTTTTTAAATATTATGAATTTAATTGATAAAATTTTGTATTATAAAATTTCAAAAGCTATTTTAAAATCTCAAGAGAATAAAATTTTATATAAAAAATTTATAAATTTTGATAAATACATAGAAAAAAAACTATTAAATTACAACGCAGATTACGTTATAGAAGGGCATTATCATCAAGATGTATTTTTTAAATTTGAAAAAAAAAATTATTTTAATCTTAACTCTTTTGCGGTAGAGCCTAAGGCCTATAAAGTAAAATTTGAAAATAAAAATTTAATTTTAAAGCCATTTGAGTATAATTATAAAAATTTTATAAAGGAAAATAATGATAAAACTTTGTGTGTTTGACTTTGATAATACGCTAATGGACGGAGAGACTATCAGTTTTTTAGCAAGAGCAGTAAATAAAGAAAGAGAGGTTGAAGAAATTACCAAAAAAGCAATGGCTGGTGAGTTAGACTTTTTTGAGAGTTTAAAACAAAGAGTTAGTTTTTTAAAAGGTGTAAGCTTAGATGAAATTATAAAAACAGTGGAAAAACTACCTTTTATAAAAGGTGCAAAAGAGATAATTTCATATTTAAAACAAAAAGACATTACTGTTGTTGTTTTTAGTGGTGGATATCATGTGGCTACTGATTTAGCAAAGGTAAAACTTGGATTTGATGCAAGTTTTGCAAATTACTTACATGAAAAAAATGGTATTTTAACCGGTGAAGTTGGTGGAGAGATGATGTTTGGATACTCAAAAGGTAAGGTTTTAAAAGAGCTCATGGCTTTAATGAATCTAAAAAAAGATGAAGTTATGTGTGTAGGTGATGGAGCAAATGATATTTCTATGTTTAATGAAGCTGGTATGGGAGTAGCTTTTTGCGCAAATGAAGTTCTAAAAAAACATGCAACACATTGTATTGATGAAAAAGACTTAGAAAGGATAAAAGAATATGTATGATGGTAATTTTTCACTTTGGTGTGATTTTGTAGAAAGAGATTTTATAAGCTGTGAGTTTAAAGAACTCTTAAAAAATGGGGTAATAAATGGTGCAACTTCAAATCCTAGTATTTTTAAAAATGCGATTTTAAGCTCACCCGCATATAAAGATCAAATTTCAAAATATTCACATAAAAAACCAAAAGAAATTTATGAAATTTTAGCAACTTCAGATATTCGTTTAGCTGCTGAAGCAATGCTTGAAAACTATGTAGAAAAAAACGATGGATTTATAAGTTTAGAAGTTGATCCAACTCTAAGTTGTAGTGCAAAAGAGACATATAAAGAAGGAAAAAGACTTTATGCAAGCATCGGTATGCCAAATGTTATGATAAAAGTTCCAGCAACAGATGAGGGATTTGAAGCTATGAGCGATCTTTTATCAAAAGGTATAAATGTAAATGCAACACTTATTTTTTCTCCAAATCAAACAAAAAATTGTCTCGAAGCTTTTAAAAATGGAACTAAAAAATTTAAAAAAAGATTTCCAGGAGCAACTTTACCAAAAGCCGTTATCAGTATATTTGTAAGTAGATTTGATAGGTTAATGGATGAAAAATTTGCTACTTTAAATATCCCAACTGCAAAACTTGGCATTTATAATGCAACAAAATGCTATTATGAGGTGCAAAATTTTGGATTATCAAATGTAAGAGCTTTATTTGCAAGTACTGGAGTTAAAGGTGGTAGCTTAAGGCCATCTTATTATGTTGATGAGCTTATGTTTGAAAATTCAGTAAATACAGCCCCACTTAATACAATAAAAGAGTTTTTAAAAGGCGAGAAAAAAGTTATCAAACCAGTTAGTGATGAAGTTATAAATGAGTTTTTCGATCTTTTAAAGCAAAAAGAGATAGATATAAAAGAAATTTATAAAGAACTTTTAGAAGATGGACTAAAACAGTTTGAAATTGCATTTGATGAAATTCTAAAGAATTTAAAAGGAGAGTAAAATGAGTGACAATCCGTATATTAAATTTCTTAATAAATACCTTGAAGCTCTTGTAAGTCATGGTGGAAGTGACCTTCACTTAAAAGCAACTTCTCTAATAAGGGGAAGAATTAACGGAAAAATTGTAAATTTTGGTGATAGAATTTTAACAAAAGAAGAAGCAGAAGAACTTGCAAAAGCTTTAGTTGGAAAAAGATATAATGAGCTTGATGATAAAAAAAGCCTAGATTTTACATATATTTTAAATGATGATTATAGATTTCGTGTAAATTTATTTTTACAAATTAGTGGCATAAGTGCAGTTTTTAGAACAATTCCAAGAAATATCCCAAAAATGGAAGAGCTTCTTTTACCACCTGTTTTAAAAAAAATAGCTGATGAGACATTAATGGGACTTGTTTTAGTAACTGGTCCAACAGGAAGTGGTAAAACAACTACAATTGCAAGTATGATAAATCATATAAATCACACAAGACAAAACCATATAGTAACTATCGAAGATCCGGTTGAGTTTGTTTTTGATGATGCAAAGTGTGTTATAAACCAAAGAGCTATTGGGCAAAATTGTAATACTTTTGCTGATTCATTAAGAGCTGCATTAAGAGAAGACCCCGATATTATATTTGTTGGTGAGATGAGAGACTTAGAAACAATTGAAACTGCACTTCACGCAGCTGAAACTGGACACCTTGTTTTATCAACACTTCACACACTCGATGCAAAAGAAAGCATTAACAGGGTTATTTCCATGTTTGAAGGTGAAGAGCAAAATAGAATAAGAATAGCTTTTGCTTCTGTTTTGCAAGCTGTTATTTCTCAAAGATTAGTTGCTACAACAGATAATAAAAGAAGAGCGGCGGTTGAGGTTTTAAGAAGAAGTGTTAGAATTAGGGATATGATCTTAGAAGATAGAGTAGGCGAAGTAACAGATGCTATAAAGGAGGGAAGAAATATCTACGGAACCCAAACATTTGATCAGCACTTGCTTGATCTGTTTAGAGATGGAATTATAACAAGAGAAGAAGCACTTGATAAAAGCTCAAATAGGGCTGACTTAGAAATTAACATTAAAAATATTGAGCTTGAAAGAAAAAGTAAAGCTGGCGAAGCAGATGAGGCTGATGAGATAAAACTTAAAGATATAAGATAAAATTTAGCCAATTTTTGGTATTATCCAAAATTCATTTTATTAAAAAGGAAAAAAATGTTAGAAGGTATTATTAGAGAGAGTATCGGTAAAAAAGCTGCAAAAGCTTTAAAAAGAGATGGTTATCTAATCGCAAATATCTATGCAAAAGGTATAGATAATATCTATGCTGCGTTTAAAACAAACGATTTTATGAAATATGTAAGAGATAAAGAAAATCTTGCATTTGAAATAAAAGTAGATGGTAAAACATATAAAGTAATCGTTGAAGAATATCAAAAAGATCCTGTTTTAAACACGTTAACTCATGTTGATTTAAGAGTTGTATTAGATGATGTGGTTTCAAAATACTATATTCCAGTAAAAGTTAGTGGAACTCCAATAGGTTTAAAAAATAAAGGTATTTTAGTTCAGCTAAAAAGAAGATTAAGAGTTCATTGCAAAGGAAAAGATCTTCCAAATAGCTTTAATATAGATGTAACTTCACTTGATACAGGTGATTCTATGCTTGTAAGAGACATAAAAGCTCCTGAAAATGTAACTATTTTAGATGGAAATGATGTTGCTGTAGCTGGAGTTTTCTCAGCGTAAAATGATTCTTATAGTTGGTCTTGGAAATCCTGGCAAAAACTATGAGCTAACAAGACACAATATTGGATTTATGGTAATTGACAAGCTAAAAGACAGTTCTTTTAGTCTGGAGAGTTCTACAAAATTTCAAGGAGAGCTTTATAAAAAAGGCTCTCTTTTGCTTCTCAAACCACTTACTTTTATGAATTTAAGCGGAAATAGTGTAAAGGCTGTAAATGACTTCTATAAGCCTGAAAAAATCATAGTAATTCATGATGATTTAGATCTTAAATTTGGTGCTATAAAGTTCAAAAAAGGTGGAAGTAGTGGTGGACATAATGGCATAAAGTCAATTGATAATTTAATTGGCAATGAGTATGAAAGAGTAAGAATTGGCATAGGAAACGATAAAAAAAATGTGATAAATCATGTTTTATCTAAATTTAATGATGATGAGATGAAAAATTTGGATGAAATTTTAAACTATGCTAAAATTGCAACTTTAGAGCTTGTAAAAAACGACCTTACAAGCGTTAGAAATAAATTTACAACAAAAGAAATTATAAAGTGAAAATATATTTAAAATATGTAAGCCTTGTTTATATAAAATACTTTTTCATACTTTTTGTGGCACTTGAATGCTTTTATGTTGGTATTGATATACTTTTAAACTTAAAAGATTTGCCATCAAGTGCAAATTTAATACTTCTTTATGTCGGATTTACTGCTATGAGTGGTGTTGGATATATTTTGCCACTTAGTTTAATTTTTGCTTTAATACTTGAGTTTTTCAACATGATAAGAAACAATGAGCTAATAAGTTTTTATGCTTTAGGGTTGTCTAAATTTAGCCTTTTAAAAGGCCCTTTTTTTATTTCACTTATAATAACTTTATTTTTCATATATTTAAATACAACGTCATTTGTTTATTCAAATGGATATAGAGACAATCTTGAAAATTTAAATATGGTTGGCAAAGTAAGTAATGGTGTTTTTTTAAAATATGAAGACACTTATCTCTACATAAAAGAATTTAATGCAGTTGCAAAAGTTGCAAAAGATATAAATATAATCAAGATAAAAGACTCTAAAGTGCAAAATTTATCTCATGCAAAAAGTGCAATTTATGATGATGAAAAATGGACTTTTTTTGATGATGAAGGAATTATTTTACCGCTTGATTTAACAATAGGCAAAGATGGTTTTAGTAGATTTAAAAGATCAAAATTTGAAAGTCTTTATGGCTTTGATCCATCAAGTATAGAAAAAGTTTACGATAACTCAAATGTTTACTCTATAAAAGATGCATTAAAGGCAATTAAAAGCTTTAAAAACCAAGGTGTAAATATAAGTTCTATCAAATCAGCCCTTTATAGCCTTGTTTTTTCACCATTTTTTGCTTGCATTATGCTTGTAATTTTATTTTATCACTTCCCAGTAACTAATAGATTTCACAATCTTGCCATTTTAAGCTTTATATTTTTTATAGTAACGCTTTTAATTTGGGGTACTATCTTTGTGCTCACAAGATTTTGTATAACAGGCGTTATAGTACCTGAAATTGGTATAATATTACCGATTATTTTACTTGGACTATATGCTATTTCTTTGGTGTTTAGAAACATTTAAGTAAATTTTAAGTAAAATCTACTCTAAATTTAAAACAGAAGGTTTAATGTGATTGATATAAAAAATTACGAAAATTTAGCCAAAACTTATAAAACCCCACTTTATATTTACGATTTTGATAAAATTAAAAATAATTATTTAGATCTAAAAGAAGCATTTAGAGCAAGAAAATCTTTAATTTGTTACGCTGTTAAAGCAAATTCAAATTTGAGCATTTTAAAGCTTTTAGCAGATCTTGGAAGCGGTTTTGACTGTGTTAGCTTTAACGAAGTTAAAAAAGCTTTAATAGCTGGAGCAAGTAAATATAAAATAATATTTTCTGGCGTTGGAAAAACCGATGATGAGATAGAAAATGCCTTAAAAGAAGATATTTTAATGTTAAATATTGAAAGCTTTGAAGAGCTTTTAAATGTTGAAAAAATAGCAAAGAGTTTAAATTTAAAAGCTAGAATTAGCGTTAGAGTAAATCCAAATATTAATCCTAAAACCCATCCTTATATTTCAACTGGACTTAAAGAAAATAAATTTGGTGTTAGCATAAATGAGGCTAGGAAAATTTACATTTATGCTAAAAAAAGTGAATTTTTAGAAAGTATAGGAATTCACTTTCATATTGGATCTCAACTAAGTGATGCTACTCCGATTTTAGAATCAGCAAAACTTGTATCGAACCTAATGCGAGAGTTAAAAGCTTTGGAAATCGATATTAAATTTTTTGATATTGGTGGTGGAATTGGCATAAAATATGCTGATGAAAAAACTATAAATTTATATGAGTATGCTCAAGGAGTTTTAAAAGCATTAGATGGGCAAGACTGTACGATTGTTTGTGAGCCTGGAAGAAGTATTGTAGCAAATGCAGGTGAAATGCTTGTAAAAGTTTTATATAAAAAAGAAAACGATGGTAAGAACTTTTTAATCGTAGATGGTGCTATGAATGACCTTCTAAGACCAAGCTTATATAATGCATTTCATAATATTGTTTCTTTAAAAGATAGCCAAGATTTGGTAAATTTTGACATAGTAGGACCAATTTGTGAAAGTGGTGATTTTTTAGGAAAAGATAGATATTTGCCAAATTTAGATAAAGGTGATTTGCTTGTTGTAAAAGATGCAGGAGCTTATGGTTTTTCAATGTCAAGTAACTATAACTCAAGGCTAAAACCGGCTGAAGTTGCTTTGATAAATAGTGAAGTAAAACTTATTAGAAAAAGAGAAAACTTCGAGGATTTGATAAGGGATGAAAGAGTTTAAATGCAAAATATCGATGATTTAAGAACCTGTATTGATAAGGTTGATGATGAGATAGTAAGGCTTTTAAATGAGAGAATGGGTTATGTTAAAAAAATAGGCGAACTTAAAAATGCAGCAAGAAGCCATATTTATAGGCCTGAAAGAGAAAAAGCCATTATTTCAAGAGTTGAGAGTATTAGCAAGCTTGATAAAAAATCAATCGAAGCTGTTTTCTTTGAAATTTTTTCTATTTCTAGAAATTTAGAAAAACCTCAAAGTGTGGCATTTTTAGGACCATTTGGAACTTACTCTCATCAGGCTGCAAAAAGTAGATTTGGAGCTATTAGTAATTATATTGCACTTTCAGATATCGAAGCTGTTTTTAAAGCTTTAAAAAACAAAGAGGCAAAATATGGTGTCGTGCCTATTGAAAATAACACAGAAGGTGGAGTAGGAGTTACATTTGACTGTCTTGGTACTTATAAAGATATAAAAGTTGTTGCCGAGCTTTATCTTGATATTCATCACTCATTTGCTAGTAGATATGAGAGCCTTTCAGAGATTAAAAAAATTTATTCTCATCCGCAAGGCTATAATCAGTGTTTAAAATTTTTAGAAGAACATGGTCTTAATGAGATTGAATTTATACCTACAAAATCAACTGCTTTAGCTGCACAAATGGTTATGTCCGAGCCAAATTCAGCAGCAATTTGTTCTAAAATAGCTGCAAATTTATATAATGTTCCTATTATGTTTGAAAAAATAGAAGATAATCTTTCAAATAAAACACGCTTTTTTATATTAAGCGATTTTAAAAATGAAAAAACAAGCAAAGATAAAACTTCCATTATGGTTAAGACTGATCATAGTCCAGGAGCTTTGGTTGATTTTTTAGCAATGTTTAGAAATGAGGGAATTAATCTAACAAAGCTTGAAAGTAGGCCAATTAAGAAAAAAGATTTTAATGTAAATTTTTACATTGACTTTGAAGGACATATTGATGATGAAAGAGTTAAAAAAGTTTTAAATCTAGCAAAAGAAAAAGGAAATGAGATTATGTGGCTTGGAAGCTATATGAATGAGGAGATAAAATGATATTTAATGCACATTTAAGTGAGATTAAAAGCTATGAGCCAGGAAAACCAATTGAGTTAATAATTAGAGAATATGGTATAAAGCAAAATGACATTATAAAGCTTGCTAGCAATGAAAACCCGCAAGGAACTTCAAAATTAGTTCAAAGAGCAATAAAACAAAACGCAAAATTTGCAAATTTATATCCTGATGATTCTATGTTTGAACTAAAAGAGACTTTATCAAAAAAATATAATGTCACTTCAAATAATATAATCATTGGCTCAGGAAGTGATCAAGTAATAGAGTTTTTAATACATGCAAAAGCTAATCAAAACTCAGCAATCCTAACAGCCAAAACAACATTTTCAATGTATGAAATTTATGCAAAACATGTTGGTGCAAAAGTTTATAAAACACCTTCAGATACACATAATTTAGATGAATTTTTAGAAGTCTTTAAAAAGCATCAAAATGAAATTTCAATTATATTTTTATGCGTTCCAAATAACCCACTTGGTGAGTGTTTGGATGCAGACGAGGTTTATAAATTTATTGAAAAAATTGATAAAAATACTCTCATTGTAATTGATGGGGCATATAATGAATTTGCCAAATTTAAAGATATAAAAAAATTTATAGATCCTAAAAAAATATCCGAATATGAAAATGTTATTTATCTAGGAACTTTTTCAAAGCTTTATGGTCTTGGCGGTATGAGGGTAGGATATGGCGTTGCAAATGAAAATATCATAAGTAGTCTTTCTAAGTTAAGAGCTCCTTTTAATATAACAACTCTTAGTTTAAAAGCTGCTACTACTGTTTTAGAAGATGAAAACTATATTAAAAAAACTTTAAAAAACAATTTTAAAGAGATGAAAAGATATGAAAAATTTGCAAAAAAACATAATATTAAATTTATTCCAAGTTATACAAATTTTATAACCTTTTTTATTAAAAACAGTAGCGAAATTTGTGATAATTTACTAAAAAAAGGAATAATTTTAAGAAATTTAAAGAGTTATGAATTAGATGCTATTCGTATAACAATAGGACTTAGAGCTCAAAATAAAAGAGTTTTAAAAGAACTTGAAGGACTACTTTAAAGGGAGTTTGGTTTTGGATATTAAAAACAAAAGCTTAGATGAATTAAAACTTCTTTGCGAAGATATAAGAAAAAGAATTTTAGATGTTGTTAGTCACAACGGCGGACATCTTAGTTCAAATATTGGAGCAGTAGAACTTATAGTTGCTATGCACTATGTCTTTGATGTTAAAAAAGACCCCTTTATTTTCGATGTAAGTCATCAAAGCTACACTCACAAACTTTTAACCAAGCGTTGGGATGAATTTTCTACTATTAGGCAGTTTGGAGGACTTAGTGGATATACAAAACCTAGCGAAAGTGAGTTTGATTATTTTATAGCAGGACATAGCTCAACTTCAATTTCTCTTTTAGTGGGAGCTGCAAAAGCTATAAAGCTTAAAAATGAAGATAGGCTTCCAATAGCACTTATCGGTGATGGAGCAATGAGTGCGGGTATGGTTTATGAAGCTTTAAATGAGTTGGGTGATAGAAAATATCCTTGTGTTATAATTTTAAATGATAATGAAATGAGCATAAGTAAACCGATAGGTGCACTAAGCAAGTATTTAAGCCAAAAAATGGCTGAGCCATTATATATGAATTTTAGAAACTTTATAAAAGATTTTGTATCTAAAAACTTACCAGATAGTGCTTCATATTTAGCAAAAAGATTTGAAGAGAGTTTAAAGTTAATTACTCCTGGTCTTTTGTTTGAAGAGCTTGGACTTAAATATATAGGTCCAGTTGATGGACATAATTTAGAGGCTTTAATAAAAACACTTAAAACAGCTAAAAAGCTAAATAAGCCAGTTGTTGTTCATGCTCAGACACTAAAAGGAAAAGGCTATAATTATGCCGAAGGATTTGATGCAAAATGGCATGGTGTTAGCCCATTTGATTTAAAAAGTGGAAAAAGCTTTAAAAAAACAGGCAAAAAATCAGCTACGGCTATTTACTCTTTAAATTTATTAAATTTAGCTAAAAAGTATGATAATATTGTAGGTGTTACTGCTGCTATGCCAACTGGAACAGGTATGGATGCATTAATTGATGCTTTTCCAGAGCGCTTTTGGGATGTGGCAATTGCCGAACAACATGCAGTAACTTCAATGGCTGCAATGGCAAAAGAGGGCTTTAAGCCTTATATTACGATTTATTCTACATTTATGCAAAGAGCCTATGACCAAGTGATACATGATTGTGCGATTATGAACTTAAATGTTGTAATTGCCATGGATAGAGCAGGGATTGTGGGTGAAGATGGAGAAACCCATCAAGGAGCTTTTGATATAAGTTTTTTAAACGCGGTTCCAAACATCACTATGATTTCTCCACGCGATGAAGCTAGCTTTAAAGAAATTTTAGAATATTCTTATAGGCATAAAGGTGTTTTGGCAATTCGCTATCCAAGAGGAAGCTTTATTTTAGATAATGAGTTTAAACCTTGTGAAATAAAGCTAGGAAAAGGTGAAATTTTAATAGATAAAAAGGCAAATATAAGCTTTTTAGGTTATGGAAATGCTATTGGAAAAGCTTACAAGGTTTTAGAAAGTCTTGATGATGATATAAATTTAATAGATTTAATTTTTGCAAAACCTATTGATGAAGAGCTTCTTTTGGATTTGGCAAATTATAGTAAAGTTTGGTATATTTTTAGTGATAGTGTAAAAAAAGGTGGATTGCTAGAGATTATCTCAGCTTTTTTACAAGAAAAAGAAATTTTTGATGTAAGAGTAAAGAGTTTTGAATATGATGATGTTTTCATAACTCATGGAAATACAAATTTGGTTGAAGATAGTCTTGGTATAAGTGTTGATAAGATAAAAAATTTTATACAAAAAGATAAAATTTTACACAATAAACCTAATTTAAAGAACTTTTGATAAAATTATAATTGATTTATAAAACTCATAAGGACTTTAATGCAATATATTGATTTACTGAAAGATATTGGTTTAAAAGCAACTCCGCAAAGACTTTGTATTTTAAAAACTCTTGCTAAACACACTCATCCAACAATCGATGAGCTATACGATGAGATAAAAAAAGACTACCCTTCAATTTCTTTGGCAACTGTTTATAAAAATCTAGGAACTTTACTTGATTGTGGTTTAGTTACAGAGGTTTTAAGACCAAATTTAAAGTCTAAATTTGATATTAAAGAAAAGCCACATATTCATATCGTTTGTAAAAAATGCGGATATGTAAAAGACTGTGATTGTGAAACTTCAGACTTAAAAAACTATCATAAAATTTTAGAAAAAAATACAAATACTAAAATAGAAGATTTAAATATAACAGCTTTTGTTGATGAGTGTCAAAACTGCAAGAATTAGTTTATTTTTCGTAAAGGAGAGTGGGTATCGTGCGTAAATTTTTACTTAAAAATGATGATATCTTAAATATTCTTTATGAAAATAATATCTTAGTAGTTAAATCAAATATATCCCAATTTTGCACCAAATTTACAAAATTTGAAAAAATAATATATTCAAAAAAAGATGAAAAATATTTCATTACAACTTATAATTTTAATAAAAAAACTAAATTCGAGATTGAGATTTCAAAAAATGAATATAAAGAAGCATTGAAAATATCTCCTATTATAAGTAAGCAAAGTTATAAATTTAGCATAGAGGGTAGCGATTTTATTTTGGAAGATTACAAAGGTTTTGCTACTTTAGAATTTGATAACAAAGAAAACAATTTTAATTTGCCTACTATCTTTAAAAATATAGATATGAAAGAAATCACAGATGAAAAATTTTACGACAATATGCTTTTTTATAAAAAAGCATATTTAAAACTTGATAATAAAAAAACTATTCAAGTTTTAAAAACTTTACCTTTTTTAAAGCTTGTTTTTCCTGATGATATTGATGCTTATGAGGCTTTTTTAATCTTAATCAACCAATTCAATTTTCAGTATTTAAGTACTTTCGAAAAATATACTTTGACAAAAAATAATGATTTTTTATATGATTTAAGACAAAAAACAATTGAAATTTCATCACTTTTAAATGAATTTAAGGACATTATAGATGATGAAATTTTTACAAATTTGCAAAATTTGTTAAGGCAAAATTTAGATAACATAGATGAAATTTATAAATTTAAAAGCTTGATTGATTATTTTAAAACTATAAGTTACTCTAAAAAAACAATTAATAGTTTAGAGTTTGTTTTAAAAAATCAAAATGAGTTTTTTGGTTTCAAAAAAGATTTTAACTATGAGATTTTCTTAGAGGATTTTAATGGTTTCTATAAAAAAGATAGTAAAATTCTTAAAGAATTTGTAGCTAGAAAAATAAGATTTAATCTTGTTTTAGTTCAGAAAAAATTTAATAAATTATCAAGTGAGTCTTTAAACAGTGAATTTTTTGAGTTTAAAATTTTTATTGACAGTTTAAAATCTTTATTAAAAAGCTTTTATTTGGTTTTTGATATTAAAATAATAAAAAAAATATACAAAGAAGTTTTGAAGCTAAGTATTCGCCTTGATGATTTATATGATAGAAATAGTTGGTGTGAAATAATAAATTTATATGACAAAGGTGAAAATAAAGCTTTTTTGAAAGAACAAAAAGATGAAATTTCAGTTTTTATGTTTGAGCTAAGAAGCAAACTAATAGGTGAAAAATCAAAATTTATAGATGAGGCTAGAAGATCTTCTAAAGTTTTAAAAGTATATTATAAAAAGGAAATTTATGAAAAATCAAAACAAAATCATTGATATGTTTAACAAGATAGCTCCAACATATGATAAAGCAAATAAAGCTATGAGTTTTGGCATAGATGAAAGCTGGAGAAAAGAAGCTTGTGCTGCAATTTTAGCAAAGTTTATAAATAATGATTTAAGTATAGCTGATGTTGCCTGTGGAACAGGCGATATGATGAGACTTTGGAGTGATATGTCAAAAGGTTATAATGCAAACATAACTTCTTTAATAGGTATTGATCCAAGTAGCGGAATGCTTGAAGTTGCCAAAACTAAATTTCCAAATTTTAAATTTATACAAGCCGATGCAGCAAATACAACCCTAGAAGATAAAAGTGTAGATGTTATAAGTATAAGCTATGGTATAAGAAATGTTGTTGAAAGAGTAAAAGCTCTAGAAGAGTTCAACCGTATTTTAAAAATTGGTGGATATTTAGTTGTTTTAGAGTTTGCAAAACCTAATAAAAATGGAATTATATCAAAGGTAAGGGATTTTTATGTTTCAAAAATACTCCCGAAAGTTGGAGGATTTATTTCTAAAAACAAAGAAGCTTATGAGTATTTACCTGATTCAATAGAGAATTTTTTAGATAAAGAAAGCTTTGTAAGAGAGCTTAATGGTGCAGGTTTTGAAAGCGAGCTTGTAAAAAGTTATAGCTTTGATATTTCTACATTATTTATTGTTAAAAAAGTAAAAGATTTATGATTATAAGTGTATCTGAGCTAAATGAACAGGCTAAAACTTTACTTGAGCTTAATTTATCAAATTTGAATGTAAAGGGTGAAATTTCACGCATTACAAAGCATTCATCAGGGCATTGGTATTTTACCCTAAAAGACAAAGATGCATCTGTATCTTGTGCAATGTTTAGATTTAATAACCAGCTTGTCAAATTTGATCCAAAAGACGGTGATGAGGTTATTTTAGAGGCAAGTGCAAGTATTTATAAAGAAAGTGGTAGATACCAACTTATTGTAAAATCCATGAAAGAAGCAGGAACTGGTGATTTAGAAAAAGCTTTTTTAGAATTAAAAGAAAAACTTTTTAAAGAGGGGCTTTTTAGCCAAGATTACAAAAAACCACTTCCTAAATTTCCAAGTAAAATTGCCGTTATTACAAGTATTGGATCAGCTGCTTATGAAGACATTATAAAAACTGCAAAAACTAGATTTGATCTTTGCAAGCTTTATTTTTACAACTCCTTAGTTCAAGGAAATTTAGCAGCAAATGATCTTATAAAAGTTTTAAAAAAAGCCGATTTAGTAGGATATGATGCGATAGTTTTAGCAAGAGGCGGTGGAAGCAAAGAGGATTTATGGTGCTTTAATGATGAGGGTTTAGCAAGAGCGATATTTGAGGCAAAAACTCCTATAATTTCAGCTGTTGGGCATGAGATAGATTTTAGTATAAGTGATTTTGTGGCTGATCATAGAAGCATTACACCAACAGCATCAATGATTGATTTACTTCCTGACAAAAATGAACTTATGCAAAAAATAGACAATCTTGAGACAAATTTTAAAAAAGCAATAAAAGAGCGTTTTTTAAACGCTAAAAATAAAGTTTTAAATTTGGAATTGAGTTTTAAAAAAATAGCACTTAATTCAAAAATAGAGATGAGCTTTACAAACCTGAAAGATATAGAGCATAAATTAAATTTTGCAATTCAAGGCAAAATTTCAAAATTTGAAAGTGATTTAGCTATAAAAAAAGCACTTTTAGAGGAAAAAAATCATTTCTTTAGCATTACTAAAAATTTAATTCAAGTTCAAAAAGATGGTAAAAATATCTCTTTAAATGATCTTGAAAATGGTGATATAATAACGTTACACTCACAAACAACAAGCAAAAAAGCAACTATTATTTAAATGATTTAATAAAAAAGGAGAGGTTTTGAATAGAGTTATAAATTTTAGTGCAGGTCCAAGCACAATACCACTAGATGTTTTAAAAACAGCACAAGATGAGCTTTTAAGCTATCAAAATAAGGGATTTTCTATAATGGAAGTATCGCACAGAAGTGCAGTTTTTGATGATGTTATAAATAGTGCTGAAAAAAGAGTAAAAGAGCTTTATGGCTTTAATGATGATTATGCAGTTTTATTTTTGCAAGGTGGTGCAAGTCTTCAATTTGCCCAAATTCCTATGAATTTAAGTACAGGTAAAGTATGTGAGTATATAAATACAGGCGTTTGGACTAAAAAAGCGATAAAAGAAGCTGAAATTTTAGGAATAAATTATAAGGTTGTAGCAAGCAGCGAAGATACAAATTTTGATAGAATTCCTTTAATTCCTGAACTTAGCCAGGATGCCGATTATACTTATATTTGTTCAAACAACACTATTTATGGAACACAATATAAGGAGTTTCCAAAAACAAAATCTTTGCTAGTTATAGATAGTTCAAGTGATCTTTTTTCAAGAGAAATTGATACAAAAAACATTGGTCTTTTTTATGGTGGAATTCAAAAAAATGGTGGCCCAGCAGGCGTTACGTTAGTTGTCATCAGAAAAGATTTAGCAAATAGAGTTGCAAGTAATGTTCCAAATATTTTAAGATACAAAACTCAAATTGATGCAAATTCTATGAGCAATACTCCAAATACTTTTGGAATATATATGCTAAATTTAATGCTTGAAAAACTTATTAAAGAAGGTGGCTTAAAAGCAGTTAATGAAAAAAATGAGAAGAAAGCCGCACTTTTATACTCTGCAATTGATGAAATGAGCGACTTTTATAAAGGTCATGCAAAGAAAGATTCAAGGTCTTTGATGAATGTGAGTTTTAATATTACAAAAGGTGAAGAATTTGAGAAAAAATTTGTTTGTGAAGCTCTAGAAAATAATATGATGGGACTTAAAGGTCATAGGCATTTAGGAGGTATTAGAGCTTCTATTTATAATGCTATAACTTATGAAAATGTTGAAACTTTAGTTAGCTTTATGAGAGATTTTGCAAAGAAAAATGGCTAAAATTAACTAAAAATTTATATTTTTTGTGTATAATCAAAGGTTAATAAAAAATAAAAGGATTAAATTTGACAACAATTTTATTAGTTTTACAATTTGTACTAACTGTAATACTTACCATAGCCATATTACTTCAAAAAAGTTCATCAATGGGACTTGGGGTTTATAGTGGAAGTAATGAAAGTTTATTTGGTGCAAAAGGTGCTGGTGGGTTTTTAGCTAAATTTACAGTTATCATGGGAATTTTATTTATTTTAAATACTTTAGCTTTAGGATATTATTATCAAAAAAGCAATTCAAAATCTGTCATAGACAGTATTGATACAAAATCCCTTCAAATTCCTGCCCAGACAAATGATGTTCCAGAGACTAAAGCAGTGCCTGAAGCTCCTAAGGTAAATTAAAACGGCGAAATTATAAAGGATAAATATGCTAGATAAAATTTATAAAACACAAGAAGAAGCTTCTAAAAAAGCAATTGAGTCTTTGAAAAAAGATTTTCTAACTCTAAGAACCGGAAAAGTAAGCGTTAATGTGCTTGATAATATTTATGTTGATTACTATGGAAATCAAACTCCATTGAACCAAGTAGCTACCGTTTTAGCAACCGATGCGATGACGATAACCGTAACTCCTTGGGAAAAACCGATGTTAAAGACTATTGAAACAGCTATCCAAGCTGCAAATATTGGTGTAAATCCAAACAATGATGGTGAATGCATAAAGTTATTTTTTCCACCGATGACAACTGAACAAAGACAAGAAAATGTTAAAAGATCAAAAGCAATGGGTGAAAAAGCAAAAGTTAGTATAAGAAATGCTAGAAAAGATGCAAACGATGAGATTAAAAAAATAGAAAAAGAAATCTCAGAAGATGAAGCAAAAAAAGCTCATGATGAAGTTCAAAAAATCACCGATAACTTTAATAATAAAGTTGATGATGTTTTAAAACAAAAAGAAGCTGAACTTTTAAAAGTATGATAAATTTTAAAATGGTGCAAAATGGCTAAACAAAAAGCTGTTATTGCACCTGTCTTTTTAAGAATAAAAGCTTTTATTATAGATATATTTCTAATTTCTATGCCGCTTTTATACTTTACTACGTATGCCATTTTGGGTTCAAAAGAAAATTTTCAAAAAAATCAAATAGCTATTTTATTAGTTTGGCTTGTTTACGGCATTATAACTTCACTTTTCTTTAGTTTAAAAGCTCAAACTCCTGGCTATAAATCACAAGAAATTTATTTAATAGATATAAAAACTGGTAAGAAAATAGGTTTTTTTAGAGCTTTTTTAAGATATCTTATTTTTATTTTTGGAAGTACTTTTTTATTTGGAATATTAATGTGCTTTTTTAGAAAAGATAGATTAAATCTGCATGATATTTTAACAAATTCTACTCCTGCAAAAAAGAAAGAATAAAAATAAATAAAAAATTACATTTTTATTAACACCAAAAAGTTATAATATGCTAAATTTATTTAAGGAGAAATTATGAGTAAAGTTACATTAAATGGTGAAGCTGTTAAACTAGTTGGTGATGAGCTTAGCGTTGGTGATTATGCACCTGAAGTAGAGTTAGTTTTAGCAGATTTAAAAACTTTAAAAGTTGGTGGATCAAGTGAAAAAATTCAAGTTATTGCAACAGTTCCATCACTTGATACTGGTGTTTGTGCAATGGAAACAAAGAAATTTAATGAAAAAATGGCAAATTTAAAAAATGTAAATTTCAGTGTTGTTTCAATGGACTTACCTTTTGCACTAGGCAGATTTTGTGGGGCTGAAAATATTAAAAACATTAATGCATTAAGTGATTTTAGATGCAAAGAATTTGGTAAAAAATATGGTGTTTTAATAGACAGTGGTGCCTTAAAAGGACTTCTTGCAAGAGCTATTTTTGTTATTGATAAAGACTCAAAAATTATTTATAAAGAAGTAGTTAGCGAGATTACAAAAGAGCCTAATTATGATGGAGTGATAAAAGCTTTAAACTTAGGATGTGGTCCTAGAGGCTGCTAAATAAGCTTAAATCCCGCTATAATTCTCAATATTTTAGGATGATAAATGCATAGTTTTATGGCGGGATTTTTATTCACTATTTTTAGTGCTATCTTTTGGGGACTTTCATCTGCTTGTGGTCAGTATCTACTTGATATAAAAAAAGTTTCAGCTGAGTGGTTGGTTGTAGTTAGACTTTTGGCAAGTGGAATATTTTTGTTTTTCATAGCACTTAAAAATCAAAAAAGAGATATTTTTTTAATTTTTAGTGATAAAAAAGATTTTTTTATTTTAATATTTTATGCTATTTTTGGACTTTTTTTGTGTCAATATACTTATTTTTTAAGCATAAAATTAAGCAATGCTGCAATTGCAACTATTTTACAATACACATCTCCAGCTTTTATTATGATTTATATGGCAGTTATAAACAAAAAATTTCCTACAAAGCTTGAAATTTTATCGCTTTTTCTTGTTATGGGAGGTGTTTTTTTTAGCAACTCATCTAAAATTTGATTTTGCTATCCCAAAAGAAGCTATTGTTTTTGGGTTAATTTCAGCACTTTGTATTTTGGTTTATAGCATAACTCCAATAAATATAAATAAAAAGTATGGTATTTTAACAACTCTTTCTTACGGGCTTATAATAGGCGGCATTTTAGCTGCATTGATAAATAAAAACTGGATTCATCACGGAGTAAAAGATATAGATGGACTTTTTGCTATATTTGGAACTGTATTTTTTGGAACTATTATCTCATTTAGTTTTTATATGAAGGGATTAAGTATTTTAGGCCCTACAAAGACTAGTTTATTAGCAGCCATTGAGCCTGTTGCATCAGCTTTTTTTATTTATCTGTTTTTAGAGCAAAGGTATGTATTTTTAGACTATATTGGTTTTATAATGATATTAAGCTGCACGATCTTGCTTGCTAGAAGGAAGTAAATTTATAAAAAAGTAAATTGTTTTTATTATTATTTTTCTAAATTTAAGATTGTGTAAACAAATTCCACCAATAAAACCAATTATACTTCCTAGAATAATATCTTCAAGCCTTGCTACAATCAAAGTTGTTGCTCCACCACTTATTACTCCACTCATTTCAGCCATATAAACAGTCATCGGAGTTATAAAAATTGTGGCTACAACCATAGTGTTTAGTGATTGTAAGTTGTGCTAAAAAGCCAAGAACACCTATTAAAATTGCAATTTGTAGGCTATTTAAATTTAAACGCAGCAAAAAATATACTAAAGCTATTCCTATTGCGGTTCCCAAAATTCTATGAATTTGCCTTGTCCATTTGCTTCTTAAAGTCATTCCTTGTAGGATTGCTAGTGTAGAAATTGGCACCCAATACGCTCTTTCAATGCCTATTATTTGTGCTATTAAAATACTAAATCCAACAAAAAATCCAATTATCACACTATCAACAACTACATTATCAAAGCCATCATATTTTATCTTTTTAATCTCTTCTATTTTTAAAATTTTTGCAGTTAATAAACTATATATAAAGGCAACTATTACAGCCCAAATAGTCCCTAAGACAAAATACCCACTAATTTCTATAAGCTGTGATGTTTTAAAAGGTAAAAAGATAGATATCGTAGCAATCATTATAAAGAAGAAATTTCCAGGGTTTGATAATTGGTAAAATCTTACAGCCATTGTTACAATAATAGTTAAAACACATAAAACAATTGGACTTATATGTGGTGAGAAATGTGCTAATCCTCCAAAGATAAAACTTACTATAAAACCAAATCCACAAGCCATTAAAACTATCATTCTATGATAAAGCGGTGTTTTTGGAGTATATAAAAAAAGCATTGTACCCATTGAACTAATAACTGCTAAATGCATATTGTTTAAAAAAGCCCCTACTAAAAGTGGAGCCGACATGCAAAAACCCGTAAAAAATGCAAGATGCCAAGTTGAATCATCTTTATTTATTTCTAATATTTTATTTATTTCGTAACTTATTGTTTTAATAATATTCATAAAATCCCAAAGTCATATTAATTCTAAATATAAATTTTTGAAAAATTTTACCCTATAAATTTTTATAAATCAAGATATTTAATAATCATTATAAATTTATGTTTCTATAACAAATATTAAGATATAATTTTATTATTTCTATTTCAAAAGGAAGAGTTATGGTTTTAAATATATTTTTGGGCATAATTGCAGTTGTTATTGCACTTTGTATTATAATTCCACTGTTTTTTAGACGAGTTGTTGAGACAAATGAAGTTCACATAGTTCAAAGTTCAAATAAAACAGTAAGCTATGGAAAAGATACAGGAAATGGAAATACTTATTATGAGTTTCCTAGCTGGGTGCCGATTTTTGGTATAACAAAGATAGTTTTACCGGTTTCTGTTTTTGCTATAAAAATAGATGATTATGAGGCTTATGATTTAGGAAGACTTCCTTTTGTTGTGGATATCACAGCTTTTTTTAGGATAGAAGATTCAAATTTGGCAGCTCAAAGAGTGGAGAGTTTCGAAGATTTACAAATCCAACTTACAAATATTATTCAAGGCTCAATTAGAAGTATTTTATCAAGTAGAGCATTAGAAGATATTTTGCAAATTAGATCTGAGCTTGGGGATGATTTTACAAAAGCAGTTAAAATTCAGCTTCAAAGCTGGGGAATAGAACCTGTTAAAAATATAGAATTAATGGATATTAGAGATAGTAGTGGAAGTAAAGTTATATTCAACATAATGGAGAAGAAAAAATCCGAAATTGAAAAAGAAAGTAGAATAGAGGTTGCAAACAACTTAAAGTTAGCTCAAATAGCAGAAATTGAAGCTGTTCAAGCAACAGAGGTAAAACAACAAGATGCCAATAAAATAGTTGGATTAAAAACCGTTGAAAACGAAAGAGAGGTAGCTATTTCAAAAGAACTTGCAAATCAGCTTATAAAAGATCAAGAAAAAATCACAAAAGAAAAAGAGATGGAAGTAGTTAGAGTAAAAGATGTAAAAGAAGCTGAGATTAAAAAACAAGTTGAAATAGTTAGGGCCGAGCAAGATCAAAGAAAAATTGAAATCGATGCCGAAGCTAGAAAAAATGCTAAAATCAAAGATGCAGAAGCTATAAAAGAAAATCAAATTTTAGTTGCTCAAGGTGATAAAGAAAAGCAATTTCTAGCAGCGGCAGCTCTTTTGGAGATGAAAGATAAGGAAGCCCAAGGAACTCTTAAAATAGGCTCAGCCGAAGCTGAGGCTTTAAGGCTTAAAGAGTTAGCTCCTGTAAATGCTCAAATAGAGCTTGCAAAAGAAATTGGAGAAAATGAGGGATATCAAACTTATTTAATATCTATAAAGCAAATTGAAGCTAATAGGGATATCGGGCTTGAGCAAGCAAAAGCATTAAGTAATGCAGATCTTAAGATCATTGCAAATGAAGGAAATGTTGCAAGTGGAGTAAATAAAATAGGAGATGTTTTAAGCTCAAAAGGCGGTACAAATTTAGCCTCAATGCTTGAGGGGTTAAATCAAAGTGAAATAGGAAAAAAAATAATAGATAAATTTACAGGCAAAAAAGAAGAGTAAATTTGCTATAATACCATTAAAATTGTGAAAAGGTTTTATTTTGAGAAGTTTTGAAGATATTTTATCACAAAAAGATGCGGAAATAAAAAAATGTGAAGATTTTGCAAACTTTGCAAAAAATATCATTTTGAGTGGTGAAAATATAGAGATTTTACTAGAACTTTTAGATGAAAAAATCAATTACTATTTAAATCTAAAGTGCTTTAACTATGAAGCAATAGCTTTAAATTTAGATATGGTTGATAAAAACATAATAAGACAAATTCAAATTTTAAAATATGATTTAAAAAAAGATTTTTCAAATTTAGATGAAGCATGTCAAAAGTATGATATGCTTTACATACTAGAGAACAATGATTTAAAAAGCCCTGAAGATATACAAAATTTCATCCTAGAAAATAAGTTTTTTAAAGAATATTTAGAAAAAAAATATGAAGAAAAAGACGATAAAGATACAAATAAAAGCATTAAAGGAAGTGGTTTTTATTCACACATCTTTTATTTTATCTTGCTTATAATAGGTTGGGGTGGATTTTTATATCTTCTTTTTGAAAAGATAAATTAAGAAATGTATAAATGGTGGAGACAAGCTACTTTTGAAACAGCTCCAAAAACACCATATCATCGATATTTAAATATTTCAGGTAATTTTTTAAACCGATTACCTAAATTTTTTAAGAAAACGCTTAAAAAATAACAAAAACCTGTAAAATATCGAGAAAACTTAAGAGATTTTGTATCAAAAAGTGAGTTGTTTAAGGTTTGAAACTTAAATTGTCACTTTTTCGAATATTCCCTTTTATTTTTCTTAATTGATATTGTATATTTTTTTTCTATTAAAGTCAAGGGGTATAAAACCCCTCACTAGAAAAATAAAAGATAAAGGTTTTGTGACAATTTAACCCTTAACTATTGAGTGTATTATACCAAAAAATAAGTTAGAATGTGTTAATAAAACGCAATAAAAACACAAAAAGATAAGAAAAAATGAATGGGGGTGGGTCGCTCAGTGTTTTTTCCTACCTGTCCTTTTATAAATATTTTAAATAGGAAGGGACAGGCAGGAGCCTAAAAACACTTCGCTTCTTTCTCCGCCATCATTATCTTGCCATTTTTTCGTTCAGTCCATCAAGGGCGTCGCTTCGCTCGTGGATTGCCTACGGCAACCCTTGATGTCCTTTCGAAAAAATAGCGATATGATGGCTACGAGGAGAAACCCCACCCCCCCATTCATTTTCTATACTGCAAATTTTACTTTTTTATGTGTTAAGTTGTCTCTATTTAATATTATATATTATATCTACATTTGGGGGGTAAAGTGGATAAAAACCCCATTCTACCGACCGTATTGAGTGGTAGAAATAGTAGCATTGTTTTCATTTTTAAGTTCATTTTCTAGCTCTTTGAGTTTTGTTTCGATTTTTGGTTGGATTTTGTATCGGCTTGAAAACTCCTCAAAGCTTTTAAAAATCTCATCAGGACTAACTACAAGGTTATTATTTGCAACATACATTTTTGTTTGCATTTTCTCAAGGTCTGCATAATCATCACGCTTAAAACCCCCTTGCTCCTTCATTTCGTATCTTATCGCTTTTCCACATTCTCGGATTATTATCTCATTTGACGCCTTTAAAAACTTTGTTAGCTGTGATGAGTGTTCTGCGAGTGTATTATACTCATCTTGGGTTATGTGTGTGCTTTGCTGAATTTCTTTTTCTCTGGTGTTGAGCCGATTTTCCCTTTTGTTTAACTGAATTTCTCGGTCATTTAGCTCATTTTCTCTCGCTTTTATCTCCTTGAACTGCTGATGACTTATGTGTTTTCGCCCTGTTATTTGGGCTTTTTGTCCTCTTTCCATTTGTAGGATTTCGGCGACTTTTGTCTGTAGTGCTGATAGTTGCTGTCTTGTGACTTTGCCGTATTTTTGAATCCCATTATTAAATGAGCTCAAAAGAATGTGACAATGTGGGTTCGTTTTTGCCACGTACTTTGTGATGTCTAGTGGTGCCTCTTTTGTATATTTTCCACTTTTTTTATCTAAAATGTGATAAGCCTTGCCGTCCGTATCGACCCAGTAGTCTTTTCCTGCGACAAGGCAAGTTGGTTTTGGGTTGTTTAATGTGCTTTTATCCACTAGATAACCCTCGTCGAAGTGCATATACGATGCGACAGGATAGTATCCTGTTGTTTTAATTATTGCTTCATATACCTTAAAAATTTGCTCTGTTGTTGTATCCTCTTTAACATTTACAATCGCTTCGTGTAAAGTATTTTCAAATCTCGGTCTGTTTCCACCCTTTCCTTGCTTGTTTTTTTCATATATTTTCATATTTTCGGCAAAAACTTTTCTTAAAAAAGCCAACATATTAGGTGATTTGTCATCTTTAAGTTCAGAAAAATCATTTTTTCTCGTTATTAGGTCTTTTGGCAACATATACGACGGCTTTTTTTCACGTCGATTGTGTTGTAAAGAATAGTATATTGATTTGACTTTTTTGAAGTTAATACTACTTTTGTGTTCTCTGAAAATACTCATTTTTCTACTCCTGTTTTATATTTAATTATATAAATTATTGTTGAAATAGCTTATATAATTAAATTCATTAAAACAGACCCAAATAAATTAGAGTGACCTAATTTATTTCACTCGTTTTTTATGGTTTTTTACAAAAACAAGTTCATTTCAAATATCCAAAATTAGGTCGTTATAGGAGCTAATTTATCGTTTGATAAATTAGCTCACTAATTTATTGCCCACAAGGGGCAATAAAAACGTGAGCTGCTACAAGGGCAGATTTTTTATGAGCTGTGACAAGCACTTGGCTCATAAAAATTGTAAAAAAGTGTGACGCTTTTTTACGACCATTCCGTCTTAAAATAGCTATCACTATTTTTTGCTTGACTTAACAACCCTAGATAGCCCAAAACGTCAAAATCTTTAGGTGGGTCATCTATAACTATTGTTGCTTGTCCCCTTTCGTTTTTAGTCGATTTAATATCTTTTTTTGGTTTTGGTGTTGGTGTAATTTTTACTCTTTTTCGAGCAAAATATGTAGCCCAACCCAAAAGTATTTTCCTTGCTGTTTTCTTGTCTTGACTTTTTAAATTTCGACTTTTAGATTTTAGCTTTTTGAACTCTTTTTCTGTTAATAAACCTTTTGCTTCGAAGTGATATTTGCCCTCACTTGTCTCTATTCCATTTATATTTATTTGTCGCTGATTTTCAACTTTTTTTGTTTTATTAACGAAACGAATGCTTGTTGTTCTGTTGATTACGCTGTCTTTTGTGGTTTTGTTTCGTTTATTTTTTCTGTTTTGAAATTGTTGCCAGTATTCCACTGCAACCTTTGTTAAATTTAGACAGATTTTATCAAAAATACGACTATTCGTAAGATAAATCAACTCTTTTTGTTCTTGAACTCCAGCTACTTTACCTATGGTTTTTCTTTGTTTTAGAACATATCGGAAATTAAGATATTTTTGTTCTGTAATTCCTTGTTTAGGAATGTGTCTTTTCAGCCAAAGATAGACTTTTTCATAGTCTTTTTTACGACATATTAAAAGTGAATGCTTATGTATTAGACCATTTTTGTGTCGTTCAAAGCACCCCACACTTGCTATTTTTGCAGGGGCGTCATTAATAATTTCTTTTTCTTTTTTGGTTAGTAAATCAGCGATTATTTTATTGCACTTGCCCTTTTTTCGAATTGTTGTATTCGAATAATATACTTCATTGTCAAGCTCTCTAAAAGTCAAGCAAATGCCTAAAAATGCATATTCTGAACTATGAAAAATGGTTTCAAACTCGTTTAGAATATTGCCATTTTCTAGTTCTTGAATTTTTATTATTTTTTCTGTTATTTCGTCATTAAAAACCCTAGTATAAGGAGTTTTTAAGCTATTTTTGGGTATAATTTCACTTGATAACAAATCCAATTCCCTCACACTCTCTGTGAGGGGTCTTAAATTACTCATTTTTATAATCCTCCAAAATATTAAAATTAACGATAGAGCGTATATAATCAAGCCACCAACTCAATACTTTACGAGTTATTTCGATATTTGTGCTTTTATTGTATGACATAGCCACTTTACTTTGTGAGTGCCAGAGCGTGGTTTCTATTGCATATTCTGAGAGTTTGTTTTGATTTAAGTTTTCATAGCAGAAAGTGGAAACGGCTTTTCTAAGGCTATGTGTAGTCAAATTTCTATCGCCCTTTATGTTTTCGTGTTGAAAGCCTTTTAATGCCTTGCTTAAAGCCTCACTTGTTGGGGCTAGATGTGTTTTACGGCTTTCAAATATATAGCCGTTTATGTTGTGGTTTTGTTGACTTAGCCATTTGCCTATTTCTTGTGGAAGTCCCAAATATTCGACTTTTCCAAGCTTTGTTTCATTTTCGGTAAAAGCTAAATAGTATTCGCCATTTTCATCAATTTTTATATTTTTTTCGTGTAAATTTCGTATGTTTGCACTTCGTAAACCACTTAAAAGTCCGAATATTAGGGCGTTTCTAATGTTTGATTGATGAGGATATGAATAGATATATTCAACTAGAGATTTTAAGGCGTCAGTGCCTTGAATATAAGCATATTGACCTTTTTCATACACCTTTATATACTTGAGTTTTTGTCCCCAAGTTATGTCTTTCTCAACCATATTGTTCGCAAAAGCCCAGGCAAAAAAGTCCCTCATCAATGAAAAAAATTGTGCCATTGAAGTGTATACTTTTTTATCACGTAATTCAATGATTATATCTTGAATTGACTGCCACTTAATAAGTCTTATATCGGTGTTATGCAAATTTTGAGCGTGGTTAAAAAGTTTGCGTTTTTTATTTATTGTCGCAGGTTTTAATGTGTCATTAACCTTTAAAAATGCCTCAAAAGCATTTCTGAATATGTATTCATTATTTTCATTCCTGTAAGCTTGTTCTAGTGCAAAACATTGTGTTATAGCATCTCTATAGCTTATATCATCAATGCTTCCTATTAGTTGCCATTTGTTTGATGAGAGCTTTACGTAATAGTTCTTGAAAAATTTTTTGCCATTTGCACTTCTTTTAATTCTGACATAAAGATTACCTGCCAGTTTTTCTTTTTTATCGTCCACATATTCATCAAGTGTATAAGCCATTAAAAAAGAGTAAGGGTCTTTTCTAAATTCTATGTTGTCGCGTATATATTTTGTTTTTTTCATAACAAATCCTTTATGGTTTTGTTATTAATTATATAAATTTTTTCAGTTTTTTTAAAAAATAGGGAATTTAAATAGGTAATTAACGATAATTTTATATAATTAATGCGATTACCTATTTTGTTAATTAGTCGTTTAAAAAGCCTAAAATATGGATATCGAAAAAGTGAGATGGTGGAGACAAGCAGGATCGAACTGCCGACCTCTTGAATGCCATTCAAGCGCTCTCCCAGCTGAGCTATGCCCCCAAATATTTTAAAACATAATTCTACTGAAAATTTCTTATAATATCCTTTAAAATAAAAAAATAAAAAAATTTGCAAAATAAATAAATTTTTAAGTTTAAATTTGGTATGATTTCAATTCAGTTTTAAAAATGCGGGAATAGCTCAGGGGTAGAGCACAACCTTGCCAAGGTTGGGGTCGCGAGTTCGAATCTCGTTTCCCGCTCCATTAAGGTGTTTTGCCCAGGTGGCGGAATGGTAGACGCAAGGGACTTAAAATCCCTCGGAAGTTTTTTCCGTGCCGGTTCAAGTCCGGCTCTGGGCACCATTAGCGTTGCAAGGCGACATAGCCAAGTGGCTAAGGCAGGAGCCTGCAAAGCTCTGATCCTCGGTTCAAATCCGAGTGTCGCCTCCAACAAATAAAGGAAAAGTTATGAGATTTATTTTATCTGCATTTATAGCGTTATTGTTTTTAGCAGGTTGTTCTAGCACTTGGCATGGTGTTAAGAGTGATACTAAACAAAATGTTGAATGGACAAAAGATAAAGTCCACGATGGAGCAGAGTGGGTCTCAGAAAAAACTGAATAGTTCGGGAAATGGCTGAGCGGTCGAAAGCGGCGGTCTTGAAAACCGTTGAGGGTCACACCTCCTGGGGTTCGAATCCCTATTTCCCGGCCATTTATACTATCTAAAAATACTTTTAAATAACGATAATATCGTTATTATCTTAACTTCTAAAAATCATCAAATTTTATCTATTTTTTATGAAATTTCAAGATGTTACATAAAATATGGCGTTTTGTTACATAAAATGGTTTTAAAATTAGGAGTTAAAAATGACTTCTAATAATATAAGTAAAAAATAGTTATTATTATTTTGATAAGGCTTACAAAGATAGAAAAATTAAATACTCTCTTTTTACAGATGATATTTTAACTGCAAAATTTTTAGCTATAAAAATAAAATCAACTATTGATAAAATTTCAAATATAACTAAAACTAAGAAACTGTATATTATACCTTTTTAAGTAAATAATATGTAAAATACGCTATAAATTATGTGCATAAGGAGAAATAGATGAAAAATATAGTCATTTCATCGATATTGGCAGCGATATTGTGCGGCACTATAAGTGCAAGTGAGGCTGACTTTGCTAATAAAAAAAATGATTTTGATTTTAGTGGCTTTGACTTCTCAACTGCTCCAGGCGGTGGAGTTGAGATGTCTTTTTTAAAATATTCTAGTAGGATTTATGTAGGAAAAACTCAAAATGAAATTCTTGATAAAATAACAAATACAGATGATCGAGTTTCATATATTGCAGGAGCAGCGCAAAGTGGGGATATAAAATACTATACTTTAAATATAACTTTAGATTCTCTTAGCAAAAGTATAGCAAGTACTAATACTGCATATTTAGTAGGTGGATTGTCTGTAAAAAATAATGCTTTAAATAATAAATTAAATTTTACACAAATTCCTAACAATCCTGAAAGAGATATTGATTTATTTGGTGGAGTCTCTCTTTCTTTAAATGCTAATGAAAACTCAGTAAGTGTCAAAAATATTGGTGGTGATGGCAATGGTGGTATTTCTAATGTTTATGGTGGATATTCGTTGAACGGAGATGCCAATAAAAACAAAGTAGATGTTACTAACTCAAATGTTAAAACATATGTATATGGTGGAATTTCTACAAATAAAAATGCAAATGACAATGATGTCACTATAAATAATTCATCAGTAGGTGGTAATGTTGCAGGGGGATATCTTGAATGGCATCAAGAGTCTATGACAACTGATAATAATAAAGTCGAAATAATAAATGGATCAAAAGTAAAAGGAAGAGTAGTTGGTGGATGGGCTGAAAAAGGGCAAGCAAACTCAAATAAAGTCATTGTAAATTCATCTGAAATAAACACGGCACCTAATCAAGGGGTTTCCATTGATGGTGGACGATCAGTTTCTGTAAAAGCTAATTCAAATATAGTTGAAATTATAGATTCAAAAATAGAACAACAAATTAATGGTGGTTATTCTGATGGTAAAGAAGCAAATTTAAATCGGATTATTGTGAGAGATCGATCAATCGTGAATGATGATATTAATGGTGGTCGTGCAGACGAAAATGGACAAGCTAAGAATAATGTTGTGACTATAACTTCATCATCAACAGTAAAAGGCCCAGTTAGGGGTGGATGGGGAAATGAAGATGCAAATTTAAATAAAATTTTAGTAGACAAATCAACAGTAAATAGTTTTATGACTGGTGGTTATTCAAAAAATGGCGTAGCTAACTCAAATAGTGTTACTATAAAAAATGACTCTAAAATAAATGACTCAGTTTTTGGTGCATATGCTAAAAAAGGCAACACCAATGATAATAAAGTTTTAATAAATGATTCTACAATAAGAAAATTAGTTTATGGTGGTTTATCAGACGAAGGCAATGCCAATGAAAATAATATTTTATTAAGCAAGACAATAGCAACTAGTGTTATTGGTGGAAAAGGAAAAAAAGATACCAACTTAAATAAAATTTTAGTAGATAATTCACAAATAAATTCTTTCATCATAGGTGGTTGGTCAACAGGTAGTGGAACAGCTAATGAAAATAAAATTTTGATACAAAATTTAAGAAAAACCAATTTTGCTTATGGTGGTTTTGCCTATAAAGGTTCAGCTAGTGAAAATGAAGTCTCAGTAAATAATTCCGTAATAGAAAAATCCGCTTATGGTGGATATTCAGATTATGGTGATGTCAACAAAAATAATCTAAATTTAACCTCTTCAAGTGTGGGTGATATTTATGGTGGATATACTAAAAAAGCAAATGCCAATGAAAATAAAATTTTACTAAACAAAACACAAGCAAAAAAAGTTATTGGCGGACAAGGAGAAAAAGATACTAACTCAAATGAAATTTTAGTAGATAATTCACAAATAAATTCTTTCATCATAGGTGGTTGGTCAACAGGTAGTGGAACAGCTAATGAAAACACTATAGATATAACTTCATCAAATATAGGTGATGATGTTTATGGTGGCTACTCAAATGAAGGCGATGCTATAAATAACACTATAAATTTATTTCATAACTCAGGAAGAGATATAAATACTTTAGGTAAACACTTTTTAGTTAAAGGTATAATTTATGGT
>NZ_JAPXGQ010000008.1:0-108420 GCF_027277485.1 Campylobacter ureolyticus | reverse complement strand
GCTATTAATAAATGACAAGTATATGAAATTGGTTTTACCTAGTTTAAAAAAGAAATTATAATGAAAATATGGAGGCTAAGAATATGAAGATTAATAATGAATGTTGTTGTGGATGCAAAACAGAAAAGCCGGATCAAATTAAAGACAATTGTCCTTTATGTAATAATGAAGGGATTTCCGTTAGTAAAGTAACTGTTGAACATCTAGTGGTAGATGATTATCGTAATGCTGTTAACGGAGATCAATATAAGATTTGCATGAACGAGGACTGCGACGTTGTTTACTATAACTTAGATAATGAAATAAAATTCTTGAAAGACCAAGTTAGAGTTCCTATCTGGTTTAAGAAAGATGCAGATCCTAAGTATGCTTGTTATTGTAGCGAAGTCACAGAAAATCAGGTAATTGAAGCAGTTGTAAAGCATGGCGCGAAATCCGTAAAAGAAGTAAATGCCATCACTGGGGCAATGAAAAATTCTAATTGTAAAGAAAACAATCCGTTGGGAGTTTGTTGTCATAAGATTATTCAGGAAGCTATCGATAAAGGCTTGAAAATGAAATAATTACAGTCGATATGTTCCTACAAACGAGAGCCAATCTTTGATATGTTTCCATCTACGAGCGTGGATATGTTCCCCATAACCATAGGGGTTGAGAATGCAGTTTTGATAGCTATCAAGGCAACTCGACACACGTTGAAGCAGCAATTCTGATGACGTATTGTGGTTTGGACAAGGAATAATAGGAGTCAACCACAACATGTAGTGGTTTGAGTACGAAAATCGGGTCAAAAACAGGCTAAAAAATACCGTTTTTTGACCCTTTTAAATAGGGCATTTGACAGATGACATTTGATGTTTCGGGATTAAAAATCCATAGGGTGAGGTAGATTAGCACAGAACTTTATTGAATAGAGAAATTAAAAGTGATATAATCAGTTGCATAAGGAGGAGTTAAATATGTGTACATGTATTGCAGTAGTAGATATTACTTTATCTCATTTATAATGAAAAAAATTAAAGGAGGTAAAGGTATGGGTATGTTTTCTATATTTGTTATTGAGAAATTTAATTATCAACTAAACCAAAAATAATTGGTTATAATGAGCTCTTAAGATTAGTTCATTATAACCGGCAAGGAGAAGGTTATAATGAAACAGAAAAACCCGAAAAATACGCAAAATTTCATTACATCTAAAAAGCATGTAAAGGAAATATTAAAATATACGAATATCAATAAACAAGATAAAATAATAGAAATTGGGTCAGGAAAAGGACATTTTACCAAGGAACTTGTGGAAATGAGTCAACGGGTGAATGCTATAGAGATTGATGAAGGTTTATGTCATGCCACGAAAAAAGCAGTTGAACCTTTTCAGAATATAAAAGTTATTCATGAGGATATTTTGAAGTTTAGCTTTCCTAAAAATACAGACTATAAAATATTTGGTAATATTCCCTACAATATTAGTACTGATATTGTAAAAAAGATTGCTTTTGATAGTCAAGCGAAATATAGCTACCTTATTGTAGAGAGGGGATTTGCTAAAAGGTTGCAAAATACCCAACGAGCTTTAGGTTTGCTGTTAATGGTGGAAATGGATATAAAAATTCTTAAAAAAGTGCCACGAGCATATTTTCACCCTAAGCCTAATGTAGATTCTGTATTGATTGTACTTGAAAGGCATAAACCATTTATTTTAAAGAAGGACTACAAAAAGTATAGATTTTTCGTTTATAAATGGGTAAACAGGGAATATCATGTTCTTTTTACTAAAAATCAATTAAGACAGGTGCTGAAGCATGCGAATGTTACTGATCTTGATAAATTATCCAATGAACAATTTTTGTCTGTTTTCAATAGTTACAAATTATTTCAATAAATTAAAAATAATTAAGCGTTCTCTAACTTTAAGAGAACGCTTAATCTTATTACATTGAAAAATGCATTCTATTATTTTCAATTATTATGATATAACATAACTATCATTTTACTTATTTGCATATTTGCACGAAAATATAGTTATCGACGACTATTCTGATAATAGCAACTAATATAGTCAATGATAACTCAAAATTTATTGATATAGTAGGTATATGTGCAACTAATTAATGAAGAAATAATATTTAAAGGAATTTGAAATGTAGCAAATAGATGTATTAGAATATCTGATATTCTAATACATCTATTTGTATATAAATCAAGATTAAATATCGAGAATATGGTGGCGAAGTTTAGGTCAACTAAAGACCAATAAACTTCGTCATTTTTTTATGCTTAAAAATAGAAAGAAAGGATTGGGAACAATGTCAAAATTATTTATGTATGGTACATCCTTGGAAGGAATAGAGCAATTGATGGTTATGGTTCCAAATTTCCAGCCAAGAGGAAATGGAATAATCATCAATAATTATTTTAATTGCCAAGGGGGTGATGGAGATTGCAAGATTGGTGTGATTAATGTTGATGATGATTGTAAGGAGTGTGGACACATTGGTTCAAACTTCAAAATCAATGTGGATAGATGTAGATATAAGGATCTAGTCAGAGAGTGCTTTGGAAAGATAAATAATTATTATTTAAAGGAAAGATTAGAAAGTCTAGCAAATAATTTCAAGGGGGAAATCTTTTTAAATCATAACCACAAAGAAAGATTCTATAATTTTCTTCGAAACCAAGATCTAGATATTCATGATATATCCCCAAGATTTATTGCTATCCTATTTTTACTTACTGCCGATGAAAATCTATGGAAGGTTTCTGAAAATCATATTTTAAATGTTAAGTTTGGCTTAAAACAAATATGTCTTCGGGATATAGATACCAATGGCTATGCCTTATACCAAACTGCAAAGACCCTATCAACTGGAAAGGAGTGTATAAGAATCAATGAGCTAGCAGATAGGGAATTAATAGATGACTATATATTTAAATCAATAATTAACTCTGCCTTAATCAATAGATACGGGACAGAGTTATTTTTAATTAATAAATAGAATGGAGGAAAAAGATTGAATATAACTATTAAAAAATCAAGGGATGATGATAAAAGAAAAACCATATGGATTCCAATGGAGGAAGATAAACTACAAGAGGTATGCAATGAATTAGGAATAGAAATGAGTACAAGGTCAAACTGTTATATAGAAGGCAGTAGGGATGAAAGATTTTCAAATATACTGGCTGATAAAAATGTAAATATAGATGAACTAAACTATTTAATGAAAAGATTTGATGGGTTCAGTCCAAGGGAAATAGAAAAGTTTTGTGCTGCGACCTTTACAGAAGAACCTAATACAATGGCAGATTTAGTAAGCCTAAGTTTCAACTTGCATTGCTATAGCCTTATAAATAACTTCAGCGATTTTGATAAGCTAGGCAAGGATCTATATTAAACTGAGAAAATGGCAGTAGCAACTAAAGAATTAGATGAACTAGATGGAGAAGAATATGCAATGGAAGTAATAAAAAACAATAAAAGTGCTAGAGTAACTCCTTATTTCGTCTTTTGACTCATCAAGTATTTTTAATATTCTTGGTGCCTATTTTTGTATTAAATGTAATAAATGAAAAGTTTATATGTATACAGAAAGACTATATGGTAATATATTCAATTAACGAGAAAAAGAATATTAGAAAGATATTTTATATTATTTTGGGGACTGAATTAATATTTTATATTTTGGGACAAATTTTTTTTCAAGGAATTAATTATTTTATAACAGGTGAAGTGTATTTAATTAGTATTAAGTTTAATGTATTAACAATTTTAGAAATTCTATCTGCAAGTTATATAGTTCTATCTATTTTATTACTATTAAAAAAGGATTTGTTTACTTATATAAACTATTACATTTTATTAATGGTACTTTTAGTAGTTAATAGTGGATATATTACATTTCCGATGACTATAAAAGTTTTAAGTTTACTACAACATGATTATATAAAACTACTACTATCAAGAACATTTTTGTTTTTGTTAACCTTCTTTATTTTTAAAATGTCTCTTAAAAGATATAGTAGTAAATTTTATGGTGGATAATAATGGATAAATTGGCATATATTGGAGTTATAAATCATGATGAAAATGTTGAATATCCATTAAATTTTTCCAGTGATGGTATTTATGAAGTTGTTTGTAAATTTAATGGTGGATGTGAAATAAAAATCAAATCAAGTAATTATATAGATGCTCATGAAATTCATAAAGATTATTATAAATTTCACATTAATGTTTTTCTGCCAATTATTGGACTAATAGGTTTAGTATATGGGGTAAAGGAAAAGGATAAGTTGTTTATGGCATTAAATATCCTTTTGATTTTATTACTTCCTATAACAATGTTCGTAGGTCATCTAGTAGGATCTCCTTAAGTAATATAATAAGCTTAGAGTAAAATTTTGTAAATAATCTTAAAAAGATATAAGTTTATCTGCTTATAGCATTTTATCTCTCCACTTCCTTCCCATAAGTGATTTTCATAGTTTTTCCTATACTGAAAAAGGTCAGAAAATTCTTCTTTATTCAAAGAATGCTCTTGCATAAGGGTATTCTTTTTTATTGCAACTTATCGAGTCTGATTAATATTTCTTTTATGTTTGGTAATATTTTATAGATTTCTAAAATTTCATTAGTAGCTATTTTATAAATAGAAAGTTCGATATAATACTCATCTACAAATTGCTTGTCTTCAGGATTTTTCTTATGGTATTTATAGATTTCACGATACTTATTTATAGTATTTATATTTTCCATATCTTGAGATAAACTCTTCATTTCAGTTTCAATCTTCTTTATTTTATCCAACAAGTCTTGTCTATCATCAGCAGATTTTTTGATTAGATCATCTAGTTGAGTGATTGAATTAATTCCTTGTTCTCTAAGTTTAATTATTGAATCAGCCATTGTTTTGATATTGTGTTTTCTTGCCCAAACTTCGTAACCTTTAGAGGATTGTGCTTTTTCATTAGTAGATATATCAATAACATTTCCTACTCGTTTTTTAATAGGATTAGCTTTATTTTTGATAGCTAAATCTATTCTTTCTTTGATTTTTTCTTCAGTATAATCTTCTCCGATAGTCTTCGATCTTGTAAATCTTTGCTTATCTTTATGACGAAAAGCAATGTGTTTACAAAACTTAATTTCATAATCAAGAGACTTCATATTTTCTAAAAACTCTTCCCACGTTTTAGACTTATTAATCATTCTATCTATATCAAATTGCAGTTTAGACTTCCAAGAATTTCCTTTCTTATTTTGGTCATATTCGTACCAAGACTTACCAGCAGTTTTATATTTTCTTTTGTAAGCTTCATAGTATTCATCAATGACTGTAAGCTTATTTTCTTTACATAATTCGTCACTTTGATACCTAATTTTATGGTAAGTTTTTTTGTTAGATTGGTAGCATTTACCAGTCTTGTAATTAACATTATTAAAAATAATATGGTTATGGATATGCCCTCTATCTACATGAGTTGCAAGAACAAATTCATAATTTTCTTTTAAAATTTTCTTACATAATTCCATTCCAATTTCGTGAGCTTTTACAGGATCAACCTCTCCTGGTAGAAAAGATTGGATTAAATGTCTAGCCAAAACTGTACCTTTAGTATCATTGTCTTCTCGTGTTTTTATAAACTGAATATGGGCAGTAGATGGATGACATTTGAATGAAGATACTAAGATTTTTTCATCAGTTTTTTCGCTCTTAGTAATGTAATCTATTGCCAAATTTAGAGTTGATTTTATAGGATGTATTTTTGTAATTGCCATACTAATCACCAGAATTTTCTTTTGATTTATTTAAAAGTAGGGAATGGATCTGCCATATTTCTCTTGATAAATTTTCTATCTGATTATTCATAGATTCAATTTCATTCTTGTAAATAACACCAGTTGTATTAGTAGCTTTTGCAATCTTGTTTATGTTATTTGTTGCATTTGAAGGTAGCCATTGGAGATTTCTAAATGGTTCTAAATCTACTACATAAATTTCTTTTTCCAATACGCATTTTCTAAGAAAGTGAGACATAGTTTTGCAATTTGCAAGTTTCATTTTCTTTTCAAAAATTTCTTTTTCTTCATCTGTTAAATATATTTTTAGTTGATTTTTTGAATTTTTTATAAAGAGATATTTTTAAAATATAAAAGACCATAACAACTAAGTTACAGTCTAATTTTTTATCCAAATACAAACCACTTGGAACTATCATTCAGTTTATTCTTTTTAGCTTCTAGTACCATTTGAGTACCAGTAGCTATTTTACATTTTCTTTATAGCTTGCAATCAAGCCATTTTATAAATTTTTGTAACTATTTCCATTCTTCTTTTCCAAACGTCCGATATATCCCAAACCATTCAAAATACTAGGTTCTATTTTTCAGAGTACCATTAAATCCACCTAATTATAGGACGTTTTCAAATTTTTAGTCCCGTCCCAATCCCAGTACCGGAGAAATATTGTTTTAATATAATATCTCTTTTTGTCTTCTAAGCTCTTAAAAGCAAAAGAACAAGTAAAGAGTCAAGATAGGGATAAAAAGTCCATATTAGGGCAAATAAAAAACTTTAAGACAGATGCCAAAGCTAAGTCAAATAAGGAAAGACCATAGCAAAGGGGCAGAGAGATAAATATCGACATTCTTATAACTGCCTTTATTTTTTTGTCTATAAATAACTTGAGCATAAAGTATATTTTAGGCAAAAAAGAACAAATAAAACAAGATAGAACAGTAAATGATAGATAATTGTTACCAGAATGATACTGGAAATAGTTTAAAATAATTTCAAAAGTGGTATAATTTCTATATAGAAATTACTTTGAGGTGAATTTATGGATTTAAAAAGAGCAATTATGGAACTACAATGTGAAATGGTGGCAGAAAGGAATTCAGTCAATCCCAAAAATATATCGTGGTTACAATATGATATATTAAGTCAGATAAAAAAACTAGAAAAAATATTACCCTCAGATTTAAGTATTATTTTAGAAATATCAAGAACAAAACTATCAAAAGCTTTAAAAGGTCTAAAATCTAAGGGATATATTGCACAATTTCCTAATAAATTAGATGGCAGAGAGCTATATACTACACTTACTAATGCAGGAAACAAACTTCTTGAGGACATAGCAAAAAAACATACTTCTATTTTTGAAATTGCGTCTAAATCTTTTACAAAAGAAGAGCAAAAAGACTTTATACGACTATCAAATATACTATCTAATGAATTGAGAAAAAAGAGACTAGAGAAAGATGAATGATTTCATTTATGTAGAAAAGGCTAGAACAAACAACTTAAAAAATATTACTATAAAAATTCCTAAGCATCGAATTGTTGGTGTTACTGGAGTTTCTGGCTCAGGAAAATCTTCATTCGTATTTGATACGATTGCAGCAGAGTCTCAACGACTATTGAATGAAACATATTCCGCATATGTTCAAAACTTACTTTCTAAATATAAAAAGCCAGATGTTGATTCGATATCTAATCTTCCAGTTTCTTTAGTTATTGATCAAAGGAGGATTAGTGGAAATTCAAGGTCAACAGTTGGGACAGTTACCGATATATATTCAGACTTGAGATTACTTTATTCAAGACTTGCTAAACCTTTCATCGGATATTCTATGAAGTATTCCTTTAACAATCCTGAAGGAATGTGTAAAAATTGCCAAGGATTAGGTGTTATTCGAGAAATAGATATCAATAGATTAATTGATGTTAATAAATCCTTAAATGACAATGCCATAAAATTTCCTACATTTCAAAATGGAGGATGGAGATTAACCCGTTATACAGAATCAGGCTATTTTGATAATGATAAAAAATTATCTGATTATACTAAAGAAGAATTAGACATGCTTTTAAATTCGCCAAAAATTAAGCCTAAAAATCCTAGTAAGAACTGGCATAAGACAGCTAAGTATTATGGAATTATTCCTCGTATTATGGAGACTTTTGTCAATGGTCAAGATCCTCAATATCAAGAAGATTTAAAAAGGATTTTAATAACAAAGACTTGTCCAGTATGTCATGGAGCAAGACTTAACAATGAAGTTCTAAGTGCCAAGATAAAGGATAAGTCCATTGCAGACTGTTCTAATATGGATATTAGTAGTTTGTATGAGTTTATAGATGGCATTAAAGAAGATAAAGTTAATGAGATTATAAAAGCATTGAAAGAAAAGTTAACCAGCCTTTTCCTTGTTGGCTTAGATTATTTAAAAGTAAATCAAGGAACAAAACCCTATCTGGTGGTGAATCTCAAAGAATAAAAATGGTTAAATATCTTAACAGCTCACTATCAGATGTTCTCTATATTTTTGATGAACCAAGCGTAGGTCTTCATCCAGAAGATATTAAGGGAATAACAAATATTTTTAAGGGTCTAAAAGATAAAGGGAATTCTGTTTTGTTTGTCGATCATGACCAAGACATGATAAAATGCTCAGATGAAATTATAAATTTTGGAGAAGGCGCAGGAGCAGATGGTGGTAAGGTTACCTTTCAGGGTTCTTACAAAGACTTATTAAAATCCAATACTATAACTGCTAAAGCATTTACAAAAGATCATCAAATTAATAAGAGTAGAAAAAATTTCAAAGGATATTATACTTTAGAAAATGTGTCGAAAAATAACATAAAGAATATATCGGTGAAAATTCCTGAAAATGCGATAACCCTTGTAACTGGTCTTGCAGGTTCAGGTAAAAGTACCTTAATAAGAGAAATCTTTACAAGTAAATATCCAGAGTCTATTGTTTTAGACCAGAATCTGCCACAGGCATCGAGTCGGTCAAATATTATCACTTATTTAAATATATATGATGAAGTCAAGAAACTCTTTGCAAGAGAAAATAAAGTGAATAAAAATCTCTTTTCAGTAAGAGGAAAAGGTGCTTGCCCGGAATGTAAGGGAAAAGGAACGATAAGCCTTGATTTAGCTTATTTGGGAGACTCTGAACACATATGTGAAAAGTGTGGTGGTAAGGGATTTAATGATAAAACTCTTTCGTATAAATATAAAGGTAAAGATATTAGTGAGATATTTGATTTGTCAGTCAAAGATGCTAAAGAAATATTTTTTGATAATTCCAAAATAAGTTTAGTTTTAAATTCCCTAATGAAATCAAATTTGTCATATATTAAACTTGGACAGACCTTAGATACTTATTCAGGAGGAGAACTTCAAAGATTAAAAATTGCTCAAATGCTTAATAAAAAAATAGAGGGAATCATTATCCTAGATGAACCAACAACAGGACTTCATGAAGCAGATATTGATAAGTTAATGGACCTAGTTCATGATTTGGTAAGAGTTGGTAATACGTTAATAATTATAGAGCATAATTTATCAGTAATAAGTCAAGCAAATTGGATAATAGATCTGGGTCCTAAAGGAGGTAATCTTGGAGGGAAATTATTATTTCAGGGTTACCCAATAGATTTTATTAGATGCACAGAATCTTATACTTCTAAGAATTTAATAAAGTTTGTGGAGATTTATTAAACTAAGGTACTCTCTTAGTATAAAAGAAATAGATTTATTAATAATGAGTGATGTAAATAAAAGATAAATGAAAGTAAATGAAAACAGATAAAATAGGAGAAAAAATTCTCCTATTTTTAGAATTTAAAATGGTAAAACCTTGAGTGTAAAATTTAAAAATTTTCTCATTTTTATGTTTTTTCCATCTTCCCTCACGGTTATCGCAGTGTCAAAAAATTTCCCTAAATTGACAAAAATAGTTTGCGAGGTTTCATCGCTTCTGACAAAAACTTGATACAAAAAAGGCAAGATTGATGCACGAATCCCCTGATGATTGTATATGTCATTTGTGATAGTTTTAGTCAAAGATTCTGCTATTTCTGTTATTTGTGTATTCTTTACATCAAATCCTATTTTGTTTCCCAAATTCCAGAGTGCAATGTACTCTTTTGAGGGTCTTTCCTCGTCATAGTTATTCTCAATAATCAGGTTCGCTATTTCAATGAAATCGTCTTTAAAAGTAGATATTACATTAGGATTTGTTAAATTCTTTAAATCGTTTATTAAGTTTTCTAATTTCGATGTGGTTGCTTTTTGAATTGCCCTTTTTTGGACACTTTCGAGGCATCTACGAGCTTTTTCCTCATCTACCTCTAGTTCCATTATTTTTTGCAAAAAACTATCTCGCTCATTGTGAATTGCCTCAACCAATCCTGCTGTGGTCATTTCGTTACTTTCACATATTTCCTTTAGGCTGGTATCACTTGTCTGAAACACATTGAATCGCCTATCCGTTTGCTGAATTTGCAAGGGTGTGTCGGAGTTACTAAAAAAAATGAAATTCGTATAGTTAGGGGCATCTCTACAATCTTGGTATTTTTGTTCGATTGAATAGAATGGGTCTGTGATCCAAGACTTGAGTCGCTCCGAACTCGAATTTGAATCCTTTCGATGATCTACCTTTACCTCATTACAACAAGCAAGCAGTGTGTTTTCTATGCCTCGTGGGGTGAATTTTGAATCCAAATTCTGTTGATACAAAGTCATTGTATTTTTTTGGCCGAATGCATACCTTACGATTTCCTCAAAAAATACCCCCTTCCCTGTGCCTTGAATCCCGTAAAGTAGGATTGCTGTGCCTGTTTTTTGTCGCTTTTGTAAAATGTAAGCAAACCAATTGAGAAAATACTCAAGGTCGTCTTTTTCCGGAAACAGATTTCCTAACAAAAGGTCTATATTTGGGTGTTTATCTAGTTTTTTTATACTTTTTGATTCGTATTTTTTATAGAAGCTTGATTTTTCATATAGATTTATTTCATATTCATTGTTTTGGTTGAATTTTATTTTTTCATTTGAGAATGGATCAAATAAAAATCTCGCTGACCCAATATATTGTTTATCCTCTCTTATTTTTGATCTAGATATAGGCACATATCGCTCTGTTTTTGCGTCAAATTCAACCAGTGCAGCCTTCATTTCACTATCGGAAGTGATGTCCCTCATAATTTGGACAAAATCTACAACATTAACACTGTTTTTAATAAAATCATATTGAACAAACTTTGAAATAGAATTATCGAAAAAATATCCAAATTTTCTCGATATAATAGGCAAATTTAGGTCTATTTCAGCTATTTTTGTTAAAATATCAGTGTTGTTTTTAGGGGTGGTTTTTAAGGCGGCCACCCCTTCTTTAATTAAACTTTCAGGTAATTTATAGTTTTTACTCATTTTATTTCCTTTTTTAATAGGTTTATTTTAAAAAATTAAGCGTGAAACTTAAAAACACATACTATTTAACTATGCTATTATTTTAGCCTTAAAATTCAAAATTTTACACTTTTTCCTCCTTTTGTCAAAGTTTTCTTAAAGTATGAAAATACCATTTTAAGGGCATTTACTCCTTTGTAACCGAGTGCCACCGTATGTAACCTGAATGCACACCACACTATGCCCTTAAAATGGGGTTGCCACCACGCACACCACGTAATCACTAAAAAAAGTTTTTTTTATTTTCATTTTTTTTGATTTTTTGGTCCGTGAAACTTAAACGAAATAGAGTGCTTTTTATTTGACACTTAAAAGTAAAAAAGGTATAATTAGTGCAACTTTTTGGGTCTTTGAGGGTGGCTACACCCTCTTTAAAATATATCAAAGCCCAATCCTTTCAGATATTGAATCCATTTTTCATTTGCAGCTCGACCCCTTGATAGGCTACTAGATCGGTTATAAACTCCCTCTACTCCCTTTTTTGCGTGTCCAAGGCATATCTCTACTGCTCGATCATTTATTCCAATCTCGTTCGCAAAACTGCTAAATACACTTCGCAAACTATGAAAATTTAAGTATTTCTTTTTTCCTGTTATGTAACTCGACTTAAATTTTGTTTTGATGCAATAATTTGGAGTGTTTTCAGGCATTATTTTTTCTGGATTATCAGAGAATATATAACCACCATTATCAAGTGTTTTAAGCCATTCTCCAAACTCAAAAGCAATGCCGAAGTATTTATCGGGATCCCCTTCGTGTCCTTGCTTGTATTTTTCACCTACTATCCTAACAACATATTCATCCTTAATTTGAGTTAAATTTTCGCATATTTCGAACTCCCTTGCGTTCCTAGAGCGTAAAGGCAGGCAGAGGTCAAACGCAAATAGATTCCTAAGTGGGACTGATTCAATGCCCTTAATAAAATTTATTAATTCCACAAGACCCTCCTCAAATAAAGGGTTAAGGCTTGAATGACTACCAATTTTGGGGGTAAAATTCAGCCTCATGCTTTCTCTCGTTGGAACAGGGCTATACTGGATTACTCCACGTGATATGGCTATTCCAAATATTGCTCGCAACATTTGGACTGATTTCATCATTACACTATGTTCACCCTTCAAGTACATTTTTTCAATTAGCTTGTAGATTTCTGGGGGCTGAATGCTTGCTATATCTCTATCTATTAGTGGTTCAAATTTTGCCAAATACTGTCGATATCGCTGGATTGTCCTAAACTTAACAACAGTTTGTTTTTTCTTAACAAACTCATTGTAAAAATCCAATAAAGTATGATTTTTTTCAAGTCCAGCACCAGCAATTTGGACTGCAAGCTCTGGGGTAATGTCTGGGTGGCGACCAATAGTCCTTCTTGTGTCTTTACCACCTACTGTTTCTCGAACGAAGTATATTTTGGAAAACTCCCCATTTTTCAAGGGCTTAACCTCTAGGTATAGCTTCGGAGCTATCCGTTTTTTTAGTGGTTTGTCGATTCCCTCGACTGCGATAAATTCAATCATTTTAGGTCCTTTTTTTTATCTTTAATTATGACGTACCAGATTTAAAAAATCTAGTTAAAAAACCTAAACGCTTACAAATTTGAGAATTTTTGTGCTTTTTTTAAAAAAAAGCTCCCAAAATGACTCCCATTTTATTCTTTTTTGTTGAATTTTTTACTGAAAGAAGATAGCAAAATGCCTAAAATGGCCGTGCGTATTTTTACATGGCGGACAGAGAGGGATTTGAACCCTCGAGCCCAGGTTATGAGCTGCACCCTTAGCAGGGGTGTGGTTTCGACCACTCACCCATCTATCCAAAAAAATAAGATTATAATTATATCCATTAATTTCTGATATATTGCTTAAATTCCAAAAATCATCTAAAATTTAACTCTTTTAACTCTCCTACGATATCACCAAATAAAATAACATCTTTTAAAATAGCTTTTGTTGCGTATCCATTTTCATCCAAAGCAAGATGGAGCTCACCTCTTTTTGATGAGAAAATCCTTTGATTTATAAAAACTATATAAGGTTGATATTTAGTATCTAGCTCGTTTTGAAGGCGTGATTTTTGTTTGTCTTGTGGAATTTTGATCTCAATTAATCCATCTTTGTCTTTTGCTCCAGCTACAACTAAGGCAAAGTGCAAATGAGTAGTTTTTATTTTTGAGAAATTAAAAAACAAAGTAAGCAAATCATTTTGTGAGTAGTAATCTAAAATCCTTTCATCTGTTTTTTCGAGACTCTTATCATCTCCCTTGTACCTTACAAATTTGATCTTTTTACCAAACTCGTCAAATTCATAATTTTTCTTGCTTATTATTTGCTTACCTTTTTTATTTCTCCTAGTTTCTTGTGTATAAAATTTAGGGATTAAATAATTTTTATAAATAGTTCCATAGCTATAAAAATATTCCCTTCTATCGCCACTTAAACTATTTGCAAGTCCAGTTGTTTTAGCATCCATATAAATTTCATAAGTGGCGTTATTTTCATATTTTATAAGTTTTGTTTTTGCCTCTCCTACTTTGCCAAATATTCCAAATTTAACATTATAAGTAGCTAATATCTCACTACTAAAAACAAAATTAGCAAAAATAAAAATAAAGGCTAAAGCTCTCATTTATCTACTTTATCCAAAACTCCATTTATAAATTTTGGCGAGGTATCACTTCCCATCTCTTTTGCAAGCTCAATCGCTTCATTTATAGCAACTGCTTTATCAATATCACTAAATTTAATTTCATAAGCTCCAAGTCTTAAAATAGCTCTTTCAACTTCGCCTATTTCATTCATTTTGTATTCATTCAAATGCTCATTTAAAACATCATCAAGAGTATTTAAATTTGACAAAATTCCACTTATCAATTCTTCAGTAAAAATTTTTTGTTTATTTCTTATCTTTTTACTCTCTAAAAACTCATTTTTAAACTCATCATTTTCACCATTTATATCTCTTGCATAAAGAAGCGATACAACAGCTTGTCTTACTTGGTGTCTTGTAGCCATTTACTCTCCTAAATTTTCATACAAACTAAGAAGTTCTATTAGTCCACTCATAGCTTCAAAGCCTTTATTTCCAGCTTTGCTTCCAGCTCTTTCAATGGCTTGTTCTATCGTGTCTGTTGTAAGCACTCCAAAGGTTACAGGCATATTATATTTTAAAGTAACATTTGCAATACCTTTTGTAGTTTCTGCACTTACATAATCAAAATGAGGAGTAGAACCCCTAATTACCGCTCCAACACAACAAACTGCGTCAAATTTTTTACTTTCTAATACTTTTTGCAATGCAAATGGTATCTCAAAAGCTCCTGGAACCAAAATAAGGCTTAAATTTTCATCTTTTCCGCCATGTCTTAAAAAGGCATCTTTTGCCCCCTCAACCAATCTATCGGTTATAATATGATTAAATCTTGAGCTAATGATTGCAACTTTTTTACTACCATCAATGCTGAGTTTTCCCTCTATGATTTTCATTTTTTTCCTTTTTTATAAAATTTTTAACATTATAACACTAAATACTATTAAAGCTAAATAAAAAGCTTTTTTAAAATTAAATTTCTCATTATCAAAAACTATGCCAATTCCTACTGCCCCTATTGCTCCAATTGCCGTCCAGATAGCATAAGCTACACTCATTGGCATTGCCTTCATAGCAAATCTTAAAAAAAGAAGTGAAAGACCAAAATTTGCCATAATTACACTAAAAACTATATATTTTCTATATCCTCTAAATTTTGGAAACCTAGAATTTAGAAAAATACCAAAAATTTCCAAAGCACCAGAAATTAAAAGGGCAAAACTATGCATTTTTATTTTCCTTGCTATTTTCTTTATTTAAGCCAAAAATACCGATTAAAAGCGTAATTATACAAAGAGTTCTAATAATATCAAAATTTTTTGTCGCAATTATCTCAGCTACAACAACAAAAAGTGTTCCAAGCCCCACATAAAGAATATATGCAAGACTTGTAGGAAGATGTTTAAATGACTGAATGAAGAAAAATGTACTTGCAAAAACAACAAAAACAGTTAAAATATAATGCAAATTTGTATGTGCAAATTTAAGACCATAAACCCACGCACATTCAAATAAAGCACCTATAATAACAAAAAATAATCCTTTATTTTTCACTTAAAATTTCTCTTATTTTTAGAGTATCATCTACAACTTTTTCAAGTTCACTTAAATTTAGCATATTAGGTCCATCACAAAGTGCTTCGCAAGGATTTAAATGTGTTTCATAAAAAAATCCATCCACGCCAACAGCCGCCGCAGCTCTTGCAAGATATGGGACAAATCTAGCATCACCACCACTTTTTCCATCAAGTCCTCCAGGCATTTGCACGCTATGAGTTGCATCAAAAATTACTGGGGCAAATTCTCTCATTATCGGCAAGCTTCTCATATCTACAACTAAATTTCCATAGCCAAAAGTGCTACCCCTTTCACAAAGCCAAACACCATTGTTTTTAGCCACTTCAAAGCCACTTTCATCAACTCCACGAGTTTCAAGAACTTTTTTAACACTATGCTTCATCTGATCTGGTGCTAAAAATTGTCCTTTTTTGATATTTACAATAGCTTTTGTTTTTGCAGCTGCAACTAATAAATCTGTTTGGCGACATAAAAATGCTGGGATTTGCAAAACATCAGCTACTTCACTTACTGGTTTTGCTTGATAACTTTCATGAATATCTGTTAAAATTTTAAAACCAAACTTGCTTTTAACTTCACTTAAAATTTTAAGTCCCTCTTCAAGCCCTGGACCTCTAAAGCTTTTAATGCTTGTTCTATTTGCCTTATCAAAACTACTTTTAAAATAAAAATCAAGCCTTTTATCTTCATTAAATTTAACAAGCTTATCAGCAACTTTAAATATCAAATCCCTACTTTCAATTACACACGGTCCTGCTATTAAAATCATCTTTTTCCTTTATTTTTGCATGGCGACTATAACGCCACTAACTATAACTAAAATTATACCAAAACCAGCCATTAAATTTGGCAAACTATCGCCCATAATAATTCCGATTATTAAAGTAAAAATTATATCTGAGTATGCAACAGCAGCCACTGTTCCAGCGTGTCTTGAAGCAGCATACGCCTTTGTCATATAAGTTTGAAATAAAAGTCCAAAAACTCCCATTAAGATTATAAAAATCCACATTTTAGGTGTTGGCATTATAAATTTTGCAAATAAAAAATCAAGATAAATAGGCACTGTAAAAAACTCAGATGCAACCATACAAAAAAGTGGAACCAAAGTTCCTGAAAGCATAAAAGATAAAACTATTATTTTCGTATCATAAGCTTTTCTTAATTCATGCACGCTCATATAAGCAACTGCTGCTAAAAAACCATTTAAAAGTCCCATAAAATGGTTTTTTGTAAAACCTAAATTTGGCTGCATTATAAAAACTATCCCCAAAAATCCAATAAGTATACCAAACCAAGCCCAAAATCCAAGCTTTTCTTTTAAAAATATAGCTCCAAATAGTCCTAAAAACATAGCTGAAGTTTTAGCAAATGTAAAAGCTTCAGCTAAGCCCATATTAGCAATGTTGTAAAAAAATGCCATCATCGCAATTATCCCTACAAATCCACGCATAAAAAGCAAAAACAAAGCTCCACCTTTGGAGTTATGTCCGTATTTAAAAATAGCCCAAAGAATTATGAATAACCCTACAACATTTCTAAAAAATGAAATTTCAACTGAACTCATCCCACCTCCCAAAGCCTTAGCAAAAGCTCCCGTAAGTGCGAAATAAAATGAGGCTAAAAGCATATAATAAACACCTAAATTTCTTATCAAAAACCTTTTGTTCATAAAACTCTCTCTTTCATAAGTACTATTTTAGTATAATCTTGCTTAACGGCTAATTTAATAAAAACACTTAAAGGCAAATTTATGGATGAAAAAAAAATAAAAAATACAATACTAAAACTTATTAAAATTTTTGCTATTTTTTGCATGAGCTTTGTAATACTTTACTCAGCCGCACTTAGTTTAAGTGATGACAAAGAAATTTTCAATCAAAAACAATTTTTTATCATAAGTGCTATTGTAACGCTAGTTATTTTAACAATTATATTTATTTTTATAAATTTAAGTCCAAAAAAAGATAAAAAAAATATATTAAAGAATGACTCTGGAGATTCACTAAAATTTAAAGATCAAATTAAAGAAAAACTGACTACTTATAAAAAAGATCCATTATATATTAATTTAAGCCTAACTATAAAAGATACATATTCATTAAATTTTGATTATGATTTTACGCTAAACAGTGAAAAAATTAATAAAATTTTTGATTTTATTTATAATAATATAAACTCGGATTTAAAAGAAAATAAAGATGAATTTTTACTAAATTATGAAAAATATTTTCAAAATTATGATTTAAAAAATTCTGAAATTGTGATGTATTTTTCAAATTTAATAGGTCTTTGGGAGAAAATACAAAATTTAATTTTTAAAAAACTTGGTGTAAAAAATAATGATATAAAAAATATAACCAACAAAGTCTGGAATTTATTTATAAAAAACTATATTAATGCATATTCTCCAGCTACCTTAAAAAGACAAAAAGGTCAAGTTGCAATACAAATTTATAAAAACCTGCTTTATGAAATTTTACAAAAAAACTCATTCCAAACAGCAGAAAACCTTCTAGAAAATACAAACAAAGAAAAAAGAAGACAAGTTATTTTTGAAATTTATAATAGTCCAGATAAAGAACTTTTAGAAATTTATTTTTATAACACTTTTTATGTAGGGTCGTTTTTAAAATCTTGGCAAAAAAAACAAATTCTTTTTGAACAAGATAGGCTTTTTTACGATACATTAAATTTTATCTTTAAACAAATGCTTGAAAACTATATTGACAATCCAATTTATTTTAGTAATTTATCACAAAAAGATGCTAAAAATCTATCTAAAACTATCCTAAAAACTGCTCTTTATGAAAGTGGGTTTGTGCCTTTTAAAACACCGCTAAGAAATGGCTTAGAAATTTTAACATACGACAATACCCCTGAATTTTTAGGCTCTTTTGATTTTTATTTAGACCTGTTTTGTTATAAATTTAAAGACAAAAAAGTAGATGATTTTAAACAAATTTGTCAAGAAATTTTAAAAAATGAGTTAAATTTATATAATGCAAACTGGCTTTTGCAAAAAGATGGAGAATTTGGGAAAAAGCTTTTTTATCAAATTTTACCAATTGCACTAAATAAAATTTAGCTAAATTTAGGCGAATTTGCAGTATAATGAAAACTTAAAAATAGATTAAGGATTAATTTTTGCAAAAAATAATGATTATTGGCCGTCCAAATGTTGGAAAAAGCTCACTTTTTAATCGTCTTGCAAGACAAAGGATTGCCATTACAAGCGATGTTAGTGGAACAACAAGAGATACAAATAAAACTGAGATTGAAATTTATGATAAAACTTGCTTTTTAATTGATAGTGGCGGACTTGATGAAAGCTCAGAACTTTTTAAAAACATAAGAGAAAAAACCTTAAAAGAAGCAAAAGAAGCTGATATAATTTTATTTATGGTAGATGGCAAAATGATGCCTCAAGATGAAGATAAAAAAATAGTCTATTCTCTTATGCGACTTGAAATTCCTATTTTTTTAATCATCAATAAAATCGATAGCAGAAATGATGAAAAAAGAAGTTTTGAGTTTAAAGAGTTTGGAATAAAGGATAGTTTTGCTATTTCAGTTAGTCACAATACAGGCATTGAAGAGCTAAAAGATGCTATTTATCCACTTTTAAAAGATAATTTAAAACCAGATGAAACAGAATTTTTGGAAGATTTTTTAGAAAATTTTGATGATGATGGTGAGTTTGTAGAAAGTGATAAAAATATAAAAGTTGGCATAATTGGTCGTGTAAATGTTGGTAAATCAAGCCTTTTGAATGCTTTGGTTAAAGATGAAAGAAGTGTTGTAAGCAGTGTTGCAGGAACTACGATAGATCCTGTTAATGAAACATTTGTTTATAATGATAAAACTATTGAGTTTGTTGATACTGCTGGCATTAGAAGACGTGGTAAAATTGAGGGAATTGAAAAATTTGCACTAAATAGAACTGAACAAATTCTAGAAAACTCAGATATTGCTTTATTGGTTTTAGATAGCAGTGAAGATTTAACAGAGCTTGATGAAAGAATAGCCGGACTCGCGGCTAAATTTGAACTTGGCGTAATAATTGTTTTAAATAAATGGGAAAACAAAGGAGAAAAAGACTTTGATCAAATTTCACTACTAATAAGAGATAAATTTAAATTTTTAAGTTATGCCCCAATTATTAGCGTTTCAGCACTGCAAGGAAAAAGAGTTCATAAAATTTATGATTTAATACTTGAAATTTATGCAAATTTTACAAAAAAACTTAAAACATCTCGCCTAAATGAAGTCATAAAAGAAGCTACTATAAACCACCCAATTCCACATGATAAAGGCAAAATTGTAAAAATTTACTACGCCGTTCAGTTTGGATTTAATCCACCAAAAATAGCACTTATAATGAACCGTCCACGCTCACTTCATTTTAGTTATAAAAGATATCTGATGAATAAAATTAGAGAAAATTTTGATTTAACCGGCGTTCCACTTGTATTAGTCCCAAGAAGCAAAAACAAAGATGAAAACGATGAAGAAAAAAAATAATATCGTTTTAATTGGCTTTATGGGTGTTGGCAAGGGAACTATCGCAAGAGCACTATATAAAGAAATTGGACTTTTTCCACTTGATTGCGATGATTTGATAGAGAGCGCATATAACTCAAAAATAAAAGAAATTTTTGCAAAACATGGCGAAGATGAGTTTAGAAAAATAGAAAAAAAACTGGCTAAATTTATAGAAAAAAATATCAATAATGCTATTGTCTCAACAGGTGGGGGATTTTACAAAGTGCCAAATTTAAAAAAACTTGGAACTATTATCTACCTAAAATCAGACTTTGATAGTATGATAAAACGGATTGAAACTTCACCAAACGCCGAAAAAAAACTAGCCAAAAGACCACTTCTTAAAGACCTAAATGAGGCAAAAAAGCTTTTTGATAAAAGAGAAGATGAGTATGAAAAAGTGGCGGATTTCATCGTCGATGTAAGTGATAAGACGCCAAAGCAAATTGTAAAAGAGATAAAAAAAATAATAAAAGGACCAAAAGATGGTAATAGCCTTAACAGGACATGTAAAAGTTAAAAAAGCACTCAATAAAACAACACATCCAAATATAGAAACAAATGAAGAGGCTTTTGAAGTTTTAGAAAAACTTATAATTGAAACAATTAATAATAATTTTCATGACAATGAAAATTTAGTTTTTGTATCCGGCATGGCAAAAGGTGCTGATGAAATTTTTGCACTAATAGCAATGAAAATGAAAAAGAAACTAATTCTTTGTATTCCAAATAAAATATCTTGGCACAAATCAAGAGGAGCTGATAGATACGATGAAATTTTAAACTACGAAAATGTTGAAATAAAAGAGATAAAAAAGGATTATAATGGTGGCAATTTTTATTATGGATACTTTGCAAGAAATCAGGCTATGGTCGATTTAATTGATGATGATGGGGCTTTACTTGCATTTCATCGATATGATTCAGGTGGAGTGGTAGATACGATAAGAAGAGCAAAAAAAGCAAATAAAAAAATTATAGAATTTTAATAAAGGATAAAATTTGATAACACTAACCGGACTTCAACCATCAGGAAAACTTCATCTAGGAAATTACTTTGCTAGCATTAAACCAATGGTTGAGAAGCAAAATTTAGGCGATAGCAAGATGTTTATGTTTATTGCAAATTACCACGCAATGACAAGTGTAAGTGATGCACACAAACTTAGCGATAATACCTTCGAAGCAGCGTGTGCTTTTTTAGCTCTTGGAATAGACCCTAAAAAAAGCATATTTTGGGTTCAAAGCGATGTAAAAGAAGTACTTGAACTCTACTGGATACTAAGCGCTTATACACCGATGGGACTGCTTGAACGTTCTCATGCATATAAAGATAAGATTGCAAAAGGTTTTGATACAAAACATGATCTCTTTAGCTATCCTGTTTTAATGGCGGCTGATATTTTACTCTACAACGCTGATTTTGTACCAGTGGGAAAAGATCAAATTCAGCATGTTGAAATAGCACGTGATATCGCACTTAAATTTAACAACGCTCACGGTGAAATTTTTACATTGCCACAAGCAAAAGTTGAAGAAAACTTAGCCACAGTTCCAGGGACTGATGGGGCCAAAATGAGTAAAAGCTATAAAAATACAATTGATATTTTTAGCGATGCCAAAACCTTAAAAAAGCAAATTTCAAGCATCGTAACCGATAGTACTGCCTTAGAAGAACCAAAAGAGTGGAGAGATTGCAATGTTTATAAAATTGCTGAGCTATTTTTAAATGAAGATGAAAAACTTGCCTTACAAAAAAGATATGAAAAAGGTGGCGAGGGATATGGGCACTTTAAAATGTATTTAAATGAAGTTATTTGGGACTATTTTAAAGATGCAAGAGAGAAATTTGACTATTTTATGAACCATAAAGATGAAGTTTTTGAAATTTTAGATGATGGAGCAAAAAAAGCAAAAGACATAGCAGTAGAAAAAATGCAAAAAATTAGAAAAATTTGTGGAATTTATAGATAAAACATTTATAAAAGTTTATTATAATTTTGGCTTTAACTTAAAATTTAGGAGAAATGATGGGAGTATATGAATACGCTAGGATTATTCATCTATCTTGTGCGATAATTTTCGTTGGATATCTATTTTTTGATGTTGTTGTCTTTAAAATGGCTTTAAAAAAAGTTGATAATCAAACTGGTGAAAAAATGAAAAAAGCTATCACTTCAAGTGGAGTGAAAATAATGCCATTTTGTGTTTTACTGTTACTTTTAACTGGTGGACTTATGATGACAAGATGGGTTGGAAGCAATGCTGGTGGATACTTTAACTCAAATTTGCAGATATTTTTTATGATAAAAGTGCTTTTAGCATTTGTTATTTTTATCGCAGTTGCTACAAATTTAAGCTGTAAATTCATCTTTAAACGCCCTAGTCCACTTGGAGATATACATCCTTTAGCACTTATTTTATCGGCATTTATTGTTTTTTTAGCTGTATATTTTCAATATGCAGGATAAAAAAATTGATAAGTTTTAAATTTAGATGCGAGTTTTATTAATTTTAATTCTCGTCACAGTTATATTTAGTCTTTTTTTGTTTTATTTTGTGTCTTTTAGGAAAGTAAAAGGCACAAAGTTAATTTTTTATCCAATAAAAATTTTTTCTTACTCACTTTCACTTTTTATTTTTATACTTTTTACCTATGCTATTTATGATACAATCACTGAACCTCCTAGAATTTATCATGATAAATATATAAAATTAATTTTATAAACACAAAAAATACAAATTTTATGGTGCAATACTTAGAAATTTAGACTCAAAACATGGAAGAATTTACTCATACGAGGACGAAATACAAATAAAATGTCTAGATAAAAATGATCCAAAATTCGAAAATGGATTTTTAAAACTAACGCTCGAAAAAGAAGAAGACAAAAGATTTATTAAAGTTATTATACTCATAGGGGTAATGTTTTTCCCAATTTCACTTTTAGCGAATAAAGAAATAACTATTTATAATGGTAAAATTACGAAAAGCGTGGAGTTTGGATTTTACAAAAAAATTACACTATGAATTTAAAAGATATAACCATAAAAAAAGTAAAATCATGGTATGAGTTAATAGACAACTCAAATAACATGAAAATAACTATTTCAGTACCATATTCTAAAAAAGATTTAGATAAAATAGTTGGAATTATTCAAAGATTTCAAAATATTAAAAAATAAAATAAATCTCCAATTTTAGCCTATTTAAATCAAAATTTCGATAAAATAGCGATTTTATGGAGAATAACTATGATAAATTTAAAACTAATAGAAACAAATTTTGATGAGTTTAATAAAAAACTCATCGCAAAAAAAGTAAGTAAAGAGGCATTAAAAGAGCTTTTAGCTGTTTATAACGACTTAAAAGCAAAAAAACTTGAGTTGGAAAATCTTCAAGCACTTCAAAACACAAAAAGTAAAGAAGTTGGCATAAAAGCAAGAAATGGTGAAGATATAACTGAACTTAAAAGTGAGCTTGAAGAAAATAAACAAAATATTCAAAAATTGCAAGAGATAGTAAATTTTATTCAAGAAAATCTAGATCAAAAAGCATCTCACATCCCAAACATAATAGATGATGATGTGCCTTTTGGAGAAGATGAAAACGAAAATGTTGAACTTAAAAAAGTTTTAGAAGTTCCTAATTTTACTTTTACTCCAAAACCTCATTATGAGCTTGGAGAAAAACTTGGTTGGCTTGATTTTGAACGTGGCGTAAAGCTTAGCGGAAGCCGCTTTACCGCCATTAAAGGTTATGGTGCAAGGTTAAATAGAGCTTTGATTAACTATATGATTGACTTTAACCAATCTCGTGGTTTTGAGCTTGTGAATGTCCCATTTGTTGTAAAGCCTGAAATTCTTTATGGCACAGGGCAGCTTCCAAAGTTTGAAGAAGATCTCTATAAAATAAACGAAGATGAACTTTATCTTATACCAACAAGTGAAGTTCCAGTCACAAATTTATATAACGACGAGATAATAAATGCAGATATTTTGCCAATCAAAATGACTTGCTATAGCCACTGCTTTAGGCGTGAAGCAGGAAGTGCTGGACGAGATACTAGGGGAATGATAAGACAACATCAATTTGAAAAAGTTGAGCTTGTTTCTATAGCTAAAGCTGATGAGAGCGATAAAGTATTTGAAGAGATGGTAAGCTGTGCAAGCGATCTTTTAGCTAGTCTTGGACTACCTCATCGTCATATGCTACTTTGTAGTGGTGATCTTGGTTTTAGCGCGGCAAAGACAATTGACCTAGAAGTTTGGCTACCATCTCAAAATTGCTATCGTGAAATTAGCTCTATTTCAAATTGTCGTGATTTTCAAGCTCGTCGTGCTAAAATTCGCTACAAAGATGGCAAAAAAAATGTTTTAGCGCATACTCTAAATGGCTCATCACTAGCAGTTGGTAGAACCTTAATTGCAATAATGGAAAATTATCAGCAAAATGATGGTTCTATAAAAATACCAGAAGTTTTGGAAAAATATATATAAGAACCAAATTAATAAAGTTTTATCGATAAATTTACGCCTTTTATAGGCGTAAATTTATTTAATTCTTGCATAAATAGAAGCTAGTATTCCACCTGAAATATTGTGCCATACACTAAACAGTGCTCCAGGAACTGCAGCAAGTGGTTGAGTTGCAAAATGAGTTAAAGCTAAAGATGTTGCTAGACCTGAGTTTTGCATACCTACTTCAACAGATAAAGCTTTTACCTTTGCCATATCTTTTGTAACTGATTTGCCAACTAAAAAGCCAAACAGATACCCAAACAAATTATGACAAACAATTATTAAAACTATAATTCCTAAATTTGCTATTATTTTTTCAGCGCTTACACTAACTACAGCTATAACAATTGCCACTATTCCAAGAGTTGAGATCATAGGTAAAACATCTTTTAAAAGTCCAGCTATTTTTGGTAAAAATCTGTGTGCTAAAATTCCAAGCACAATAGGTACAATCACAACCTTAACAACACTTAAAAACATAGCTATTACATTTACATCTATACTTTGACCAATTAATAATTTTGTTAAAATAGGCGTCATAAAAGGAGCCAATAGTGTCGTGCAACTTGTAATTCCAACAGATAGAGCCACATCACCTTTACTTAAGTATGTAATAACATTTGAACTTGTTCCGCCAGGACAGGTTCCAACAAGAACAACACCAATTGCAAGACCAAGTGGAAGATTAAAACCTTTTACCAAAATATAGGCAATTAATGGCATTATTATAAACTGTGCGCCAATACCAATTAAAACAAATTTTGGCCTTATAAAAAGCTCTTTAAAATCACTTGCTTTTACATTAAGCCCCATACCAAACATTATAATGCCTAAAATATAAACTACCCATGATGTTTTAACTAAATTTGATCCAACTTGTGGATAATACAATGAAAATAGTGTAGCAAGTACAACTAAAATAACCAGTTGTTTTGAAATTAACAAACTTATATTTTTTAACATTCTTTACCTTTATTAAAAATTTTTCCTTTAAACATTTAATACTTTAAAATCTATAATGTTAGAGATTTTAATTATTTTTTTAAATTCAAATAGCTATTTAGTGCAGAAACATAAGCTTTTGCACTAGCAAGCATAGTATCAACATCAAGCCCACTTCCCAAAACAACCATTTTGTCTTCAAACTGAACTTTTACAGTTACTTTCGCCATAGCATCTTTTCCACTGCTTACTGCTTTTACTTGATAGTCTTTTAAAATACCATTGATATTTGAAATTCTATCAACTGCTTTAAAAATAGAATCCACAGAGCCATTTCCAAGAGCTGAATCGCTTATTATTCTATCTTTATGTCTTATTGTAATGCTTGCACTTGAGTGTCCTTTGTTACATGAATTAGAACTTAATGTTATAACTTCAAAAATTTCAGGTATTTTTATCATCTCATCAGTTACTAAAGCCCTTAAGTCATCATCAAAAATATCTTTTTTTTGATCAGCTAAAATTTTAAATCTCTCAAACGCTGCATTTAACTCGTTATCACTTAAATCAAATCCAAGAGTTTCAAGCTTACTTTTTACAGCGTGTCTTCCTGAGTGTTTTCCAAGCACTATGTTGTCATTTTCAAGACCAATGTCGCTTGCTTTTATAATTTCATAGGTTTCAGGATGCTTTAAAACACCATCTTGATGAATTCCACTTTCATGTAAAAATGCATTTTTACCGACAATTGATTTATTTGCTTGTGGCTCCATTCCAGTTATTGATGAAACTAAACGACTAGTTTTATAAATTTCTTTGCAAACTATGTCTGTATAAAGTTCACTAAACTCATCTTTTCTTGTTTTTATGGCCATTACTATTTCTTCAAGTGCAGCATTTCCAGCTCTTTCACCAATTCCATTAATTGTACACTCTACTTGTCTAGCTCCAGCCATTATTCCGAATAGGCTATTTGCAGTAGCAAGTCCTAAGTCGTTATGATTATGAACCGAAATAATAGCTTTATTTCCAACATAATCACTCATTGTTTTGATAAAATTATAAATTTCATTTGGAAGTCTATATCCAACAGTATCTGGCAAATTTATAGTAGTTGCACCTGCTTCAATAGCTGCATCAACAATCTCTTTTAAAAAACTTACTTCACTTCTTCCTGCATCTTCACAACTAAATTCTACGTCGTCTGTGAAAGTTTTAGCATACTTTACAGCATTCTGTGCGATTTTTATAACTTCTTTTGGTGTTTTTTTAAGTTTAAACTCCATATGAATTGGACTTGTGGCAACAAATGTATGGATTCTTTTATTTTTAGCCGAATTTATCGCCATACCTGCTGCTTTTATATCTTTCTCGACAGCTCTTGCCAAAGAACAAACATTTATATTATTAACTGATTGAGCAATTTTTTCTATTGCTTCATAATCGCCTGGACTTGCAGCAGCAAAACCTGCTTCAATAACATCTACGCCTAATTTCTCAAGCTGTAATGCTAATCTTAACTTCTCTTCAGTATTCATAGAAGCCCCTGGGCTTTGCTCGCCATCTCTTAGTGTAGTATCAAATATAATTATTTTATTATCCATTTTTCATCCTTTTTTTAGTTATTATGGTATTAGAGAGCTAAAAAATTAGCAACAAAATTAAATTGTAAAAATATATAAAAAGTTTTAAATAAGAATAAGAAGCAGTAGTGTATTAAAATCAGTATGAAATGTTTGAAATTTTTTGAATGTATTTTGTTTAAAATTCATCCTTGCTCCTTTTTTAAATGAAATTTGTTGATTATACTGCATTTAGTTCTTTTTTGCAAGGATTTTATAAAAATAAATTTTACCGAGAATTTCTCGGTAAAATTTAGTGGCTTTGTTTTTCTTTAGCCTCTTTTATATCTTTTAGCTCATCATCTTCATCAACTTCTGAAAGCCTTGATACAAGATTATTTTCTTCTTCGAATTTAGAGATTATTTCTCTAACTTTAGCGCCCTCAATTGTTTCTGACTTATAAAGCTCGGCTACCATATTTTCAATCGCACCAGAATAAATCTCCATAGTTTTTACAACCTCATCAAATCTTTTTGAAAGCATTTCTTTTATACTTTCATCAAGCTTTTGAGCTGTTTTTTCACTATAATCTTTTACGCTTTGTCCACCAAGGAAAGTGTTTCTTTGTTTTTCTAAAACCATAAGCCCTGCAACTTCACTCATTCCATACATTGAAACCATGGCTTTTAAAATATCAGTTGCTCTTTCAAGATCATTACTTGCACCAGTTGAAATCTCTTTTATAAATACTTTTTCAGCAGCTCGCCCGCCCAAAAGAACATCAACTTCTGCAATTAGTTCATGATATTGCATAAGAAATTTATTTTCTTCAGGTGTATTTAAAGTATATCCTAAAGCCGAAAGCCCTCTTGGAATAATTGAAACTTTTGTAACTTTTTTAGCCCCTTTTGTAACCTCTGCAATCAAGGCATGTCCGCATTCGTGATAAGCAACGATTCTCTTTTCTTTTGGATTAACTCGGCGTGATTTTTTTTCTAGTCCTGCTATACTTCTTTCAACTGCCTCAACTAAATCATCTTGCTCAACGGCTCTTTTAGACTCACGTCCAGCTAAAAGAGCAGCTTCATTTACAATATTTTCCAAATCAGCTCCAGCAAGTCCTGTTGTAAGTCTAGCAATCTCTTCGATATCAATATCATCAGCAAATTTTACATCTTTCATATGAATTTTTAAAATATCCATTCTACCTTTGAAATCTGGTCTATCAACTAAAACTTGCCTGTCAAATCTACCAGGTCTTAAAAGTGCTGGATCTAAAATCTCAGGTCTATTTGTTGCAGCCATTACAATAACAGGAGATTTGTCAGCATCAAATCCATCCATTTCAGATAAAAGTTGATTTAAAGTCTGTTCCCTTTCATCATTTCCCCCCATTGGAGCACTTGATCTACTTTTTCCAATGGCATCAATTTCATCTATAAAGACAATAGAAGGTGCCTCTTTTTTAGCATTTTCAAATAAATCTCTTACCCTACTTGCTCCAACTCCAACAAACATTTCTATAAAGCTTGATGCTGAAATACTAAAAAATGGCACATCGGCCTCCCCTGCAACAGCTCTAGCTAAAAGTGTTTTACCAGTTCCTGGAGGTCCTACAAGTAAAATTCCTTTTGGAATTTTTGCTCCAAGGCGCAAGTATTTATCAGGACTTTTTAAATAATCAACAATTTCTTGAACTTCTTCTTTTGCCTCTTCAACGCCTGCAACATCATCAAATTTTACCTTTGGTTTTTCAGAATTAACAAGCTTTTTACTACTTCCAATTCCTAAAATTCCACCACCTACATTTTTTTGCATTCTACTTACCAAAAACATCCAAATTCCAAAGAAAATAAAAATCGGTATAACCCAAGTAAATAAAATATCAGTTAAAACATTTGATTCATTAAAAGCTCCATAAGGAATTTCATTTTCATCAAGCGTAGTCGTAAGATTTGGATCTTGCACTTTTTTAGCAGTATAAAGTACATTTCCACCATCTGCTTTTATAGTGCTTTGACCAATATAAACTTTTGAAATTTGCTTATTGACTATTAAGCTTTTAAGTTCAGAATATGGAATATTTTTCGTTGTTTTTGAGCCGTCCATACCAATGTCTGGCGACATAGATCTAAATACCGCTATAATCAAAACTGCAAAAATTAAAAACACAATTATAGGATTTTGATTAAAAAAATTGCTATTTTTATTGTTTTGATCATTTTGGTTACTATTTTTTAAGTTATTATTCAAATTTAATCCTTTTAAATTTATTTTTTAAATACAAAACTTACCCAATCATTTTTTTGCAAACTCTCAACTAACTCGAGCTGACAAAATTCTTTTTTAATTTTATCAAAATATTTTTCTAAAATTCCTGATAAAATCAAAACTCCACCTTTGTTTAAAGATTTTATAAGATCATTTTTTAACACTATAATAACATCAGCAATGATATTTGCTACAACAATATCATATGTTTTATCTGTGTTTGTAACGCTTCCTGTATAAATTTCAAACAATTCTACACCATTTTTCAAAGCATTTTCTTTAGTTGCCAAAACTGCCTGAAGATCAGTATCACAAGCACTTACTTCAATTCCTAATTTTGACAAAGCTATACTTAAAATCCCACTTCCACATCCAACGTCTAAAGCCGATTTATAGCCATTTTTATATTTTTGAATAAGGCTTAAACACATATTTGTGCTTTCATGATGACCAGAGCCAAAAGCAAGTGCTGGATCAACCATTAAATTTAATTTGTTGTCTTTTGGTTTTTCCCAACTTGGATGAATATAAATTTCACCGACTTCAATTGGCTGAACACCTTTTTTATACTCATCTATCCAATCAATATTTTTTTTCTTTTCATCTTTTAATTCTAAATCTATTTCTACATTTAGAGCTTTTTCAAGGCTTTTTCTATACTCTAAAAAGGCAAATTTTAAAGTGTCTATAGAGCTTTGATTTTCATCACGAATTATGAAAAAATCATCTTTAAACTCAACTGCATCAACACCCATTTCGAAAGCAAAATTTTTAAAAAATTCTAATGCATTGCTTCTAACAACAAGTTCAAAGTAAAATTCTTTCATTTTTTACCTCATTTTGTGAAATTTGATATTTATTCGAAAATTATCATTTTACAAAAAAATAGTTCAAATTTAGCTTAGTTTAAAAGCTTTTTCTAAATTTATTTTACCTTCGTAATATGCTTTTCCGACAATTACTCCATAAATTTCATCTATTTGTTTTGCTTTTACAATATCATCAATGCTAGAAACTCCGCCACTTGCAATAGTCTTTTTTCCACTTTTTAAGGCTATTTCTTTAGTAAAGTCAAAATTCATACCACCAAGCATTCCATCTTTGTTTATATCAGTACAAATTATAGCATCAACTTCACTATCTTTATAAATAGCTGCTAAATCAAAAGCTAAAACTTTGCTTTGTTTTGCCCAACCATGTGCTGCTACAAACCCATTTTTTGCATCTATTCCAACTGCAATTTTGTAAATTTTAGCTAATTGTTTTGTAAGTTCTGGATCATTTAAGGCAGTTGAACCCAATATAAATCTATCAACTCCTAAATTCTCATAGAATTTAATTGCTTTTTCATCTCTTATGCCACCGCCTACTTGTATTTTTAAATTTGTTGATTTTACTATTTCTTCAATGACTTTATAATTTATACTTCTTCCTGCAAAAGCTCCATCTAAATCAACTATATGAAGCCATTTTGCACCAAAATCTTCAAATTTTTTGGCCTCATCACTTGGATTTTTAGAGTAAATTTTTGCACTATTCATATCACCCTTGCTAAGTCTTACTGCATAGCCTTCTTTTAAATCAATTGCTGGAAAAATCTCCATCTTATCTCCTTTTATTGTTTGTTGTTATTTTTGAAAAATAGCTTTTTTAGTTATGTAGATATATAATCCTAAAGAAGCTACTAAAAATGCGATTGCCACTATCAAACATATTGGATAAATAATTTCTTTTGGTGAGGTCATGGCAAATTTAAATACAAGCATCAAAGCTTCAATTGCAAGAGCTATAATAATTGATGATAAAAACTTTATCATAGTTTTTGAATTTGTGCTATTTTTTTCATGTCTTCCTAAAATTTCTTCCTCAAAATATGCTTTTATAAGGTCCAATATAGCTAAAGAAAGAGTTAACAAAATCGTTGATTCAAATATTTTTGATGTATCGTTTAAGCTAAAATTTGTAACAATTATACTTTTTACACCAAAATAAAATAAAATTCCCGCTACACAAAAAAGTGTCATACTTATAATAAAGTATGAAAGTCTTGAAATCTTACCAAAAACACTATCAACAGAACTTGGATTTATGAGTTTTAAAATATCTTCAAGCAAAATATCACAACAAACAACGTATAAAAGCTCCTTATTTTGCGAATAAATAGGAACTGCCATAGTAACTTTAAGCTTGCTATCAAAAGTGCCAGGATATGGCTCACAAAGATAAGCTCTTTTTTCTTTTACAGCTTTTTTATAATATGACTTAGTGCTTTTATCTTCACCTTTAAAAGTGTTTTTTACACCCTTAGCAGAAAAAACTAAATTATCACTTATTTGATGACCATTTTTATCTAAAATATAAAAAGTATCATATCCCATAAGTTCATCTGAGATATCTTTACAACTTTTTAGGATTTTTTCTTCATCTATATCTTCACTAAAATTTGGTAAATTTTGACTGAAAATATAACTAAGATAAGCTTTTATTTTAGACTTTGTTAGTTTAAATTCTTCAATTTCTCTAATTATCAAATACTAATCCTTTTTATTAAGTGCGTGAGAAAATTCAGGAACTATTTCGCAAAGTTTAGACTCTATATCTTTTTCATCCAAATTTAAAAGTTCATTAATTTGCAAATTCAATAAATTTAGGTCATATTTTTGAGAATTTGTTACAAAAATAGATTCGAATTTGGTCTGCTTGTCATTTTCATCAATTAAAAGTTCTTCATAGAGTTTTTCACCAGGTCTAAGACCTGTAAATACAACCTTTAGATCAGTTCTGTTTGCAAGTTCAAGCATCTTTTTAGCAAGATCAGCTATTTTAACCTGTTTTCCCATATCTAAAACAAAAAGCTCACCACCTTTTGCAATACTTGCGGCTTGAAGCACAAGCTGACAAGCCTCGCTTACAAGCATAAAATATCTTACTATATCAGGATGGGTTACAGTTAAATTCTCACCATTTTTAATTTGCTCTTTAAATTTTGGTATCACACTTCCACTGCTTCCCAAAACATTACCAAATCTTACTGCAACAAATTCTGTTTTTGAATTTTGATTTAGCGCATAAAGCTCACAAATTCGCTTTGTTGTACCCATTATACTTGTTGGACGAACGGCTTTATCTGTTGAAATTAAAACAAATCGCTTGACATTATATTTATTACTTAAATCTATCATATTTTTTGTACCAAGAATATTGTTTTTAACGGCTGATTTTATGTTAAACTCACAAAGAGGCACATGCTTATAGGCTGCTGCATGAATAACAATATCAATATCAAACTCTTTAAAAACTTCGTCTTCAATATCTTTTAAATTAATAACACTTAAAAGCTTTAAAACATTTTTCTTATTGCTTTTGGTGATTTCATTTATTTTATAAAGGTTAAATTCACTGTGATCAAGCATAATAAGACGCTTTACGCCAAATTTTAAACACTGTTTGCAAATTTCACTACCAATTGTTCCACCAGCTCCTGTTACCAAAACTACCTTTTCAAACATAAAATCTTTTACAATATCATCATTTAAATCTTTTGGTTTTCTAGCAAGCAGATCCTCAATAGAAATATCTCTAATGCTCTCTTTTTCAAGCAATGAAAAAACTTTAACATCTCTTATGCCAAAATCTATAAGTTCATTATGAAGCTTATTAAGCTCATCTTGTTCAAGTCTTAAAGCAATAATTGCGGTTTTTATATTTTGTTTTTTAATGTCATCTTTAAGTTTTGATTTATCCCTCACACTAAAGCTTTCAAAAGATGTACCAACAAGCTCTTTTCTCTCATCATAAACACCAACTGCGTAATAATTTATGTATCCTTCTTTTATCCCTTGTATAATGTGAACTGCTTTTTTTGTAGCACCAATCACAACACAAGGTTCGTTTTGGTGAGATTTTTTAGAACTATCCAAAAGCATTCTTTTTATAATTCTAAATCCGCTTATTAAAATATATGATATCGCTGCATCAATTATGATGACACTTCTTGGAAAAGGATTAAAGACATCATCAAGCAATAAAAATAGAATCAAAAATGATAAAGCGGCCAAAAGATGAGCTAAGAATATTTTTTTAGCTTCATAGAGTCCAAAAAAACGCCATGGAACAAGATAAATTTTAAAACTCCATAGATAAAATATCTTAAAAATAGCCAAGAAAAGGCAGCTTAATAAAAGTCCTTTTTGAAAAACTTCAGGCATATCTCCACTAAAACGAAGATAAAATGCCCAAATAGTTGAAAAAACTGAGATAAAGAAATCGGCTACTAAGAAAAACAAAAATCTTTTTAACTTAGTTGGTTTAAAAAAATTAGTCATTTTTTATAACGCTTTTTACAATTTCGCAAATTTTATCTATTGTATTGTCGCTCATATTGGTTCCACTTGGAAGACAGATTCCTCTTTCAAAGAGATCTTCACTACTACCATCAATAACACTTAAAGCCCCTTGAAATATAGGTTGCAAGTGCATAGGTTTCCATAAAGGTCTGCTCTCAATATCAAATTTATTTAGTTTATCTATAACTTTTAGATGGCTATTTTTTTCTTTAAAAACTAAGGTTGTAAGCCATCTATTGCCTTTGGAATTTGGAATTTCTGGCATAAATTCAATGTCTAGATTTGATAAATTATGCTTATATTTTTCAAAAATTTCTCTTTTTTTATCTACCCTTTTTTCTAAAACCTCCATTTGCCCAACACCAATAGCTCCTAAAACATTGCTTAAGCGATAATTATATCCATAAGTTTTGTGCTCATAGTGTAAAAATGGCTCTCTTGCTTGAGTGCTTAAAAATCTAGCATTTTTAACTAAATTTTCATCATTTGAAACAAGCATGCCACCACCACCGCAAGTTATTATTTTATTTCCATTAAAACTATAAACTCCAACATTTCCAAGCGTTCCAAGAGCTTTATTTTTATATGTTCCACCAAGTGCCTCAGCAGCATCTTCAATAACTTTAATCTTATTTTCAAAACAAATTTCTAAAATTTCATCCATTTTGGCAGCTTGACCATAAAGATGGGTTACTATTAAAGCAACAGGCTTTTTAGGAGCTTTTTTAATAGCTTTTTTTAAAAGCTCTGGACTTAGATTCCAACTTTCATCACTATCGATAAGCAAAGGTTTGCATCTTTCATAAAATATTGGATTTAAAGACGCCATAAAAGTAAAAGTTGATCCAAGTACCAAATCACCATCTTTTATACCAAGGCTTTTTAATGCTAGATGAAGTCCTGCAGTGCCGGAACTTAATGCAAGTGCTGATTTTATACCTGCAAAATTGCAAATACTTTTTTCAAATTTATCAACAAATTCTCCAAGTGGAGCAATATAATTGCTTTTAAAAACTTCTTCTACATATTTCTGCTCATCTTTACCCATATTAGGCGGGCTTAAAAATACTCTTGCCATAAATTGTCCTTAAAATAAAATTGTTATTTTACTTCAAAAATATTAAGCTTTTCTTATAAATTCAGTTTTTAAAATAACAGTTCCAAGCTTATCAAGCTTGCACTCAACTTCATTTTCATTTTTTGTTAAACGAATTTTTGCTTTAGTGCCTTGCTTAACACTATTTTTAGAACCTTTTAGTTTTAAATCCTTAATAACAACTATATTATCCCCACTTTGAAGCTCAACTCCATTTACATCAACAACTGCCATTTTTTCTCCTTTGTTATTTATTTATATTATTCTTTACATTCTTTTAATGTAAAATTTTCAATCTCTACAATATAGCCAAAAAATCTATAATCTTTATAATTTTCTTCAAAACGATTTGTATTAATACAACATTTTACAAGCCTATTACCATTGTCATCCTTGTAAAGCTTGTTTATACTTTTTACAATTCCAATTAGGCTGTATGGACTAATTGCTCTACAATGCCCATCGTAATATAACTCTATGTTAAACTTATCTATTTTTAACTCGATATCTAAATCTACACTCCAGTCAATCTTATCCCTAACACTAAAAGATTTTCCACAGCAATCAAACTCCCAAGACTCATAATAGATAAAAATACTTTCTTTATCCAAAAGGCTTTTTAGTTTCAAATTTTTTATTACTTTTGCTGGAACTCCAACAGCAACACTATTTGATGGGATATTATTTATTACAACTGCACCTGCGCCTACTACTGAATTTTTACCAATTTTAATATTTTGAATTACAGAACTTCCAAGGCCTAAATGACAAAATTCTCCAACCGTTACGCCACCAGCCAATGCTGAATTTGGACTAATGTGTGCAAATTTTTTAATCACGCATTCATGCTCTATAACAGCAGCTGAATTTATAATGACTCCATCTTCGATTATTGCATCTGGATTTATTATAGCCCCAGCCATTACAACTACGCCTTGGTTTATAACAGCACTTTTTGAAATAACTGCTTTTGGGTGAATTAAACTAACTACATTAAAGCCTAAATTAAGTACTTTTTCTTGTAATTTTGCTCTAATTTTGTTATCTCCAACTGCGATTATGATATCAAATTTGGCTAAATTTTTACTAAATTTAAGCCCTTTTTTATCATCTAAAAAAATTATATTTTCATATCCGTTTAATCTAGCAATTTCGCCTACAACTTTTCCATGACCACCGCTTCCATAGATATAAATACTTTTAGTTTGAACCATTAAATTCCTCCGCAGTAGCCATACCTTTTTTCGAAATACCCTCTTTTTTTATAACTTTTTTTATAGTTAAAAACAGTATTTTTAGATCAAGCAAAAAGTTTAAATTTGATGCATAAAAACTATCGTAACGAAATTTGTTTTTCCAAGAAATTTCATTTCTGCCATTAACTTGCGCTAAGCCAGTAATTCCTGGGCGAACGCTGTGACGAAGCCTTTGTTTTGGAGAATAAAGAGTTAAATATTTTTCAAGCAAAGGCCTTGGACCTATGAAACTCATATCTCCTTTTAAGACATTAAAAAGCTGAGGAAGCTCATCAAGACTGGTCGAGCGTATTTTAGCTCCAAATTTACCAAGCCTAAGTTCATCACTAAGCAAATTGCCATTTTTATCTTTCTCATCACTCATCGTTTTAAATTTGTAAATTTTAAAAAGTTTTTCATTAAACCCTGGGCGAATTTGCTTAAAAATTGGCTCTTTTGAGATTTTATTTTTGATTAAAAAATATAAGATTATCATAATAGGCAAAGTTATAATTATTAAAATTAAACTTCCTAAAATATCTAATAATCTTTTTAAAAATCTTCTATACATCAATAAATTTCCTATAAATTTCTAAATATTTCTTAACAATAATCTTTTCATCGTATTTTTGTAAAACTTCATCTCGTGCGTTTTTACCAAATTCATATGCCATTTTTTCATCATTTGCCAAAATTTCAATTTTTTTGGCTAAATCACTAGAGTTTTTTGGCTCGCATAAAAGACCATTAAAGCCATCTTTTATAGCTTCATTACATCCGGCTACATTGCTTACAACACATGGTTTTTGCATACTCATAGCTTCTAAAACAGTTCTTGGAAAACCCTCCTTGTAACTTGGCAAAACAAACATATAAGCTCCTTTTAAAAGCTGGGCAATCTCATCACTCCATTTTATCCAACTTACATTTTTATTTTCCAAAAAGCTCTTATCAGCACTGCTTTTATTCCCCTCGTAAGTATCTCCCACAAAGACAAATTTAAGATCGCATCTATTATTTAAAAGTTGTGCTGCTTCATAAAATTCTCTTATACCTTTATGCCACAAAGCTCGCCCTATCATTAAAACTATTTTTTTATCGCTTTTATAATCATAAGCTTTTACTTTTTGTGGATTAAATTTTAAAGAATCAATTCCAACGCTTTTTACTATGAAAGTTTTTTGTTTTGAAATTAAATTTTTATCTAAAAAGTAGTTTGGATCAGCTTCATTTACAAATATACATGCATTACTCAAATTTAAACTTTTTTTATAAAGCCTTTCCATAACAAAACGCACAAAGCGTGATTTTAAATCATTATCAACATAAAAGCTTCCAAGTCCTTCAATTAAATTTATAATAACTCTAATCCCAGCTTTTTTTGCCGCATAAGTTCCAAAAACATTTGATTTATGAGCTGAAGTTTGAAGCATATCTAAATTTAAGTTTTTTAAAATTTGTGCTAAATCTCGTGAGTTTTTTGCTATTTTAAATGGATTTAAGCTAGCCTTATCAATTTCATAATTTATAGCCTTAAACTCTGATTTTATAACTTCATCCATAATTCCTTTTGGATAAATAGCATAAACTTCATGCCCAAGATCTTTTAAGGCTCTCATTATCGGAGCACGAAATAAAGCTATGCTTAAATCAGAATGAGATAAAAAACCAATTTTCACTAATTTTCCTTAAATTTTTAATTTATAAACTTTTGAAAGTGGTGTTAAAATAACTGGTTCAAAAAGCTTTTCATCATAATTTTCTAAATAAAAGAGCTGAACATAGCTTGATTTTAATGCTTCATCATCTAATATTATAAAAGTTCCATCATTTTTTACTAAAATTAAGCTTAAAAATCCATCTTTATTTAAGTGAGTAACATTTTTGCTAAATTTGCCATTTTTGTTTTCAACTTCATAAAAAGTTTTTATATTAAAGCTTTGATCTGCTAATTTTAGAGTTTTTAAATCAGGTGATAAAACAACACCATTATTTAATAAAATTCCATCTGCAGAGCCTGAAACAGCGTAAGAGGTATTAAAAAATGGCTTGTTTTTACTCTTGCCAGTTTTTAAATCCAAATTTGAAAATAAAATCACAGTATCAAAAATATTTGACATTCTTTTTGGCAAATAATAATAAACATCCCTTGTTTTTTTAGGCAAAGTAAAATCCCTAAAACTAAGACTTAAAAGCAAGTCATCAACGTCTTTAAAGTTGTAATCTTTTAAAATTTGATCTAGTATGTTTGGGAATTTTTCTTTATATTGTTTTTCTGTGTATTCTACAATAAGTCTTGCCATATTTGCAGAACTTATCTCATCTTTAAAAAGGGCAAAGCTTACTGGAAAATTTTGATTTCCAAGATGTTTTCCACCATCAATTAGAGTTTTAACATCACTATAATAGCGAATCGGGTAACCATAATCCCACCAAGCAAGTGCATAATCCTCTCTATTGGCAATATTTTTAAGATTGTTTAAAACTTCAACCTCTGGAGCGAAAAACACTGTTGGACTTTTATACTCTTTAATGTGTAAGATTGCAGGAATAGAGCAAAGAATTGCCAAAATAAATGAGATTATAATATTTAAACCATCTTTAAAATTGAAACTTTTTACAATAAAATAAAGAAAATACCCAAGACCAAGTCCCATAATAGGCACTGCGTAAATAGTAAATCTAAGACCAGCTTTTAAGGCTAAAAAACCAAGTCCCAAAATTGGAAGTGAGAGTAAAAATGCTCTATTTTTAAAGCATAATAAAACATAACCTAAAACTGATAAGAAAAACAGTGCTGCTTCTGAACTAATCCTATCCATAAAATAATCATAATCAATCATGCCTGATTCTTGAATGGTTTGATTGACATTAAAAAATATATAATTTGTAGTTTTTATCTCTGATAAATCTCTTAAAATATAAAACTGAAGATTAAAAAATACAGAGTTTAATCCTCCCAAAATAGCAAATATTACAAAAACTACTCCGCCAATAACGGCTGATTTTTTAAAACTAAGTCCTTTTTTAAATATAAAATAAAGTGCTAAAATGGCTATAAATTTTATAAAAATAGTTATATTTATAAGTGAGACTAAATATAAAATAAGATTTTGATAATTTGCTAAAACCTTTCTTTGAAAAACTAATGTATAAAGAAAAAATGTCCCAAATAAAGCCAAATTTAGAGTAAAAGATGATGGATACCACCAAAGACTAATTAACACAAACAAAGGAGCTATTATACAAGGTTTTTCTTTTAATGATGCTCTTATAAGTCCCCAAAGTACAAAGCAAGGAAGAACGATATTTAGCATATCAGTATCATAATATCCTGCCATGGTGCGGTTATAATATGAGTTTGCAATAACGCTTGTAAAAGAAGCAATTATTCCTGCGGGGATTGCTTTAAACTCTTTTGATATAAGAATTAGTGGAATTACTAAAAGCGAGCTTAAAAACACACTCATATATAAAATCACACTTTCAAACTCAAATGGTAAAATTTTTGCCACAAAAGCTGTAAATTTTGACATCGAGTGATCTACGTAACTTAAATCATTCGGCTGATGAAAACCTGCTATTATATCTCTTGCTCCTTCTGCAAAAGCATATCCATCGTTGGTATTTATCATAACAATATCACCAAATTTCATCTCGCTAAACTCACCAGCCCACCAAATCCAATAAAGCCTACAAACAACACCAAATAAAAAAGCTATTATTATAAAAGTACTGATCCAAGTTTTATTATTAAAGTTAAATTTCGTCATTTATTTCCTTGATTTTTTATGAAATTTCCAAATTCTAGCACAAATTTTATAACCAAAACAAAAATAAAGCAAAAAGTAAATTTTATGAGTAAATTTTACATTTTTATTAAATAAAGTTTCTATGAAATCTTTAAATTTAAGAGGTTTTTTATATGGTTTATAATCATCACCAAAACGAACTGCTGCTGCTAAATTTACTAAATTTTCATAAAAATTTATAGCGCGTAAAGTTTTTTTATAATTTATAAAATTAGATTTTAAATCATTTAAAGCCTTAAACATGAAAAGATTTTTTTGGCTAAAAACATTAGTTCTTGAGATAGAATCACTTCTTAAAAGATAAAAATAATCTTTTTTATCACAAAATACTACTTTATTTGCATTTTTAAAAACATATGGAATAATTGCTAAATCTTCTGAGATTTCGCCCTTTGGAAAGCGCAAGCCATTAAAAAGCTCTTTTTTAAAAAGCTTTCTAGTCGCACCAATATCATAAAGCTTACTATAAAAAATTTGTGATAAAAACTCATCTTTTTCATGAGTTAAAACACTGTCATTTTCATCTATTTTTGCTGAAATTCCATCCTCATTATTTTCAAAAACATATTTAAAGCTTGTAATTGATATATCAGAGTTGGTTTTTAAAGACAAGTTTAATAAATTCTCTATATAGTAAGGGCTTACAAAATCATCACTATCAACAAAACTTACCCATTTTCCACTCATTGCATCAAGTCCTGCATTTCTTGCATCACTAAGTCCGCCATTTGTTTTATGAATAACTTTTATGCGGTTATCTTTTTGGGCAAATTCATCACAAATTTTACCTGAGTTATCACTACTTCCATCATCAACTAAGATAATTTCTAAATTTTTATAAGTTTGATTTATAATACTTTGAACACATTTTTTAAGATATTTTTCTACATTATAAACTGGAACGATAACTGAAATTAAGTAAATCATTTAAAACTTTCATAAATTTTTTCTAATTTTTTAGCTTCTTTTTTTATATCAAATCCTTTTTCTTCTAAAATTTTTAAACTATTTTTTTCTCTAAGAAAGTTGGAATTTAAAATTTCATTTACCCATAAATCAATATTTTTAATGGTTAAAAAACTACAATTATCTATAAATTTAATCTCTTTTGAAACCCTATCTGAAACTAAGCATTTCAATCCATTAGCTTGAGCTTCTACCAACACTATAGGAAAACCTTCAAATAGGCTTGGCAAAATAAAAATGTCAAATAAACTATAAATTTTATTTGCATTATCAACGTTTCCTAGAAAAATAATATTATCACAAACACCGATATCATTAGAATAGTTTTTAATCTCGTCAAAAAGCTCACCATCTCCTACTAACAAAAGATAAAAGCTAGGATCTTTTTCTAAAACCTTTTTAAATACATCGATTATAAATTTATGATTTTTCTCTTTTGAAAATCTACCAATATGTCCTATAATTTTTTTATCAAAAAGATTGTTTTTTTCAAAAAAATGCTTTTTAAAATTCTCATCAAAAGCAAAATCATTTAAATTTATAGCATTATTAATTATTGTAAATTTTTTATTTTTAAAAGCATATTTTCCAGTATTTTTACCACATGCAAAGTATGTATTAGCAAAACTACAAACTAAAAATCTTCTTATTCTATGCTTAAAATCTACTTTAGTCTGATAGGCATGAGAATGAGCTATTATGTTTTTTATACCAACAAGTTTGGCTATAAAATATGGAAGTGGGGATAAATAACTACAATGAAAAATACTATTTTTATTTTCTTTTAAAATTTTAAAAACAGTTTTTATATAAGATAATTTATCTTTATAATAATCAGGTGTTAATACTAGCTTTGCATTTAAATATTTAATCTTATCGTATGGTATTTGCGCAGAGCTTTTACTGGTTACAAATATAAAATTAAACTTATTTTTATCTAGGTTTTCACAATAGCTTAATATTATTTTCTCTACTCCTCCACCGTTCATAAGGCCTATAAAAAATATTATTGTAGTTTTTTCCATTTTATATTCTACTTGCATAATATTTATAGGTATGTATGTTAATCCTTTTTTCTTCCGGTGGTAATTTCATATAATCACCATAATAAATTTTTAAAATAGCATCATAGTTTTCAACAGCCATTAGTTTAAAATTTTCAAAGCTTACATCAATATAGTTTTCAAAAATACTCTTATAATAAATCTCTTTTAGTCCATCTGAGAAAATACCACATTTTTTTGTAGTTATATTTTTATATTTTAATATTGTTTCTTTTAAAATTCTTATTAGATATTTTTTTGTAAAAAACACTCTTGAAATGAAAAATAACGGAAAAAGCAAAGAAAATTTAGCTATTTTTTTCAAAAAGCTTCCTGGTGATAAAATCATATTAAAATTTCTATATATAAGCAAATGTTGTATTAAAGATATTTTTCTTAAATGTCTTTTTGGCTCTTTTTCTGGCAAATTATCAATGGGAAAAATATCAACAAACACGCCAATCGAATCGCATTTTAAGCGATATTTATCTTTTTCTATAGCCAAAGTATTCCTACAGCAAATTTTGGAAAAATTTAAGATAAAGCCGCTATCAAAATCCAACAAATCATACTTATCATCTTTTTTAATTATTTCTATGAGTTTGTCGTAATTGTCTCTTGTTAGCATTATATCCATGTCATCATCCCATGGAATAAATCCTTTATGTCTAATAGCTCCTATTAATGTGCCATAAGCTAAAGAATACTTTATATTGTTGTCTCTACAAACTTTATCTATATAACACATCATTTCAAGCATTTTTTCTTTTGCCTCATCAAGGCTAATTTCTACTAAATTTTCCATTTAGCTTTTCCTTTAATTCATCTATATCTTTTATATCATCTAATTCGCATACATAGCTTGGATCTATAAACTTAGAGTATATAGATATTTTATCTATTAATTTAGCAATAACATTATCATAATATAGCTTAGAATCTAAAAAATAATCATCATCTAAATTATATATTTCATTTTTTATTATCTTTGCATCTTCTTTTGTAAAATAACCAATCCCAAGTAAGCTTGGCTTTTCATCTGTGCATATTTTTATATCAAAAACTCTATTTTTTTCATCTGCACAAACAATCCATTCAGCTTTTTGTGTTTTTCTTCTTAATGTTGTGTAGTATGTAGATCTAGTTTCTAAACTAAATATATTTTTTAACAATACAACATCAGCATCTATAATAAAACTATCTGAAAAATAATCCATTGCTAATTTAAAAGAATAAGCATTATTTTTAGTTGCAAAATCTGGATTAAAGATTAAATTTATATTTTTATACTTATCTTTTAAATATAAAAATTGCTCACTTAAATAACCTATAACTATATGTATTTCATCTATGCCTATTTCATTTAAATATCTTATAGTTCTTTCTAAATTTGGTACATTATCAACTAAAAAAAGAGATTTATGTGTAGTTTTTGTATACTCTTTAAGTCTTGATCCAAGACCAGCTGCCATTATTATTGCATTACTCACTAGTTATCCTTTATTATTTATATTTGTAAGCATACTTCCTGTTATTATAAATAAAGCAAGTATAAAAGTTGTTAGCATAAATTGTCCACTTATAAAAAACATTATTAAAACAGTCCAAGCAGAGTATGATATATTTAATCCCATAGCTTTAAGTACACCTATTTTTTTTATTGCAGCATAATAAAACAGGTATGAGATAGTTCCAAAAATAGAAGCTAAAAAAACTATATTAAAATCTTTAACTTGAAAGTTAGTGTTAAAATCTGCATATAAAAAATAGATAAAGGCTATAAAACAATATGTAGTAAAACTAATACCTTGCCTTATGCAAAGTGCAGAAAATTCACTAAGCGAGCTATCTTTAATAAAAGCTTTTTTTATAATAACACATTCACTTCCCCAAGAAAGAGCTGTTATAAGTGCAAAAACAAATCCTAATATACTAATATTAAATTTAATATTTAAAGAATAAAGTAAAATTGTAGAAACAATAGCTATACAAAGACCTATCTTACCTATTAAATTTAACTTTTCTTTTAATAAAAATCTTGCTAATAGTGTTGCAATTACTGGATAAGTTATACTAATGCAAGTAGCTAAAGCTGGTCCTATCAAAGATATAGCAATGATATATGAACCCATTCCAATAGGTCCACCAATAAGACCAGCAAAAATTACTATTTTAAAACTATCACTTTTAACTATATTTTTAAAATTTGAAGTTTTTGAAAAAGATGATTTTATGGATAATAATAAAAATCCAAAACCATCATGTATAAAAGCTGTAAGTAATATAATTAAAGTTGAATAAGATAAGAGTACTGTATCTATACTCCAAAATATACCGCTAAAAAGACCTAAAAAAAATCCACTCAAAATATTTTCCTATCAAAGGCTTGTTTAAACCTATTATCAACATATGATGTTAAATCTTCTCCTGCACTCATTTTTGCAAGTCCCCATACAGACCATAAAATATCTTGAATACTTTTAAAAATATCAATCTTAATAACTTCATCATTTTTTAAGCCATAGCTTTTTATAAGCTTTTCATCTTCTTGTTTGTTAAAATTACTCTCAACTGATATAAAAGCCACATCCCAAATAGGATCATTTAAACCTGAGTATTCCCAGTCTATGAAATAGAGTTTTTTTATACTATTATCAGGATTTTTTATAGCTAAAATATTTTCAGGAACTATATCTCCATGAGTTGGAGTATAAATAAAGCTTTTATTGTATAAATCCATATTTATTTCAATTAATTTATTTTTTAATTTTTCAAATAAAATAAGTCCATCTTTTAAAAATTTATGATTTTTATACTCACTAGAAAGCAAAGATAGATATTTATCCATCTCTTTAAATGCATCAAAATGATTTGTAAATGGCATATTTGAACTATGGATGTTTTTAATATCTTTACCAATTTCTTCTATATGTTCTCTTACAGTTTGTGGATTTAAAGTTTTTGCTTCTTCTAAAAATTTAGTTATTTTTATTCCTGTTTCTTCATTAAAATAAATTGTTTGGACATTAAATCCACTCTTAAAACTTAAAATTTGATTGTTTTTTTCATTTATTCTATTTATTATGCTATTTGCATTTTTTCTAGGAAGTCTAAAAACAAATTTATCATTGTCGCAAACAACAAGATAGTTTTTATTAGTCATGCCGCCGATAAAAATAATTCTATCAACTTTGTAATCTGTAAAAATCTCTTTGAATTTTTGTTCTATTTTAGCATTATTCATACACTACACCACTTTTTTCATTATTGATTATTTTGTTGATACGTTTTTTTAAACGCATTCTTTCAAATTTGGCATAAGTATGACGACCAAAACAGATAAAAAATATAATTTTTATCTTTAATTTTAAATTTATATTTTTGCTAAAAAGTAAGATAAATAATCTTTTATGATTTATATTTTTACTTACTTCATCAAATAAAACTCTTTCATTGTCTGAAGAAATCTTTATTTTAGGCAGATCTGTTAAGGGTGATAGAGCTCTAATATCTTTTAAAACATTTTTTATAGATAAATTATTGCTAAAGTATCTATCTAGGCTATCTAAAGCCTCATATCCTTGCATATTTTTTTGGGAAAAATCTGACTTTGTTGTTGAATTTTGCCTACAGTAATAAAAATAATCTATCACATCACAAAACGCCACTTTTTTTGATTGACTAATGATAATTGGCATCAATTCAAAATCTTCATAAATTTTACCTTTTGTAAATCTGTTATTGTAAAATAAATCTTTTTTATATATTTTTGACCATGGGCTTACAGAGTAGTACTTTCCATAAAGCATATTTTTTACGGCTTCATCTGGATTATGAAGTAACACTTCTTGATTTGATATTTTACTTGACGATAATTTGGTATTTTCATTATAAAATCTAACAAATGAAGTTATGGCTATATCTACATCATATTTGCTTATTAAATAGTGTAAATTTTCTATATAGTAAGGACTTACAAAATCATCACTATCAACAAAACTCACCCACTCTCCATTCATAATATCCAAGGCTTTATTTCTAGCATCTGCTTGACCTCCATTTATTTTATGAATAACTTTTATCCGGTTATCTTTTTGGGCAAATTCATCACAAATTTTACCTGAGTTATCACTACTTCCATCATCAACTAAGATAATTTCTAAATTTTTATAAGTTTGATCTACAATGCTTTGGATGCATTTTTTAAGATATTTTTCTACATTATAAACTGGAACTACTATAGAAATTAAAGGATTATTTTGCATTATCAACCTTTAAATTTAATATCAAAAAATTCTTAGAAAACTCTTTTTGTTTTTTAATGATTTCATTAACTTTTTTATAATTTATATTTTTTTGACTAAAATTATTGCAATCTATAATTCTATCAAATAAATCAAACATTTCAAATAAAGAATAAAATCTATCAGCCCCTCTTTCTTTATTTATAAAAGCATAAAATGGTTTATTAAATAAAATCGAAAAAACACATCCATGAAAAGAATCTGTTATTATGGTATCTGCTTCATAAATATTTTTAAGCCACTCTTCAATAGATATAATATTATTGGATGAATTCCCATCGTTTATCTCATAAATTTCTAAATTTTTATCTTTTGCAAAACTATTGATAAGTTTTTGTTTTTCCAAGCTTTTGTCTAATACATAAGCAAAAACCTTACCTTTTGAATTTGATGCTTTTATATCTTTAAAAAGTTTTTTATACTCATATATTTCAAGCATCATAGTTGGATCTAAAACCCAAGTTGCATCAATCCCAAAAGTTTCTTTACATACCTTTATGCCACTTTTTTCTCTAACAGAAATGGCTCTAAATTTTTTAAAATTCTTTGCATGAAATTCCTTATTATCGCCACTATATTTTGCTCCTCCAAAAGAAGCAGCGTATGAAAGTTTTATAATATTCTCATTTAAAAAACCTAATGAAAAACTATCTTTATAAAGCCAAAAATATTCTGGTCTAAAAACCTGATCGCTTCCTACTATGCAAGCATCAAATTTATATCTTTTAAAGACTTTATTTAATTGCTTAGCGCTATTTATTTTTGATGTTAAAGGTATGTTTTTTAAAATAAAGCTTTCAAATTTTTTGTATTGTTTCTTTTTAAAAACCACATTTTTATATTTTTTATAATATATGATTTTTGCTATTAAAAATTTTAAATAGTTAAGACTAAATCTGCTTTCATTTGGCTCTAAATTTAATAACTTCGCACTAAATCCACACTCATTTAAAAATTTTACTAAAGCAAAAGCTTGCAAAATTCCACCGTAATTATTTAAAAGCGGAAGTGTAAAAACTGCTATTTTCAAACTGTTTTCCTTAAAATATGCTTTTTAAAAAGATAAATAATGGTATCTTTTCTTGCTTTTAATTTTATCTGTTTTTTTAATTTTTTAAGCTTTATTTCATCCATTTTTTTATCTTTTAAACTTTGTTTTTGAATATCTTTTTTTATTCTTACTATTTTTTTATTTAAAATATTTTGTTTATTATAAAAATAAAAACTATTTTTTTCATCTATAGCACCGTTTTGTGATTTTACCACTAAATCTGGATCTATTTTTTTACAAAAAACCTCGTTTTTATTAACATTTTTTAAAATTTCATCAAAAATTTTATTTCTTACAATCAGCAAAGAATGTCCTGAATAATCTTTTATCTTTTCATCAAGCCAAGCATCCATTAAAGTTACATCTGCACATTTTGCAAAAACATCTATACAGTTATTACAGGCAAACGGTGTAAAAGCCCTACTTGTCCAATACTTAAAAGCTGATTTATCCCTATAATCAATCGCTAAATCGCCATTTATGTCCTCAAACTCAAAAGCAAACCCATACGCTGTTTTATGTGGAATCTTTTTTCTAAAATTTACACTTTTAATCAAAGTTTTATTTTTAAAAGCCTCATCTGCAATTTGCTGTGCAAAATCTTTACTCTTCATTTGACCGCAAACCAAGCCTACTATAAATTTTATTCTATTTTTAGCTTTATGATTGCTTTTTTGAAAAAGTCTTATGGCTTTTGCAAAGCATGGAAGTGCTGTTATTGCGTATCTTTTATTATTTTTTAATACATAATCTAAAATCTCATCCATAGAGACTGGGTAATAAACTGAACCTCTACTTTCATCTATCTCATCTTTGGTCTTAAAAACATTAAATTTAAATAGCTTATTTGGATCGCCATTTGGCCTAACTGTTAAAATTTCATCAACAAAATTAAGCTCTAAAAGTTTTTTAAGAAAATAATTTCCCGCTCCACCACTTGCCGAACAAAGTTTTTCTTTTAAATTTAATTTTGAAAATTCGTATGTGTTTATAAAATATCCAATGTATTGCTTATATTCTGATTCATAAAATAACTCTTTTGATAAAATGTCCTCATACTGTTCTTTTTCGTAAAAAGGACACACTTTTAAACACAATGAGCACTTTTTTAAACATCCTGAAATTTCTTTTGGTTCATATAAACCATCACTATTAAAGTCTATAGATAAAACATTCACAGGGCATATCGAAATACAAGCTCCACAGCCTATACATCTATTTTCTTTTACTACAAGCTCTATAATATTTGGTTTCACATATTACCTTTATTTTTTACAATTAAAGACCTTATTAAGCTTTTTTCATACTCATTCATAGATATAAAATAACTTATTAAAGCGTATAAAATAATAAAAAATATCATGCTTATGAAAAATAACTTTTCATTCATAAATTTAAAAAATAGATTAAACAGAATAAATAAAACAAGCTGCGGAAAAAAATTATAAAATAAATTTTTCCAAAATTTGAAAATATTTAAACCAATTTTTTTATAATACCAATTAACAACAACTCCATTTACCATTAAAAAAGACATACAAATACTAAAAGCGACACCATAATAACCATATATTTTTACAAAATAAATAGAAGAAATAATGCTTAAAATAGCACCTATTAAAGCAGATAAAGATCTAAACGCATACTTATTTTTAGCTTGTAAAATACTAATACCTAAATTCTGCACAAGAGGAATAGCAAGAGGAATCATTATAATAACGGTTAAATAATAGGCATCTTGATACTCTTCACCAGCCCAAATTTCAATAAATTTTTGACCAAATAAAATAAATCCAAAAAGCATACAAAAAATAATATACCCTTGAAGTCTTCCTATCTTTATCATCTCATCAGTTAAAATCTCATTGTTTACACCACTTGAAACCATTTGAGATATTTTAGGTAAAAAAACACTACTAATTGCAGTTGAAAGCATGATAAACATACCATTAAAAAGTATAGATATAGCAAAAATACCAACTTCTTTAGCACCAAGAGCAGATCCTATTATCAGCTGTCCAAAATTCCAATTAATTTGATCAACAATAGCTGCAATAAAAACAAAAACAGAATAGCTCAAAATTATTTTTAAAGCTTTGAATCTAAAATTAAAAATATTTATTTTTATACCAATATTTTTTCTATAATAAAGTATTATAAAAAAAGTGTATAATACATTTAAAATTGTTATTGAGATTATTACTTGTGTTGATTTAAAACCAGCAAATAGCACAAAAGCAATTATAATAGGTGTTAATAGTGATCTTAAAATTCCCATTTTTTTCATAAATATAAATTTTTCATAAGCATTTAATATAGATGAAAAAATACTGCAAGGAAGTAAAAAAGCCATATTGAATATAAGAAGTAAGATGATATTTTTTAAAGTTTCTATCTCATAAGCGTTAAAAGAATTTTTAAAAACAATATTAATATTATTCAAAAAAACAATACCAAAAACAACAACTAAAAAACTCATAAAAATATAAAAACCAAAAACAGTCGAATATAATATTTTCTGCTTATTTGTTTGGTTTTTTATCAAAAATTTAGAAGTAAAAACAATAATCGCATTTCCTAAACCAAAATCAAATATAGCAATGTAGCCCATTATGCTTAAAGCAAGCGAATAAAGTCCAAATTCGCTTTGCCCAAGCATTTTAATAACAAAAGGTGTGTAAAAAATCATTACAACGGTACTTATAAAAATATTTACATATGTTAAAATAGCACCTTGTTTTCTTTGCAATTTTTAACTACCTAGAATTAATCTAATATTTTACTTTCTACTTTTTTAAATACTTCATATTTTACACTAAAATCTATAGGCACATAAAATATAAGTGGATAGTTTGAGTTATATCCTAATATCAAATTTGGATCAAAACTTAAAAAGCTAAGTTTTTTAGGCTCACTGCAAAGCATCATAGTCGAGGCTATATCATCTCTTCCACCAAGTTTAAAATACTCATATCCATAACCTTTAAGTATTTTTCTCTCTAAATTAAGCCCCATAAAAGAATGAGCGTTACAATCTAACATCATCTCTTTTCCAAAAAAAACCTTTACTAAATACTCATCTTCATTTTCTAAAGGCTTAAGTGTTAAAATAACTTGCTTTTCTCCATTTTCAGTCTTTGGAAAAATGCTAGCATCAAAACCAAATATTGTACTTACCATTATTAAAAACCCTAAAACAAATCTCATTTTTTAGCCTTTTATCTTCTTTTCCCACTTTAAAGCTGAGCTTATAATTAAGCCTAAATCCTCATTTTTTGGTTGCCAGTTTGTTAAGCCTCTAAGCTTTGTTGAGTCCGCCACAAGCCTAGCAGGATCACCATCTCTTCTGTCACTAACTTCGGCTTTAAAGTCAACTCCACTGACTTCTTTAGCTTTTTTAATAACTTCTTTTACACTATATCCTTTACCATATCCAACATTAAAAATCTCGCTTTTTCCTCCATCATTTAGGTATTTTAAAACCGATAAATGTGCAGCAGCTAAATCTTCAATATGAATATAATCTCTTATACAACTTCCATCATCTGTTTCATAATCCTCACCAAAAATACTCATCTTTTCTCTTTTTCCGAGTATTGTTTGGGTTGCTACTTTTATCAGGTGTGTTGCATTTGGATAATTTTGCCCTAAAAGTCCATCATTGCTTGCACCTGCAACATTAAAATATCTTAAAATTCCATATTTAAAATTCGGATTTGACAACGCATAGTCTTTTAAAATCCACTCTGTAACAACCTTGCTTCTACCATAAGGATTTATTGGATTTAAAGGAGTTTCCTCTTTTACTATTCCATCTTTAGGCTCCCCATAAACAGCAGCTGTTGAGCTAAAAATAAATTTATTAACATTATATTTAGCACATAAAGTTATCAAATTTAAGGCATTTGCTGAGTTATTTCTATAGTATTTAAGTGGCTTTTGAGTACTTTCAAAAACCTCAATAAATGCTGCAAAATGAATAATGGCTTCAAATTTATGCTCTTTAAAAACATCTTCAAGTTCATCTATGTTTTCTAGACTTAAATTTATAAATTCAAATTTTACTTCATTTTTTTTTGCAACATCTTTTAAAGTCTGTATAGCTAAATTTGAACCCTTGCAAAAATTATCTATCACGACTATTTCGTGATTTTTGCTTTCAATTAATTGTTTTGTAACATGTGAGCCGATATATCCAGCACCACCAGTAATTAGAATTTTCATTTTTTATCCTTTTTGTTATTTTACATTAATTTTGTTAAATTTTATCTCTAATTCTTAAAAATACTGAAAATCTTAGCACTTTACTTATGGCTAAATTTTGAAACTTATAAATAGCAATTTGCCATATTCATGATGGATTTTTTCAATCATTTTCTTTTAAAACCACTTTCTATTTAGATGTTTTAATTTGGCATTTTACAATTTATCGAGTCCTTTAATCCTTTTAATTTACCTTTTTCAGAATTGATTTTTATCATTTCTCCTTATTTTCTAATTTTTTTAAAGCTTAGCACTTCTTTGATTTTCATAACTCAAATTTGGATCATACACAACAACTTTCTACCATCACAGACGATAACTTCATCTAAAAACCTAAAAACCACATCATTGCTTTAACTCTAGCTTATAAAACAAGTTCAATGATTTTAGAGTTTTTAAATTTCATTTTTTTATATTTTATGCTGAAATTTTTTCTATATTCAGGCATATCAAAAATATAAAATTTAAGCTCTTTTCACTCATAACTTAGAGTTAATTTTGAAGCAATTTAGACAATTTTTTCAAAATCATCTTTTTTTTATATAAATCCTTCTCAAGCTTGGTTTTAGAACAATGCTCTGTAAAAAACTTAGAGGTAACAAATTTATTTCCTTTTTTTGAAATTAGATTTTTACCATCCCATATGACACGAATGCCAACAAGTTTTTCATCCATAAGCTAGTAGCTTAAATTCTCACCATTATACTCGCTTAAAAGCATCACAATATTTAAATTTCGCTTTCACACCTTTTTATCTCTTCATCAATGCATTTTGTAAAAACAGGTGTGTAGTTCATACCTTGTTTTTCAGAATTTAAATACTCTTTTGCCCCTAAGATAAAACTTGCATAATCTTCTAAATTTATATTTCCTTTTAAAATTTCATATTTTAAAAAAAGCAAATATGTATTTAAAACATCACTTTGACAATAAATTTGAATTTTTTCAAGCTCTCCGCCATAAAAAAGCTCCATAACTTCATCGCCGTGAGTATCGAATTTGCCAGGTAAATTTAAACTAAGGCAAAGTGAGTTTAAATTTAATCCTCTAACTGAGCCAAATTCGCTTATATGATCCATTAAATCAAGATGAAATTTACCATCATATCTGCTTTTATAATTCCCATTCCACTTGCTTTTATTTAATTCTTTATTTTCAATCTCAAAATAAGCTGGAATGCTTAAATTATAACGCATTGCTCTTATCATCATCATCGGTAAGTCAAATCCACGCCCATTAAAGCTAACTAGTCGCATATTTTTTTTCATCACCATGAAGAAATTTTTAATCATCTCTTTTTCATCTCCTGGAATTTGTGCAACTCTTACAAATTTTCCATACTCATCACCAAAAACAACACTAATTGCAACGATTTTATGAAAATTTACTGGTAAAAAACTACTTCCTGTTTTTTCAAGCTGTTTGTTTTGCATAAGATTTGAAAACTCATAATTTATCTTATTTTCATCCGCATTATTTTCATAGTTTTTTAAAATACTTTCATACTCGTTTGGAAAAGCTTTTTTAAGACTTTCAACACAAGGAATTGTCTCACAGTCAAATACACATAAGCTTTCTTTCATAAAATATCCTTACTTATCCTTATCCCATGCTAAAATTGTTTTTCCCTCTTCATCAGTGTCGATATCGCCCATTCCAAGTATATTATAACCACAATCAACATAGTGAATTTCTCCAGTTACTGCTGAAGCAAGGTCGCTTAAAAGATACATTCCACTTTTACCAACATCTTCAATTGTTACATTTCTTTTAAGCGGGGCATTTATCTCATTCCATTTTAAAATCATTCTAAAATCCCCTATTCCACTTGCTGCAAGAGTTTTTATAGGGCCTGCAGAAATTGCATTTACTCTTATATTTTTACTTCCTAAATCGTGAGCTAAATACCTCACGCTACTTTCAAGAGCAGCTTTTGCAACACCCATAACATTGTAATGTGGCACAAACTTAGGGCCACCTAAATATGTTAAAGTTAAAATACTTCCACCTTCATTTATGAGTGGTAAAACTGCATTTGTTAAAGCTAAAAGCGAATAAACACTTGTTTGCATAGTAACATTAAACGCTTCTCTTGAAGTATTTACAAACTCACCCTCTAATGCTTCTTTTGGGGCAAAAGCAACTGCGTGAAGAACAAAATCAATTTTTCCAAAATCTTTTTTTAGGCTATTTTTTAAATTTATTAAATCTTCATCGCTATTTGCATCAAGTTTGTAAATTTTATCGCTACCAAGCTCATTTGCTATTGGCTCAACTCTTTTTAAAAGTGCATCATTTAAATATGTAAAAGCTAAATCTGCCCCCATATCTCTGCAAGCTTTTGCGATACCATAAGCAATTGATTTTTGATTTGCAACTCCAACTATTAAACCTTTTTTTCCTTTTAAAATCATCTTTTACCCTTTAAAATTTTGTTTAATTCTTCTTTTAACTTATCTTTTGAAACACTTCCATCAGCAACGTTAATGACAATATCTTCCATTTTTATATAATAATCATCTATTTTTAAATCAGGAAAATTTATTAAAATAAATGCTAATCCTATGTGTAAAGCCGTCCTTTTGTTTGCATCTAAAAATGGATGAAATTTAACGCAAGAAAAAATCAAATGAGTTAATTTATCTAAAAAAGTAGGATAATACTCATCATTTTTAATATTTTCACAAACAGAATTTAGGTAGCTAATTTGTGTTTTATTATATCCATCAAGCCCTCCAGAAACTGCGATAATTTGCGTATGAAGTTTTATGACTTGAGAAATATTTAAGTATTTCATCTATCTTTGAGCCTTTTTAAAACTTCTAAATTTTTTGGCATATTTGCCAGTTTTAACATATTTTTTTCAAGCTCCTCAAATTCACTTTGACTTAAATCTTTGCTATTTTTAACAATAAATTCACTATTTAAAAGCTTAGCAATGCTCTTTAAAAGAGTCAAATTTTCATCTTTTACCCCTTTAATAATTACATCATTCATTTTTTGCCTTTATTAAATTTATAAAGTTATTTACATCTAAACTTGCACTTCCAACTAAAACACCATCGCAGTTTTTAACGCTTAAAATTTCACTAATGTTACTTAAATTTACACTTCCACCATAAAGAAGTGGAGCATCTGTAAAAGTTCTTAAAAAATCTAAAACTTCACTTATCTCGTTTATTTTTGCACTTTTTCCAGTTCCTATAGCCCAAATCGGCTCGTAAGCTAGGTTTAAATTTTCATACTCTAAATCAAGTCCTTCAAGCTGTGATTTTAAAAAGCTTTTAGTTGAAGCGTTCATATAGGTTATATCACTTTCACCAATGCAAAAAATTATTTTATATCCATTTTTTTTAGCAAACTCAAATTTGGCTTTTAAAAATTCATTATTTTCACCTAAAGCTCTTCTTTCACTATGTCCTACCAAAACAGTTTTTATACCAAACTCATCTAAAATTTCACTTCCAATTTCACCTGTAAAACTTCCATTTTTTACAGGATAAAAATTTTGAGCACCTTGGTTAAAAACAAAGTCGCCCTCTAAAAATGCTGAACTTGTAGGAAAAACAAAAATTTCATCACTGTTTTCACAGCTTTTGCGGTTTTTTAAAAAATTATTTAAAACGCTTGCGTATTCTAAAAAACTGTTTCTTGTGTGGTTGCACTTTAAATTTGCAGCAAATATCACAAATCTTCCTTTCTTAATAAAACTTTAACTCCAGGAAGTTCTTTTCCTTCAATTAATTCCAAACTTGCTCCACCACCTGTTGAGATAAATGTTATTTCATCTTGATCGCCTGCTCTTGCTACAACATCAGCCGTATCGCCACCTCCAACTACTGTAGTTGCATTACTTTCGGCAACTGCATGGCTTATCCTTAGGCTTCCTCTTGCAAATTTATCCATTTCAAAAACACCCATTGGCCCATTCCACCATATAGTTCCTGCATCTTCAATCGCTTCTTTGAATAAAGTAACTGTAGCAGGTCCAATATCTAAACCCATCCAATCTTTTGGAATTTCTTGAGTTGTAACATATTTCATAACGCTATCTGCTGAAAAATATGGTGCCACAATGGCATCAACTGGAAGATAAATTTTAACTCCAAGCTCTTTTGCTTTATCTAAAATTTTCTTTGCATCTTCTAAAAGCTCTTCTTCTAAAAGTGAATTTCCTATTTCAAAACCAATTGATTTTAGAAATGTAAATGCCATTCCTCCACCAATTATCAGCTTATCAACTTTTGGAAGCAGATTTTTTAAAGCTTGAAGCTTCCCGCTAACTTTACTTCCTCCAACTATCGCAACAAAAGGACGAGCAGGATGTTTAATCAAATTTTGAGCAAAATTTATCTCTTTTTGTAGCAAAAAGCCAGCTGCTTTATGGTTTTCATCAAAAAACTTAGTTATTGCATGAACTGATGCATGAGCCCTATGGCAAACTCCAAAAGCATCATTTATATAAAAATCGGCAAATCCAGCCAATTTTTTGGCAAACTCATCATCATTTTTAGTTTCACCTTTTTCAAATCTCAAATTATCTAAAAGTAAAATTTCATTTTCGCCCAGTTCATTTACTGCATTTTGAGCATTTTCACCTATTATATCATTTACAAATTTTACATCTTTTTTTAAAAGTCTGCTTAGTCTTTTTGCAACTGGACTTAGGCTGAATTTCTCCTCAAAACCATTTTTTGGACGACCCAAGTGACTAGCTAAAATAACCGCCATGCCTTCATCTAAGCAGTACTTTATAGTAGAAAGTGCTGATCTAATCCTTCTGTCATCAGTTATATTTTGATACTCATCCATTGGCACATTAAAATCACATCTTATAAAAACTTTTTTGCCTTTTTCAAACTTAACATCTTTTATAAACAGTAAATTCTCACTCATTTTAGCCCTTTTATTTCATATTATTTTTTGCATAAATAGCCAAATCAATAAGTCTATTTGAATAACCCCATTCATTATCATACCAACTCAAAACTTTAAGCATATTTTTACCTACAACTTGTGTCATATCAGCTGCAACAATACTTGAAAAACTACTTCCTATAAAATCGCTTGAAACACAATAATCTTCATCAACGCTTAAAATTCCACTCATTGAAGAGTTTGCATACTCTTTAAATTTTGTATTAACCTCATCAGCAGTTGTATTTTTTTCAAGTAAAACAGTTAAATCAAGCATTGAGACATTTGGCACTGGAACCCTAAGACTAAGTCCATGCATTTTATCTTTTAAGTTTGGCAAAACTAAACTTATGGCTTTTGCAGCACCTGTGGTTGTTGGAATGATATTAATAGCCCCTGCTCTACTTCTTCTATAATCTTTACTTTTTACATCAAGCAAGTTTTGACTACTTGTATATGCGTGAGTTGTATTCATAAGTCCTTTTTGGATACCGAACTCACTATCAAGTATTTTTGCAATAGGTCCAAGACAGTTTGTTGTACAACTTGCATTTGAAATGATTTTTTCGCCTTTATAATTTTCATTATTTACACCCATTACAAAAGTTGGTGTATCATCCTTAGCAGGGGCACTCATTACAACCAAATCAAGCCCGTTTTTAATATAAACCTCACAACTTTGAGTTGTTAGAAAAGCTCCTGTACATTCAAGTACAACTTCTGCACCAAAATCTTTAAATTCCAATTCATTTGGATCGCGTGTTGAAAAAACTCTTATTTTTTTACCATCAACAGCTATATAATCATCATTTATTACTTCAACTTTTTTGTTAAATTTACCATGAACTGAATCATGCTCTAATAAATATCTTGTAATATCTCTTTTAGCTGTATCATTTATCGCAACAAGTTCAGTATCAGGTCTGTTTAATAAAATTCTAGCAGCACATCTTCCGATGCGTCCAAAACCGTTTATTGCAAATTTAAGTGCCATATATTTTCCTTTTATTTGGTATAATCAAAGCTTATTTTACTGAATTTAAGGTTAAAACTAATTAAAATGAAAATAGCACTTTTTGGTGGGAGCTTTGATCCACCACATTTAGGACATGATAAAATTGTAAAAGAAACTTTAAAAGTTCTAAATTTAGACAAACTTATCGTAATGCCAACTTTTATAAATCCATTTAAAAATGGTTTTTTTGCCCCACCAAATTTAAGACTTAATTGGTGTAAAAAACTTTGGCAAAATTTAGACAATGTCTTAATAAGCGATTATGAAATTTTGCAAAATCATCCAGTTTCCACAATACAAAGCGTTAAATTTTTATATTCTAAATTTAAAATTGATAAATTTTATTTAATTATTGGCGAAGATAATTTAAAAGATTTAAATAAGTGGCATAAATTTGACGAGCTGTGCAGTTTGGTAGAATTTGTAGTGGCTTCAAGAAATGAAGTTAAAATAAAAAATTTGATAAACATTTTACCCTTGAAAAAGTTAAACATTAATGTTAATATTTCATCTACAGAATTTAGACAAAATTTAAACAAAGACTTCATACCAAATTCCATAAAAAGTGAAGTAATAAATTTTTATAAGGATAAAAAAATGGAAAAAAAACTTGAAATTATCAAAAAAGTTTTAGAGGATAAAAAGGCTGAAAATATTGAGATAATCGATATGAGAAATGAGGACTATATTGCAAAATACGTAGTAATTGCCACAACTCTTACAGGAAAACATGGACTATCTTTAACTGATGATTTAGATGCAGCTTTAAAACCTTTAGGTGAAGAGTTTTTAGGTGTTGAAGCAAGTGATGAGTGGAGCGTAATAGACCTAGGCGATGTAATTATTCATCTAATGAGCGAAAGCCACAGAGCAAAATATGACATTGAAGAACTTTTAGCAAAACTTAAGAAAAAAGAAGGTTAAGAAATTTAAATCTTCAAAATTTAAGAAATCTAAACTAAAAATTTAGCAATCATAAAACAAATAGTAAAAAGCCATATAGCTAAAAAAGTAGCTAGGATAAATGGCTTTTTACCTGATTTTTTTAACATATCTTTTCTAATTGTAACACCAAGGGCAAACATAGCTGTTGTTAAAAGCATAATATCTATAAAATTTACAATTGGGAGTGAAATATCACGCAAATTTAATGGCAAAAATGACCCGATAAAAACCATAGCTAAAAACCAGAGTCCAAACCAAGGAATAGTTACTTTTTTACTCATTTTTTCACTATTTTCACCACTGCTTTTTTCAAAATTTAAAAAACTTATCATAAATAAAAATGGCACAAGCATTAAAACCCTAAGCATTTTCATTATAACACTTAAATCATTTGCCTCCTGGCCAACAGCTGCTCCAGCACCAACTGCGTGAGCTACTTCATGAAGAGAAAGTCCCATTAAATATCCCATTTGTGTTTTTGATAAATCCAAAACTCCAAGTCTAAATAAAACTGGATATAAAAACATAAAAATAGTCCCATAAACCACAACAGTACAAACTGCAACTCCTATTTTATCGCTCTTTGCTTTTATAACACTGCTTGTTGCTAAAACTGCTGCTGCACCACAAATAGAACTTCCTGAGCTTATCAAAATAGAACTTTTTTTATCAAGTCCTAAGAAAAGTCCTAAAAAATATCCTATAAAGAATGTAGAAAAAACTATAAAAAATGCCATTAAAACGCCGCTAAATCCAACATGACCAATATCATTTAATGTTATTTTAAAGCCATATAAAACTATTCCAAGTCTTAAAATTTGTTTTGTTGCAATTTTTATAACGCCTGTTTTTTCTAAAAAAAGTGAAGTCTCATAAAAAGTATTTGACAAAATAGCTCCTAAAACAACAGCAATTATTAAAGGGCTTATTGCTAAAGTCTTAATTGGTGCAAGAAGCGATAAAGAATAAGCACAAAGTGCACTTGTTAAAATAAAAACCCAAGCTTTCAATTTTCTATTTTTATATATTGATTTATGAGATAGTTTTTTCTTATTATTTTCTTTTTTAAAATTCTTTTTACTTAAATTGGAATTTTCCAAAAAATTTCCTTTATATAAATTTTATATTGATATTTGTATTTTATCAAACAAAACTAAATTATTACATAAATTCACAAAACATTTAAAAAATTTATATAATAAATTATTTTATATAATATATTTTTAATTATTTAGCTATAATGCAATAAATTTTATATCAAAAAGGATTTTCTATGACACTAAAGCAGATTGAGTATTTTATCAAGGTTTGCGAATTAAAACAAATTAGTGAGTGTTCAAAATTTTTTGGTATTTCACAATCAGCAATGTCAATTGCTATTAAAAATCTTGAGAACTCGCTTGGCGGTGAGCTGTTTGATCGAATAGGTAAAAGTCTTGTAATTAATGAAAGAGGAAAAGCTTTTTTAAAATCAATTACTCCAATTTATAACCGAGTTTTAGAAATTAGAAAAAATATGCTAAATGGAGGTATGTTTGATATTGCAATTACATCGAGTAAAAATATCGGAAGTTATCTTTTGCCAGAAGCAGTAAGCGAAATATTGGAAAATAAAAACGATAAATCAAAAATTCACTTAGATATAAAAATTGAAAATACTGAAGCTATATTGCAAAGTATTTTAAATAATCAATGCGATATTGGTCTTGTTGAAGGCAGCTTAAAAAACAGTGAAGTAAGTACTATAACAATATGTGAAGATGAGCTTTTTATAGTAACTGGAGATAAAGATCTCGCGCAAAAATCTTGGAACATAAGCTCTTTAAAAGACTATGGTTGGGTTATGAGAGAAGTTGGCTCTGGCACAAGAGAAGTCTTTTTTAATAATATTAAAGAAAATCCAAATTTAAATATAATCTTAGAGCTTCCAACATCAGAAGCAATAAAAAACTCTATTAGGAACAGACCATTATTTACCTGTTTGCCTTATTTTGCAATACATAATGAACTTGGAAATGGACTTTATAAAGTGAATATGAAAGGTAAAAAGTTTATAAGAAATCTATATGCAATTTACTCAAAAGACAAGAAAAATAGCGAAACTTTTATGAATATAATAAATGAAATTATTGAAAATATAAGAAAATTTCACAAGAAAATCTCATCACAAAACAGCTGAGATTTTATCATAAATTTCTAAAATTTCAATTTTTTTATTTATGAAACTATTTTTGTTAGATATTAAAAAAGCTGAACTATCCATGATAGTTTCAGCTACTTTTAGTCCGTTTTGTTTCATTGTTGTTCCGGTTTCAACATTATCAACTATCAAATCACTTAGTCCTATTAACGGAGCAAGTTCAATAGAACCATATAGTTTTATAATAGAAACTGGAGTGGCTTTTTTAGCAAAAAATTCTTTTGTTATATTTGTCATTTTTGTTGCAACTGTTAAATTTGGCTTATCATAATTTAAAATCTTATCTTTTTGTATGCCAACACAGACTTTGCATTTACCAATCCCTAAATCAAGCAGTCTTAAAATATTTGGCTTATGCTCTTCTAAAACATCAAGTCCAACTACGCCTACATCAGCAGCGCCATTTTCTACATAAGTAGGCACATCTTGACTTCTAATAGCTAAAAATTTAAAATTTTCCACATTTAATATAAGTTTTCTATCTTCAAAAACGAACTCTTTTTTAAAAACTTTTTCAAAAATTTCTAAAGTTTCATTTGCTATTCTTCCTTTTGGAAGGGCGATTGTTATCATTTATCATCCTTAGTAGTTTTACTATTGTGTTCATTTATGGCTTTAAGCATGCCTCTAAAAACCAAATTTTTATCAAAAATAGCTTTTTCAAAAAATTTGACAAAAAAACTTCCATCTCCGCCTGTAAAATAAATCTCTTTATTTTTTGCCATTTCATTTATAGCTAAAACTAGAGGCTTTACAATTCCATAAGAAATAGCATCATTTGTTTTTTGCGGAAAACAATCGAGCTCAATTTGTGAGTTAAATGGAATATTTAAAATTGGCGAGATACTTTTATAAGCATTTAGATAAGCTCCAATGCCTGGAGTAATAAATCCACCTTGATGAGTATTTGAAATCATCAAATCAATCGTTATTGCACTTCCTGCATCTACAATAACCCCGTTTTCTATAGTATAACACCCTGCTATCCTATCTATACCAAGACCTTTGTAAATAGTATCAAATTTAAAATAATCTTTTATATCTATAAAGCTACTGCTTTTTGGAATAAATTTAGAATTTACACTTATGTAATAAACATCTTCTTTTGGGTTAAATTTATTAAGCTCATCAATACTTAGACTAAAAAGTCTTCCATCATCCCAAAACTTAGCGCTAAAATTTCCTACATCGCAAAGTAACATTTCCAACCACTCTTTTTCAAAAATTCCAACGCCTTTGAACAAATTTCACAATTATAAAAAAATATCTTTTTTTTGATGATTCTATTTTCTTTTTTTGCTAAACTTTCTAACATTTGGACAAGCTTTAAGCTATCTTTTTGTAAAAACCTGCTCTTAGCATCCCTAAAAAATAAAATTGTATTATTTGACTTTAGATCAATGCCAAATAAAGCCTTATAAGATCTTGTTTTAAACTCTTTAAGGCTTAAATTTTTGCTTTTTTGAAGTATTATATTGTGCTTTACTAAAAGCTCATCCATTTTTAACACAACTTTATTTTAACTTTATAAATTTATCTTTATGATAAAAATTTTCTATACTTGCAAAGCTAAGCTTACTAAGTTCATCATTTAATTTATAAATTTGAGCATTTTCTAAATTTAAATCTGTTTTTATAAGATATCCTGTTTTTTCAAATATATAAATACTGTCTTTATATGGCATAACCCCTGAAAAAATTGCAAATTTAAACTTACTTTCTTTGATCTCATTCAAATTTAAATCGTAAATTTTGGCTATTCCATCTTTTCCAAATATATAAATTCTATCTTCATATCTAAAAATATCTCTTATATTTTGAAGCAATCTTTTATTTCCACTTGGTGAAATTAAAATTAAAGTTGAATTTGTAGCTGCAAACATCTTATCACCCAACACATCTAAATATATTATATTGTTAAAGAATGACTCAGCACTTACAAAAACATCTTGCGCCTTCATTCCATTTACTGTTATTACAATCCTTCCATCAAGTGTTGGAAAAATAACAACTCCATTTCCAGCAAATAAAGGAGATGCGATTCTTGAATCAAGCGTAAAAGTAGTATCAAACTTATCACTTAAAATAACATTTTTATTATTTATATCTATCATCCAAATAGAATTATCAGCACAAACAACCGCTAGTTTTGTTCCAATTAAACTTGCACTAATAGGCTGAGATGAAAACTTTTCACTGAAAATAAGATTTGAGTTTACATCTAGTATTTTCAACTTTCCATCAATAGTTGAGGTTATTATTTTTTCATCATTATAGTTTAAAAATTTCTCTTTTTTTTCTAAATCTAAATTAAAAGACCTTTCATCTTTTGTTATAACTTTGCCATTTTTAAGAGTAATTCCACTTTTTGTTACATATAAAATTTCACTTCCTGTTTTATTATCAAAAGAAACTTTTCCTAAAATTTCCTCTTTTTGTGGTGAAAAATACTCTCTTTTTGTTGAACAACCAACTAAAAAAATAGATAATAAAACTATACTTAACAAATTAATTTTTTTCATTTTTATTTCCATTATAGTGTCTTAAATTTTTAACTATTTGAGTCAATCCTGAGCTTGGAGAAATCTTAATAAATTCTTTATTAGCCTCTTCTACTTTTCCATCTTTTAAATAAGCATACCCATTTATAAAAGCACTATATGAGCTTAAAATTTCACCGCTTTGCTCTCCAGCTTCATATTTTATAATATCTTTTAAAAGCCTATCGATATCTTCTAAATTTGATAATTCGTTAATTTTTTTACTGTCGTTATTATCCATGGCTTGTCTGAATTCAAAAAGAGCAAAAAGATTTTTATCTAAACTTTTTAACTTCTTGGCTGCTTCTTTATCATTTGGGTTTAAAATAAGCTCATTATAGCTTTCATTTGCTTTTTTAAATTTTGTTTCTTTTTGGTAATCAACCACCAAATACACAACAATAGCCAAAAACACAACAATAAAAGTGCCAACAATTGGCTTCTTGTATTTTTTGATAAACAACTCACTTTTTATAATATTTTCTAAAAACTGCCCTTGAGAGTCCATTCTCTCTTTGACATCTTTAATATCGTCTTTTATAGCCAAACTTATTCCCTTTTAAATAAAATTTTCGTGTATTGTAGCATAAAATCTTTTAAATAACGCCTAATGTAAGATAAAATGTGTTATAATACCAACACTTATTATTTGCAAAAAAGGAAAAATTCTATGCTAATTGATGATGAATTATTAAATAAACTTGAAAAACTAAGTGCCTTAAAAATACCAGAAAACCAAAGAAGTCAAATGAAATCACAGCTTGAAAAAATTATAGATTTTGTCAAAATTTTAGATGAGGTTGATAGTAAAAATTTGGAAATTAAAAACCAAAATTTCACTCCATTAAGAGAGGATTTACCACATCAAGATCAAGAAGTTATTGATATGATTTTAAAATCAGCTCCAGCAAGTGAAGATCATTTCTTTGTAGTTCCAAAAATTATAGAATAAAAGGACACCGTAATGGAAAAAAGCAATATAAAAACCGATATTCAAACCCTTTTAAAGGTACAAATAAATAACGATGCAAGTGACCTTCATATAGTAAGCAGAAGTGCCCCACAAATTAGAATCGATGGAAAACTAGTTCCTCTTGATATGCCAAATTTAACAGGAACAGACATTGAACATCTTTGTTATGCAATTATTACAGATGCACAAAAAAGTGAACTCGAGGAAAAAAAAGAACTTGACTTTGCTATGGAAATTCCAAACATAGGAAGGTTTAGAGGAAATTATTATTATACTATGAATGGTGATTTGGCAGCTGCATTTAGAAAAATTCCTGTTGACATTCCATCGCTTGATGATTTAAGGGCTCCAAGTATTTTTAAAGATCTAGTTAAAAGAGAAAAAGGGATGATTTTAGTAACTGGTCCTACAGGAAGTGGTAAATCAACTACTTTAGCAGCAATGCTAAATGAGATAAATTTGACTGAAAGAAAGCACATTATAACAGTTGAAGACCCAGTTGAATTTGTCCATGAAAATAAAAAATGTCTTTTTTCTCATAGAAATATAGGAACCGATACTCACTCTTATGCAAATGCTTTAAAATATGCTCTTCGTGAGGACCCTGATATTATACTAATTGGTGAGATGAGAGATAGAGAAACTATTTCAATTGCCATTACAGCAGCTGAAACAGGACACTTAGTTTTTGCTACACTTCACACAAACTCAGCTATGCAAACAATCAGCCGTATAGTTGATAGTTTCGATGGAAGTGAACAAACACAAATAAGAAATATGTTATCAGTTTCATTAAGTGCAATAGTTTCACAATCCCTACTTCCAAAAATTGGAAAAGGACGACTTGCAGTTCATGAAATTTTGGTAAATAATCACGCTATTGCAAACCTAATAAGAGAAGATAAAACTCAACAAATTTATTCTCAAATGCAGTTAAATCAACAAGAAACAGGTATGGTAACTCAAACTCAAGCACTATTACAAGCACTTAATAAAAGACTTATTTCAAAAGAAAGTGCTCTTGCTTACACTACAAATAGACAAGAGTTAATTAAAGCTTTAGGGGGTGAGTAGATGAGCGGCATAAATTGGCTCGATTTAATAATAATAGCTTTTACTTTAATTTTTGCACTAAAAGGACTTAGCTCTGGTCTTATAAGAGAAATTTTTGGAATTATAGGTATGATTGGTGGATTTATAATCGCAATAAAATTTAAAGCAGAAGTTGGAGCTTGGATAAGTGCAAATATTTATGATTTAAATAAATTAGGACTTATGGATTCAAATGGAACTGAGATTATAGCAGGATTTGTAGCTGCACTTTTTGGTATTTGGTTTATAGCTTTGATTTTGGGTGAACTTTTAACTAAAATGCTAAGTCTTAGTGGTCTTGGTATAGTTGATAGAATTGGTGGATTTGTATTTGGCGGAGCAAAAATATTTTTAATTTTTGCAATAATTGCTGTTTTTATAAGATCATCAGCTTTTTTAAACAAACAAGCAAGACCTTTTTTTGAAAATAGCTTTACTTACCCATATCTTATAAATACAGGTGCTTGGATGATGGGATTGAAATTGAATGATATTATTCCTGTTATTGAAGATGAAAAAAACCAAGAAGCAAATCAAACAAATATAATTTATGAAAAAAGTAATTTTAATGAAAATTTTATAAATGGAGAGAGCAATGAAACAGAAAAACAAAACTACGAGAATTGAAAATTTAGAATTTGATGCAATTCTATATGAGTTTAGAGAAATCTTAAGAAAAAACAAGCTTAAATATACAAAACAAAGAGAGTCTGTTATCAAAATGCTTTATAACAGTGACCATCACTTTACTCCAGAAGAGCTCTATTTGGAGATAAGAGACGAGCAACCTGAACTAAATATAGGTATTGCAACCGTTTATAGAACTTTAAATTTACTTGAAGACTCAGGTATGGTTACATCTATTTCTTTCGGCACACAAGGTAAGAAATTTGAACTTGCAACAAAGCCACATCATGATCATTTGATTTGTAAAAACTGTGGTAAAATAGTGGAATTTGAAGATCCTTCTGTTGAAAAAAAGCAAGAAGAAATAGCAAAAAAGAACGGTTTTACATTAACAGGGCATTTAATGCAACTTTACGGAACTTGCAAAAATTGTAGTAAAAAGGAGTCATAGTAAGTGGTATTTGATAATCAATTAGAAATTCAAAGAATAGAAAAATCAGAAGAATTAAGAAAATTAGGAATAAATCCATATCCGCATTTTCTAAAAAAAGATATGGATATAAAAGAATTTAGGGATAAATTTGAATATATAAAAGAACTCGATGAAAAAAGAGTTAATGATGAAGTTATAATTTCAGGGCGTCTTATGCTAAAAAGAGTAGCTGGTAAATCAACATTTGCAAATATTGAAGATGAAAGTGGTAATGTTCAGATTTATTATTCTAGAGACAGTATAGGCGAGGATTTATATAAAGTTTTTAAAAAAAATCTTGAAGTTGGAGATGTGGTTTTAGTAAAAGGTTTTCCTTTTGTAACTCAAACAGGGGAATTTTCTATGCATGTTACAAACCTAACTCTAGCCTCAAAAGCAATTTCACAACTTCCTGAGAAATTTCATGGACTTGTAGATATTGAGATGCGTTACCGACAAAGATATCTTGATATGATAATGAACCCAGAGGTTAGAAATGATTTTAAAAAGAGATCGAAAATCATCTCACTAATTAGACATTTTTTTGAAGAAAAAGGCTTTATGGAAGTTGAAACTCCTATGATGCACCCAATTGCTGGTGGAGCAAATGCAAAACCATTTGTAACTTATCATAATGCACTTGATGTAAATAGATATCTTAGAATAGCGCCAGAACTTTATTTAAAACGACTAATTGTTGGTGGAATGGAAGCCGTTTTTGAAATAAATAGAAATTTTAGAAACGAAGGAATGGATTTAACCCATAATCCGGAATTTACATCTATTGAGTTTTACTGGGCATGGCATAATTATAATGAGGCCATGAATCTAACAGAAGAGCTTTTCAAAATGCTATTAAAAGGGCTTAATTTACCTGAAATTTTAGAATATGATGATAAAAAGATTGATTTTTCAAAACCATTTGCAAGAGTTAAATATTTAGATGCTCTTGTTGAGATAGGTGGACTTTCACAAGATATCATAAATGATAAAGATAAAATTTTAGAAAAACTAGAAAAAGATGGCTTTGAAGCAAATGAAAATTTGGATCTTGGACATTTACAAGCTGAGCTTTTTGACAATTATGTGGAGGAAAAACTTATAAATCCAACTTTTATAGTTGATTTTCCAATTTCAATAAGCCCACTTTCAAGAAGAAGTGATGAAAATCCAAATATTGCCGAAAGATTTGAGCTATTTATAGCAGGAAATGAACTAGCAAACGCTTTTAATGAACTAAATGATCCACTTGATCAATATGAAAGATTTAAAGCACAAATTGAGGCAAAAAATGCAGGAGATGATGAAGCTCATGAAATGGATGAGGATTATGTAAAAGCTCTTGGCTATGCAATGCCACCAACTGTTGGTTGGGGACTTGGAGTCGATAGACTTACAATGCTTTTAACTAATAAAAAATCAATTAGAGACGTTATTTTATTTCCAGCTATGAGACCATTAAAAACAATACAAACCGATGAAGATAAGGAGTAAAAATGAGTTTAGAAAATTACGATAAAGAAATTTTTGATTTAACAAACAAGGAATTAAAAAGACAGTGTGACTACTTGGAAATGATTGCAAGTGAAAATTTTACCTATCCTGATGTTATGGAAGTTATGGGGTCAATTTTGACAAACAAATATGCCGAAGGGTATCCACATAAAAGATACTACGGAGGTTGTGAGTTTGTAGATGGAATCGAAGAAATTGCTATTGAAAGATGTAAGAAGCTTTTTAACTGCAAATTTGCAAATGTTCAACCAAACTCAGGAAGTCAAGCTAATCAAGGTGTTTATGGGGCACTTTTAAAACCAGGTGATAGAATTTTAGGTATGGACTTAAGCCATGGTGGACACTTAACTCACGGTGCAAAGGTAAATGCTAGTGGCAAAAACTATGATAGCTTTTTTTATGGAGTTGAGCTAGATGGAAGAATAAACTATGATAAGGTATTAGAAATTGCTAAAGTAGTTCAACCAAAACTTATAGTTTGTGGTGCAAGTGCATATGCAAGAGAGATAGATTTTGCAAAATTTAGAGAAATAGCTGATGCTGTTGGAGCCTATCTTTTTGCTGATGTTGCACACATCGCAGGTTTAGTTGTAGCAGGTGAACACCCAAGTCCATTTCCACACTGCCATGTTGTTAGTTCTACAACCCACAAAACATTAAGAGGCCCAAGAGGTGGAATTATAATGACAAATGATGAGGAAATTGCTAAGAAAATAAACTCAAGTATATTTCCTGGCATTCAGGGCGGACCTTTAATGCATGTAATTGCAGCAAAAGCAGTTGGATTTAAACATAATTTAAGCCCTGAATGGAAAGTTTATGCAAAACAAGTTAAGGCAAATGCTAAAAAACTTGGTGAGGTTTTAATAAAAAGAGGATATGACCTAGTAAGTGGCGGAACTGACAATCATCTTGTTTTAATGGATTTGTCAAATAAGGAATATAGTGGAAAAGATGCATCAGCTGCGCTAGAAGATGCTGGTATAACAACAAATAAAAACACAGTTCCTGGAGAAAAAAGAAGTCCTTTCGTAACAAGTGGAGTAAGAATTGGAAGCCCTGCACTAACTGCAAGAGGTATGAAAGAAGCTGAATTTGAGTTTATAGCAAATAAAATTGCCGATGTTTTAGATGATATAAACAATAAAGATCTTCATGCTAAAATAAAAGAAGAGGTAAAAGCATTAGCACATAAATTTATAATTTATGATAAAGCTATGTTCTAGGAGAAAAAATGAGCGATGATAGATTTAGTATAGATGATAATATTGTCTTAGACCCTAAAACTGCGAAAACAAATAATATTAAAAAAATTTTAACTGGCATTGCTATTTTAGTAGTGCTTTTTTTAATAGTTTTAATAATTATGAAATTTATAAATAGTGGAAATATGGAAGAGCCAAAACCACTTGTTATGCCGAGTGAAGAGACAATATTTAAGCCTAAAGCTAAAAAACCGAGTCAGCCAATAAGAGAAATTGATGAAACTTCAAACAAAAATGTGGAAACTAAAAAAATAGAGCCGCAAATTGTTGAAATTAGACCAATTAGAATAGAAGAGACTCCAAAACCAGAAGAGAAAATTGAGCATACTATAGCAGCAGAAACAAAAGATGAAGCTAAACAAACTATAGAAAAAAGCAGCTCAAAGGAAAAAATAAAACAAGAGCCAAAAGCTGAAGCAACTAAATCAAAACAAGAAGTTGTAGTTGTAACATCTAAAAAAGAGACTCCAAAACAAGAGCCTAAAAAAGCTATAAAAGAAGAAAAGGTTAAAAAAGAAGCTCAAAAGCAAGAGGTTAAAAAGCAAACCCCTAAAGCTCAAAAGCAAGAGAGCAAAAACCAAACTTCAACTCAAAAAAATAATGTTACACAAACAACTTTGCAAAAAGGAAACTATATACAAGTTTTAGCAACTGCTGACTTTAAACCAGATGCCGATTACATAAAAAAATTAAAGAGTAAAGGATACTCATATACTCTTTATAAAACCACAGTAAAAGGCAGAGAATATGTTAAGGTTTTAGTAGGACCATTTGATGAGGCAAAACTTAATAGCGAGATGCCAAATATAAGAGCGACCATAAACAAAGATGCTTTTGTCTTTAGAGTAAAATAATGAAAAAATTTGCAGTCTTTGGCGATCCAATATCTCATTCAATATCGCCAAGACTTCACAACCTCGCCATAAAAGAGCTAAATTTAGATGCTTTTTATGGTAGAGTTTGTTTAAAAGATGGTAGCTTATTGAAAGAAACTTTTTTAAATTTAGGTTTAAACGGTGCAAACATAACAATTCCATATAAACAAATAGCGTTTCAAATTTGTGATGAAATAGATCCTTATGCAGAAAAAATAGGCTCTTTAAATACAATAGTAAAAAATAAAGATAAACTTTTTGGCTATAACACAGATGCACCTGGTTTTTTAAAAGCTATAAATGAATTTAAAGATATCAAATCAGTTTTAGTAATTGGAGCAGGAGGCACAGCAAAAGCTTTAGCAAACGCCTTATCAAATTTGGATTTAGAAATAGTAAATAGAAGCGATAGATATTTAGATTTTAAAGAATTTAATTTTTTTACTTATAAAAATTTCAAACCAAAGAAATTTGATTTAGTTATAAACTCAACCTCAGCTGGATTAAAAGATGCCACTTTACCACTTCCAGAAGAAATTTTAAAGGATTGCTTTTCTAAATATGCTTTTGATGTTATATATGGTAGAAAAACACCATTTTTAAACCTAGCTAGCAAATTAAATCTCAAACACAAAGACGGTCTTGATATGCTTATTTATCAAGCAGTTTTAGCGCTAAATTTATTTTTTAATAATAAGCTTGATGAGAAAAAAATAGAACTTTATATGAGAAAGGCTGCAAATCTAAATTAATATATTTAAATTTGCAAGCCAAAATTAAAACTTCGACCTATTGAAGTCTTTTCATTTCCTTACATCCTGGATCATAGCCACCAAAGCAAGCTCTTTGATATATATCTAAAGCTTTTACTTTATCTACTGCTGAACCCTCACCTTTTTCAAACATCTTACCAAGTTTCATGCAAGTTGGAATATCTTGAAATCTTACGCAAGTATAATCATACGCTAAAAGTGCATTCACAAAATTGGCATTATAATAATATCCATCAGCTACTGAAATACACTGCTCCAGGCTTAATTGATTTAGCCTATTATAGATATCGGCTGCTTGATTTGAGTTTATAGGTGAATTTATAACAGCACCACTATTTTTTGCTGCTGGAATCACTGCACCGCCACCATTAGATGCAGATGGGGTACTTACTACTGGAGTTTTTGGGGTAGTCTGAGAACAACCAGCCAAAATTAAAGCAGTAAATATAGCCAAACTACTTAAAATTTTATTTCTCATTTTTATTATAACCTTCCTTTAATATAGTAAGTTTCCTTACCACTAACCTTTTCTAGATTCATCTTATATTTATCTGCCCACTCAAATATCATATCTCTTACAACTTTTCTTTCTCTCTCACTATCAGGGTCATTTTTAATTTTAAAATATGGGTTTGAATTTGACATAGCTATATAAGCACCATAAATTTTAAGTTTATCATTTAAATTAATAATATCATCAAGTTCACTTTGATTAAAATCACATTTTGATAATATACCTCTTAGTTGTTCCAAAGTAGAGTCGTTTAAAACATAACCCAAACTTACTAAAATTCCTTCTTCGTTCATACTAAATCCTTTTATTTAAAATTGTTTTTTATCAGATTGAGAGATTAGAACTCCCTCAATGATTTTTTTAATATCACCATCTAAGACTGCATCAACATTTGAATAACTTAAATTTGATCTATTATCTTTAACTTGTTGATATGGAAACAGTACATAACTTCTAACTTGATGCCCCCATCCAATTTCACTTTTATCTACATTATTATGTGCTTCATTTTGTTTTTGAAGTTCTAACTCATAAAGTCTCGATTTAAGCATCTTCATTGCAGTTGCTTTATTTTTGTGTTGGCTTCTATCATTTTGACACTGCACAACAATACCAGTTTCATAGTGAGTTATTCTAACTGCGCTTTCTGTTTTATTTACATGTTGGCCACCTGCTCCACTTGCCCTATAAACATCTATTCTTATATCTTTTTCTTCTATTTCTATGTTTATATCATCATCAAGCTCAGGACTTACCATAACGCTTGTAAAACTTGTGTGACGCCTTCCAGCACTATCAAATGGACTTACTCTAACAAGTCTGTGTATGCCATTTTCAGCTTTTAAATATCCGTAGGCATTTTCACCTTTTACTATAAAGCTTACGTCTTTTAATCCAGCCTCATCACCCTCTTGAAAGTCCAAAACATCAACCTTGTAATTTTCTCTCTCACAAAATCTCAAATACATTCTATATAGCATGCTAGCCCAGTCATTACTCTCTGTTCCACCAGCACCTGGATGAATTGTAACAATTGCATTTTTAGAGTCATTTTCGCTACTTAAAAGCATTGAAATCTCTAAATTTGTAATTTTTTCCTCTAACTCATCAGCATCTTCAAAAAGACTTTCTAAAAGATCACTATCGTTTTCATCACTTGCTAACTTGAACATATCAAACGCATCTTCAACTGCTTGTTTTACTGATTTAAATTTAGTTAACATAGATGAAATTTGAGTTTTTTCTTTATTGATTTTAGCCGCATTTGCTGCATCACTCCAAAAACTAGGATCTGCTTGCTCTACTGCTATACTATCAACTCTTTTTTGCAATAAATCTGGTTTTATTATGAGGCTTATATTATCAACTTTTGTTTTTAGTTTTTTTAATAATTCACCATATTCGTAATTATCCAATACTTTCCTTTAATTTCTGCTCTTCTAAAACTTTTTGTGCTTCTTTTGCTTTTTCAGCCAATAAATAATCATCTTCTTTCAAAATTTCTCTTTGTTTTTGATATTTATAGCCTATTTTCATTACAAAATATCCAGCAATGGCTGCGATAAATGATGCTATAAGTATAGCAAATTTTTCAGCATAATGGAATATATTGCTATCATGATAAGCAATTGAACAGATAAATAAACTCATACTTGCACCAATTCCTGTTAAAACACAAAGTCCAAAAAATTGCATTAAATTTGCACCAGATGGAAGTTTTGAAACTCCAAATTTTATAATAACATAAGAAAATCCATAAATTCCCAAAGGTTTTGCTATAACAAGCCCTACAATAATTCCCAAGGAAACAGGATGAATTAAATGACTAAAAGCATCTGAAGTTAGTGGAATACCGGCATTGACAAAAGCAAATAATGGCATTACAAAATAAGTTATAAATCCGCCTAATTTATTTTCAATATCTCTAAGCATAGAGTACCCATGAATTGGCTTTAGTGGAATGAAAATAGCAGCTATTATTCCAGCTATTGTAGTATGAACACCTGATTGCAAAAACGCTGTCCAAAGTAAAAGCCCAATTACAATATAAAAAAACTTTTTATTTACCTTAAGCAAATTTAAAATAATCAAAATTACAATTAAAACTCCAGCCATTATAAGAGCATAATTAGAAAGTTCACTTGTATAAAAAATAGCAATTATAACAACAGCACAAATATCATCAATGATTGCTAAAAGAAGTAGAAAAATTCTTAAGGATGGTGGTACTTTTGAACCAAGAAGTAGCAACACTCCAACAGCAAAAGCAGTATCACTAACAGTAGGTATCGCCCAACCACGCATAGCAAAACTATCGCCATAGGTAAAAGCTGCAAAAACAAGTGCAGGAACTATAACACCACCAAGGCCTCCAACTAATGGAAGTGCAACTCTATCAGGAGAACTTAACTCACCAACTAGTATCTCTCTTTTAACTTCAAGTCCAATATAAAAGAAAAAAAGCGCCATTAAACCATCATTTACCCATAAAATAATTGGTTTAACTATTTTAAAATCTTCTACCGTAATTCCAGCTTTTAATCTTAAAAAATCATTATAAAATTCAGTTAAAATTGTATTTTGACAAACAAGAGCTAAAAATGTAGCCATAATTATCAAAATTCCACCAATTGATTCGTGTTTTAAAAACCTCCCTAGTCTTTCCACCTACACCCTTTCTCACACTATTTGTATGACATAAATTTAGTATTATATTTTATCTAAAAATCTTTAAATCTAGCATAGATTAACATAGATTAAGAGTAATTTAGAAAATTTAAGTTATAATTGCGAAAATTTTACACTAAATAGGAAAGTTTTATTATGAAAATAGCTCGCACAATTAGCGAATTAAAAGAGAATTTAAAAGAATTTAATGGAACAATTGGATATGTCCCTACAATGGGGGCCTTACATAGGGGTCATCTAAGTTTAATAGAGAACTCAAAAAAAGATAATGATTTTACAGTTGTTTCAATTTTTGTAAACCCAACTCAATTTTTACCAGGTGAGGACTTTGAAAAATATCCTAAAAATCAAGAAGCAGATACAAGAATATGCGAAGTTGCGGAAGTTGATTTGCTATTTTTACCAAGCGTGGATGAAATTTATAAAAAAAATGAAACAACTATAAAAGCAAATGAAAAATTAAATTCCGTTTTAGAAGGCGCTTTTAGACCAGGACACTTTGATGGTGTATGTAGAGTTTTAAATAAATTTTTTAATCTCATAAAACCAAATAATGCATATTTTGGGAAAAAAGATGCTCAACAAATTGCGGTTGTAAAAAATATGGTTGATTCATTTTTCTTAGATGTTAAAATAAATCCTTGTGAAATAGTTAGAGAAGCCGATGGTTTAGCGCTTAGCTCAAGAAATACCTACTTAAATGAAGAGCAAAAACTAGATGCTTTAAAACTATCTAGATCTCTTTTGAAAGCTTCAAATTTAGTAAAAAAAGGTGAGACTGAATCAAAACAAATTATTGCCTCCATAAAGGAAACACTTGAGCCATTAAAAGTTGATTATGTAGCAATTGTAGATAGAAACTTTAACGAAATAGAAAAAATTGAACTAGGAAATACAATAATTTTAATAGCAGCATTTGTTGATAAAACAAGATTAATCGATAACATTTGGATTTAAAATGCCAAAACTTTATCTTTGCTCTTTAGGCTGTAATAAAAATTTAGTCGATAGTGAAATAATGCTTGGAAGACTACAAAACTATGAAGTTGTAAATTCTCCTGATAACGCTGATGTTATGATAGTAAATACATGTGGGTTTATAACTTCTGCAAAAGAAGAAAGCATAAAAACAATCTTAGAATTAGCAAACTACAAAAAAGAAAACTCGGTTTTGGTAGTAACTGGGTGCTTGATGCAGCGTTACAAAGATGAACTTATGCGCGAACTTCCAGAGGTTGATATTTTTAGTGGAGTTGGAGACTATGATAAAATAGATGAAATGATTTTAAAAAAACAAAATTTATTTAGTCCAAAAACATATCTGCAAAAAAATGAAAAAAGAGTTATAACTGGCTCAAACTATCATGCCTATATTAAAATTTCAGAAGGTTGTAATCAAAAATGTAGTTTTTGTGCGATTCCAACTTTTAAGGGAAAACTAAAAAGTAGAGACTTAAAAAGTATTGTTGAAGAGGTAAAAAGTCTAGTCAAACAAGGCTTTTATGATTTTAGTTTTATCTCTCAAGATAGTTCAAGTTATTTAAGAGATTTTGGTATAAAAGACGGGCTTATAAATTTAATTAACGAAATTGAAAAAATTGATGGTGTTAAATTTGCTAGGATTTTATACCTTTATCCTGCTACAACTTCAGTAAATTTAATTCAAAAAATAATTGATTCCAAAGTGTTTTTAAACTATTTTGATATGCCTTTACAACATATTAGTCAAAAAATGTTAAAACTTATGAAACGCCCAAATGGCAATGAATTTAAACTTTTAGAAATGATGAGAAAAGCACCAAATTCATTTTTAAGAAGTGGGTTTATCGTGGGACATCCAGGAGAAAGCCAGGAAGATTTTGATGAACTTTGCAAATTTCTAAAAGAATTTAGTTTTGATAGAATTAGTGTTTTTGCCTACTCAAAAGAAGAAGATACCGCATCGTTTGAAATGGAGCAAATTCCTTCAAAAGTAGTTACAAAAAGATTAAATTTAATAGAAAAAATAACTTTAAACTCACTTAAAAATAGCCTTCAAAAAGAAGTAGGAAAAACAATACTTTGTGAAATTAATGGTATTAGCAGTGAAGGTGAAATGTTTTATGGTGCAAAAAATGTAATTTGGGATAAAGATATCGATGGAGAGATTTTAATAAATGATAGTAAAGTTAAAAATCTTGAAATTGGCAAAGTCTATAAGTGTCTTATAACTTCAATTGCTGGCGATAAGTTAGTTGGAGAAATTATTGCTTGACCAAAATGCTTTAAATTTATTAAAAGGTAAAAGCTCGATTTTAGCATTTTCTCACGGAGTTGATAGCACAGCTTTGTTTTATCTTTTGGTTAATCAAAATATTAATTTTGATTTGGCATTTGTAAACTACAACACAAGAAAAGAAAGTATTTTAGAAGAAAATGAAGCTATAAATTTAGCAAAAAAATTTAATAAAAAAATATTTGTTAAAAAAGTAAATTTAAATCTTGAAAAAAGTTCAAATTTTGAAAAAATAGCAAGAGATTTAAGATATGAGTTTTTTAATGAAATTTTTTCTAAATTTGATTATAAATTTCTAATTACAGCTCATAATTTAAATGATCTTTTCGAATGGTTTTTAATGAGAATTTCAAAAGGTGCTGGACTTTGTAATGTCATTGGAATGAGTGTTTATGATAAAAAAGAAAATTTAAAAATAATAAGACCTTTATTATATACCTCAAGGGATGAAATACTAAATTTCTTAAATGAAAATCATCTAAAATACTTTATAGATAGCTCAAATAAAAACACTAAATTTCAAAGAAATTTTATAAGAGAGAATTTTAGCAATGAGTTTGTAAAACTTTATAAAAAAGGTCTAGAAAGCAGCTTAAAATTTATGCAAAAAGATAAAGAAATTTTACAAGATGGCTTAATATATGAAAATTTGGAGTTTTTCGTTATAAAAAACCAGCCAAATTCCATAAATTTATTAGATAAAATTTTAAAAAAATTTGGTATTGTAATGAGCCAAAAACAAAGAGATGAAGCGATAAAAGATACCGTTATAAGTGGTAAAATAACAATTTCTTATAAAGATGATAAAATCTACATAGCGCCATATAAAAAAGAAATTATGACTAAGAAATTTAAAGAAATTTGTAGAGTAAAAAAAGTCCCTAAATTAATTAGAGGCTATATTTTTACTCATCAAAATTTACTTAAATATTTTTAAAAGTTTTCTTTTATATTTATTTTGTTTGCAAAGTCTATTATATTTTCCATGCCAACTTCTGTTTTTATGAAAACCTTAGTGAAAATATAATATCCAATCTCAGGTCCTACACTCCCATAGACCATAATTTTTTCTATAAAATCATCATGTTTTTCATAGAATTCTTTTAAATAATCTTCAATAGCTGCGCAAAAAATTTCATCACTATTTATATCTAAATCTAAATTTTCTAAAATCATTTTTTCATAACTTTTTTCTAAAGATATCATTTTTGCATCAATTACTTTATCTTTACTAGCAACCATTATTGCAAGAGTTTGATGAAATTTTATTAAAAATAGATTAACGCCATCTAGCTTGCAATTTTTATATAAGAAATAAAGCACTTTAAAAGGGCTTATATATTCAAATTCATTTACTTCTATATTTTCTTTATATTTTTGAAATTTATCTTCATCTAAAATAGCTATTATATTTTTATCTATTTTTTGTGTAAGCTTATCTTTTAGATCATCGCTATTTTCCATAACCAAGGAGTGCTTTAAAGTTCCATCTATCACGGAAACATAACTTTTTTTATCTTTTTTAGTGTCTTTTAAATACTCATTTACACTTTTAAATAAGTCGCCATCTTTTGGTCTTACTGTATTAAAATACTCTTTTAATATCACTTTTTGTGAGTTAAGATTTCTAAATTTAATCTTACATGAGCCATCATCAAAAAAAACCGTATAAAAATTTCTTAAATTTCGTTTTAAAAAAGCCATTATGATTTCCTTTTATGTAATTATTTACAATTTTATCAAATTTTTAATAAAATAAACTGAAAATTTGAATTTTGTGTTTTTTCATAACAATTTACTTAACACAAATTTAATATTTGTGTGATAAAATTAATTTTATTATTTTTCTTAGGAGCATACAAATGGAAAGAAGAAATTTCTTAAAAACAACTGGATTAGTTTTTTTAGCAGGAAGTATTGGTTTTAGTCCAAATCTTTTTGCAAAAATGGATATGAGTGAGATTGATTTTAGAGAGGTAAAACCCGAGGAAGCAATTATTTTACAAGATGGAGATGGTAAAGAGTTTTGCATAGTTTGCGGTATGAGTTTAATTAAGTTTTATAAAACTTCTCACGCAAGCGATTATGATGTAAATGGCAAAGATGAAATTCATCAATATTGCTCAATTCACTGCATGTTTGAAGAGGCAATGAGCGAAAAAGTGGAAATTAAAAATCCAAAAGTAGTTGATGCTAAAACTTTAAAATTTATAGATTCAAAAAATGCTTTTTATGTTTATGGCTCAAATAAGCCAGCCACAATGGCAACTGTAAGTTCATACGCATTTGAAAATGAAGATGATGCGAAAGAATTTAAAAATAACTTTGGTGGAGAAATTTTAAGCTTTGGCGAAATTTCAAAAAAAGTTGAAGAAAGTTTGGCTGATGATATAGCCTTAATCGACAAAAGACAAAAAATGGCAGCATTAAAAGGCGAAGAAATATATAAAGCAAGTTGTGCAGATATAAAAGAGAAATTTAACACATCAGGAAGAGCAAAAGCTTATCTAATCAAAAACAAACCTTGCGGTGATTTAAATCCAAAAGAACTTTCCCAAGTTGCACATTATCTAAAAAGAAGATAATTTTAGGGCGATTTTGCCCTAAAATTCAAAGTACTTTAGCTTATGCATTCTACAAAACTATCTACTAAATTGCCTTCTAAATATCAGTTTTGCGGGACCTCTTTTTCCAGTTATTTTTAAATAGAATTGAAATATCCCAACCAATAAAGTTATAATTCCAATGATAAGGGGAACAATAGTATATGGGAAAAACCCTTTAAAATGATAATATATAAGTCCACATCCAATTATAAACATCAAAAAACCTGTAGGTGCTGATTTATAAGAAATTTCTGCTTGGTAACCTCTACAAACACTAACACCATATTTTAGTTCTTCACCACAATAAGGGCAAATCATAGGCAATCCTTTTTCTTATAAAATTGCTGTATTTTACAAAAAAAACATGTCAAGCTTTTTGAAATTTACTTTAAAAGTTTTAAAATTTGTCTTGAAATTTTAGTTAAATTTGCTTTTGCAATCTCTTTTTTCATAGCATCTTCAAGGATAATTGGTGAGTTTAAAATACAAAATGCCCCATTAAAAAGTCCATCATCGAAACCATCATCAACAGCACCGCCCAAAGCCACTACTTTTTTGGAATGCTTTTTAGCTAATTTTGCTACTTCGCTAGGAACTTTACCCATAGAGCTTTGAGCGTCTAGTTTTCCCTCACCAGTTATGATCAAATCAGCATTTTTAATATTTTCTTCTAAATTTATAATCTTTGAAATTATTTCAAATCCTCTTAAAAGCTTAGCATTTAAAAAACTCATAAATCCAAACCCAAGCCCACCAGCTGCCCCACTTCCAGCAATATTAGAATTATCAATGCCCATAAATTTATAAACTACTTTACTAAAATTTATAAGGCCTAAGTCAAGATTTTTTATCATTTCATTACTAGCACCTTTTTGCGCAGCATATACATAAGCGGCTCCATTCTTGCCATATAGGGGATTATTTACATCGCAAGCTATTTTAAATTTGCACTCTTTTAGTTCTTTTAAGATGTTTTTATCTGAAATTTTAGAAATTTTTATCAAATTTTGACCATTTGCTTTTATTAAATTATCATTTTTATCAAAAAAGCTAAATCCCAAAGCTTCAAGCATTCCAGTTCCCGCATCATTTGTTGCGCTTCCACCAATTCCTATGATAAAATTTCTTCTACCTTTTAAAATAGCATCTTTTATCATAATTCCAAGTCCGTAAGTTGAAGTAAGATATGGATTTTGCTCATCTTTTTTTAATAAATTTAACCCAGAGCTTTGAGACATTTCTAAAATTGCTAAATCATCTTTATAAGCATATTTTGCCTTTATTTGCCTAAAAAGCGGATCAAAAGTTAAAATTTCATCAAAATTTGCTCCGAGAAAATTTGCAATAGTATCTAAACTACCCTCACCCCCATCAGCAATTCCAATCACAGCAACCTCATCACAAAGACTAGAAATGCCATTTTTTACAGCATTTCCAGCCTCAATAGAAGTTAAACTACCCTTAAAAGAGTCAATTGCCACTAAAACTTTCATAGCAAGATTATAGACAATATAAACACGCTTATTATGCCTACAACTGAGATTACAAGCGTCATTAATGTTTGAGTCTTATAGCCAAGTTCAGCTGACAATCCACTAAAATTTGTTACAACCCAAAAATAACTATCATTTGCATGAGATACACACATTGCACCGCAACCTATCGCCATAACACAAAGTGCTGCAGCAAGTGAAGTGTTAAGCCCTAAAACTGCCATTAAAGAGTTTGGATCTGCGTAAGCCCCCAAAATAGAAGCGGTTGTTACAATAGCAACTGTTGATGAACCTTGGGCTGTTTTTAAAACAGCCGCAATAATAAATGGGAAAAATATGCCAACACTTGAAACAACGCTAGCATTTTCTTTCATAAAATTCACAAAGCCCGCCTCAGTTATAACTTTACCTAAAACACCACCTGCAGCAGTTATAAAAATAATCGGACCAACAACTTTTAATGAACTTTCACAAAGTTCATAAAACTCACCCAATCTCTTTGAGCTATAAAGCTGATAAATTCCAAATAACACACCAATACTTAAAGCAATTATTGGAGCTCCTAAAAATGTGCACAAATTTCCAAAAAAACCACCAAATTTTAAAATAGAGCTGATTGAGCCAAGTGCCATAAAAATAATTGGAGCTAAAATTGGCATAATAGCATTAAAACCACACGGAAGAGTTCCAAACTCAGCCTTTAACTCATCATAAGTTTTAAAAATTTCATCTTTTTCATTTTTAGAAATCTCTTTTTTATCCATAAATTTAGAAATAAAACAAAGAGAGATTAAAATTGGAATACTTATAACAACTCCAAGCATAATTACTAAAAAAAGATTTTCTCCAACACCCAAAGCCCCAGCAGCTGCAATTGGTCCTGGAGTAGGTGGGATTAAATTATGTGATATAAAAAGTCCTCCACTTAGCGAAACTGCCATTGCCATAGGATTTGCTGATGATATTTTTTGAGCAAGAGCTTTTCTAATTGGATTTAAAACAACATATCCGCTATCGCAAAATACTGGAATTCCTACAACCCAACCCATTACCATCATTGCTAAATTTGGTCTTTTTTCACCAACAGCATTTACAACCATGTCGGCCAACTTAAGCGCGGCTCCAGTTTTTTCCAAAATAGCTCCAATTAATGCACCTAAGATAATGACTATTCCAATATTTTTAAAAATGGAGCTAAAACCTTCTCCAATAATTGTAGGAATTTTTACAAGTGGAATTCCTACGACAATTGCCAAAAGCAAAGAAACACTCATTAAAGATAAAAATGCGTGAATTTTTAATTTTGCTATCATAAAAATAACTAAAACAATGGCTATAACTAAAGCCACAATAAGCCAAATTCCACTCATAATAAGCCTCCTTAAAGCTTAGTTTTCATAAAATGCAATACCCAACATTACCTTATCAACATGTTTATTATGATCAATCAAGCTTTCACCATATCCACTAAAATACTGCACAAATCCGTGAAGTTCTTTAAAAAATGGAAGTGGAAAATAATAATTTAATTCTATCGCTCCGCGATTTTCCTTATCAAATCTTAAATTGTTTCTCCATAGAGCCATTAAATGATGATTTCCAATATCGTAGTTAAATTTAATATCTCCATAGCCTAAATATTGTCTTATGTCTTTATTGGTATTATCAAAGTTAAACGAATGCCAAACTCTTGGAGTTATACGTAAATTTCCTAAATTAAAGCTAGTTTGTGCAAAAATCCTATTCCAAGATCTTGAAATTTCTCCAGCTTCACCATTTGACTGATGATTAAATCCAACTCTAAAATAATCAAGTCCTAAAAAATCAGTTGGTATGGTTACAAAAATTTCAGGCTCATAATCAGTTGTTCTAAATGGGGATGAATCTTGTGAAATTTGCCAAAAAGATTTTTGAGTATAAGCCACGCTCCAAGTTTCATCAAGACCTAAAATATCATCAAAAATTGGTTTTTGAAAACTTATTTGAAATTTAGTTTCACCTTTTCTCCTATCTGGTTTTTTACTAAAATCATAAGCATAGCCTATATAAGTTGGCTCATACATATAAAGCCACTGAGAATTTTCTTCATTTGCTTTTGGATACAAGGATTTTGATTTTTGAGAAATTTTTGGTGTAATTTCTTCATTATTCAAAGTAGTTTTTGAATTATCTAAGTTTTGAGAATTCAAATCTGCATAATGAAGCTTTACTTCATCTTGTGATTTATTTAAAGTATTAGTATTTTCTTTAGCTACTTCTTTTTGCAAAATTTCATTTTGTGTTTTTGAAAACTCAGCAAGCTTTTTATACTCAAGCATTGCATTTTTATAATCACCATTTTGTTCAAATTCCATAGCTTTTTTAAGTGATTTTTGATACACTTCATCACTAAAATTATTTGCCAAAGACAAAGTTGCTATTAGCGATAAATAGACTATTTTTTTCATAAAGTTCCTTTTTTTATTGCTTTTTCATATTCATCAAAGTAGTTCAAATTTAAAAACTCTTTTTCATCATCAAAAAAAACGCTTTTAAATTTAGACTTTTGAAATAAAGCTTTTATTTTATGAATATTTTTTTTATATAAAGACAAGGCTAAATCACTCAAATTTGAATTATAAAATCCACACAGGCTATGAATATGCTCTTTATCTTTTGCAACGCAAATTTCATTTTTGCCTAAATTTTCATAAAGTAAATTTATAGTTTCAAATTTGACAAAAGGCATATCAACAGCCATTATAAAAACATTTTTATTTTTAAAATTTGATAGAACTGAATAAAGTCCGCCCATTGGCGAAAAATCATCAAAAGTATCTTTTATAAATTTAAATTCACCGCTAAATTTATCAAATTTAGAACTTACAAAAACATTTTTAAAAATTTTACTAAATTTAAAAACTTGAAAATGCGTTAAAGTATGAAAATTTTCAAATGGCAAAAGTGATTTGTCTCTTCCCATTCTAGAACTTTTTCCACCAGCTAAAACAACGCAATTTTCATACATTTTAAATCTTTATAAATCTCTTGGATCAGCAATCTTTCCAGTTATTGCAGATGCTGCTGCAACAGCTGAGTTTGCAAGATAAACCTCACTACTTCTATCACCCATCCTACCTACAAAATTTCTATTTGTTGTAGAGATGCATCTTTCTCCTGCTCCTAAAATTCCCATATATCCGCCAAGACAAGCTCCACAGGTTGGATTACTTACAACAGCACCTGCTTCTATAAAAATATCAATAAGTCCTTCTTTTTGTGCTTGCAAGGCTATTTTTTGTGTAGCTGGTGTTATTATAAGACGAGTTTTACGGGCTACTTTTTTACCTTTTAAAATACTTGCTGCAATTCTTAAATCACTTAATCTTCCATTTGTGCAACTTCCTATAAAAGCTTGATCAACTGCAATATTGTCTTTAACAGCTTCTCTTACACTTTTTCCATTACTTGGCAAAAACGGATAGGCAATTACAGGATCTAGCTTTGAAGTATCTATTTCTATAACTTTTGTATAATTTGCTCCATCATCTGAGTAAAAATACTTTGGCTCATCTCTTAAATTCTTATCTTTTAAAAAATCTTTTGTTATTTCATCAACTGCAATTATGCCACTTTTTCCGCCTGCTTCTATGGCCATATTACAAAGACTAAATCTTGAATCCATATCCAAATATTGGATGCTATCACCTGTAAATTCTAAAGCTTTATAAAGTGCTCCATCAACGCCAATTTGCCTAATTACTTCCAAAATTAAATCTTTTCCATAAACATGTTGTGCAGGTTTTGACTTAAAAACAATCTTTATTGTTTCAGGTACTTTAAACCAATTTTTTCCAGTTATCATTGCATATGCTAAATCAGTACTTCCCATACCTGTTGCAAAAGCTCCTAAAGCTCCGTGAGTACAAGTGTGAGAATCAGCCCCTATTATTACATCTCCTGGAATAACAAGTCCTTTTTCAGGCAAAAGTGCATGCTCAATTCCCATATCTTTTTCATCAAAATAGTTTTTTAAGTTATGTTCATATGCAAAATCTCTTGAAATTTTTGCTTGATTTGCACTTAAAATATCTTTGGCTGGGATGTAGTGATCCATAACAATGGCAAAACCATCTGGGTTCGCAAGGCTTTTTGCACCGCTTTCTTTAAAAGCCTTTATGGAAATTGGTGTTGTTATATCATTTCCTATAACCATATCAATCTTGCTATCTATTATTTGCCCAGCTTTTACCTCATATCCTACATGATCGCTGAAAATTTTTTCAGTAATTGTTTGTTTCATTAAATCCCTTTTTGTTATTTTTTTATTTAAACTAAAAGATTTTATCTAAATTTTGCTAAAATTAGAGTTATGAAGTATAAAATATTAATGCAAATTGCGGATTTTTTAAAAAAATTTGAAAAAATAAACAGTATAAAAAGAGTTGGCGATAGAGTTGTTTTAATAGAGTTCGATAAACAAAACACTATCTTTTTTGATATGGATAAGCAAAACTCAGCTATTTATAAAAACGATGATTACAAGAATTTAAAAAGCTATAAAGCACCTTTTGATGTAATTTTAAGTAAAAGATTTAATGCGTCAAATTTAATAAATTTAGAAGTTTTAGAAAATAATAGAATACTTTTTATAAAAGCAAAAAAAAGTGGAAGTTACAAAGAGATAGTTTCAAATTTATATTTTGAATTTACAGGGCGATTTACAAATATTATAATAACAGATGAAAATGATAATATATTAGAAGCTTTAAGTCACTATGAAAACACAAATAGAAGCATAAAACCTGGGAAAACTTTGAAACACTTAAGCCAAATCACAATAAAAGAGAAGCCAAGCCAAATAATTGTAAATTTTGATGAGTTTTTAAAAAGCGAATTTGAAAAAATAAACTCAAAAAAGCTTTTTGATATAAAAAATTCAAAAATAACAATTTTAGATAAAAAAATAGATAGTTTAACTAAAAATTTAACTGAGCTAGAAAGCCAAGAAAATCTACTTGAAAAATCAATGAGCTTAAATAAAAAAGGTGAAATTATAACAGCAAACTTACATCTTTTAAATGATTTTCAAAAAGAGTTTATTTTAAAAGATTTTAACGGAAATGATGTCTTTTTTAAATGTGAAAATACTCCAAAACTTGAAGCAAAAAGACTTTTTGATGAGAGTAAAAAACTAAGACAAAAAGCTAGTGGAGTTAAATTTGAAAAAGCAAATTTAAATGAAAAAATAGAGTTTTTTCAAAATTTAAAAGAATTAGTTAAAAATGTCTCAAATTTAGATGAAATTGAGGCTTTATTTCCTAAAAAAAGTAAAAAACTTCCTTTAAATAAGGAAAGTGAGATAATAGAAAATTTTTATATAGGTGATTTCAAAATCTCTGTTGGAAAAAACGAAAAAGGAAATATAAGCCTACTTAAAAACTCAAAAAAAGATGATTTTTGGTTTCATCTAAAAGATATCCCATCAGCTCATGTGATAATTAAAACAAATAAACAAAACTTAAGCGATGAAATAATTAAAATGGCAGCAAAAATTTGTGTTAATTTTAGCGTTAAAAATAGTGGAAATTTTGAAGTTGATTACACAAAAAGAGCAAATGTAAAAGTGGTTGATGGAGCATTTGTAAATTACATAAACTACAAAACAATTAATATCTTAAAGACTTAAATAAGTAAATTTAGATAAAATATGTTTAAAATTCTTACAAAAGGATGCATTATGAAAACTCGCTTAAAAACAGCAGGTATACTAATTTTAGCACTACTTGTGCTTGTTTGGCTAGACTTGTATTTGCTCAACTTTTTAATATTTGCAGGTGTTTTAGCATTATCTTTGAGTGAGGCTTTAAAGCTTTATAAAATAGATGATGAAACTATCATTCCGCTTGGCGTTGGACTTTTTGTAATATTTGCTATTTTTTCAGGAAATAGTTTTTCACATGTTTATAAATTTATAGCACTTATTTTACTTATTGCAAGCTCATTTTTAGCCTATAAAAATAGTGAAAATTTAAATTCTTTAAAAGTATTTATATATCCATTAGCTCCAATATTTATAATGTTTAGTATATATCAAGTTTTAGGCATTACTTGCCTTGTTTATCTGCTTATAGTAATAGCCTGTGCAGATAGTGGTGCATATTTTATCGGCAAAGCTTTTGGTTCGCACGGTTTTTGTCAAACATCACCTAACAAGACACTTGAGGGACTTCTTGGCGGTGTAGTTTGTGCCGTGTTTGTAGGCGGAGCTTATTACGCATTTTTCATGGATGCAGGAACTTTACCCAATCCTTTAATTTCAACTATTTTTATCGTTATTGCTGGAATTTTTGGAGATTTGTTTGAAAGCTATCTGAAAAGAAAAGCTGGAGTTAAAGATAGTGGCGATATATTTCCAGGACATGGTGGAATGCTCGATAGAATAGACAGCTACCTTTTTGGTGGGGTTGCTATGAGTTTAATTTACATATGGTAATTTTAGGCTCAACTGGATCAATTGGCGTAAATTCGCTCCTTATAGCCAATAAATTTGACATTGAAGTTGAAGCATTAAGTTGCAATAAAAATGTGGATTTGCTAAATTTACAAATTGCAAAATTCAAACCGAAATTCGTCTGTGTTGGCGATGAAAATTTAGTTAAATCAGTAAATCACAAAACTGTTTTTGTTGGTGAAAATGGGCTTTTAAAAATGCTTGAAAACTGCAAAAGCAAAAAAGTTATAAACGCCCTTGTTGGTTTTGCCGGACTAAAACCAAGTATTAAAACACAAAATTTGAATAAAACCTTATGCCTTGCAAATAAAGAAAGCTTGGTTGTGGCTGGAAAATTTCTTGATACAAAAAAAATAGTTCCAATTGACAGCGAACATTTTGGACTTAAATTTCTACTAAAAGAGATGAAAATTCATAAAATGATAATCACTGCAAGTGGAGGAGCATTTAGAGATGCCAATTTAAATACGCTTAAAAATGCAACTCCAAAAGATGCACTAAAGCATCCAAATTGGAGCATGGGAGCAAAGATAACAATAGATAGTGCAACTATGATGAATAAACTTTTTGAAATAATGGAAGCGTTTCATCTTTATAAAATTTCAAATTTAGATGCATATATTGAAAGAACCTCAACGATTCACGCATTAATTGAGTTTATCGATGGCTCAACCACGGCTCATATCTCAAAAACAGATATGAAACTTTCAATTGCAAATGCTATTTTAGATGAAATAGATGAACCAATCTTAGAGCATTTTGATTTGTTGAGCTTAGAAAAAGGGCTTAAATTTGAAAAAATTGATTTAGAAAAATATCCAGTCTTTTCACTAAAAGATGAAGTCATAAAAAACCCTGATTTAGGGGTAATAATAAATGCTGCAAATGAAATTTATGTTAATAAATTTTTAAATAATGAGTGCAAATTTTTAGATATTAAAAAAATAATTTTTGAAAGTTTAGATAATTTTGCCTCTTTTAAGCCTTTGAATCTAGAAGAAATTTTTGAAATGGATAAAAAAGTAAGAGAATTTGCTAAAAAATTAGCATAAATTTTAAAATATAACTTTTTTATATATAATTACAAAAAATTTTTAAAAGGTAGAAAATGACAAAATTTTATAGGATAAATTTAGTTGAAAATAAAGAAATTTTTACTGTTTTAAACAAAGAAATAAAAGGAAATCTAAATGCTTGTAAGCCTGAATTTATAGAATTTGTAAAATATCTAAAAAATCATTTTAAATTACAAAATGAAAAAGACAAGATAAAGATAATTGATGGAAATTTTTATGAGCTTTTGGAACATTTTCAAAAAAATTTAAAAGAAATCACAGAAATTGTTAAAATAAATGAAGAGTATAAAATTTTATATTCGGATTATATCTTCACACTTTTTAATAATCAAATAATGTTTTTTGTTCAAGAAATTAAAGATGAGTGGATAAATGAGAATTTTAAAAATAGATTTTGGGTTGGAAATTACTTTGTTATAACTGATGAGCCCGATAAATTCACATCTTTAAAAGATAGATGCTTTATAGGCGAAGATAGTATTTTTAAAAGAAAAAATGGAGATTATAATCTTGCTTTTAACGAAAGAAATTTCATACTTTTTGATGCAAATTTATCGAAATTTCAAGATGAAATAAATTTATCAAAAGAACAAAATATATTTAAAAATCTCATAATTCAATTAATTGCATTAAGTTATGAAAATATAAATCTAAGCGTTAAGGAAAAATTGCAGAATGAATTTGACTTAATTTCAGTAGATGAAGTCTTAGAGCTAAAAAAGAAATTTTTTAGTTATAAGATAATGACAAATTACGAAATCAAAGAAGATAGAAAAGAAGCTAGTGATATTTTTACTCTTGTTAAAAAAACTTTAAAATTTGAAGAAAAATATGACGAAATTTCTAAAAATTTGAGTGATTTTTTTGAAATTATTAAAGAAGAAACTAACATCAAAGAAGAAAAATATCGCCAAAAAGAGCTAGAAAGAAAAGAAAAAGAGCAAATTCAAAGACAAAAAGAGTATGAGGATGCAAGAGTTCAAAGAGAGCTTGAAAGAGATGAAAGACAAAAAGCTCTTGAAGATGAAAAACGCCAAAGGGAAATAGAAAGAGATTCACGCCAGGAAGAATTAAGAAAAATAGCCGAGGAAAGAGAAAAAGAAAAAGCTCAAAAAGAAGCTGAAAAAGAAAAAAGAGATAAATTTAACTCTAAGATTACACTTATTGCAGCAACTATTACAATTTTAACATTTATAAGTGTTGTAGCTGATATTTTCAACCTTTTTGATAGATTTTTTAAATAAAATTTAAGAAAAACAAGCAAACTTAATTGCTTGATTTTTTAAACTTTTCTATCGATGCTTCTTTTTATGTCTTTTAATAACTTGATAGATGCTTCTATTTCAACTTTTCTAGTTGAAATGCTTTCAACATTTGCCCCAACAACAACGCCTTTATTTTTAGCATATCTATATATAAATTCAAACATTTCAAAACTAAGCGAAACTGAACTTTGTAAAATATCAATACTATTTTTTAACCTATTTTCTAAAAATGGTGGAATTGAAATACCAAGCCATTTCATAAACTCAAGTGTTTTTAAACTTCCACACGGTGTAAAAGTAAAAATAATTGGAACTTTTTTTATATTTAGTTTTGCATAGTCATCTATAAAATTCTTGGCATTTATTGCATTATAAACTGCTTGGGTTATAAAAAACTCACAACCATTTAGTGTTTTATTTGCAACTTTTAAATGCTCATTGTGTTTTATTTCATGTCTTTCAGGTATACAAATTCCACCAAGTGGGATATCTTTTGCAAATTCTTTTTTGATCTCATAAGCTTTTTTTAAACTAAGTTTTATTTTTTGATCCTTTGAACTAGCACCTACAAAAACATTTGCTATATTTTTATCAAATTTTAAACTTTTTATAAACTCATCTTGGTTGTATTTTCCTACTGATTTATAAATAATACCTGGAAATTTAAGCTCCAAAGCCTTATAATACTCATACGGATCTATAGTTTTTACAAACTCAAAAGTTCTTTTTTCATCATTTCTATCGCCCTCATCTTGCAAATCATATATAACGATACCATCAACATCAAGTAAGTTAAGTCTTTTTTTTCTAAGTTCAAATAAATTTTCTAAATTTTGATGATTTTGCTTTGGTGGTGTTTGGCCATAAAGCAAAATTCCACTTTCATTGTTTTTAAGTTTTTCAAAAAACATATTTTTCCTTAAATTATTTTTTATATGATAACAAATTAAAATTTTGCTTTTTCTTAAACCTTGATATGGTATCATACAAAAAACTTTTAAAAAGAGGCGAAAATGCTACAAGAAAATTTAAAATTATTTTATTTAGGACTTAAAGAAAATGGTGAGCCATTTTTATATAAAAATAAAGACTTAACAACTCACGCAGCAATTATTGGAATGACTGGAAGTGGAAAAACTGGTCTTGGAATTACGCTTTTAGAAGAAGCTGCCATTGATAATATCCCATCAATTGTAATTGACCCAAAAGGCGATATGACAAATTTAGCTCTTACTTTTCCAAAAATGCAAGCAGATGACTTTTTACCATATATTGATGAAAATGAGGCAAAAAGCAAAAGTATGACAACAAAAGAGTTGGCAGAAAAAACAGCTGAAATCTGGAAAAATGGTATTGAGGGGTCATTTCAAAGTTTAGATAGAGTAAATTTATTAAAAAACAGTGCTGAGTTTAAGATATTTACTCCAAAAAGTAGCTCCGGACTTGGAATAAGCCTTTTAAGTAATTTTGAAGCACCTATAAATTTAGATGAAGAAGGCTTAAATGAATACACACTATCTTTATCGAACTCAGTATTATCACTAATAGGCGAAAATGATAATTCAAAAGAGCTTTTTTTACAAAACATATTTTTAGCGAATTTCAAAAAAAATTTAAATTTAAGTATTGCAGATTTAATTCATCAAATAGTAACTCCACCATTTTCAAAGCTTGGAGTTTTTGATGTAGAAACTCTTTATCCAGCAAATAAAAGAATGGAATTTGCAATGAAGCTAAACTCCTTAATCGCAAGTCCGTCATTTTCGCAATGGTGTAAAGGCGAAAAACTTGATATTTCAAAAATGCTTTTTAATGATAGTGGAAAAGCAAGATGCAATATCTTTACAATTTCACATCTAAATGATGATGAAAGAATGTTTTTTGTGACCTTGCTTTTAAATGAAATCATAAGATGGATGCGAACAACTGATGGCACAAATAGCCTAAGAATGATTTTATATATGGATGAAATTTTTGGATTTTTTCCGCCAACTTCAAATCCTCCGTCAAAAACACCAATGCTAACACTTTTAAAACAAGCAAGAGCTTTTGGTATTGGATGTGTTTTATCAACACAAAACCCAATAGATCTAGACTACAAAGGTCTTTCTAACATAGGCACTTGGTTTATTGGAAGACTTCAAACAGCTCAAGATAAAAATAGAGTAATAAGCGGGCTAACTGGTGTTGGAGAAAGTGATAAAAATAAATTATTAGAGCAAATTTCAAATCTTAAAAAAAGAAGTTTTTTAGTTAAAAACATAAATGAATCAAATTTAGAAATAATTTCTTCAAGATTTGCATTAAGTTATCTAAAAGGCCCATTAAGTAGTGATCAAATTTCAAATTTAATGGCCGATAAAAAAGAAAATTTCAAACCATTAAATTTAACACTTTCAAAAACAAAACCTGTAGTTTCACCAAACATTGATGAGTATTTTTGTTATGAAAACTCACTAAATTTAATACCGCATCTTCTAGCAAGTGCAAAAGTAATATACAAAACAAAAGATTTTGAATATCAAAAAGATTTAAATTTAGCAATACCACTTGTCAGTGATGAAATAAAGTGGGAAAATGCCTTTAATTTCAATCAAATTTTAAGCAAAACAGCAAAAGAAGATAGCGAGTTTGAACCACTCCCTTCATTTATATCTTCAAATAAAGATTTAAGTAAAGAAGCAAGAGATTTTAAAGATTATATTTTTAGAAATATTAAACTTACACTTTTTGAGGCTCTTGGTGAAATTTCAAAACCAAATGAAGAAAAAAGCGATTTTTTAATAAGACTAAATGATAAATGCAATGAAATTTTAGAGGATGAAACCTCCAAATTTGAAGCTAAATTTAAAGCAGAAAAAGAAAAATTAGAAGCTCAAATTCAAAAAGCTCAAATTAAACTTGATAAAGAAAAATCAGATGTTAAATCAAGTGGAATAAACGCAGCTATTAGTATCGGAGGTGCTATTTTAGGTATGCTTTTAGGAAATAAAACTCTTACAAAAACAAATGCTTCAAAAGTTCTAACTAGTTCAAAAAGTGCAAATAGAGTTTTAAATGAAAGAAAAGATGTCGCACTTGCAAAAGATGCACTTGAAGCACTTGAAAATAAATTAAATGAGCTTATATTGGAAGAAAGCGCGAAACTAAAAGAACTAAGAGAAAAGTATAATTTAAAAAATTTAGATATTAAAACAACTGAAATTGCAGCTAAAAAAAGTGATATTTTTGATGAAAAAATATCACTTTTATGGAAAAGTTAAAATAGTTTTGATAGAATTTTAAGCTTAAAAATTTTAAAGGAAAAACAGTGAACGGATTAATAAATTTCTTAACAAATCCAAATATTATGCTTTATTTGACTGCTTATTTAATAGCCTCAATTCCATTTGGAGTTATTATTGTAAAATCTCTTTATAGTGTGGACATTACAAAAGAAGGAAGCAAAAGCATTGGAGCAACAAATGTTTATAGAGTTTTAAAGAATATTGATTTAAAAAATGCAAAAAAAATAGCAATTATTACAATAATTTGCGATGTATTAAAAGGCTTTTTGCCTATTATTATTGCCAAATTTGCAGGAATTGATGAAAATGTTTTATGGATGATGGCAGTAATGGCTGTATTAGGGCATTGTTTTAGTGCATTTTTAAAATTTGAAGGTGGAAAAGGTGTGGCAACAAGCTATGGAGTTTTTGCAGCATTCTTACCAATTGAAGTTGCTTTATCAGTAGTTGTTTGGTTTTTTGTAGGAAAATTTATAAAAGTTTCATCCATTGCATCTCTTAGTGGAATTTTTACCTTTTTAATTCTTTCACTAATAATACATCCACAAATTTTACCAATAAACACACATGCACCAATTATAATAATTGTTTTTATTGTGTTTTATAAACACATTCCAAATATCAAAAGACTTATTTTTAAAGAGGAAAAACAGGTTCTATGATAACTGTTTTAATTGAAAATTTAGAACTTAAAACAATTATTGGAATGCTTGAGTTTGAACGCACTACTACTCAAATGATAAAAATAGATGCAAAATTTCAAGCTCATGAGTTTATCGATTATGCGTTAGCTTGTGAAATTATAGAAAATGAGTTTAATAAAAATAAATTTGTAAAAGTTGAAGATGCTTTAAATTATTTTTGTGATTTTTTTAAAAAAAAATACCCAACAATAAATTATTTTTTTATGAAAATTATAAAAAAAGAAATTTTACAAAATGCAGATGTTGGGGCAATGATAGAAAAAATTTTTTAAGATATATTTAAAAAACTTGAATTTAAGCTTAAATTCTGTTATAATCGCTGAAATAATTTTAAAATTAAGGAAAGTATAATGAGAATTTTGATAGTAGAAGATGAAGTTACTCTAAATAAAACAATTGCCGAGGGTTTGCAAGAATTTGGTTATCAAGCAGACTGTGCTGAAAACTTCAAAGATGCTGAGTACTATATCGGCATAAGAAACTATGATTTAGTTCTAGCAGATTGGATGCTTCCTGATGGAGATGGAATTGACCTTATCAATATTATAAAACAAAAATGCCCTAGAACTGCAATTGTAATGCTATCAGCAAAAGAAGATAAAGAAAGTGAAATAAAAGCATTAAAAGCAGGAGCAAGCGATTATGTAAAAAAACCATTTGATTTTGATGTGCTTTTAGCAAGAATTGAAGTTCAACTTAGATTTGGTGGTACAAATGTAATTCAAATAGGCGAACTTACAATAGACCCAGATGAGGAAAAAATAATTTATAAAGATCAAGAAGTAGAATTAAAAGGAAAACCATTTGAGGTTTTAACTCATCTTGCAAGACATAGCGATCAAATAGTCTCAAAAGAGCAACTCCTTGATGCAATCTGGGAGGAGCCAGAGCTTGTTACTCCAAATGTGATTGAAGTAGCAATAAACCAAATTAGACAAAAAATGGATAAACCTTTAAATATATCAACAATAGAAACTGTAAGAAGACGCGGATATAGATTTTGCTTTCCCAAAAAAGCTTAAGGACTAAATTTATCATTCAGTTAGCATCGGGTTCTTCGATGCTAATTTTAATATTTTCAACTATGCTTTACCACTATATAAAAATCAATATTTTTGAAACAGTGGTACAGGTTCTAAATCAAGAAGCTATAAAATTATCATCTCAAAATATAACCAATAGCTTTAACTTTTACACAAAAGAGCTTGGTCACACACCGATAAATGTAAAAATAATTCAAAATGAAAAAAATCTAAAAAAACCAAAATATACAAGCATAAAAACAGAAGAAAAATCATCTCTTATGCTTGAATATCCCTATAAAAATAGCATTATCATACTTGATACGGACACAACTTTTTATAACAAATTAATTTCTCAAATATTAACTGATATTATCATTATAAATGCGACCATGATATTTTTAATTTTATTTTTTGCTTTATTTTTATCGAGATCTCTTCTAATTCCTGTTAAGCTTCTTTCAGCCAAGCTTTCAAAACTTAATGAAATAGCACTTGACCACATAGATGAAAATGAAATTCCATTAGAATTCAAACCTCTTGGAATGGGTATAAATAGGCTTATTGATAGAATTCACACTTTTATAGGATATCAAAAAGAACTTTTTATAGGCATTGCTCATGAGTTAAAAACTCCACTAGCTGTTATGAAAACCAAAAATGAAGTTACACTTTTAAAGCCAAGAGATAATGAAAAATATATAGAAGCTTTAAAAAATAATAATATTTCAATTGATAATATGAATAAAATGATAAGCTCAATTTTAGAAGTTGGAAGACAAGAAGGTGCACAATTTGAAAAGCCTGTTGAAATTGACATTATAAAACTTATAAAAGAAACTTGTTTAAATTTTAAGATATTAGCACAATCAAAAGATAAGGCAATAATTACAAAATTAAAACCAGATGAGTTTTTTATGAGCATTCAACCAAATTTATTTTTACATATTGTCCAAAATTTCATTCAAAATGCTATTAAGTTTTCACCACAAAACTCAGCTATTATCATAAAAAGCACTATTTTAGACGATTGTTTTAAACTTGATGTTGTTGATGAGGGAATTGGAATAGATGAAAGTTTGGATCTTTTTGCACCATTTAAACGAAGTGGTAATAAAAGCGGTGCTGGACTTGGCTTATTTTTAGCAAAAGGTGCAGCCGATGCAATGAATGCTCAAATTTCACTTAAAAATAGAAGTGATCAAAAAGGAGTCATTGCAACTATTAAAATTCCAATTTCAAAAACAAGTAAAAAATTAAATAAGGCTTTTAAATGACGAAAAAAGTAGCAGTTATAGACCTTGGCTCAAACTCAGCAAGAATGGTAATTTTTGGAAGAACTAGTAGGCTTGGATTTTACATACTTGGCGAATATAAAATGAAAGTAAGACTTGGTGAAGGAGCCTATGAGCATAGTGGAATTATCCAAGAAGATGCTATGAAAAAATGCTTTGGCGCTTTTGTGGAGTTTAGAAAAATATTAAATAGGTATAAAATTCAAAAAATTCTAGCCGTTGGAACATCAGCCTTAAGAGATGCAAAAAATGCAAATGAGTTTATAAATATGGTTAAAAAGCTTGGCATTAGCCTAAAAGTTGTAGATGGCGATATGGAGGCATACTATGGTGGCTTTGGAGCAGCAAGACTTGTAAAATACCCAGATAATGCAACAACTATTGATATTGGTGGTGGCTCAACAGAACTTGCTAAAATACAAAGTGGAAAAGTTGTAAAAACACTTTCTTTAAATTTAGGAACTGTAAGATTAAAAGAGCTTTTTTATGATAAAGAAAATTTAAATGGACTTGATAAATTTGTTAAAGAGTTAACAGATAAAATTCCAAAAGATTTTCAAAACAATACAATTATCTCAATTGGGGGAAGCTTAAGAGCCATTTCAAATGCAATTATACAAAGAAAGAATTATCCTTTAAAAATGGTTCATGGATTTTCCTATAATTATGAAAGAGAAAAAAGCTTTATAGAAAAAATTTATTCTTCAAAAATATCAGATTTGGGAAGCTTTTTTATAAAAAAAGATCGTTTTGATACGATAAGAGGCGGAGCTTATATTTTCAAAAAAGTTGCTGATATTTTAAAAGCAAAAGAGATAATTACAAGTGGAGTTGGTGTTAGAGAGGGAGTTTTTTTAACAAATTTAATAGGTAAAAATGCAAAATTTCCTGGAAATTTTAATCCATCTTTAAAAAGCTTACAAGATAGGTTTATAACTCAAAATCGTCCAAATATAACTAAATTTTCAAAAGAGCTTTTTTATACCCTAAAACCCCTTCATAAAGTTAGTGAAAATTATATAAATGAACTTTTAACAGCCTCAAAACTCACAGACATTGGAAGAAAAATAGGCTTTTACTCAAAGCATTTAAACGCTAATTTTATTATCTTAAACGCACTTAATTATGGCTATACACATAAAGAAAAAGCCCTAATTGCAACGATAATAAAACAAAATGGAAAAAAAAGCATGAGTCAAATTGAATATGAAGAATTAAAAGAGTTATTACCCGATGAAAACTCAATTATTTGGCTAAGTTTTATTTTAAAACTAGCTACAGTTTTAGACTATAGTGATATAAAAAATGTAAGTCTTAGCTACAAAAATAAAACACTTGAAATTTATGGATTAAAAGAAGATGAATATATAAAAGACACTATTAAAAAAATGCAAAAACCAGGAATTTTTGCAATTACATTTAATTAAAAAGGAATAAAATGCCACTACTTGATAGTTTTAAAGTTGACCACACAAAAATGAAAGCTCCGGGAGTAAGACTTGCAAAAAGTATGAAAACCCCCAAAGGTGATATTATAAGCGTTTATGATTTAAGATTTTGCCTACCAAACAAAGAGATTATGAGCGAAGATGGAACACATACATTAGAGCATCTTTTTGCAGGCTTTATGAGAGAACACCTAAATAGTAAAGATGTTGAGATAATCGATATTTCGCCAATGGGTTGCAGAACTGGTTTTTATATGAGCTTAATAGGAAATCCAAATATTGATAAAGTTATCAATGCTTGGGAAAATTCAATGAAAGATGTTTTAAATGTATCTTCACAAAGTGATATTCCAGAACTTAATATTTATCAGTGTGGAACTGCTTCTATGCACAGTTTAAAAGAAGCTAAAAAAATAGCTCAAAATGTTTTAAATAAAGGAATTTGCATTATAAACAATGATGAAATTGCTTTAAAAGATATTTAGTTTAAAGAAAAAAATTTATTTTGCTTTTTCCCAAATTAATTTTTTACCAAAAATAGCCTTGTTATTTGTAAATTTCGCCCACGAAATTTCCATACACCAAATATTTGGCTTTAAAGCAAGCGCGTAAGGAAATCTTTTAAAATAAATTTTTTTTTGCTCTTCATTGGCCTTTTTAAACTCGCCTAAAAGCTGAACACCCTTAATATTTCCAACTATTTTTGTATCAAGATGTATTATACCTGAAACAATTGTATTTTTTAAAGCCATTTGAATATGGCTTGTCTTTTCATCTGAAGCAAAAATTAAACTTGAATTTTTTTCATCATAAGCATAAAATGCACTTGCACAATATGGTTTATTATCAAAACTCACGCAAAAAGATAAAAGATGCATTTTTTTTACGAATTTATCTATTTCTTCATACAACTTTTTTGCCTTTTTTATAAAATTTACTTAATAATAGCAAATTTTTTGTATAATTTAATGAAAATATTAAGGAAATTTAATGGAAAATGTAGAAATTCTAAAACAGATGTTTTTAATGCAACAACGACTAAATGATGAAACAAATGGTAAAAAATGGGAAGAAGGAACCGCACAAAATGGCAAACTCATAAATTGGAAAAGATGTATTTATATGGAGTGTGCTGAACTAATCGATAGCTTTTCATGGAAACACTGGAAAAGCATAAACCAAAAAGCAAATAGTGAAAATATAAAGATTGAACTAACTGATATTTGGCATTTTATAATGAGCTTGGTCTTAGAAAAAGCATATCCGAATAAAAATATTGATGATATTGTAAAAGATATTATTTCAGTTAGTGGATTTAGGGATTTTACACTTGAAGCCTACAGTATGAGTGAATATAATCTATATGAAATTATTAACGATATTGAGATTATAATACATGAATGCAGTGGTTTTGAACTTAAAATTCATGAGCTTTTAACTAACTTTTTTAGACTCTCACTCAAATGCGGCTTAAACTTAAATGAGCTTTTTGAAAAATATGTTGGCAAAAATGTGTTAAACAAATTTAGACAAGATCATGGATATCAAAACGGAACTTATGTAAAAATTTGGAATGGCAAAGAAGATAACGAAGTATTAAGTCAAATTTTAAACTCAGACGTTATAAATATGGATGAAATTTATAAAAAACTTGATGAAAATTATAAAAAAATCAAAAAATAAATTTTAAAAAACAATATATAAATTTTGAATACATAGTTATAAAAACTACAAAATACAAAAAAGATGTGTTCGCACATCTTTTACACAAAAATAATATAAAATCATAAATATCAAATTTCTTAAAGCTTAGAATTTACTTGATATTTCAAACTACTTTTAATATTTTGTTTGATACTTAGTATCAATAAATTTTATTATTGACAAATTTTTTTTAATATGATAAAATCTCTTAATTTTGATAATGAAAGGTTTAATGATGAGGCAATATGAGACTTACAAATGTCATAAATGTGGTAATGAAGTTGAAGTACAAAAAGTCGGTGGTGGCAAACTAGTATGCTGTGGTGAAGAGATGGAGTGCATAACAACTGATCTAACTTCTGTAAATTTGATGAAAGCATTTGCTGGTGAATCAATGGCTAGAAACAAATATGATTTATATGGAGATTTGGCTAAAGAAGCTGGATATCACGCTATTGCAAAGCATTTTTATGAAGCAGCTGAAAATGAAAAATGGCACGCAAGAGCTGAGCTTAAAAAACATCATGAAATGGCCAACATACCGCTTGATAGAATGGATAAAAATCTACTTGATGCAGCAGCTGGAGAAAAATTTGAACACGAAGAGATGTATCCAGGTTTTGCAAAAATAGCTGAAGATGAGGGCAAAAAAGATGTTGCAAGACTTTTTAAAGCTATTGCAAAAGTTGAAGTTGAGCACGAAAGAGAGTATTTAGAACTCAAAAAAATGCTTGAAAATGATGGCTTTTTTGAAAGCGAAGAAGAAGATGTTTGGGTTTGTGAAGTTTGCGGTCATGTTCATCGTGGCAAAAAAGCTCCTGGTGCCTGTCCTTTATGTAAAGCTCCAAAAGAGTATTTTAAAAGAGAATTTTTAGGGTAAAATCAAAAATTTATAATAATATTTAGGAGAAAGCACTTCTCCTAAATATTTTCTTTTTGTTCTAATTTAAAATCCACAAATTTTTTTCAAATCCTCATCAATAACTCTTTTGTTTCCTGCCCTATCAACGCTTACATAGGTTACTTCTGCGCTTGTTACTGGTATTTTAACAACCTTATTATCTTCATTTAACCTTTGAACTATAACATCAACTTTTACCTTTATGGATGTTTTTCCAACTCCTATAATTTTTGCATAGCAACTGACTAAGTCCCCAACAAAAACAGGTTCTTTAAAAATTACTTCCTTAAATGAGATAGTTACAACTCTAATTGGTGCAACTTCCCTTGCTGCAACTGCCCCGGCTTTATCTATTTGAGCTAGTATCCATCCACCAAATATATTTCCAGCAGGATTTGTGTCTCTTGGCATTGCAACTATTTTTATCTTTGGCTCTCCCATATTTTTTAAATCCATAAATTTCCTTTAATTATAAATTTATTATGATTTTACCAACTATTTTTAAAGTTTGTTTTAATACTGGTTAATTATATTTTGCTAAAATTTTTTTATAAATTTAAAAGGATAAATTATGAATGATTATAAAAAATTATTACAATATTCAGATGAAAATCAAAAAATAATAAACGATTTATATAAAAATCAAGATAATGACTATGTAAAAAAAGCACTTGAAATTTGTGGTTTTAAAGGAAGTGAGTCTGAAAAAATAGCCGTTTTAAGACGAATTGTTGATTTAAAAACAGACCCTCTTTTAACTGAACTAAAAAAGAAAAATTATAGTGAAGATAAAATTTTGAAAATACGTGATGAAATGTATGATTTTGTATCTTTAATACACGAAAACTCTCATAGAAATTTAATCTTAAAAGCAGTCGATAATAAAATTTTAAATGAATTTAACTTGGCCTTAATAAGTGGTGTTCATAAAATAGGCCTTATTTTAAACAAAATTCAAAAACAATGGCAACATATAGTAATTGATAAAAACTCTAAAATTTTTGCTTCAATGAGTAATCCATTTGAATTTATAGAAAAAAATGAACTTTATCAAAAAACCCCAAGAGGTGAAATTTGCGATAGAACTTACGGAGTTGTATTTTTTAATAAAAATAACACAAGTGCTGTTTTAAAAACATATTATGAAGCTTTTTTAGATATGCCAAAACTAATTGATGAGTTTGAAAATTTAATCCAAGCGCTATCTCTTCTTGCTATAAGCAGCGATGAAAAAGCATATATAGAATATTTTAAAAAATTAAAAATTGCATTTGCATGCACAGATAATAGTGATGTTATAAAAGTTTGGAGAGATGCTGAAATGGCGTGGATGGATACTAAATCATATCTTCAAATTGGTCATCCACTTGAATATTATGAAGACTTTTACACTCACGCAGTTGCTCTAGAATGGGATATAAGGCTAAAAGAAGAAACTACATATGACGAAAAAGAGATAAAAAAATCGGTTAAAAATAGCTTCGATAATGTCTATAAAAATATTGGCTCGAATAACCAAATAATGCACTCTATGGTTAATTCAAACATAGATAAAACACAACTTTATATCTCAACCCCAATGATTTATTATGGAGCTGATTTAGAAGGGCTTTTCAGTGCACAAGTTGTGCCAAATGATGAGTTTGTGAGTGCAAACTCAGGTAAAAAAATATTTGCTTTTGTAGATCATGTTTATGAAAGCATAAAAGCAAAACCTTTTATGAAAATAAATGACGAAATTTTTGAAAAAGAGTTTTTAAACTATACGCGCGATATTTTATTTAACAAAAAAGAAATTTGGCGTCAAGTTTATGGAGTAAGCACTATAGGACATGAGTTTGGGCATATTTTATTTATAGATGAAGATAGTGAAACTTTAATGAATAAAAGTGGAGTTTTTAAATTTATAGAAGAGTATAAAGCCACAACTGGTGGACTTATAGCATTTTTTGATAATGAGATTGAAGAGTTAAAACTTCCAGTTTTTGCCGAGCTTATAAAAAGAAGTGTTGGACTTATCTCATGGATGGAAAATGACCCTGTTAAGGCATATTATTGCGAAAGTTTAATTCATCTAACTCTTCTTTTTGAAAGTAAGGCTTTAAAGTTTGATGGTAAAAAACTAAAAGTTAATTTGGAAAAATATAGTGATTTCAAAAATATTTGTATAAAAAACTATGAAAATTTAGCAAAAATCTATGATGAAAAAGAAGATGCAAATAAGTTTTTATCAAAATTTTGTGTACCTCATAAATCAAGCTATTTGCCAATTTGTAAAGATGTAAAAGAGTTTGTTATCTACTACTTTGATCTTTATAGACAAATTGGCAATGAAGTTTCAGAAGTTAAAGAGTAACTTCTTCAATACTGCCTTTTGAAAAGCGAGATTTTATCTCATTTATTTTTTTTGTAGTCTCATCACTTAGTGGAAGCACGATGTGATGACCCTCTTTAAATGAGATAAAATAATTTTCATTAGTTTTTGCTATCTTATCAAGTGAGTTCAAGTTAAAAATTTCACTTGGCTTTGGTTTTTCATCGTTTGAAAAAGTTATATTATTCTCATCTACATTAAATTTCATTTTTATTTTAGATTCTGGTAAATTATCTGACTTCACAAGCTCTTTATTGCAAATTTTTCTATAATATTTTGGAAAAAATATTAACCATAAAATAGCCAAAACCAAAGAAGTTAAGCTTAAAATAGGAACTGTTTTTAAAAGACCATCTAAAATAAGACCAACAACAACAAACTCAAATGGTACAGCATAAAAGCTCATTATTTTTTGTCTTTTTGCCTTTTTACTGTAGAGTATCATAAATTTCCTTAAATTCCCAACATCTTTATTTGTAATTATTACTTCCATTTTTTTCCTTAAATTTTATAAATTTTGACTATTTTATCAAATTTTCTTAATTTATTTTATTAATTTCGCTAAAATCTTAAATTTACAAATAAAAATAATTTTTATATAAAAAATGTTAGGAAAGATATGCGAAAACTTTTTAACATAAAAGGCTTTTTGCCTTTTATTGTAGTTCTTTTTATAAATGCAGTAGTTGATTTAGGACACAAAATTACCATTCAAAATATCTTAGTTAAAAGTTATTCGGGTGATATTTTAATAGCTCTTACTGCAATTGTCAATTTACTCATTTTACTTCCTTATATTTCACTTTTTTCGCTATCTGGATTTTTAAATGATAAATTTTCGCGTACTCAAATTTCAAGGATTGCAGCAGCTATTACTATAATTTTTACATTTTTAATAACAATTGCTTACTTTAAGGGTTGGTTTTATTTTGCATTTTTCATGACATTGCTTTTAGCTGTTCAAAGTGCGATTTTTTCTACTGCTAAATATGCACTTATAAAGCAAATTGCAAAAAAAGAAAATATTGCTTTAGCAAATAGCGTAGTGGAATCTGCCACAATTATCGCTATTTTACTCTCATCTTTAATTTTTTCTATAATTTTTGAAAAATTTGTAATTATTGCTGATAGCCCAGGAAAGATGATGAGTTCTGTTTGGTTTATAGGAATAATTTTATTTATTTTCACATGTTTGGAAACATATTTTGCATTTAAAATTCCATATTTTGAAGCTGGCGATAAGACAAGTGAGTTTAAAATTAAAAAATATATAACTTTTGGATATCTAAAAGAAAATTTAACGCTAATTTTTAAAAACAAAAACATCTTATTAAGCGTACTTGGAGTTTCTGTTTTTTGGGCATTGGCTCAGCTTATAATAGCAGTTTTTCCAAGGCACTATAAAGATATTATAGATGATAATGTTGCAATAATTCAAATAATTTTAGCAAGCAGTACAATCGGAATAGTGTTTGGGGCACTATTTTCAGGTTATTTATCTAAAAAAAGAGTAGAACTAGGAATAGTTTGCATCTCATCTTTTGGACTTTTTATTATGCTTGTACTTTTTGCAAGTGTAAATTCTATCTTTTTAATGTTTTTAACAGCTATTTTATTTGGCTTTATGGGTGGGGCTTTTATAATCCCTTTAAATGCAAATATTCAACTAAATGCAGGAAAGGAAAATGCAGGTAAGATAATGGCAGGAAGCAATTTCATACAAAACATTTTTATGGTTATATTTTTATTTTTAGCGATATTTTGTGCATATTTTAGTATAAACTCAAAAAATATTTTTTATTTAGCAAGCTTGAGTGCATTAATTTGTTCAATAATTTCATTTTTTATTGTACCAAATTTAACTTTAAGACTTTTAGTAATGCCATTTTTTAAACTTTTTTATAAAGTAAGAGTTAAAGGCGACATACCACAAAATGGTGGGGTTTTAATGCTTGGAAATCACCTAAGCTTTATAGATTGGGCACTAATACAAATTGCAGTTAATAGAAAAATTAAATTTGTAATGCATGTAAGTTTTTATGAAAAGCTTCATCTAAAGTGGTTTTTTAATATTTTTGATGTTATAAGAGTTGGAAAAGGTACAAACAAACTTGCTATGAATCAAATACAAGCTGCACTTAAAAATGGTGAAGTTGTGGCGATGTTTGTAGAAGGTCACATAACTCAAAACTCAAATTTAAATGTTTTTAAAAAAGGATATATGCTTGCTATAAAAGACACGGGTGCTAAAATAGTTGCTTTTCATATAAGAGGTTTTTGGGGTTCATTTTTTTCAAGAGCTGATATTAGTTATAAGAAAAAGACATTTAAAAGAAGAGTTTTAAATATATCTTTTAGTCAACCCCTAGACTCACAAATTTCACCAAGCAATCTTAAAAAAGAGGTTATAAAACTATCTTATTTTAACCTTGGGAATTATCTAGATTTGCAAAAGCCACTTCAATATGAATGGCTAAAATGGGTAAAAAGAACTCCATTTCATGCTTCTATGGTTGATTTTAGCACCAAAACATTATCAAATTTCAAAGTGCTTGTTGGGGTGCTTTTGTTTGCAAAAAAACTTAACTTAAAAGATGAAGAAAATATAGGAATTTTACTTCCGTCATCAAACGCTTGTGCGATAATTAACCTTACACTTCTTACACAAAAAAAAGTAATTATAAATTTAAACTACACATCAAACACAAACTCTTTGCAAAACTGCTTAGAAAATGCAGGTATTAAAACCATTTTAACTTCTAAAAAATTTGTAGAGAAATTAAACAGTAAAGATATAAATTTCAGCACACAAATAAAACAGAAATTCTTTTATTTAGAAGATTTAAAAATTACAAAATTTGATAAAATAAGAGCTTTTGTTAAAGCCATGCTGCCTAAAATTTTAATTGAAAAACTCTATTTTAAAAAAGCAAACTTAGATGACACAGCAGCAATAATTTATAGCAGTGGAAGCGAAGGCGAACCAAAAGGCATAGTATTAACACATAAAAATTTACTTACAAATATAGTTCAAGTAAGTGATCTTTTGGGAAGAGAAAATATCCAAGTTATGCTTTCAAGTCTTCCTGTTTTTCACTCTTTTGGACTTACTTTAACTACACTTTATCCACTTTATTCAAACCTAAAAAGCGTTTTTGTAGCTGATCCAACAGATGGATTTACTCTTGGCACAATGCTTCAAAAGCATAAAGCAGAAGTTATATTCGGAACATCTACATTCTTTAGACTTTATACTAAAAATAAAAAAGTTACAAAAGATATGTTTGAAAGTATTAAATACGCAGTAGCAGGTGGTGAAAAACTTAATTTAAATACAAAAAATGAATTTGAAGCAAAATTTGATAAAGAAATTTTAGAAGGTTATGGCACAACAGAAACTTCACCTGTGGTTAGTGTAAATTTACCAAATGAATTAAAAGATGGGAAAGTGCAAGTTTTCAACAAAAAAGGAAGTGTTGGAATGCCATTAAATGGAACTATCGTAAAGATAGTAGATCCAGATACCTTAAAAGAGCTTGAAGATTACGAAAACGGTCTTATTTTAGTAGGCGGACATCAAGTTATGAGAGGCTATTTTAACAAAACTAGTGATGTTTTAGTTGAGGCAGATGGCATAAAATATTACAAAACAGGCGATATAGGATACTTAGATCAAGACTATTTTATATATATAACAGATAGAATATCACGTTTTGCAAAACTTGGTGGCGAGATGATAAGTCTTTCAATGGTTGAAAATGCACTTCACGAAGTATTGTGCGATGATGATATTATAAGTGTTACAAATTTAAAAGACGATAAAAAAGGCGAAAAGATAGTCTTACTTTATGAGGGCGAAAAAAGTATTGACAAGATAAAAGAACTAATAAAAAATTCACATCTAAATGCTCTTATGAGACCAAGTGTTATTCATAAAGTAGAAAAAATTCCAGTTTTAGGTACAGGAAAGGTAAATTTTAAAGGTGTTAAAGATCTAGCACTACAACTTGATAAACAAGATTAAAAATACAAAAAGCAAATTTTAATGTAAATGTGAGGGCAAAAGCCCTCTATGTAAATATTTATTTTTTACCTGATTTTATCTTGATCATACCAACCAATAAACAAATAATGCCCGGTATCATCCACTCAAGACTTTGATCATACAGTGGTAAAAGCCTACACAAATCAACCAAACCTGGTATTGCAATATTAAAACTTCTATCAAAAGTTCCAATTAAGCTTATCACTAAAACAACATAAATAACTAAAGAATAAGTAAATTTATCCTCATTTAACTTATTGTTTAATAAAGATAAAACTATTAAAGAAAGTGCTAGTGGATAAATAATGCCTAAAAATGGCACCGCATAATTAATAATCGCAGTAAGACCAACATTGGCCATAAGTGAACTTATAACAGACCAAATGATTATCCAATGTTTATACTTAATCTTTGTAATTGTTATAAAATATTCGCTTATTGCACAAGTAAGACCAACAGTTGTTGTCAAACAAGCTAAAAACATTGCTAAACCAAATATTATAATGCCATATTTTCCAAACCAATACTCAGTTGCTATTGCTAAAATTTCAGCTCCATTTGTAGGTGCTTGTTCAAGCAAGCCTACTGCTGCACCTGCACTTGCACCAATATATGAAAGCATCATATAAATTATCATCAAAATAAGTCCTGCCAAAAGGCCTGCTTTTATGGTTGCACTTACTATTTTTTCATTATCTTTTATGCCAATTCTTTTAAAAGTAAGCAAAATAACAAGTCCAAAACTAAGGCTTGCCAAAGCATCCATTGTCTGATAGCCTTCTAAAATACCAGTAGTTATAGGATGAGCTGCATAACTTCCCTTTGCTTCTAAAAATGAAGAACTGTGAAGTGGATCAATAATAGAAACAGCAAATAAAACAAGTATCAAAATAAGTAAAATAGGAGTTAAAATTTTACCCAATGTTGATATCATTTTTGTTGGATTTCTTGAAAGAGCCCAATTTACTATAAAATAACTTATAGAGTACAAAAATAAAGGTATAAAACTGGCTTGTAAGCCTTGTGATAAAAATGGCTTAATAGCAAGCTCAAAAGGCATATTTGCAGCCCTTGGAATAGCAAAAAATGGTCCAATTATAAGAAGTAAAAATATTGAAAAAATTAGTGCAAATTTAGGTGAAATTCTTTGTGCAAGATTATGAAGTCCATTTGACTTTGCAACTGCTGCAATACCTAAAATAGGAAATAAAACAGCTGTTAAGCAAAATGCAATTATTGCAATTGGAGTTTGCTCTCCCGCAAGATTACCCAAAAATGGTGGAAATATAAAATTTCCAGCACCAAAAAACATAGAAAAAAGCGTAAGCCCAACTACTAAAAAGCTCCTAAACGATATCTCTTTCATACAAAAACCTTTATTTGACTTTTAGTAATAATATAGCAATTTAATTAAATTTATATAAAATTACTAAAAATTTTAAAACTATGCAAAATTTATGTTACAAATTTACAATAATCTGAAATTGTACTTAAATTTAACTAAATTTAAGCTTTTATTCTTAAATTCTTAAGTGCTTTAATTCTCTCTTCTGTGCTTGGGTGAGTTCTAAATAAAGATGAAAAGTTACTTTTACCACTCAGTGGATTTACAATAAACATATGAGCACTGCTTGGATCTGCATTTTTAAGAGGATTTTTAGAATAGCTTTCAAGCTTAGAAAGTGCTTTTATAAGTCCGTTTGGATTTGAAGTAAGCTCAGCTGAACCACGATCGGCCTCAAACTCTCTACTTCTTGAAATTGCAAGCTGAATAATAGTAGCAGCAAGTGGAGCAATAACAGCAAGAGCTATTAAAACAAAAATATTTGATCTATTTGAGTTTTTATTATTACCTCCAAACATAGCTCCCATTTTTGCAATATTTGCTAAAATTGCGATTGCCCCTGCAAAAACAGCTGCAATTGAGCCAGTTAAAATATCATAATGCTTTACATGGCTTAACTCATGAGCAATAACAGCTTCAATCTCTTCTTCGCTCATTAAATTTAAAAGACCTTCAGTTACTGCAACAACAGCATGCTTTGGGTTTCTTCCAGTTGCAAAAGCATTTGGAGTAGGATCAGGAATAATGCAAATTTTAGGAAGTGGTAAATTACCTTTTTTACAAAGTTTCTCAACTATATCGTAAAGACCAGATGCGTTTTGTTTAGTTACTAAAATTGCATTATAGTGCTTTAAAACTATCTTGTCACTAAAAAAATAACTAAAAAAATTTGTTGCACAAGCTATTAAAAATGCAATTACCATACCGCCTTGACCACCGATTGCGTAGCCAATTATCATGAATAAAAGCATTAAAACAATCATTAAAATAGAAGTTTTTATTATTTGCATAAATTTATCCTTTAAATTTAGTACCTAATATTTTACACTAAAAATATAAATTTGTCTTTTTGAATCAATATCGTAGAAGTATGTTACACAATATTTTGCCAGTCTATAAAAAATAGACTGGCAAATTTAATTTTATAGTTATTTTTTAATATATCTTACTACCACCCATACACAAATCTAAGATTTGCACTAAGTTCATCTATTTTACCACCCATTGCTCCAACACCAAAGCTTATATTTGATAGAGGTTTTATACTATAAATAACACCAAGTTCACCTCCA
>NZ_JAPXGQ010000007.1:0-118024 GCF_027277485.1 Campylobacter ureolyticus | reverse complement strand
AAAAAAAAAAAAAAAAAAAAAAAAAAAAAAAAAAAAAAAAAAAAAAAAATTCAAATGAGCTTTATAAAAATATAAGATGACTTGTTTTTAATTGTGAATTTAGAAATTTTTAAAATTTTTATCGTAAGCTATAGTTCAGGAGCTGATTTTTAAAAAAATTATAATACGGATCAAAATTTTTTTATTTAAGTTTAGTTTAAGTATTTTAAGCAATTCTTAAATTTTTCTTAATTATATATAACTAAAACTTATAATTTATATTTTAGAGCAAAATTTTAAAAAAATTAAACATTGGTCTATTTTTTTAGATTTAAACAAGATTTGGTTAATTTAAAGGGGGTAAAAACGGCTTTAAAAAATTAATTCAATAAAATATTCAAAAAAAAGAATAAAATTGATTTTTAGGCATTTAAAAGCCATTTAAAAGCGTTTTTATAAATTTAGCTACTTTTTCTTTTTTTGTATGCCGCTTTTTAAAGCAAGTGTAAATTTTTTTAAAGATAAAATGCTAATTGTAGTAATAATTATATAAGCTATCTAGAATATTAATAATTAGGAGAAAAAATGGCTGAAGATTTAACTCAACAACAATTAGAAGAATGGGGATATTTAAAAGAACAAGAATTGGTAGCAAAAGAGCCATCTGTTAAAAAATACAATGCGCAAAATATTCAGCAAAATAATACACAAAAATCAGAACTTGAAGAAAACGAAGAAAAAGAAAAACAAGTACAGAAGAGTTTTAATCGCTCAAATGAAAAATTAAACAAAGATACAAGAGAAGCTTTGGGAATTTTAAGTGAAAAATTAGAAATTAATGAGCAGATAAAAGATAGACAAGATGAGCTAAATGAAATTAAAAATCCAAGAATAACAAGAGACAAAGTAAAAGATAGCATAAACGAATTAGAAAGTAACGAAGTTTTAAAAGAAAGCTTGGATATTTTAAAAGAAAAAGAACAAGTTGAAGAGCAGATAAAAGCAAAAGAAAAAGAAATTAAAGAAAAACAAGAACAAAAGACTGAAGACAAGAAACAAAACCAAGAAACACCAAAAGAAGATAAGACAAAAGAAGCCGAACAAATTGACTGGAATAAAAAAGCTGTTGAACTAGAGCTACAACACGAAAAAGAGCTAGAAGATCTAAAAGACAAACAATCAAGACTTGAAGCAAATTTTCAAAAATCAATTGATAATCTAATGAATAGCGATGGAATTACTGGAGTTATAACAGCACTTCAAGAAATGGATAGAAGCTTGGAAATAATGCTTAAACAAGGTAAAGAAGAGAGCGAAGCTAAAAATAGACAAAGAGCAGAAAAACTAGAACTTGCATTTGATAGTCCAAAATTTAAAGATGCTGTTAGTGATCTAGTAAAAGAAGTTTATGATGAAAGAAAAAAAGTAAAGGGCGGATTGGATGAAATGGAAAAAGAACGCTCAAATTTTGCAAAACTAAGCACAACATATGATAAGTTGACAAAAAATAAAGAATTAGACCTAGATGGATATCAAAAACTTAAAAAAATGATGGATAACATAGAAAAAGAAACTCCAAATTTTAAAAATACATATCCAAAAATGCATAAAAAAGTAAGTAAAACATTAGAAAAAGAAAAAGAAAACATACTCAATAAAACACTAAATAAAACAAAAGATCAAGAAAAAGATAGGTCGCTAGAAAGAGAATTATAAAAATCAATAAAAATGAACAAACAATAATAAAGGAAAATAAAATGACACCAAAACAACAAAGAGATGCAGTTGAGAAAATACTAGAAGAAAGTCAAAAGATAGTTAAGAATGATTTTTTAACTTTAAGAAAAGAATATATAGAGTTAAATCAAGGCTTAGCAGTAGCTTATGATTACGATAAAGATAAATCACAAAAATATGCAAATAACGCAAATCAAATGATAGAGCAATCAAAAAAACAAGATAGTATGGGAAAATGGGAAAGAGATGAAGACACTAACGAAAAAATACTAATTCCACACAAAGATGATGAAAAACTATATGACAAATTTAAAAAAGAAAACAGAGATCTCTATAAAAAACTAGATGATGAGTTCTCATCTATGAAAACAGAATTATCCTTTTTTAGAGATACAAAAGAAAAATTAGATGAATTTAAAAGAAACCCATCAGAAAGAAGTGGATCAAATCTTTTAAAAAATTTTATAGAGCTTGAAGAAAGTAAAGCATTCACAAAAACAGATAAGCAAGGTCAAATAAAACTAGAAACAGGAAAAGAAATCAATAAGGAAAGATTTTATAAAAACTATCCAGAAGCTACAGAAAAGCTAGAAAAAAACATAAAGATACACTTAAAAAATCAAGAAAACAATAAATACAATGAAAAAGGGAGAGAAATATGAAAAAAGTAATGCTATCTATCACCACAGCATCGGTACTTTTTTTAAATAGTGCAACTGCAAGTGGAATACCAACAATTGATGTTGCTGCAATTGCCCAAGCAGTAACTGGATACACACAATCTCTAAAAGATTACGCAGAGCAAATAAAACAATATGAACAAATGGTAAAAGATACTCTAAATTTTGAAAAACAGATGAAAGAATTTGGAGTTGATATGAATGATGTTAATCAAATTTTAGGTGATGCAACAAAGATGATTGATGATATGAAAAATATATATAGTAACGTACAGAGTATCCCTGAAGATATTATGGGCGATATTGCAAGGGTTAAGACTGCTTGTTCATTTTTAGAAACAAATAGTCAGTTCTTTGGTCACACTGTAAAAACATCAAGCTCAAAGATAAAAGACAAAGTCAATCAATGCACCTTTGCTTTAAGAAATGGGGCAAATGTAAGCAAAAGCATAGAAGAAATTACACAAAAGATGAATGCATCACTTGATCCAATAGAAAGAGCAAACTACAAGGCTCAAATAACGAATATAAAAAATGCTGAAAGATTTTTGCAAGAAAGAAGTAATATAGAAAAGACAAACACTCTCCTAGCTTTTGAAGATACTTTTAACAACGCAGATAAAACAAATAGATACTCAAAAGCAAGTATGCAAAATGACTTTAAAATTTTAGCCACTCAGCTAAGCAAGGCGAATAATCAAAAACAAGCCCAAGCACTCACAAATTCTATACTACTTAAAATTTTAGAAAATTTACAACACCAATATGAGCTAAACATAAACTATACAAGCACTATGGCAACAGCAAGTAGAGGGCTAAGTGAGCAAAACAACTTTAAAAATATGGATGAAGCTAGTTTTGATCAAACTGTAGTAGAACATAAGCGAAATGACACATTATTTGAGCCAACAACAAAACAGCTTCCAAAAGATGAACTAGGACTACCAAAATTCATCTTTAAAAAAGATAATTAAAAAGGGAAAATAATGAATAAAGTACAACTATGTGGATATTTAGGGCGAGATTTTGAATTAAGATACAGTAGTACAACTGGCAATGCAGTAGGTATAAATTCGCTTGCAATAAGTAAGAGATTTAAAGACAATAGTGGACAAGAAAAAGAACGAACTGAGTGGATACCAATAAAGCTATTTGGCAGAACTGCCGAAGTTGCAAATCAGTACTTTAAAAAAGGATCTCAATTTTTATGCTCAGGAGAGCTATATACTGATGATTATGTTGATAATAATGGAGTTACTAGATATACATGGGGTGTTAATGTCAAAGAGTTTTATTGGTTAAATAATAAAAGGGAAAAAGAAGAAGTAGATGCCAATGTAAATTTAAAACCAGCATTAGATCAAGAAATTTATAATGATGACTTTAAAGAAGAGCTAGAATGATGTTTAAAAAAGATAACTCAAATATAGAAAAAAAGTTAGATGAGATAATCATTGCCATTAAAGACTTAAATAATTCTATTTTAAATTTAAAAATGAATGGAGTCAATGAAGCATATAATCAAAACATTTATCGTGGTAATATGTACCAATTTACAGATATGTTATCTCAAACATTAAAAGAAATAAATAGCAAGATAGAAGATAGAATAATTTACTTAAAGGAACAAGAATGAAAAAACAAATTTTAACTATAGCTTCAGCTTTAATTTTAGCAAGTAGCCTAAGTGCTGGGGATATGTTAACAGGAGACACAAAACTTGCTTGTGAAGCAATTTTATGTTTAAGTAGTGGCACAAGACCAGGAGAATGTAGTCCAAGCATTAATAAATATTTTAGTATAAAACACAAAAAATGGAGCGACACTGTAAATGCCAGGAGAAATTTTTTAAGACTCTGCCCAGTAGATGGAGCTGATGAAAAAGATCCAGTCTTTGCTGATTTAAGAGACAATGTACTTCCAAATGTAGACGCTAGAAAATGCACAGCAGATTATATTAACAATCATCCTGAAACAAAATGCGTAAAAGAAAGTTGTGGCGAAAGGCGTTGCAGATGTGTAGAGTATGAGTATAGACCAGCAACAAAAATGCCAACAGGATGCGAAGCATTGATCGCACACTCATATACAAATATCCGACCAGTAAATACTTGTGGAACTACAAGATGGTATAGCGAGAATGAGTGGAATGGCGGAAAAATAAACATAAAAATATCAGAAGATGAATTTAAAAGGCTAAAATCAAAAGGAGCTACGAATATAAGCTCATATGCTAACAATAGTAAATTTTGTAGAAGAAATAAAAATATGAATTTTTGTAATAGTTTCTACAAATTTGATGGAATTAAAAAGGATTGTTGGATAAATAGGGATTAAGATGAGCATGTATCCTCCAGTAATTATTGAAGTAGAGAAAGAGATAATAGACGATTTATCTGATTTTTTAGCTGAGTATAAAGTTATAGATACTTTAGACATTATAGAAAAATCTAAAGCTGATAAATTTGAACCCATAGTTTTAGAAAATTTTGATAATTTTAAAATGCACGGTGGAGCTGTAACTTATTATAAAGCACACTATAGCAATGAAAAATTTACTGATATTTTTAATGGCAAATTTAAAGAAATTGATGAACTTATAGAAAAATATAAAAATGATGAAGTGTTATATATAATCTATGTGTGGGATACAATTTACGCAAAGGCTTGGGAAGTAATCAACAAGGAATAAAAAATGCAAAAAGAAAGGGAAGAAAAACTCAAAGGACAAATTAAGACCTTAAAAGAAATCAGTGCAAAAAAATCCAAATCCCAAAAAGAAGCAATTAAAGATTATATAGGGATATTTTATTCAAATATTTACAATACGACAAGGGGCTGGGAAGCTATAAACAAATTTCCACAATACATATACAAAAATGTTAATGAAAATAAAGCAGAAAATGCATTTAAAGAGACCTTAAACGCTATTACTAAAGCAGATGGTGTTAAAAACCTGCAGTTAGCTCTGTATAAAAATATGTGCAGTTTAGAAGTAAGCAAAGACAAAGATGAACTAACAATTAATATACTTCCCCTTTCTTCAAAATATAAATTTGAAGATGGAAAAATTGGCTCACAAAGACAGGGGGATGATGAAGCAATAACACTTAAAAATTTAACATTTCACAAAAACGAAATGGATAAAATAAATTATAAAAATTTTACAAAAGAAGTAGATAATTTTATAAAAAATATTGACAAATATATACCGTTAGTTGAAAAAGAATTAAATAGCATAAAAAAAGAAGAAGTAAAAAGTAAAGAAATAAATAGCAATAAGGTGGAAATACAACCAAACAAACAAAATTTAATAGAGCTACCACTAGATGAAATTTTAATAAAAAATGGATACTACGAAAAAAGAAATAAAAGTAGTCGTAATTATAAAACACTTACAAACGATCAAGATGATACAATCATAATATCAAGACAATCAAATGGGCATTATCTGTACTTTAATCCCAACGATGACAGCGACAGGGGAAATATATATAATTTTACAAAAAATCGTGGCATAAGAGCAAATGATCTACTAAGTAGTGAAAATATAGATATAAATAAGTTGAAAAGTAGTGTAGAGTCAATAACAACTATATCTCAAAGCAGTAGAAAAGCAATAGAAAACTATAAAAATTTAGAACAAATAACAGAAAATTCATTTTTAACTACAGCAAGAAAAATAAGTCCTGAAATTTTAAAAGAATTTAATGATTTAAAGCAAGATAACAAATACGGCAACGCAGTAGTTCCAAGTTATATATGTAAAAATTATTCATACAAAGATAGCGAAATTCAGCTTTTAATACAAGCAGGAAGCATAAGCTACCTATCAAAGCCTTTAACACAAGATACACAAGGAAAACTATATGATAAGCCGATTAAACAGCTTTGTAATGGAAGTAAAGGATTAGAAATTTTAAAAGCCAATGATTCGCAAAAAAATTTAAAAGATTTTAAAAATATAGTTATTTGTGAGAGTATGATAGATACTTTATCATACTGCGAATTAAAAGGCTTAAATTTAAAAGAAACTTTATTGTGCTCAACAAATGGTCAAATAACAAGTAGTCAAAAAGAAGTATTTAAATTTTTAAATGAAAAAGCAGTAAATGCGAATATCATACTAGGCTTTGATAATGACAAAAAAGGGAAAGAATTTGATGTGATAGCAAAAGAAATAATCCCTAGAGCCACCACTGACAAAGCGATTTTAAAGGATTTTAGCGATGATTTAGTGATAGGCAAAACATTAGGGCTAAGAGCCAATGAAATCAGTAAAGAAAGCCTTACAAAGCCATTAAATGATTTTAGTAAAAAGGTTGAGTACTTATCAAAAAAGTACGAGTTTTTAGAGCCACAAGCCAAACATGAAAGAGTAAAAGAATTGTTTGGATATAACATTCCTAAATTTAAAGATATTGCACCAAAAATACAACCCTTAGCAGGTATGAGAGATTGCTTTAAAAGATTAAAACTTTTAGAAAACAAAATAAGTAACGAATATTCAAGAAGAATATAAAATAAGAGCGTTAGGAAAATCCCAACGCTATTGGTTTTTGTGCGTTCATATTATAGCTAAAAATTAGCCAAAATACAACAATTTTAAAGAATAAATTAAGAAAAGAAAAAAAGGAAACTTAATGGATAAAAGTTATAATAAATTTGAACGAGCATATGAGATCATGACGGAGCTCATAAAAGAATCACCCCTTCCATTAGACCAAGCAGAACTCAAAAACATAGAAACAAAAGAGCTAGAATATTTAAAAAAATCACTTGAGCTTATGGCTTATTATTTACACACAATAGGATTTGAATTTAAGGGCATAACAGAAGAAATACTAATTCCATTATATGAAGAGATAGAAAAAAGAGAAATACATAAAAATAAAAAAGGGGAAGAAAACGAGAAAAATTACTGATATTTGATTCACAAAACAACTGATAACAAACTATATTTTAACTTTAAATAAACTCATAAATAAACTTATTACAGACTAATAAAAAAACTCAAAATTAAAACTTACTATACACTAATAATAAACTGATTTTAATAAAAAATACAAGATTTAATAGTAAATTTAAGTATATAAAATTTAAAAAAGGGAGAAAGAAACAGAAGATAAAATGATTGTTGTATAAAACGATCGGTTTTTTAGCTTTAAGATATAATTAAGTTTTAATAAATGAGCTTTTATTCCCTTTTTATCGTGCTTTACTACTGATTTGATAAATTTAAAAAATTACAAAATGTCCCTATTGGTTTATAATAACAATCAAATACTTAAAATCAAAAGTAAGCAATGAGTAGAAGTTTAAAGATTAAAGTTAAAATTTATTATAAACTACTATTTAACTGATTTACAAGCTATAAAAAAACTACTTTATAATACTAATATAGAACTTTTAAAAAACTGTTTTATAATACTAATATAGAACTATTTTTAAACTAACTTTTATCTAAAATATAGTATAATTTTGCAAAAGTTAAAAATAAAATTATATTGATATCCAAATAAGATGTGCTATAATTTTAAAATTTAAAAAAGGAAAAGAGTGATGAATAAACTTAAAATTTTAAGTTCAATGGTCTTAATAGGATTTGTTTTATTAGGATGTAATGGAGAAGGAGAAGTTAGCAATGGATTTGTTAAATTAGAAAATACAAATCCAACCATAAAGCAAGAAAATTATGATGCTATGATTAATAAATTAAAAGAAAAAATTACAAACAAAAACTTTGAATTTTACCATGCAGAAACATTGTTTAATGGCGAAAATTGGAAAAACTATACGTCTGAAGATGCGTTTGGAAAATTTACAGCGTGGAAACAACAAGGCAGGTTAATAAACGATCAAAATCTTGTCGTTGTTGTAGTAGATAAAAACAATAACAAAGTGGGTTCTGCATATGAAATAAAATGTTCAAAATATGGAAAATTTGAATGTGATCCTGATCATATAATAGTAGTGCCAAACGGAAAATAATTTTAAATATAGGATAAAAAAGATGATTTTAACAAAGGATGCTATATTAAAATATCTATCAGAGCTAAAACCATACCTTCAAAAAGATGGCATCAAAGAAATTGGCTTATTTGGAAGTTACGCTAAGGATTATGCCGATGAAAACTCAGACATAGATATAGTTATCTTAGCAGACAAAAAGGAGTTTTTAGAAAGATTAAACGCTTTTAAAGCACTTGATTATTTAAATAACTTAAGAAAGCAAATATCAAAGAGATTTCATAAATCTGTTGATATTTGTGATTTTTATTCAGAGCAAAAAATGAAAGAAAATAAAATAGTAAAAGGAGCAATTTATGTCTAAGGCTATTCGCAGACTAGAAACAGCAATAGAAAAAATAGAAGCAATAGAGCAAATTTGTAGCATTAATGGAGTCACAAAAGCCCTAGAAGATGAGTCAATACTAAAACCAGCAATAATGAAACATTTTGATGTAATTCATCAACAATTTAAAAAGCTAGAAAAAGACCAAGAATATAAAGTTTTAAGTAAATTTGACAAAGTCGAATTAAGGGGAGTAAGAGATATGAGAAACATATCTTCCCATGATTATGATAATATACAAAACGAAATTGTAGAAGAAACGATACGCAAAGATTTACCTAAACTCAAAGAAAGCATACAAGAAGTTTTAAAAGAAACAAAAAAAGAGCTATGTAAAAATTTAGAGAAAAATATTGATTATTTTACTAAAAAACAAGATATTTTAATGCCACAAGCAAAAACAGATCTTATAAAAAATATTAAAAAAGAGTATGAAAAACTGCAAGAGTATAAAATTGAACTAGATAAGCCGTATAGCGATAAAATAAAAAACATTATTAAGGAAAATTCAAAAGAAAATCAAAGATAAAAAGGGAAAAAACTACTCCCTTCCAATATCTCGCTTGGTTTCAGTTCTACTTTTAATTTTTGATTTATCTCTTTTTATGTCATGGCTAAATTTAGCCTGTAAATCAGCTTCTTTTTTGATTTTTAAAAGCATTTCATTGGGCTCTTTATTAAGCAGTTTTACGCCATGAAAATACTCCTTAAGTAAAAACTCATCCCCTTTTAATTTTTCACTTTTTAAAAGCCTTTTGGCAGTGTATTCAAACCTCTTCTCGCACACATTAGTGATAAATTCTTTATTATCATTGAGCCTTTTTTTTAAATTCTTTTTTTTCATTTTCTCCAAGTTCTGAATGCTCTAAAATATATAAATTTTTATCCAAAATTTCAAGCTTTTTACCAAGTTTAAAAAGGCTTTCATTGGAGCCTAACATACGAGTAATAATCAAGCTATCATCAAAGTATTTTTTAGCATCATCATCTTTTTTATTACGAAGCACAGCAATAGCTCTTTTAACTTTTTTAGAATTTTCAAAATCAGCTTTACTAGCACCTTTATTTTTAGGATGGAGCTGGTTGTAATTACGGTTAAAATTTTCAAGTAAAGTAAGAGCATTTGATCTGTCTTTATAATTTTCTAACTTCATATCATTAAGCCTAGTAGCCTCAAATGATAATTTATTTATTTTTTTAATCTCAGCTAAAATTTTATTTTGTTTATCTCTAATCTCTTTATTACTGGCTTTAAGTTCCTTAGCAAGTTTAAAGGCTTTTTTATTTCTTTTTTTAGAGTATTGTAAAAATAAATTTAAAAGCTCTTTATTGGCTTTTTTAAGTTTTTCAAGTTCATCATTCATAGCTTCAATACGGCTAGATGTGGCTTTATATTTTTCTTTATTTTTATCCTCCATTTTAAAATAATAATCTTGTAATTTATCTTTTGCGGTATAGTCATCAACTTCAAGATTAATATTTGATTTTATATTGTTAAACTCACGCTTTAAATCTTTTTGTAAGAAATTTTTATTTTCATAATTTAATCCACGAGCAGATAAAGCATAGGCAAAATTAGTCCTAGCATCATCAAAAAAATCTCTAATCTCGCTTTTTGAATTAAAGTGAATTTTTTTATTTGTAAATTGATTTCTTTTATTTAAAATAACATGCACATGTGGATTGTTTTGATGAGTGTGTAAAACAAAAGCGTACTTATGACCTGCAAAATTTGTTCCAAGCACATTTTTAACGCTATCTTGTAAAGCCTTTAAAGTTTGTTCATCACTACAAGACTCTTTTATAGAAAACATTAAATGCCATGCATCTTTTGAGTTTTGATTTTTTCCAAAATCTTTCTTCCAATCAGCCATAACTTCATCAGAGCTTACTCTCTCCCCTTTTTCATTTATGGCGTATCCATCAAGTGAATTTTTAAGAGCATAATCAATGCATCTTTTAATAGAAGTTTGTGGTAAATTTGAAATCATTTTAACGACAGATTGTTTAGAAAATTTATTTTTTGAAAAATTAATATGAGTTCTAGAAAACCCTCTACCGCTTCCAAAAGAAACATTTTTATGTTCAGATTTTATAAATTTAGTCCGACCAGCTCTTATAGCTTTTAACTCATCAAAATATTTATTCCAATCAATACTACTCAAAAAATTCTCCGGAAAATAAAAATAAAAATTTGAAATAAAAATTTATTTGTCAAAAATGTTAGCGTAGAAAAAGTTAAAGAAAAATAAAAGCAGAAGTAAGGCAGGATAACCCCCTTTGTATGTCGCTTTTTAGCATAAACGCCTAAAAATAGGCATTTATAGCTGATTTTTGAAATTTTAGCAAATTTCAAAAATAAAATAAAAAGTTGTGCTTTTTATTTTTTAAGTAATCAAAGTATTTTTTAAAAAAAATTAAAAAATAAAAATAATATTTGTAAAAATTTTAAAGAGCTATTAAAAATTAAAAAAATATGAAAAAACAAAAATATGAGTAAAAAATTAAAATTAAGTAAAACAAAAAAAGTAAGAAAAAATAAAAAAAATATGAAAAAAATACATCAGGACATTTTGTAAAAGAAAAATTTTTAAAAAAATTCAAGCAAATGCCGATAAACTAATTAAATCAAAAAAATTAAAAGTAAATAAAATCTTAAATAAAAATAAAAGCAATCTTTAAAACAGCGATTAAATCATACTTTTAAAAATTCAAATTACAAAATGTCCCTTTAATGAATTTGATATAGTGCTAATTGAAATTTAATTCAAAGGAAAAAAATGTTAAAAATAATTAAAAAATTATACTGGTTTTTAGTTTGCTCTCCTGTACTTCTTTTTAGTGCTCCAACAGGTGGTAGTGGTACAAATATTTTAAAAACCATAACAACTTCCGCAAACGAACAAATCACAGAAGCTGGTAGTAGTTTGGCAAGTATAGTAAATACTGTATCAATTGTCTTCGGTGTTCTTTGGATAATAATTATGCTATTAACTGCATTTTTTAACATTGAAGCTATAAAAAATCATGCAAAGCTTTTGTTTGGTGCATTAGTGATTATTGGTATTGTTTATGGATTATCTGCAGCTGCAATGTAGAAGAATAAAAAATGATAGTAACTAATTGCTATATGGATCTAACTAAAAAAACAAAAATAGCAGGACTAACAACTACAAGCTTATTTATTTTAATAATATTTGGGTTTATAGCTTGGTTTGTTCTTATTTTATATTCATTAGTTGCTGTAGCAATTGCTTATTGCTTCTTTTTTATTTTAGAATTTTTTGATGAAGATATCTATGAGATAATCGGCTCAAAAATGAAAATACCACAAAATAAATTTTACGCATAGGTTAAGTCATGGCTCGTGGAATAATTGATGTAATAAAAGACTGGAAAAACAAAAAACAAAAAGAAAAGATATTAAAAGAAATAAATAGTAGTGAATCTGATGTAAAAAATAGTCTCAAAAAATCAGATGAAAATTTATTAAAAATAAATATTTTAAATAAAAAAGCGGATAAGCTAATAATGCTTAAAGAGCCTGAAATTTATACACTTGCAAAAGAAAATAATATTGCTTGTAAATATGGCGATGATGTAATAATCACAAAAGATGGCAACGCAACTATAGCTGTAGAGTTAAAGGGAACAAGTTATGCAGGGATAAGCTTAGATGATGAGACCGATTATCTGCTTAATCGTGTTATGTTTTTTACAACACTAAAAAACGATGTAGAGATAAATCTAATAATTAAAAAAGATAAAAAATACATAGAAAAGATAAAAGATAGAGACATAAATCCATATGCAAAAGAGATAATAGAAAAATGGGAAAGAGATCAAGATATTTATTCCATCAGATATTTTTTAATTATCTCAACGATTACGAAAAATATAACAGGAGTACTTGAAAGCTTTAAAACAAAGATGACTGTTGAAGAAAGTGGTGAAAGTAGCGAGAGTGTAAATTTAAAGCAAAAAATGGAGCTATTAAATGAAACACTTTTAAATATAAATAATTATTTATCAATTTATAGCCCACGCCAAATGAGCGCTGATGAAATTTTAAATTTTTATGCTACATACTCAAACGCAAAAGATACAAATTTAAAATATACAAACGAATTAATTACAGATTGCTATATAAGCTCATATGTGGAATTTAAAAAAGATTATATAAAATTTTATAGAAATGATGGTTCCGTAAAATATGGAAGATTTATAAGTGTAAAGGCATATGAAACAGAACAATTAAAATCACTAATTACAACAAATTTAATCAAGAGCAATAATGAATTTATGGCAATGATTTATTTAAAAGCCTATGAAAAAAGAAAAGCAATTAAAAAAATAAAAGATACAAAAACATTCTCGGTTGACTTAGTAAAAGCAGAACTTGATGAGTTAATGGAACTAGTTCAAGCAGATAGAGAAAACCTTGTTCAAACAAGTTTTTCTGTGTACTCTTTAGCTGATGATTTAAAAGAATTAGAAGCTAAAACTAATGAACTAAAAAACATACTTGAAAATCAAGGATTAAATGTCGTAAGAGAAACTATCAATCAAAAGGCTTTATATTTTAGTTTTTTTCCTAGTAGGGGAAATTTAAACGCAAGAAAAAAGACTTTAAATATAAGCAATTTATCTACAATCGCAAATTTTGAAAATGAAGTAACAGGTTTTAACAAAAATGATTGGGGAGATGAAGCAGTAACTACATTTAAACATATCAATGGAACGCCATTTTTATTCAATTTTCACTTTCAGCCAGACGGAGACAAACCAGCAGGACATACAATGATAATGGGGGGAACTGGAAAGGGAAAAACAACACTAGCTGAGTTTTTAATGATGAATTTGTTTAAGTATCCAATAAATATATTTGCGATGGATAAGCTTCGTGGTATGAATAATTTTACAAACTATATGGATGGAGAGTACCATGATAGCGAGAGTGAAAGCTTTAAATTAAACCCATTTACGCTTCCAGACACTAATGAAAACAGAGAATTTTTAAAAACATGGCTTAAATTTATGGCTGAAATTAAACCTGATGAACATGATGAAAAAAAAGATATAAATAGCACAGTAGATAGACTATATGAAATGAAAGAATCAGATCAAATCCTAACTCTTAGCGATTTTATTGACTCACTTCCAGTTGATGGTGATGGAAAATCGAGACTAAAAACAAGATTTGATAGTTATAAGGACTCAATATTTGACAATAAAGAAGATGCTCTAAATTTTACCAAACAGCTATCAGTCTTAAACATGGACGGAATACTAACCAATAAAAAAATATCAGCCCTAACAGCGATTTATATATTTCACAAGCTTAAAAATCAAGCCAAAAACAGCGATAAGGGATTTTTTTGCTTTATTGATGAATTAAAAGATTATTTGCAAGATGAGACAATGAGAGAAAAAATACTTGAAAGCATACTAGAAGTTAGAAAAATAGGCGGAGTAATGTGCATGGGTTTTCAAAGCTTAAGCCTATTTAATCAAATTGATAATGGCTCGTCTTTTCTAGATAACATTGCAAATTTTATTATTTTTCCAACAAATAATGCAGAAGCACAAGCTGAAATGCAAAATATGCTAGGACTAGCACCAACAGAGATTAAATTTTTAAATGAAAGTAGCTCAAATTCAAGAGAAGTTCTTTTAAATATGAAATTAAGAAACGAAAGTGCAAAACTAAATATAGATTTATCAAGACTTGGTAAGTATATAAAAGCATTTTCATCAAGTAAAAATAATGTAATTTTAATAAGAAAGCTTAAAGAAGAAAGTCCAAAACACTGGCGAAAAATATACTTAGAACAATCAAGTTAAAAAGGGGTAAAGAATGGGTAGAGTTGTAGTTATTATGGCGTTTTTAATGTTACTTATGAGTGGATGTGCTGATAAGCCAAGCAAGATAGAAAAGATAAGCCCTTGTGCTTATTGTGATTTTTCAAAATAGGATTAAAAATGGCATTTGATGATAAAAAAGTAGACCCAAATTTTATTTTTAAAATGGAGCGAAATATAAAAGCATATATGTTTTACATCATAATTGCTCTATCAGTAGTGAGTGTAAGCCTATCAATTGCCATAGCACTATTAACACCACTAAAAGAGACAAAGCCTGTGCTTTTAAAATTTAGTGAAGCAGACTCTAGGTTTGTAACAATGAGTGATACAAATTTAAATGTAAGAAGTGATGAACAGCTATTAAAAAGCATTCTTGCTGGATATGTAAAAAATAGGGAGATGATAAATAGAATTGATGATATAGAAAGATACAACGAAATAAGAGTTCAAAGCAGTAGACAGGTATGGGAAGCATTTCAAACACTAGTAGCCGATCCAAGTTCAATTTATACCACAAAAAACTATTATAGGGATATTCAAATTATTAATGTAACGCTCTTAAGCCAAACAATAGCAACGGTTGACTTTCAAGCAATAATCACAAATCCATCAGAAACTGAAAAGACATATATGAAGTATAGAAGTGCAATAGAGTATGACTTTGAAAATCAAAGTGGAAATTTTAAGGACAATATGCAAAATCCAACAGGCTTCAAAGTCAGTCAATATAAAGTTACACAAATAATAGAAGAGAGTAAAAAATGAGAATAGTCAAATTATCATTCATAACACTTATAGCCTTAAATTTAAACGCTCAAGGGCTAAGTCAAGAACAAATCAATGAAGTTAAAGCCATCATGAAACAAACCCAAGAGCTTGTAGATGAGCAAAAAAACACACAAACAAGAATGGGAGAAGATATCTTTAATGATAAAACAAAAGACATAAATAAAAATGTTCAAACAAGTATGGGTGTTAATCCTTTAGGATTATTCGGCAAAGAAGAACATCCTCAAATAACAAATTTAAAAGAAAACTCACAATTTCCAAAAGAAGAGTATATAGGTTTTGAAAACTCAGTAGCAACCCCACCTAGAGAGTATAGCAAGGATGAGCTAGAGATTATGCAAAGTGCAATAAGAACTCAAGACTTAAAAGCACTACAAAAGAAATTCCACTCAAAAAAATATAGCGGATATGAAAACACAACTACAATCAACTATATAAAAAATAAAACACATAAAATAAGAACACGCCACGCAATGGCAACAACGATTATATTTGAAAGTCCAATAGAAAACTACATACTTGGAGATAAAACAGGCTTTAAAGCAGAAATTGTGCCAAATAAGGAAGATGCAATAGCTATAATTCCACAATTAATAGGTATTGATACAAGTCTTACAATTTTTACAAGAGATGGAAAAATACATACATTTTATCTGTTTTCAACAGATTATAGAAATTCAAATGATCCAAGTTTTGTAATATATGTACAAGATGAAGAGACAAGAAGAATAAAACAAGCAAAAATAGAAAAAGAAAGTAATGAGTATAAAATCATAAAAGATGGAATAGCAGAACTTAAAATCAAAAAAAGCGATATTTATAGCGGATATGTACAAAAAGCCGAAAAAGAGAATGAGTGGCTATTATCAGCTGAAATTTTTGATGATAAAAAATTTACATATTTTAAATACCCAAAAGACGAAATGCCTCAAATTCCTGCAATTTTTGCAGTTATAGATAATCAAGATAGTCCAGTAGAAACAAGGGTAATAGGAGACTATATAGTAGCTGAAACAGTAAGCCCTAGATTTACTATTAAAAGTGGAAAAAGTTATGTGTGTGTAGGGCGAAAGGAAACAAAAATAGAGAAAGATCGCAAAGAAATAAGAAAAAACCTAAATAGAGCAAACCAAAATAAAAACGATAATTTTTTAACACCAAACAAAGAAAAACAAAAAGAAACTATTAAAAAACTAAGGGGATTTTAAATGAAAAAGGGAAAAAATTGGCTGTTTTTTAGCATTTTTATCTTGTTATCTCTTCCCCTTTTTGCAGAAGAGCTAAGTGATGAGCAAATAAGAAATTTACAAAATGAAAAAGATTTAAACCATCTTTTTGAAAATTCAAAATTTCCAGTTGATGATTATATTTATAAGGCTGGAAAGAGAAAGCCAAACCAAGAAAGCCAAGATTTAACCGAAATTTTAAAACAAAAAGCAGATGAATTACCACAAGCCCCAAAATCAGTAGAACAAATAGCAAACGAACAAGAGCAAATGGTACAAAGAGCTAAAGAAAAAGAAGAAGAGCTAATAGAAAAACAAGCAAATTTAAAACAATCTATGCAAATAGATAGCCAAACTGCATACGAAAATAAGATGAGAAGACTACTAAGAGCTCAAATTTTAGCCAATAGAAACAATGAAATCAAAAATGCAGATCAAGCATCTTCTAGGTATGGAGTAGATGGCTTTTCCAATCAGCAAAGCATAGATATAAGCACAAATGAACATAAACTATATAGAACAATAAGAGCTGGACGAATGATACCTGCAATTTTAACAACAGCTATAAGTAGTGATTTAAGTGGAATAGTAACTGCTCAAATAGAGCAAGACATATATGCAACTATGGGTAGAGCTGTATTGATACCTCGTGGAAGTAAGGCTATAGGTTTCTATGAAAACAATACAGAAATAGGACACGAAAGACTAGAAATTAGATGGAGAGAGATAATTACGCCACAAGGTATAAATATTTTACTAACAGACGCACTAATAGCAGATAATATGGGAATGGCAGGAGCAGTAGGAGCAGTAAACAATAAATACTGGGAGAGATATGGCATACCTTATACGATTTCAACACTTACAAACGCACTGCTTTTAGTAATTGCTTCAAAGGTTGATAAGGGTGGTAGTTCTTATACACAAGAGATATACTCAGACTCAAGAAGCGATATAGGAACAGTAGTCCAAGATATGATACAACAACAAAGCAAAATAAAACCAACAATTGAAATCCAAAGTGGTAGTAGGATATTTTTAGTGCCAACAAATCATATGTGGTTTAGCAAACCAAAAAATGGAGAAGTATTGATGAAATACTTTGAAGAGTAATAAAAAACAAAAGGAAATAGAAATGCAATTTGAAGATTTACAAAACAAAATAGAAAAAGAAATAGAAAACAAAAAAGCATACGACAAGGTTCTAAGCAAAATAGCAACCCAGCTAAAAGCTACAAAAAAGGCAGAAACAACATACAACAAAGAAAAAACTAAACTTGAAAATTTAATTATTGAAAAAGAAAAACTAACAGAACCAATCCAAGAAAAAGAGCAATCGAATGAGTGAGAGTGTAATCCTTAATAATATATTAGGAGTATTAAAGCCATATCTAAATTTAAAGGCAAATGAGCTTATTTTTAATAAGCCTTGCGAAATAAATATAGACTATGGTGACCACTGGGAAATAGTAAATGATCCAAAACTTAATTTAAAATTTCTAAATAATTTCCTAGTAGAACTTGCAACAAGGAGAAATCAAAGATTTGATGAAACACATTGCCATCTCTCATGTGAGCTTCCAAATCCATTTCTAAGATATAGAGTTCAAGCCCAACACAAATCAAGCCTATTTAATAGCGAAATAGCAATATGTATAAGAATACCAAGTAAAGAAAATTTTAAATTAGAAAGTTTTATTCTAAGTGATAAAGTAAAAAAAGATGGTTGGGATTATGAAAAGATAAAAGAGCTAATTAGACAAAAGAAAAATGTACTTTTAAGTGGTGGAACAGGAAGTGGAAAAACAAGCTTTTTAAACTCACTTATGTGTGAAATTGATCCAAATGAAAGAGTAGTAACAATTGAAGACAGTCAAGAATTAAAAGTAGAAAACATAAACAAAACCCAACTCGCAGTTCCAAAAATAGCAAATGAAATTTATAGCTATCAAATAGCAATAGACAACGCTATGAGATTAAGACCTGATAGATTATTCTTAGGAGAAATTGACATTAGAAACACTTTTTCATTTTTAAGAGTAAATAACACAGGACACGCTGGAAATTTAAGCACTCTACATGCAAATAGCCCAAGAGATGCAATAAAAGCTATAAAAACAAACATAATACTAGGCGGTGGATTATCAAGCGTAGATAATAAAATGATTGATAGCCTAATAGAAACTGCAATAGATTACATTATACAAATAGCTAGAGTTAAAAATACAAGAGTAGTAACTGACATTCTAAATTTAAAACAGGATTTAGAAAGGATTAATGCATGATAAGAACAAGACATGCTATATATCTAACCCAAGCTGATGATAGAATTTTAAGAAGATTAGCAAAAGAGCGAAATCAAAGCAGATCCGCAGTCGTTAGAAAATTACTCCAAACTTACAAATATATAGAGAATTTAAAAGAGATAGAGGCAAATAACAAAATAATAAGTGGATATTTAAAAGAATTTACCCACATTGGAACAAACATAAACCAAATAGCCTACCACTTAAACGCAAACATAATAAGGCACGAAGAAGCAAAAACAGACCTAGAAAAAAGTATAGTAGAACTCATTGAAAAAATTGAAGAATTAAGTGAGAAAGTAAAAACGCTAAAAATTGAAATTAATGTAGAGCATACAAAAACCCCAAGTAAAGTAGAAGAAAGGGAAGAAGATGGACGAGCAGAAATTTAGCACTAAAAAGTGGATAGTCATTTTTATTACATCAATCATTATGGGAATAGTTGTATATTTAGCTATGGTTAAAATTATTTTTAATCCTGACCTAAAATATGTTCCAATAGTAGCCCTTAAAATTTTAAATAATATTGGAGAGCCAATGCTTAAATTAAAAGCATATGTCGCACTCTTAATGTTAATAGCACCATTTTTACTATGTGTGATATGGTGGATGATGCCATATTTAACAGATAATGAAAACTACGGCTCTGCTAGATTTGCCACACCAAGCGATTTCGAAAAAATGAAAATAAACTACAATAAAGGGCTAGTGCTTGGATGTATGGATATAAAAAGTGAAAATCCTAAATTTATAAGAGCAACCCAGCCTCTATCAACACTAGTAGTCGCACCTCCTGGTTCAGGTAAAACTGCAGGTATGATTATTCCAAATTTATTAAGTGTTGAAAATTCATGCTTGGTACTTGATATTAAAGGTGAGTTATATGAAAAAACAGCTGGATATAGACAAAAATACTTCAATAATGAAATTCAGCTTTTCTCCCCCTTTAGTTGGGATAATACATTATTTTTTAATCCATTTGACAACTCAATTGTAAAAGATATGCAATACATCCATATGAAAAAACTAGCAGAACAGATAGCTTCTACAATTTTTATAGGGGAAAAAGGGCAAGAAAATGATCACTGGATAGTATCTGCAAAAACTATGTTTGTATTCTTTGCCGAATATTTTATGCAAAAAAATAAACACACCACACTAGCACAACTCGCACAAGCTCCAAAAGCTGATTATTTTGATTATCTTGACGAAAAGTTTGGCGAAGAAGCCATGAAAGAAATAGATGAAGATGACCCCGACAAACCAAGAGAAAGAGATTATGATGTAGATACTTTTAAAATTTGGCTAAAACAAACTAGTTTTGATGAAAGCATAGATGAAACCACAAGAAATCAAGCAAGAGCTTACTCAAAAGCTGCAGAAAATGAGTTTGCAAGTATCAAATCAACTTATGATACATTTATGAAAGTTTTTAGTAATCCACAAGTAGCAAGTGCAACAAGTATGATGAGTTTTGCTTTTGAAGATTTAAGAGAAAAAAGGCTTTCAATGTATGTTGTAGTTCAAACAGAAGATATGGAAATCTTAGCTCCATTAATTAGAATTTTTATAGAAACACTATTTAAAAAATTAATGAGTGGACAAGAAAACAAAGATCCTAATAAATTCATATATTGTTTTTTAGATGAATTTGTAAGATTTGGAAAAATGCCATTTTTACTAGAAGCCCCTGCACTATGTAGAAGCTATGGACTGCTTCCAGTATTTGTAACTCAAAGCTATGAACAAATCAAAAAATACTACGGCGAAGATGATATGAACATCGTAAAAAACAATAGTGGCTATCAAGTTATTTTTAATATGAATAGCGATAAAGATGCAAAAGATACGAGTGAGCTAATAGGCGATTATACAAATATAAAAATTAGCAAATCGCAAGGCAATATGGATCTATTTAAAAGTAGCATTTCAAAAAGTAAAGAAGGTAAAAAGCTAGTTACATCCCAGGACTTAAAAAATCAAGATAGCAATGACATTCTAATACTGGTAAAAGGCTTTTTTAAACTACCAATAAAAGCTAAAGTTCCTTATTGGTTTTTAATAAAACAATGGAGTGGAGCTGATGGGATAAAAGTAGTCCAAACAGATCAAGAAGAGTCGCAAGAAGAAGAAACCAAAAATGAATCAACCAAAAAAGAAGAAACAGAAAAAGAAACCATAAGCTCACAAAATAAAGAAGTAATAGAAAATAAGCCAACCCAAGCAGATGAAAAAAAAGTGCAAAGAGACGAGCTACTAAAAGCTTTAAAAATTAAAGTAGAAAAGGATTAATATGCGAATTTATATAGCCACACCTTACGAAGCAATGCTAAAAAAGGCTTTAGCTTAGATGAAGTTATAAAAGAAGCTAAAAAAGGGATAAAAAAGGCAAATAATTACTCTAATCTAAGTTTTAATACAAAATTTAAAATTTAGATTAGAGCCTAAAAACTCTAAAATCTATCCTAAGGAGTAAGAGATGACTTATAAAGAAAAGCTGGAGCAAGAAAAAGCATACAAAGAGTATGAAAAACATCTTGCCGAACAATTTGAAACAAGCGAAGATGGTGAGTTTGAAATCAGCGATGAAGAGAGCCAAGAGTGGGATTATTTAAATAAATCCAATCAAAGCTTAGAAGATTTTGATGAAAACGAACCCAACACAGACTCATAGCCCAAAAGTTATGAGTAAATAACAGATGTAAAGGAAATAAAATGGCAAATGCAAAAAGAAAAAGCTGGGAAGAAATGAGCAATGCTGAGAAAAAAGAGAGTTTTGATAAATATGCAAAATATAAGCTATTTGAAGCACATAAAACTGGAAAAGCTGATTGGCAAAAGAATATGACCAAAGAAGAAGTTGACAACACAATTCCTTACAACGCCTCAACAGGCAAAACATATTCAAGAGAGACCAGTATGCTTTTAAGAGCTGAAATGGCAATAAAGGGATATGAAAAAGCTCAGTTTGTAACTATGGAACAAGGTAACATGATGGGTGGAACATTAAAGTACAAAGTTAACGAACAAACTGGAGAAGTTCAAAAGACCAAAAATGGCAAAGATGCAAGAGTTGAAGGTGTTAAAATGCTATATATTGCTGATTATGAAATGAAGCCAAAACTTGACAAGAATGGTAAAGAAATAAAAGCATTTGTAAAAGATAAAGATGGAAACGAAGTAATTAGCAAACAAACTGGTAAGCCAATAGAGTATACAGTAAAGGAAAAAATTCCAATAAAGCCAAGACTAGAAACCAAAACTCTTTATCATGTAAGCCAGTTTGATGATTTGGATAAAACAAAAATCAAAGAAAGAGATTTAAGTACAATCCAAAAATACAGAGAACAGGCCAAAACTCAGTTATATGAAGTCAAAATTGATTATGGTAAAAACCTAGGAATAAGTGGAAATTTAGAAAAACAACTAAATCACTTAACCATAGCACAAAATAAAGGCATTGATTACTACAATCCAGCACAACTAGACATGTCAAAAGAAAAGCCAAAAATAAGGGCTAAAAAGCAAGATAAAGGCATGGAAAGATAAGGCAAGTATGAAACTTAGGATAGGTGGGGCGAAAGCCCCAAATTTAAAAGGGGAAAAATGCTAAGCGAATTTTTAAATTTTTTAGGACTTGATGATAATAAGGTCTATAAAAACAAACTAACAAGCAAAAATCATGCTGATATGTTAGATGATCAGCATACAGAAGAATATGTAGTAGAAATGAAAAGTCCTCATTTTAAAGAAGAAATAACAACAGAAATAATTATAAAAAATGATAAAAAGATAGAAATTAAAAGAGTAAAAAATATAGAGCCATTGAGTAATGGAAAAACACTAGTATCAACAAAAGTGTATAAAAAAGATATAACAAGGGCATAAAAATGGCAAATGAAGTATCAAAAGAGCTACTTACCGACAGCAATTGGATAAATAAAACCCAAAATGTTATGCAAGAAAATGTAATGGGGTTATTTGATAAATTTTATCAAGGGGCTCACGGCATAGTATATTCATCTGGAGTTACAACGATAATTATATTAATTATAATATGGTGGCTACTAGATAAACTTAAGCACGGTTACCCAACAAGAGAAGAGACATTTGGTGCAATAAAATACACAATATCGCTTTGTATAATTTATGCATCACTTAGTTCATTTAATGCATATACTGGGATTTTATATCTTTTAACAATTCCTGAAAATATTGTAACTGCAGTAGTTAGTTCAATTTATCAAAGTCAAGACTTTGGAGAGATAGTAACAGAGTCCATGAATAGAGTAGATAAATTAAGAACTATGATGTGGGATTATGGAACATCAGAATACTTGAAAGATTCTGCTTGGGATTTTGGTATTTTTAAAATTAATAGCCCAGCCGATTATTTAATAGCAGGTGTAGTAACAGCATTTTTAATGATACCGTTTTGGATATTTTATATAATATTTTTTATTCTTTTAATTGGAATTACAATAGTTATATTTTTTAGTAAATTTACAGCATTTTTGATAATGTCAACACTTCCTTTGGTTATTCCATTTTTAATATTTACGAGATTTAGACCATATCTGTGGAGTTGGTATAAGCTTTATTTATCATATGCATTTATTGCACCACTTGCATTTATTGCTTTAAATTTAGCAATGAATCCAATAACTAATTTAGAAAAATTTGAAAGTAATATTGCAGAACTATTTTTAAAGCAATATGAGTATTTAATTACAGGTGGGATTACTTGTCTAACTGCAATATTTATATTAAAAAGAATACCAAGCTGGATCAATGCAGTTCTTGGAACACAAATGGAAAGTGGAAGTGGTGGGGTTACAGCAGGAGCAGTAGCTGGTGGAATAGCTGGAAAAACAGTACTTGGTGGAATGGTTGGAAAAGCAAGTGGTGGAAGTTTCTTCCTTGGAGCATTGAGTAGCTTTGGTAGAGCAACTGGTGGAAGAACTTTAGGGCAAATAGGAAAAACAGGAATTGATGCAGGTGTCAATGTAGGAAAAGATATAGGAAAAGTTTATAAAACATTTAGGGGTGGATACGCTACACCATAATTTAATAACAAAGGAGCAAAAATGACAAGCAGTGAATATGGAAGCATTAGTATAAATACGAAAGAATTTGAAATAAAGTTCTCTAATAAAAAGAGTTTTGATGATTTTTTAATTTTATATTATGAATTGTTAAATGCAAATATAAAAGGTAAAAAAATAGAAAATAGTGAAATTAATATAAGACATTTTTACATATTTTTATCAACATTTTTAAGCAATTACAAATAAATTTAAAAGGAGCAAAAATGAAATTTACAATTACAATTAAAGAGAATAAAGAAATATTAAAAAAGTATGAAATTACTAGCTTAAGTGATTTAATAGATTTATGCAAACAATATAATATTAAAATGAGCCAAAAGCCTTTTAATTTAAAAGAAAATAAAAAAAGCTTCGATGAATTAGCTAATCCTAAAAATGAATTTTTTGCAGAATATAAAGGCGAGAAAAGAGCTGGTAGAGCTGGTAATAAAAGGTGGCTAGGAAGCAATAAATTTGATAAAAATTTAATTATTGGAGTTTGTAATACTATCAAAGGTTTTTGTTTAGATGAATATGGTGTTCCAAAATACGAAATAAATTTTAAAGAAATAGTTCAAAAGGATATATGATGCAAAACACAATAATTATAATCGAAAGTCCAAATAAGTGCGATAAAATAGCAAAAATTACAGGTGCAAAGGTATATGCCACAAAAGGACATTTTAAAACTTTAACAAAAGAGATAGTAAAAGACTATCAAAGCTATGAGCCAGTTTTTGAATTTAAAGATAGCAGTGTAAAAAGCAGAATGAATGTAGTTTTTAATGACTGCAAAGGTAAAGATGTAATAATTGCAACAGACCCTGATAGAGAGGGATATGGCATAGGCTATATGGTTTATGAAGTTATTAAAAACATAGCAAAAAGTATTAAAAGGGCAGAATTTCATGAGATAACAGAAAGTGGAATTAAAAAAGGACTTGATAAAGCTGTACCATTTGCAAACTCAAATTTAAAAGAATTTGATAGCTTTAAGGCAAGAGCAGTTGGCGATAAGCTTGTTGGGTTTATAATGAGTCCAAAATACATAAACAAACTAAATGACAAAAATATTAGTGTAGGAAGAGTTCAAACTCCAGCACTTGCTTTGATAGTTAAAAGAGAGTTAGAAATTAAAGAATTTGAAGCAAACCCAGCTTCAAAGCAAATAAGCTATAAAATCAAAGCAAAACTAAAAACAAAAGATGGTGTGGAATTCATAGCAGTAAATGATAATGTCTTTCCAGACAAAGAAGAAGCAGAAGCAAAAATAAAAGAATTAAACACAAGTACTGCAAAAGTGTATCAAATAGACACAAAACAGAGCCAAATAAAGCCACCAGCACCGCTAAGGACAAGCCAATTACAAGAATTAGCAAATAAAAAATTAGGTTTTAGTTCTGATAAAACAATGGGACTAGCTCAAAAATTATTTGAAAAAGGATTAATTACATATCATAGAACAGATAGCAATACAATATCTGATGAATTTATAAATGAAGTAAATGCTAAATTTAAAGATCAAGAGTGGTATGAAAAAAGGGAATATAAAGCAGGGGCTCAAAGCCAAGCTGAAGCTCACGAAGCTATAAGAATATCGCATGTGCATGAGTATAGTGAAATTAATGAAATAACAGTAAAAGAAAATGTGAGTGATGATGAAAAAGCGTTATATGAGTTAATTTATCTAAATTCGATACAAAGCCAAGCAAAAAATGCAATTAATGAAAATACTACCTACGATATAAGCATAAAAACTATAAGTTTTAAAACAAAATCAAGTAAATGCATTTATAAAGGCTTTAAAGGGGCTTTAAAAGAAGAAATAGAAGATGATGAAGATAAAGACAAGGAAACACTAGAAATAGCCTTAAATTTAAAGCAAGGCGATGAATTAGAAATAGTAGGCTTTGAGCTTGGAGAAGTTAAAAAACAAGCACCACAACGATATAAAGAAAGCAATTTTATTTCCCTTTTAGAAAAAGCAGGTATCGGAAGACCTAGTACATATGCTACATTTTTACCGATTTTACTAAGAAGAGATTATATAGAAATTCAAAAAAAGGGAAAAAATGCAAATATAGTGGCAACAAATAAAGGTATAAATTTTATGCAGACCATCATGAGTGATGATGAGTGGGTATCTCAAAGTGAATTTACAAAACAAATGGAAAGTGTGCTAGATGAAATAAGCGATGGAAAAGTTGGATATTTAGATTTTATAAAGCCACTACATGAAAAAATGGGGTTTGAAGAACCAAGCAGTGGAGAAACTAAACCACCAAGCCAAAAGCAACTAGAATGGGCTAAAAACCTAGCTACAAATTTAAACATAGAACTGCCAAAAGATATAGAAAAGAGTTGGAAAGTATGTTCTGATTTTATAGAAAAAAATAAAGATAAGGATATTCGTCCACCAAGCGAGAAACAACTTGCATTAGCAAAAAAGTTGGCACAAAGTAATAATGTTGAGCTCCCAAAAGATGTAGAAAAAAATGTAAAAAAGTGCTCTAAATTTATAGATAAATATATAAAGAAAAAGTAATAAAAAAGAGCAGAAATGAATCAAATTTTAGATTTTCAAAACAAAAATAACAAAAATTGGATGGATGGCAAAGAAAAAAAGCCAAACATCTACTTTATGAAAGCAAAATTTGAAGTAGATGATGAGTTTTATACAAGTTACCACGAAATAAAAAAAGAGATGGAAGACTACGGCGAATACTTTAAAAATAAAATTATAATATGCCCTTGCAATGATGGATATAGAAGTAACTTTTATCGTTATTTTAATACAAATTTTAAGAAACTAGAATTGAAAAAGTTAATAACTACAACTTTTAATTTAAATGATCCAAAAGCAAAAGGAACAAAAATAGAAGTCACTGAAAATAAAACAACAGAGACAGAGTTGCAAGGGCGTGGGGATTTTAGAAGCAGTGAAGTAAAAGAACTAATCAAACAAGCAGATATTATAGTCACAAATCCACCATTTTCACTTTTTAGAGACATCATAGAAATAGCCATAGAAGAAAATAAGCAATTTTTAATTGTGGGTGGAACATATTCAATAACATATAAAAAGATATTTGAATTATATAAGCAAGGTAAAATTTGGCTAGGAAATAATCAAGTACAAATTTTTACACGACCAAATGGCACAAAAAAAAGATTTTCCAATATAAGCTGGTTTACAAATTTAAAGAGTATTAAACACTTAGAGCCGATAAAACTAACTAAAAAATATAGATACAATGAGCATAAGTATCCTGAATACGACAATTACAAAATTATAGAAGTAACAAATTATAAAAACATACCAATTGATTACTATGGAGTAATAGGCGTACCTCTTACATTTTTTTTAAGACACAATCCAGCTCAATTTAATATATTAGGGTGTGATTTTGAAATAAAAGATTTATACCCTGAGCTAGTAAAATGGGATTATAAAGAAAACAATACAAGATCAGCTGTTTTAAATGGGCAAGAGATGTTTACCAGGATTATAATTCAAAGAAAAAATGGTTTAAAGCCAAGAGCCATACTAAAAAATCAAATTTAAGGAAAAAAATAAAAATGAAAGACAGAATAAAGAAAAAATGGATTATTTAGCACTTATTGGATTTGCGTTAGGTTATTTTATGGGGTATGTTTTAGATAAACATATAGAAAAAATTTTAAAGGAAAAAAATAATGAAAGAGAGTAAAACAGATCTATTTAATAGCCCATTAAAACAGTTTTTATGGGTGTTTTTAATAATACACATAGTAGGAGCAGGACTTAATATTATACTTTATTTTTTAAAAGCACCAAGTGGAATAGAAAAAATAATAAATGCAAGTCCACTACATATAGGACTTGCTATATTATGCTATACAGTTTTTAACGCAATGCTGTATTTTATAATAAAAATTAGGTATATAATATCACAAAACAACTGATAACAAACTATATTTTAACTTTAAATAAACTCATAAATAAACTTATTACAGACTAATAAAAAAACTCAAAATTAAAACTTACTATACACTAATAATAAACTGATTTTAATAAAAAATACAAGATTTAATAGTAAATTTAAGTATATAAAATTTAAAAAAGGGAGAAAGAAACAGAAGATAAAATGATTGTTGTATAAAACGATCGGTTTTTTAGCTTTAAGATATAATTAAGTTTTAATAAATGAGCTTTTATTCCCTTTTTATCGTGCTTTACTACTGATTTGATAAATTTAAAAAATTACAAAATGTCCCTATTGGTTTATAATAACAATCAAATACTTAAAATCAAAAGTAAGCAATGAGTAGAAGTTTAAAGATTAAAGTTAAAATTTATTATAAACTACTATTTAACTGATTTACAAGCTATAAAAAAACTACTTTATAATACTAATATAGAACTTTTAAAAAACTGTTTTATAATACTAATATAGAACTATTTTTAAACTAACTTTTATCTAAAATATAGTATAATTTTGCAAAAGTTAATGCAAGGAAATAAAAAATGATAGTATCAATCTGTAATGAAAAAGGCGGAAGTGGAAAAAGCACTCTTGCTTTAAATATGGCTATAAGTCAAAGCATATCTAAAAACGAATTACCATTACTAATAGACACAGACCCACAAAAATCTATAGCTACATTTTTAAATATAAGAAATGAAGAAAATCATCCAAAGATCTTTGATTTTACATATAAATATGGTGAAAATTTAAAAGAGTTCTTACAAAATTACACTGGAGATAAAGATCTCATCATTGACACAGGCGGACGAGATAGTAGAGAAATGAGAATAGCTATCGCACTAAGTGATATGGTTATAATTCCAACAATTCCAAGCCAATTCGATGTAAGCGTATTAGATAAAATGGTTAATGTGATAAAAATGGCAAAAGAGCAAAATGAGAAACTAATAGCCTATATTGTAATTAATAGAGCCTCCACAAATCCATTCCTATATAAAAAAATAGAAAGCTTAAAAAGCTTTATAGAAGAAATAGAACAAGACTATATAAAACTAGCACAAACTATCATATATGAGCGAGAACGATATAAGGTAGCCACACAGCTAGGTCTTGGAGTAGTAGAGATAAAAGACGGCAATAAAGCAGAAAACGAAATTAAAAGTTTATGCGATGAACTATTGCAGTGTAATTTTTAAAAGGATTTTAAATGAATGCTAAAGAAGAAGAAAAAGAAAAAATTAAAAAAAATAAAAATGCAGAAAAACTAAAAAATATACCAAACATTAAAATTTAAAAAAGAAAAAATGAACAATATAAAAATAGAATATATTATAAAAAGGGATAGAAATGAACTTTAAAAAAACTACAAATTCAACTGAAAATTTAGATGAATTTATAGATGGAGCAGAAACACAGAGAGAGCCAAAAAAACAAAAAAAAGATGTTTTTATTCAAGTAAGATTATCAAGAGAGCTTGGAGATAAAATAAGGCTAAAATACCCCTTAATGTCTTTAACAAAATTTATTGAACAATCATTAATGACGGAAATACCACACATCAAAGAAGAAATATTACCTTTTATTTATGAGCAGTCCAAATGGTATAATATGAATATGTATAATTTTGTTAAATTTAAAATGGGTTTATCGGAGGCACCAGAGCCTACTTTTGAAAAAGAAAATAATAGAATTATTGGCTTAAAAACAAACAAGATAAATAAAAAAATTATTGAAGAAAGGGCATATAATTTAAATATAAGTAGAATACTATATTCGGAAATTAAAATAAAAGCAACCTATGAATTGAAAGATATTTTTACATTTGATGAGCTTATGCAATTCAAGGCAGAAGCAATGAATTATGATCTAGAACTAGATGAATATATAGCAATGAGAATCAAAGGATAAAACGGCACATTTAAGCCGTTTTATCAAGCCTCTTTTAATAGAAATTTAAATGAATAGCCAGTTATCTTTCTGCTATTATTTTTAGAAAATTCTTTCTCAAAAATTAGTTTTTTAAAATAATTTTCATCAAGCTCATTAATTGCTGGTTCAATAACCCTAGAATCCATATCAGTAGAAGCATAGTTATCAGGTACAGCCATTAGATTTTCAAATTCTGTTCTGTTAAATTTAACACACTTAAATCCATCTTTATCAGCCCTTTTGTTGTCATATTGAATTAAAAGACGATAAAGTGTTTTTGCAAATTTACTTCTAATCGCAACAAAATCATACATATTTATTTTCATAAATTGGAGAATACTAAACAGTATATCAAGAGCAATAGGATTTAATTTAAATCTTAAAATTTGTTTATTTCTGAATAACTCAATCTCAATAAAAAACACGCCGACAGTAGTAATTTCATCGTTATCAGTATCGTATCTCATTCTTTTATAGATAGCGGTTCCTTTTTCGCCAATTACTTTCTCGCGAAATTTTTTAATCTCATCATTAAATCTTGTTTTATTTATGTTTGACTCATAAAACCTTGCAATTTCTGAGTATGGCATCTCAATATGACCTCTATTCTCAACATATCCTTTTTGCTTTGCATACCAGCATATCGTAAAGAAAACATCATAATCTCTAGCAGTAAAATTTACAGGAAATAATATAGAATTCATCTTGTTTTGACAAACAAAAGTACCATTTGATTTATTAACCTTTTTTATAGCTTCAAGCACAAAAACACCTTTCTCTAAATAGAAAGAAAAATCACACATCATATACCTCGCAGTTTTTATTTTTTATGTGCTAGTATAAGATACTTTAAGTGTATTGAAGCTTAAATATTCTAAATTTGAAAGACTTATCTCATCGTTTAAGTCACTAAAATTTAACACTATTAAATCGAGTTTCAAACCTCTATTTTCCAAAGCTTCTATGCTTAAAAGAATTTGATTTATAACACCAAGTTCATTTTTGCAAACTAAAACAACAGGCAAATTTAAAGCCTGTATAAGGTCTATAATGTAGCTTTTTTCATTAAGTGGAACAAAAAGCCCTCCAGCTCCTTCAATAAGTACATTTTCATAATTTTGTAAAAAATCATTGCAGTATTTTAAAATTTCATTAAAATCTATTTTTATATTTTCTTTTTTTGCAGCATACTCTGGTGATGATGGAAATTTTAAAGAGTATCTCGGGGTAAAGTTATTTTTACTTGAAATTTTTGTATAGACCATAGCATCTGTTAAAGTATCTTGTGTGCATCCACTTTGAATTGGTTTTATGGCAATAGTGCTTAAATTTTCGTCTAAAAAAGCTTTTAAAAGCGAAGAAGTTACGAAAGTTTTACCAACATCTGTATTTGTTGCAGTAACAAAAAAATTCATTTTATTCCTTAAAAAAGGGGAAATTTCCCCTTAAATTTTTAAAAGATAATTAGCAAGAATAGGTAGTTTTAAACTCAAATGGAGTAGGTCTCGCTTCATAAGGCCAGACTTGAGTTTCAAATTTAAATCTCTGATATGTTTGTATAAATTCATCACACATAACAGGTTTTAAAAACTCATTATCTCTTATTAAAGATTCCAAGCTTCCTCTTAGTGTATGAGGGAATTGTTCTATTCCTTTTTCTCTAATCTCATCAAGATGAAGTTCAAACAAGTTTATATCCATTGGACCAACTGGTTCATATTTGTGTTTTATCCCATCAATTCCTGCCATTAAAAGCGCAGCAAAGGCTAAATATGGGCAAGCTGATGAATCTGGAAATCTCATCTCAACTCTTGTACTATTTTCACCAGCCCCATAAGGAATTCTAATTGAGGCTGAGCGGTTTTGACAAGAATATGTTAAGATATTTGGTGCCTCAAAACCAGGGATTAATCTTTTATATGAGTTAATGCTTGGATTTGTAAGGGCTGAAAGGCTTCTAGCATGTTTTAAAACTCCACCTATATAATATTTTGCCAAATCACTTAAATTTCCATATTTTCCTTTTTCATAAAAGAGATTTTTTCCATTTTTCCAAATACTTTGATGCACATGCATACCACTTCCGTTATCTCCATAAAGTGGCTTTGGCATGAAAGTTGCAGTTTTTCCGTTTAAGTGGGCTACCATTTTTACAACATATTTATATTTTTGAACATTATCAGCAGCCTCAACTAAAGAGCCAAACTTAACACCTATTTCACCTTGAGCTTGAGCAGCTTCATGGTGACATACAAAAGTTTCTAATCCAATTTGCTCTAAAACTTGCACCATTTCAGCTCTTAAATCAACCATGCTGTCAATTGGCTGAACTGGGAAATATCCGCCTTTTGGTCCTGGGCGATGGCCTGTATTATAAGAATCTTTATATTCTTTAGCGCTATTCCATTCACCTTCTTCGCTATCTACATTGAACATTGCGCAATTCATAGAGTCTACTATTTTCACATCATCAAAAACAAAAAATTCATTTTCAGGTCCAAAATAGCAAGCATCACCAATGCCACTTTCTTTTAAAAAAGTTTCTGCTCTTTTTGCTATGGATCTTGGGCATTTTTCATACATTTTGCCTTTGTAAATATCATATACATCGCAAATTACAATGATTGTAACATCAGCAGTGAATGGATCTAAAAAAGCAGTTTCTAAATCTGGCTTTAAAATCATATCTGATTTATGGATTGGTTGCCAAGCCTCAATTGAACTTGCATCAAATGGAAGCCCTTCATCGAAATCTTTAGGCAATCTTTTATAATTATATGAAATATGGTGCCAAGTTCCTTTTAAGTCTGTAAATCTAAAATCTACAAATGCGACTTCATTTTCATCACAAAATTTAAAAAATTCATCTTTATTTTTTACAAATTTACCCATATTTTTTCTCCTTTGGAATAAATTAATTATTTTAACATATTTAGAGTTATTTTTTTATAAAATTTTATAAAATTAGTGTTTTATTTCTTTTAAATTCCAAATGTTTTTTATAAGATCATATTTAAGAATTTTTTAACATTTTCCATATTGCAGTTATAATCAATCAAGAAAGAACTATTTTTAGGTGCGTTTTTATAGTAAAAATCACTCATTGTATTTATAAAAAAATTATTTTTATAAGCAAGTTGTTTTACTTTATTATCAGTTAAATTTGATTTTATAAAAGCATGTGTTTCATTAAAAATTACATTTAAATTGTTTATTTTTATCTCTTTAAATTTGTTTAAAAAACCTTCTTTTTTTATTAAATTTTGTCTTTTTAATTTATTTAAAAATCTTTCAAAATATCCATCATTTATAAATTTGGCTAAAGTAAGTTGTTCAAAAATTGGTACGGCCGATGAATAAAATGATAAGTTTTTTTTAAATTTTAAAGTTAAATTCGATGGGAGAACCATATAGCTAACCCTTAAAGTTGGAAGCAATGTTTTTGAAAAAGTATTTAAAAATATAACTTTTTCATGATTTAAGCTTTTTAAAGTTGGAACTATTTTTTGTCTAATTTCTCCCATATATTCATCTTCTATAATATATCTATTTTCTTTTGAGCTAGTCCATTTAAGGAGTTCACTTCTTCTTTTTGCTTTCATTAAAATTCCAGTTGGAAAATGTGATGATGGAGAAATATGCACTATATTTGCACTACTTTTTAAAAGCTTTTCATAGCTCATACCTGATTTATCAATGTCTATAAACTCGCATTTTACACCTAAACTCTTGTATATTTTTCCTATTTTTGTATCACTTGGATTTTCTAAGGCATATATTAAATCTTTATCTAAAAGTTGTGAAATTAAAGTATAAAGGTGTTGCGAACCAGCACCTATTATGATATTATTTTCATCACAAATTAAATTATGATATTCATATAAGTGTTTTTTTATAGCAAGTCTTAGTTTTAGGGTGCCATTAAATGGAACTTTTTCATAAATTTCATCACTATTTTTTGATAGAACCTCTCTTAAAAGCTTTTTCCAAGTTGATAGTGGAAAAGCTAGCTCACTGTTTGTTGAAAAGCTTAAATTTAAAAGATTTTTTTCTTTTAAAAATTTACTATTTTCATTAAAATTTTGTTTTTGAACAACTGGTTTTATCTGTTTTTGAATGCCCTTGTTTGCATAATACCCTTTTTTAGGAACTGAGTATATAAATCCTTCCATAATAAGTTGATTATAAGCATTTTCTACAGTTATTACACTTATATTGAGGTGGTTTGCAAGCGATCTTTTTGATGGAAGCTTGTCTTTTATCTTTAAGTTCAAGATATCATTTTTAATATTTTCATAAAGTTGTAAATAAAGCGGTTTTTTCGAATTTTTTTCTATATTGTAAGTAAGCATTTCTACCTTAAACTGATATTATTAAATTTTATTAAAATGACTATTGAAATAATACCAGATTTTTTTTATAATTTGCAAGTTTTAAAAACTATAAGGAGAAAATATGTCAAATTTTTGTGAATTTTTAAAAAATTCTGAAAATGCAACTAAGTCATTTATGGGTGGAGTTATAATGGATGTTGTAACACCAGATCAAGCTAAAATAGCAGAAGCAAGTGGTGCTGTTGCAGTTATGGCACTTGAAAGAGTTCCAGCAGATATTAGAGCAGCTGGTGGTGTCTCAAGAATGAGTGATCCAAAAATGATAAAAAGCATCATGAATGCAGTTAAAATTCCAGTTATGGCAAAATGTAGAATTGGTCATATCGTTGAAGCAAGAATATTGGAAAGTATAGGGATTGATTTTATAGATGAGAGTGAAGTTTTAAGCCCGGCTGATAATGTATATCATGTAAATAAGCGTGAGTTTAAAACACCTTTTGTTTGCGGTGCTAGAAATTTAGGTGAAGCACTTAGGAGAATTAGCGAAGGTGCGATGATGATAAGAACAAAAGGAGAAGCTGGAACCGGAGATGTGGTTCAAGCAGTAACACATATGAGATCAATAATGAGTGATATAAGACGCATTTCAAATTTAAATAAAGATGAGCTTTTTAATGAGGCAAAAAACTTAGGAGTTAGCTATGAAATGCTTTTATATGTGCATGAAAATAGCTCACTTCCAGTTGCAAATTTTAGTGCAGGTGGCGTTGCAACACCAGCAGATGCAGCTTTAATGAGAGTTTTAGGTGCACAAGGTGTTTTTGTAGGAAGTGGAATTTTTAAGTCAGGAAATCCTGAAAAAAGAGCAAAAGCTATCGTAAAAGCAGCAAAAAATTACGATAATCCTGATATTATTGCAGAAGTTAGTGAAGATTTGGGCGAAGCAATGGTTGGCATAAATGAAGATGAGATAAAAATCATAATGGCAAATAGAGGAATATAATTAATTTTTAATCTATTTTAAAAGCTTTGTGAGATATAATTTAACTATTCTACAAAAGGGCTTTTAAATGCAAAAAGATGATTTTTTACAAAAATGCAAAGATGAGTATAAATTTAATACTCATCAGCTAAGAGAAGTTGAGCTCGGATTTGAAAACTCTCTTAGTTTTGATAAGATAGAATTTTATGCAAAAACAAAATTTAACTCTCATCAAATGGCTGAGATCAGAAAAGGTTTTGAAAACTCTCTTAGTTTTGATGAGATTTGCAAATATGCTAAAAATGAGTACAACTCAAACCAAATGTATATTTTAAGAAAAGCTATATTATCAAATTTTAACCTTGATGAAATTTATCCACTAATTGATAAAACTAAATTTGGTTGGCATCAGATGAGTGAGATAAAAGAGGGGTTTAAAGATAAACTCTCTTTAAAAAAAATAAATTTATTTGCAAAAAGTGAGTTTGGAAATTTAAGAATGGCCGAAATAAGAGATGGTTTTAATCATGGATTAAGCTATGAAAAAGTTAGTTTTTATGCAAAAAAAGAATTTAGTCAAAAACAAATGCAAAATATTAAAAATCTTTTGTTAAACGGTGTAAAAAAATCTGAAATAGAAAAACTTATCCTAGAAAAAGAAAAAATCAAAAATAAGCCTACTAAGAAAAAAAAATTCATTGATAGATTTAAATTTTAGCTTCAAAGCACCTTTTAAAATAATTTTTTATATAATGCAAAATTTGGATTTTTAAAAAAGGAAATATTTTGAAAAAACCTGAGCTTTTATCACCTGCTGGGAATTTAGAAAAACTTAAAATTGCACTAAGTTATGGAGCTGATGCTGTGTATGCAAGTGTAGGAGCTTTTTCCCTAAGGCAAAGAAGTGCAAAAGAATTTAGTAAAGAGACTTTTAGGGAGGGCGTTGAATTTACGCACAAAATGGGTAAAAAATTCTACGCCACTATAAATGGATTTCCATTTAATGCTCAGCTTGATAAGTTTAAAACCCATATTGAGTTTTTGAAGGATTTAGGCGTTGATGCCTTCATAATCGCAAGTCCAAGCATTATAAGCTTAGCTAAAAAAATATCTCCAGATACTGAAATTCATCTTTCAACACAAGCAAATGTTATGAATTATATGGATGCTCAAATTTATTATGATATGGGTGTAAAAAGAGTAGTTGTAGCTCGAGAAATAGGACTAAAAGATGTAATTTCAATAAAAGAAAAAGTGCCAAATTTAGATATTGAAATTTTTATTCATGGTTCTATGTGTTTTGCTTATAGTGGAAGATGTTTGATTTCAGCTTTACAAAGTGGTAGATTTAGTAACCGTGGAAGTTGTGCAAATGATTGTAGGTTTAATTATGAAATTTATGCTAAAAATGATGAAAGTGGTGCGTTATTCAAGTTAAATGAGGATAAGAATGGTACTTATATAATGAACTCAAAAGATCTGAATTTAAGTTCTTACGTTGAAAAAATTATGCAAAGTGGTGCTGTTGATAGTTTTAAAATCGAGGGAAGAACAAAATCTCAGTATTATGCTGCATGTGCAACAAATGCTTATAGAATGGCAATTGATGATGCACTTAGTGGAAAATTTAATGCTGAAATTTATCAAAAAGAACTTCATACTTTAAAAAATCGTGGTTTTACAGATGGATATTTAGTAAGTCGTCCATTTGAGAGAAAAGATACACAAAATTTTAACTCAACTTTGGAGGAAGGTACTCATCAAGTTTGTGCAATTGCTTTAGATGGTGAGTTTTTTGATGTTAAATATAAAATTTCTAAAAATACGCCTTATGAAATTTTGGTTCCAAAAGATAGTAAAATTGAAGTAATTGAGAACGAAATAGGGAAAATTTATGAAAAATATGGTAAATTTTGGCTTGAATTTAAAGTTTTAAAAGCGAAAAACAACAAAGAATTTGATGAAATTCACAGCGGGAATTTAAATCAAATAATTTCGCCAACAAAATTACCTAATTTCAGTTTTTTAAGAAAAGAAATATAGTAAAAGAAAGGAAATTAAATGAAATTTATATCTATTATAATGGGAAGTGGAAGTGATTTAGACATTGCAAATGAAGCAGTTAAGGTGCTTGAAAGCTTTGGTGTGAAATACGAAATGATAGTAAGTTCTGCTCATAGAAGTCCTCAAAGAACGCATGATTATGTTGTAGCAGCACAAAATAAAGGTTGTGAAGCTTTTATCTGTATTGCAGGAATGGCAGCTCATCTAGCAGGTGTGGTTGCATCACTTACAACAAAACCAGTTTTAGGAGTTCCAGCAGGTGGCGGAGCTTTGGGTGGGGTTGATTCTCTTTATTCAACTGTTCAAATGCCAGGAGGTATTCCAGTTGCTACTTTTGCAGTTGGTAAAGCAGGTGCGAAAAATGCAGCTTATTTTGCAAGTCAAATTTTGTCTTTAAACAATGAGGAGCTTGCTTTAAAAATTAAAAATGATAGAGCAAATATGGCAAAAAAAGTTTGTGAAGATTCAAGTAAAATTGAAATTATCTTGAAGGAAGATAAATGACATTTTCAAAAATAATTTTAACTTTGCAAGATTTTTGGCAAACTCAAGGTTGTGTGATAGTTCAACCTTACGATATTCCTGCAGGAGCAGGAACTTTTCATCACGCAACTTTTTTAAGAAGTCTTGGCAAAAAGCCTTGGCGAGCAGCTTATGTGGCACCATCTAGACGTCCTGCAGATGGAAGATATGGTGAAAACCCAAATAGATTAGGTGCGTATTATCAATTTCAAGTTATTTTAAAACCAAGCCCTAGTAATATTCAAGAGCTTTATTTAAAAAGCTTGGAAGCCATTGGTTTTAATCTTAAAAATCATGACATAAGATTTGTTGAAGACAATTGGGAGAGCCCAACTCTTGGAGCTTGGGGACTTGGTTGGGAAGTTTGGCTTGATGGTATGGAGGTAACTCAATTTACTTATTTTCAACAAGTTGGAGGAATAGCTTGTGAGCCTATAAGTGGTGAGATAACCTATGGTTTAGAACGACTTGCTATGTATTTACAAAATAAAGAAAATGTTTTTGACATAGTTTGGAATGAATTTAAAGGTGATGTAATAACTTATGGAGATGTTCATAAAAGAAGCGAGTATGAGTTTAGTAAATATAGTTTTGAAGTAGCTGATACAGATATGCTTTTTAAATCTTTTGAAAACGCATATAATGAGTGTTTGAAAGTTCTAAAAAAAGAATTATCTCTTCCTGCATATGATTACTGTATGCTTGCATCACATATATTTAATTTACTTGATGCAAGAGGTGCGATAAGTGTTACTCAAAGACAAGATTTTATTCTTAAAATAAGATATTTAGCAAAAGGATGCGCCGTAGTTTATGCAAGTAAGGATGATCCTATCTTAAAAGAAAAATTTAGTGAGTATTTTATAGATGAAAATAGCTGAAATTTATAAAATTTTAGATGAAATTGCACCTTTTGAGGCCCAAGAAAGTTGGGATAACTCAGGACTACTTTTGGGAAATATGGACGATGAGTTCGATAAAATTTATGCAAGTATTGATTTAGATTCAAATTTGATTCAAAAAATAGAAAAAAACTCACTTGTTATAACTCACCATCCTTTAATTTTTAAAGGCCTAAAAAGTCTAAATCCTAGTGTTTATCCATCAAATTTAATTTATGAAATTATTAAAAAAGATATAAAACTTATTTCAATGCACACAAATTTTGATAAATTTGTTTTAAATCAATTTGTAGCAAGTGAAATTTTAGGTTATAAAATCACTGAAATTCGTGATTTTTTAGTATTTTTTGAAGTTAATAAAATTTTCGATGAGTTTGCTAAAGAGATAAAACAAAAACTTAAAATTTCAAATTTAAGAGTTGTAAAGGCAAGCGAGTTTATAAAAATAGCTACGCTTTGTACTGGGAGTGGAGCTGATTTACTGGGAAGTTTTAAATCAGATTGTTTTTTAACTGGAGATTTAAAATACCATAGTGCACTTGAAAGCTTAGAAAATAGAATATCTTTAATTGATATAAACCACTTTGAAAGTGAGGCCTATTTTGGCCAGTCTTTAGCTAAAAATTTGCAAAAATACAATTTAAATATTATAATAACAAATTCAATTAATCCATTTTTATACATTTAAGAGGAAAATTTATGAACAAAAATTTAGAACAATTAATACAGCTATCAAATTTCGATAAAAATATTGATGGTTTTTCACCAAAAATCGCAGCTATCCAAAAAGAGCTTAATGATAAACAAAACGAAATTGCAGAAGTTCAAAAAGAAGTTGAAGAATCAAATAAAGAGATAAAAGATTTAGCTGATGAGATAGAAAAAACTGATAATCATATAAAAGATTTAAATTCACAACTAAAAGCAGGAAGCAAAAAACATTCTGCCATAAAAACAGAAAGAGAATTAAAATCACTTCAGCTTGAAGAAGAGCTTACAAAAGATCAGTTAAGTTCCGCAAATGATGAGATAGAAAGACTCGAAAATTTGATGGAAAATAAAAAATCAAACCAAAATGAGCTTTTAGACAAAGAAAAAACACTAAAAGATGAGTTTGAAAATATTCAAAAAAGTACAGAAGACGAGTTAAAAAACATAGAAAGCCAAAGAGAAAAATTTTATCTCGAAAAAGACAAGCTTGTAAAAAAAATGGATCAAAAAATTATCTCTTTTTATGAGAAAATTAGAAAATGGGCAGGAAATACAGCTGTTGCAAAAGTTAAAAAACAAGCATGTTACGGTTGCTTTATGCATATAAATGATAAAACTTATAGCAACGTTATAAGATCTGATGAAATTGTAACTTGTCCAAATTGTGGAAGAATACTTTATAAAGATTTTAATGACGAAGAAAAATAGTGTTTTATAACTTATTTTCTTTTTTTGTTTGGCTTTTTTTAATTCCTTTTGTATTTATTTTTTCATTTAAAAAAAAGTATAAAAAAAGCCTTCCTGCAAGATTTTTTTTATATAAAAATCCTCCACTAAAAAAAGCTGATGTACATTTTCACGCTTGCAGTTTTGGAGAAATTTCAGCACTTGAGATTTTAGCTTTAAAATTTAAAAGCTTTTCATTTACAACGACGACAGCAACTGGTTTTGAAAAAGCAAAAAGCCTAAATGAAAATACAAGGTTTTTACCATTTGAATGTTTTATACCTTTTTGGCTTACAAAAAGTAAAGTTTTAGTTGTTTTTGAGGCTGAGCTTTGGTTGAATTTAGTAAAAACTGCTAAAAAAAATGGTTCTTATGTGATACTTTTAAACGCAAGAATTAGTGATAGATCATATAAAAGATATGAAAAATTTAAATTCTATTATAAAGAAATTTTTAAATATATTGATTTAGTATTAGCTCAAAGTCAACTTGATAAAACTAGGCTTTTAAATTTGGGAGCAAAAAACATAGAAGTTGTTGGAAATATAAAAAGTGCAAATTTTAAACCAGTAAACAAAGACTATCCAAAATTTAGTGAGTTTTTAGTAACCATTGCAAGTACTCATGATGGCGAGGAAGAACTTATTTTAAATAATATAACGCCAAATAAAAATCAAAAATTTATAATCGCGCCAAGGCATCCTGAAAGATTTTATAAAGTAGCTAAAATTTGTGAAGATTTTGCTAGCAAATTTAATCTAAAATTTGAAAAATTTTCACAAAATTTAGGTTTTAAATCAAATATTATATTGCTTGATACAATGAACGAAGTTATAAATTTTTATAAAATAAGTGATATTGTTATACTTGGAGGAAGCTTTATAGACGGTATCGGCGGACATAATCCAATAGAAATAGCTCAATTTAATAAGCCTTTAATAAATGGTTATTTTTATCATAACCAAAAGGCCTTGTTTGAGCTAGTTGATGGTGTAAATTTTAGTGATTTGTCAAATTTAAATGAGTTATTAAGTTCAAAATTGAGTAAAACAATGATTAAAAATAAAGCCGATTTACAAAGCATAGAAAATTTGATAAAAATAAAAATAAAGGAACAAAATGGCTGTTGAAAAAGCATATAAACTTTTAGCTTTGCAAGAAAATATCTCAAACAATGAAGCTAAGAACTTGATTGATAGCGGTTTAGTTTATTTAAGTGGCAAAAAAATAATTTTAGCAAGAGGGTTAATTAATACAAGTGCAAAATTTAAAGTAATAAAATTAAAAAAACCAACTATTATTTTTGAAGATGAAAATATTTTAGCTATAAATAAACCTGAGTTTATAAATAGCTTAGATATTGAAAAAAAATATAAATTTCCACTTATTAATAGGCTCGATAAAGAAACAAGTGGTGTTATGCTCTTATCTAAAAATGAGGAATTTAGACAAAAAGCCATACAAGAGTTTAAAAATTTAAATGTAAAAAAAACATATATTGCGATTGTAAATGGCGTTGTTAGTGAGAAAATAGATATCAATGATAAAATTTTAACTATAAAAAATAATAATTCAAAAGGTAGAAATGGAGCATTTTCTAAGATATCAGATAATGGAAAAACCGCTCTTACTACAGTTTATCCATTTATGGTAAGTGGTAAAAAATCACTTGTTAAAATAGAAATTAAAACAGGTAGAACACACCAAATAAGAGTACATTTGGCTGCTTATGATCATGCTGTAATTGGCGATGAAAAGTATGCAAGATTAAGTTCAAAAAGACTTTTTTTGCACTCATATAAAACTGAAATTTTAGGATATTCTTTTATAGCTCCACCAGATCATAGTTTTAACGAGTTTGGTTTTGAGATTTCAAAAGATATGAAATTTTAAGCAAATTTAAGAAAGTTTATTGTAAAATAAGCCCTTTGATTATATTTTAAAAGGTTAGATGTGTTTGTACAAATAGGTGAATCACTTAGATCAGCTGTGAATAAGCTTAGAATTGTCGATGATGAAAAGGCACTTAAAAATGCTCTTGTAACGCTTAGAAAAGCACTTTTAAAATCAGATGTTCACCATAAAGTGACAAAAGATTTTGTTGCTATGATAGAAGATGATTTAAAAGAAAATGGCATTGGGCAAAAGCAATTTCTAGATTCAATTAAAAAGAATTTAACAGATATTTTAACAGCTCCTGGAAATCAAGGATTTGTTTATTCAAGCAAGCCACCAACAGTTGTTCTTATGAGCGGACTTCAAGGTGGTGGTAAAACAACATCAACTGTCAAACTTGCAAATAGCCTAAAACAAAAAAATAAAAAAGTATTAATAGCTGCTGCAGACTTACAAAGACTTGCTGCAGTTGAACAGTTAAAACAACTTTGCGAGGCAAATGAAATAGATCTTTTTTATATAGAAAATGAAAAAGACCCTGTTAAAGTTGCAAAAGAGGCTTTGCAAAAAGCTAAAAAAGAGCTTTATGATGTGCTTTTTGTAGATACTGCAGGAAGACTTGCAATAGATGAAGCTTTAATGAGTGAGTTAAAAGATGTTAAAAACGCCCTAAATCCGGATGAAATTTTTTATGTAGCAGATGCCATGAGTGGGCAAGATGGAGTTAGGACAGCTGATACATTTAATAAAGAGCTTGGAATAACAGGGGTTATTTTAAGTAAATTTGATGCTGATACAAAGGGTGGGGTAGCTATTGGTATAGCTCATCAAATTGGAGTTCCTTTAAGATTTGTTGGAACAGGTGAAAAAGTAGTTGATATAGAAGGCTTTATACCTGATAGAATTGTCGGAAGAATAATGGGAGAAGGCGATCTTGCTACTTTGGTTGAAAAAACAAGTGCTGTTTTTAATGAAAAAGATGTAAAAGATATAACCAAAAAAATTAAAAAAGGGAAATTTACATTTAATGACTTCGTAAGTCAGCTTGAAAGTGTTAAAAAACTTGGAAATATGAAAAGTTTAATTGGAATGTTGCCAGGAATGGGAAATTTAGCTGAAAAAATAGGCGATATGGATTTAGAAAATTCCAAAGAAATAGTTCATATAAAAGCTATGATTGGTTCTATGACGCCAAAAGAAAGAGAAAATCCAGATTTGTTAAATAATTCAAGAAAAAGAAGAATTGCTGCAGGAGCTGGCCTAACACAAATGGAAGTTAATAAATTTATAAAACAATTTGCAAACGCTTCAAAGCTTGCTAAAAAACTCACAAACAAAGGTGGCATTCGTGGGATGGCATCTTTAATGCAAGGCGGACAGAAATTTCCGGGATAATCTTCTCGGAAAGTTTTATTATGAATAAGGCTTTTTATTTATAATAAAGCTTATATTAAAATTAACAAGGAGAAAAAATATGGCAACAGTTGTAAGACTAACAAAAATAGGTCGTAAAAAAAGACCATTTTATCGTATAGTTGTAACAGATAGTAGAAAAAGAAGAGATGGTGGATATATAGAAAGTATTGGCTATTATGATCCTATGGCAAATCCAGAAGTTGTTAAATTTGATGCTGAAAGATTGCAGTATTGGAAAAGCGTTGGAGCAAAACTTAGTGAGCGTGTAGAGAGAATAACCAAATAGAGTCTGAAATGGTTGAAGAATTTATCAGACAATATGCTTTACTTATATGTGAGTATCCAGAAAAAATAAAAATAGAAAAAATAAAAATCGATGATAATTTTTATGAAATTATCATTTATGCAGATAAAACTGATACTGGGAAACTAATAGGCAAAGATGGTAAAATGATAAACGCTATAAGAACTGTTGTTCTTGGCTATAAAGCCAAAGATTCAGTTTCTTATAAATTTAGTGTAAAAGCCCTAGAAGAGTAGTTTTTATGAGTGAGCTTCTTACAGTCGCCAAAATTGGTAAAACTATAGGACTAAGAGGGGCTTTAAAACTACATAATAAGAGCGATTTTGTCTCACAATTCAAAAAAAATGCTAAATTTTTTTTAAGTGATGGCACAATACTTGAAATTCTGTCTTATAATAGTTCTAGTTCACAAGTAATTTTTAAAGATTATGAAAGTATAGAGCTTGCTTCAAATTTGGTAAATAAATTTCTTTATCAAAGCATTGAAGCTACTAGGAAAAATTGTAAGTTAAAAAAAGATGAGTATTTCTACTTTGATATAATAGGTCTTGAAGTTGTAGAAAACGGTGAAATCTTAGGAATAGTTGTGGATATTTTAGAAGTAGGAGCAAATTTTTTATTTGAGATAGAAACTGATGCAAAATTGGTTAGTCAAGGGTTTGTAAAAAGTTTTTTTGTTCCATACATTGATGAATATTTAGATAAAATTTCAATCCAAACAAAACAAATTTTTACAAAAAATGCAAAACTTATTTTAAAAGAGTCATGAAATTTAACTTTATAACTCTTTTTGAAAATCTTATAAAGCATTATTTTGATGATTCTATATTAAAAAGAGCCTTGGATAAAAATATTTTTGAAGTTAATTTTATAAATCCAAGAAATTTTAGTAAAGATAAACATAAAAAAGTTGATGATTATATGATAGGTGGTGGAGCTGGACTTTTGATTGGTATTCAGCCACTAAGTGATGCAATTTTAAATATAAAAAACAAAAATCCAAATACTCATATAATTTACTTAACTCCAGTTGGTAAAAAATTTACTCAAAAAGATGCAAAAAGACTTTCAAAAAAAGATAATATTACTTTTATTTGTGGGCGTTATGAAGGTATAGATGAAAGAGTTATAGAAAAATATGTAAATGAGGTATTTTGCATCGGAGATTTTATTATGACAGGCGGAGAACTTGGAGCTCTTTGTATGTGTGATGCGATTTGTAGAAACATAAATGGAGTTTTAGGAAATGCCAATTCACTTGAAGTTGAAAGTTTTGAAAATTCACTTTTAGAGGCACCATCTTTTACAAAACCAAATATTTTTAAAAATTTATCTGTGCCTTCAGAGTTTTTAAAGGGAAATCACGGTAAAATATCAGCTTTAAAAAATCAAATGGCGAGATTAAAGACAAACTATTTTCGCCCTGACTTAAAGGACAATCATGAGAAATAAATATATACAAGCTTTTGAAGAAGCTCAAATTTCTAAAAGAAGTATTCCTGAATTCCGTGCGGGCGATACTTTAAGAGTTGCTATAAGAATTACTGAAGGTGAAAAAACAAGAATTCAAAATTTTGAAGGTGTTTGTATAGCTAAAAGAGGAACTGGAACAGGCCAAACTTTTATAATTCGTAAAATTGGCGCAAACAATATTGGCGTTGAGAGAGTTTTTCCACTTTATGGTGAAAACCTTGAAGAGATAAAAGTTTTAAGACATGGAAAAGTTAGAAGAGCAAAACTATTCTATTTAAGAGATAGAAGAGGTAAAGCTGCAAAAATTAAAGAGCTTAGAAAATAATCAAAAATAAAAGAGTTGTAACTCTTTTATTGACTTAAATCAACAACTACAACAAAATAAAAGTTATAATATCCTATAAATTTAAAAAAGGATATTGTAATGCAGATTTATAAATTTAACAAAACTGAATTTAATGGTGTTAATGCTAAGCTTTTATATGAAGATAAATTTTCAAAAGAAATTTGTCTTAGTATGGCAAAAAACAGCTTTATGAAGGAGCATTTTGCTCCAAATCCTATAAAAATTCACGTTTTAAAAGGCAGTGTTGAGTTTTGTGTATACAACGAAAAGGTTATTTTAAACGAGCTTGATATGATAGCTCTTGGTTCTATGGTTAAGCACTCGTTAAAAGCTAACGAAGATAGCATAATAAGACTGAGTCTATCTTTAAATGATACTTTTTCAAGAGTTAAAGAAGTTTTAAATAAATAAATTTTATCATATTTTAAAAATATATAAAAATCATTAATCAATAATCATTATAATTTCACTAAAAAATAATATAAGGTGGATTATGATCTTGCAAGATATAAAAAAAGAAGTAAGCAAGGTGGTTGTTGGACAAGATGAGCTTATTAACGCTTTACTTATAGGTCTTATTTCAAACGGTCATATTTTGGTTGAGGGAGTTCCAGGTTTAGCAAAAACAACGGCTATAAATGCATTGGCAAAAAGTCTTGGTATAGCGTTTAAAAGAGTTCAATTTACACCTGATCTTCTTCCAAGTGATATTATAGGAACTGAGGTTTACAATGTAAAAACTGGCGAGTTTTATCTTAAAAAAGGACCCGCTTTTACGAACTTACTTCTTGCTGATGAAATAAATAGAGCTCCTTCAAAAGTTCAATCTGCACTTTTAGAAGTTATGCAAGAAAAACAAATTACAATTGGCGATAATTCATTTAAGCTTGATGAACCTTTTTTGGTTATGGCTACACAGAACCCAATTGAACAAGAAGGTGCTTATAAGCTTCCTGAAGCTCAGCTTGATAGATTTTTAATGAAAATTTTAGTTGGTTATAACACTTATGATGAAGAGCTTGAAATAGTAAATAGAGTTGTTGTAAAAGGTTTTGAAAGCATAAATCAAGTTGCCTCAAAGGATGAAATTTTAAATTTAAAAAATGAACTTAAAAAAATTCATTTTGATGAGGAAGTTAAAAAATATATGATAAAACTTATTTTTGCTACAAGAAAACCTAGTGAATATGGTTTATCTCAAATTGGTGAATTTTTGGAATTTGGTGCAAGCCCAAGAGCAAGTATTGATTTATATAAATCAAGTGCAGCGTATGCGATGATAAACGGTAAAGACTATGTAACTCCACTTGATATTGCAGTTGTTTTAAAAGGTGTTTTAAGACATAGAATAATATTAAATTATAAAGCAAAAGCAAAAGATATAACGCCAGATATTATAATAGAAAAAATCCTAAACACTATAAAGGCACCATAAATAAATGAATCGTGCAAAAGAAATTTTTATAAAAGCCAAAAAAAATGTCTTTAACTCAAACTTTGGTCTTTATGAAAGCTTGATAAAAGGTGATGGGCTTGATTTTAGAGAGATTAAAGAGTATGAAAATGAGGATTTAAGGCGTATTAACTATAAAGCTAGTGCAAAAAGTGGTGAGTTAAAAGCAAATGTTTTTAATGAAACAAAACAGATGAATGTTGTTGTAGTTTTGGCCTTAAGTAGTAGTTTAAAATTTGGCTCAAGTAGGCTTAAACTAGATCTTGCAGCAGAGATTTTTGCACTTTTATCTCTTGCGGCAACTATGGGTAAAAATTTGCTTTTTCCAGTTGTTTTTAGTAATAAACCTGAGCTTTTTTATGAGCCAGTTAGTGATGAAAATGAAATCTATGAAATAACAAAAGATATTTTAAATCTAAATACTTTTAAAAAGGAGATTGATTTTAAAAAATTGAGTGAGTTTTTAAATAGTGTCATTAAAAGAAAAGCTGCTGTTTTTTTAATAAGTGATTTTTTAGAAGAGATTGATTTAAGTGAAATATCATATCAAAATGATGTTTATGCGGTTGTTTTAAGAGATTTTTTTGAAGAAAATTTGACAACTTTAAATGATGTTGATTTGATAAGCCCATTTGATGGAGATAAATTTGAAGCAAATTTAGATGAAATTTCCATTAAAAGATATAAAAAACTTTTAAAAACACATGATGAAAAATTAAAAGAACATTTTTTACAAAACAAAGTTTCTTTTGGCAAAATTTATACAAATGATGAGCCACTTTCAAAGCTCATACAAATAGCAAGGCGTTAAAATGCAAGAATTTGATCTTTTAAAAGAGTTAAAAGATATTAAAGGTATTAGCGAAATTGATTTAAGCTTTTTATATCCGTGGATTTTTTTAATTTTAATTTTATTTTTAATCGCCATTTTTTGTCTTTTTAAAATAATTTTTATGCCAAGATATAAAAAAATTAAAAAAATATCTAAAAAAGAGTTGGCATTTAATGAGCTAAAAAGTATTGATTTTAAAAATGAAAAAGAAAGTATTTATAAATTTAGTCAAAACTTTCCATATTTTTTAGATGAAAATAACAAAGATAAATTTAATGAAATCAATAAAAAACTTGAAATTTATAAATATAAAAAAAATACTCCAACTCTTGATAAAAATTTAAAAAGTGAAATTTTAACTTTGATTAAAAGTTTAAAGCCTAAGGACATAAAATGATTGAGTTTGAAAATTTATGGGCTTTTTTAATTCCTTTTATTTATCTTATTTTTTTAAAATTTTGCAAGCAAAAAAAAGAAGCCTTTTATTTCTCAAACATAAAAATGCTTAAAAATGCGACAAAAAATAGAACTATTTTAAAAGAAATTTTAAAATTTCTTTTAATTTTATCATTAAGCACAGCTCTTGCAAGTCCTATAAAAAAAGATGAGATAAAATCATCAAACTCACAAGGATATGAAATAGCTTTAATGCTTGATGCAAGTGGTTCTATGAGTGAGGGAAATAAATTTGAAATTGTTAAGGATATATTAAATGATTTTATAGATAAAAGAAAAGATGATGCCTTGGCTTTAAATGTTTTTGCTGATTTTGCTTACACAGCTATTCCTTTGACTTATGATAAAACAAGTATAAAAAGACTGCTTGAAAAGATAAAGCTTGGTATGGTTGGATTAAACAAAACCGCACTTTATGAAGGACTTTTTTTAACTTCAAATTTATTTAAAGATAGTAATTCTAAAAATAAAATTATAATTTTACCAACTGATGGTATTGATAACGCAGGAACAATTCCACTTGATGTAGCTATAAAAACAGCTCAAAAATATAATATCAAAGTCTATACGGTTGGTGTTGGAAGAGTTGGAGATTTCAATCCAGATGTTTTAAGATATATCGCACAAGAAACAGGTGGAAAGTATTACTCATCAAGCTCAAGCAGTGGACTAAAACAAATTTATGATGAGATAGATAAGCTTGAAAAAAGCGAGATAGAATCACAAAAATTTATTAAAAAGACATATTTTTATTTTTACTTTTTAGGTTTTGGACTTTTTTTAATGGTAGTTTTATTTTTATATGACAATAGGAAAATAAATGTTTGAGTTTTTATATTTAGAAGTTTTATATTTGTTAATAATCCCATTTATATTTATTTTTTTAGTTAGAAAAAGTAGAAGATTAAAGGCAATTTTTTCAAAAGAAGTAATGAAAGAAATTTATATTAAAAAAAGTGGCTTTTCAAAAAGATTAAGAGCTTATATTTTGATTTTTAGCCTTATTTTTGGCATTATTTCTCTTGCTAGGCCAGTTATTACAAATGGCGAAATAAAAATAAAACAAAGCTATATAAACGCAGTTATAGCACTTGATATATCAAATTCAATGAGAGTTGATGATCTTTTTCCAAGCCGTTTTGAATTTGCTAAAAATAAAATTTATAGTTTTTTGGATAATGCGATGGATAAGCGTTTAGGAGTTGTTGGGTTTAGCAATGAAGCTTTTATGATATCGCCTTTAACAAGTGATTTTAGCTCATTAAAATATCTTATTTCAAATTTAAATTTTTCAAATTTAAATTTACAAGGAACAGATATTTACTCGCTTTTAAGATCAGTTGATACTCTTTTTAAAGATGAGAAAAATAAAATTTTGGTTTTATTTAGCGATGGTGGGGATAATGAGGAATTTAGTAAAGAAATTAAATTTGCTAAAGAAAATAAAATAAGCGTGTTTGTTTATCTAACAGCAACAAATAAAGGCGGACTTTTTAAAGCACCAAATAATGATGTTGTGCTTTTAAAAGCAAATCAAAACATTAAAGATTTAGCTTTAAAAACAGGTGGTGCGTATATGCAAAGCTCACTAAATAACGATGATATGAAAGCTTTAAACTCATTAATAAGTTCAAAATTTAGCAATAATGAAACAAAAGATGAAATGATAAAAGATCAAAAAGAGCTTTTTTATTATCCTCTTTGTTTGGCGATAGTTTTATTTTTTATGGTAAATTTTTCCTTGCCTTTTAGGAGAAAAGCGTGAGATATTATATAGGTTTTATTTTATCAATTTTAGGAATTGCATTAATTTTATTTTTTAAATATCCTGAGTTTTCTACCATTTCAAAAGCAAAAGAGAGTTTTAATTTAGCAGATTATAAAACAGCTGCCAAAAACTATAAAAAGCTAAATTTACCAAAAGCAAAATATAATGAAGGTGTGTCAAACTATAAAGATGGAAATTTTAGTGAGTCTTTGCAAAATTTTAAAGATGCAAAAGATGATAATTTAAGTTTTGAGAGATTGCATAATTTAGGCAACACGTATGCAAATTTACACGATTTTAACAAATCTATTTTGTCTTTTAAAAAAGCTTTAGAGATAAAAGATGATAATGACACAAGGTTTAATTTAGAACTTGTTGAAAAAATACAAGATCAAAACAAAACCCAAAATAACCAAAATAGTAGTGATAGCAATAACGAACAAAATCAAGATAAAAATCAAAATAGTAACCAAAACAGTGATAATAATAGCGAACAAGACAGTCAAAATTCCAAAGATGAAAACGAGCAAAACAAAAATCAGCAAAACAGTGATAAACAAAATAGTGAAAAAAACGAGCAACAAAACGACAAGCAAAACGATAATAAATCAAATGAAAACCAAGAAGATAAAAACAATCAAGAAATTGAGCAAAACAATAATAAAGAAGAAAATAAAAACAAACAAGAAAATGAACAAAGTAATGAAAGCCAAGAAAACAGACAAAACGAAAACAGTAATATAGCGCAAAAAAGTATTACAAATGAGCAAAAAAAAGATCAGCAAAGAGAAGATGAAAATAAAGAAAACCAAAATGTTGGTAAGCAAGTTGAAAATAAAAAAGATGATAAAATAGATGAAATTCCAGCAGATATAAAACCAATCAGCGATATGGAAGAAGCAAAATGGCAAAAAGCTTTAGAGTATAGAAATATCGGAACTTTTTTAATGCCTATAGGTGAAAAAAATCATAAAAGTGAGGATAAAAATGTTAAACCTTGGTAGAGTATTTTTAATTTTTACACTATTTATAAATTTGGCTTTTTCAAAAGCTAACTTAACTCTTGATACACCAGTTGTTTATGAAGGAAATTTAGCGCAATTTAGCATAGTTGCCGATGGAAATAAGGTTAAATTTCCAGATATTGATGAGGTTGGTGGATATGTTATTTTAGGAACTTCAAGTTCGCAAAATATTAGCATTATAAACGGAGCTAAAAGCAAAACTGTTTCTAAAATTTATGCTTTTAAGCCTTTAAAAAGTATTGAAATTCCAAGCTTTGAAGTTTTAGTTGATGGAAAACTTTATAAAACAGAACCTGCAAATTTAGAAGTTGTAAAGCAAACTCCAAATAAAACTGGTGATGAGTTTATGGTTGAGCTAAAAACTAATAAAAATAAGCTTATTTTGGGTGATCATTTAAAGCTTGATGTTGTTTTTAAGATAAGAGCAGATGTAAAATTTGATAAATTTGATTATGAGTTTCCAAAGATAGAGCATTTTTTAGTAAAACAGTTAAATGATGTAAAAAACAGCAGCGAAAATGGCTATATAACGCAAACAATATCTTTTTTACTTTTTCCACAACAAGCTGGAAGTTATGAAATATCTCCATTAAAAGCTTATTTTGGAAATATACAAAAAGATCAATTTAGCGATCCATTTTTTAGCTCATTTTTTGGCAACGCAAATATAAAGTGGAAAGATACTATTTCAAATTCTTTAAATTTAGAAGTTTTGCCTCTTCCTGGCAATGTTCAAAATTTTGGTAAATTTAGCATTGATGCAACTGTTGATAAAACAAAAGTAAATGCAAATGAGCCAGTTAATTTAACACTAAAAATTAATGGCGATGGAAACATAGAAGATATAAAAAAGTTTTATTTAAAGATAGATAATGCATTGATTTATCCAAATAATCCAGAGATTAAAAATTACTTAAATAATGGTTTATATGGTGGTGAGTTTTTACAAAAATTTGCTATAGTAGGCGATAGAAATTTTACAATTCCAGCTATAAATTTTAGTTATTTTGATAAAGACTTAAACTCTACAAAAACAATCTCTTCACAAGAGATAAAAATAAAAGTTTTAAACTCAAATTTGCAAAATTTATCTCAAGCTCAAAACTTACCTAAAATTTTAGTTTCAGATGATCTAAAAAGTGATCATTTAAACGTAATAAAAAATGAAAATTTATCAAATTTAAATACTAAAACTAGTAAAAAATATTTAATTTTAACTTTTATTTTAGGATTTATATTAGGCATTGTTTCTATGATTTTATTTCCAAAAATTAACCTCAAAATAGAAAAAAAACAAAAACCAATCATAGAAAAGCTAAAAGCTGCAAAGAGCGATAAAGAGTTATTTGATTTACTTCTACCATATATTAAAACTTCTAAATTTATAGATGAAATTTTGGCTTTGCTTGAAGAAAATTTATATAAAAATGCTTCAAATGAAATAGATAAAAGAAAAATTATAGAATATTTTTTAAACATTTAAAATTTGCAAAAAAGAAATTTACCTAAAATAACTCAAATTTTAGGTATAATTTCACATTTTAAAATTAAAGGAAAACCATTTTGGATACGGATCATTCCACTTTTATGCTATTTTTAGCATTTATTTTTATATTTTTAAATGCTTTTTTTGTACTCTCTGAGTTTTCAATTGTTAAAGTTAGAAAAAGTAAGCTTGAAGAGCTTATTCATGAAAATGTTCCAAATGCAAAACTTGCTTTAAAAATCACAAATTCCCTTGATACTTATTTAAGCGCCACTCAACTCGGAATTACACTAAGTTCACTTGCACTTGGTTGGATTGGAGAGCCTGCTGTTGTAAGACTTATAGAATCTCCTATAAAAGAGTTTTTTAGTGTAAATGATATAGCGCTTCACACAATTGCAGTTGGAATTTCATTTACTTTTATTACGCTTTTTCATGTTGTTCTAGGTGAGCTTGTGCCAAAGTCTATAGCTATAGCAAAAACTGAAAAAATTGTACTTTTTGTAGCAAAACCACTTCATGCATTTTGGCTTTTATTTTTACCTTTTATAAAAATTTTTGATATTTTGGCTAAAACTATTTTAAATATAATTGGCATAAAACCTGCAAGTGAAAATGAAATAGCTCATTCAGAAGAAGAGATTAAGATCATTGCAGGAGAAAGCCTAAAAGTAGGAGTGCTAGACTCATTTGAGAATGATATTATTCAAAATGCGGTTGATTTTGGTGATACAGTTGCAAAAGAAGTTATGACTCCAAGAAAAGATATGATTTGTCTAAATAAACAACTTAGCTTTGAAGAGAATTTTAAAATCGTTGTAAATTCCGGCTTTACAAGATTTCCATACATTGATGGAAGTAAAGATAATGTTTTAGGAATGATACATATAAGAGATTTGATTTTACAAAACAAAGAAAAAGATTTTAATAAAATAGTTAGAAAAATTATAATTGTTTCAGAAAATACTTCAATTGCTAAAATTTTGCCGATGATGAATAAAGAAAGAATTTCTGCAGCACTTGTAATTGATGAGTATGGTGGAACATCTGGACTTATTACCATGGAAGATATAATTGAAGAAATTTTAGGCGATATTATAGATGAGCATGATGATAATGTTACAACTTTTAAAAAGTTAAATGATGATAGCTATGAGTTTATAGGAAGAAGCTATATTGAGGATGTTGAAGACATTATGGGGGTTAAGTTTGACGATGATATAGAGGAAAATACAATTGGTGGATACGCCTTTAATCTAATTGGAAAACTCCCTGTAGTTGGAGATAAAGTAAGTGATAAAAACTGCACTTACGAAGTTTTAGCTATGGATAAAACGGCTATTTCAAAATTAAAAATAACAAAAATAAGTAATTTATAATAAATTTATAAATTTGATTTAGAATTTCAAATTTATTTTACAATTTCATCTAATTTTGGGAGATAAATGTTTAGATCTTTTTTTTGCGATAAAAAATGGCGTCTTTGGGCCTATGGCGGAGTTGTGTTTATACTTTGTTCTTTGGTTTTACAAACTCAGCTAAATGTTGCAATAAATAATTGGTATAAAGACTTTTATGATATGTTGCAAAATATAAAAGATTATAATATTAATGATTTTTGGAAAGAAATTTGGCGATTTTTATATATTGCAATGCCTTATGTCATTACTTACACAATTACATCTTTTTTTGCTAGTCATTGGGCTTTTAGATGGAGGGAAGCGATAACTTTTTCATATATTCACCAATGGAAAGAGTGTCATAAAGATATCGAGGGAAGTTCCCAAAGAATGCAAGAAGATATTTATAGATTTGCTAAAATTGTAGAAGATTTAGGCGTTAGGGTTGTAAGGGCTTTTATGACATTAATCGCATTTACGCCTATTTTATGGGCTTTAAGTGATAAAGTTCCACTTCCATATTTAAAAGAAATCCCAGGAAGTCTTGTTTGGGTAGCTCTTAGCATAAGTCTTGGAGGACTGGTTATATCATGGTTTGTTGGTATAAAACTTCCAGGACTTGAATATAATAATCAAAAAGCAGAAGCTGCTTTTAGAAAAGAGCTTGTTTATGCAGAAGATGATAAGCTAAATTATGCCAATGAAACAGTTGCAAGAGGACTTTTTAGGGCTTTGCAAAAAAACTATTATAAACTTTTTTTACATTATGGTTATTTTAATATATGGCTTATTTCATTTTCCCAATTTATGGTAATAGTTCCGTATATGATAATGGGAGCAGGGCTTTTTACAGGCCTTATTACACTTGGAATTTTAGTTCAAGTAAGCAATGCTTTTTCACAAGTTAGGGAAAGTTTTAGCGTGTTTATAGATAACTGGACAACCATAACAGAATTAAGAAGCATTCATAAAAGACTTAGTGAGTTTGAAGAAAACATAAACTATAAAAGCGTGAAATTTTCATAAGTTTATAGCTATTTTTTAAAATAAAACTCAGGCTTGCTAAAAATATCATTTTAATAAAAATTATCATTAACATTTATCAATTATTTATATTTTTTTAAGTCCTTAAAAGATATAATGAAAGCCAAATATAAACAATGATTTCGACTATTAAAATGTTTTTATAATGATAACGGAGAAAAGATTGCCCAACTAAAAAACACAACTAAAAAACCGTATAAACTAAAATAAAACAATTTATTTATAGTTTATATGTGTTTAAATAAGGTGAAATATGGTTAATGATGGAGTTTTTACTAAATTTTTAAATATGATTTTTCCTGATAATAAAGATTTTCCTATACGATCTGCAATTGTAAAAATTCTTTTTTACAACAAACATTTAAGCGCTAAAATGATAAAAGAAATTTATGAAAAACAAGAAAAAAATAGTGTTAGTATAAGTACTATCTATCATATAATAAATTTACTTGAAGAAAAAAATCTAATAAAATCTATAAATTTAAAAAATGTTATTTACTATGAGCTTGAAAATGGTTTAAGACATGATCATTTAGTTTGCATAAAGTGTGGAAAAATAGTTGAATTTATTGATGAGAGTTTTTCAGATTTAGAGCAAAATTTGGGTAAAATATATGAGTTTAACATAGAAGGTAGGATATTAATTTTACAAGGAGTTTGCAAAAAATGTCAATTGTCATAAAATCAAATTTAAAAGATAGAGTTAGACTTAAATCAGATCTTTTTACAAATAAAAATGAGGACTTTATAAATCAAATTTTAGAAGATAAAGTTATAGATTTAAGATTTAATTTGGCTTGCAATTCGCTTATAATAAAATTTAATTCCTTGGAAATTTCTTTAAACGATATACTTGATTTACTCTATGAGTATTTTAAAATTTCTTCAAATTTACCAAAACAAAAGATTGAAAATTCACTTAAAACTTGTAGTGAGTGTTTGGTTTGTAAAAAAACTCACTCTAAAAAAACTTGGAGAAGAAAAGTTTATGAAATAGTTGGTTTAAGTGTGGTTGCGGTAGTTGTTTTTGTAAAAGAACATATTTTAGCAACCCCTTTTTCAGCCATTTCAAATATTGCACTTGGAAGTCTTAGTGTAGTTGCAGCACTGCCACTTTTAAATGAGGCCAAAAATGATATTTTGAATAAAAAATTTAGCCTTGAAACTTTCATGGCATTTTCTTTACTTTTAGCTATTTTTGGTGGTGAGATAGCAGCTGCTTTTGAAGTTATTTATATATTAAGGGCTTCTAGATTATTTGAAGAATATACCGCGCAAAAATCTCGCATTGCAATTAAAAATTTGATAAAAATGGATGTTAAGCAAGTATATGTTTTAAATGGCGATATCGAAATACAAACGAATTTAGAAGATGTTAAAAAAGGCGATATCGTAGTTTGTGTGAATGGAGAAAAAATTTGTGTTGATGGTGAGGTTGTATATGGTGAGGGATATGTTGATGAAAGCATTATAAATGGCTATAGTCAAGCTATTTATAAAAAAATTGGAAGTAGTGTTTTTGCAAATACAACCTTAAATGATGGAAAAATTCACATAAAAGTAAATGCCGTTGGAAACGAAACTTATATTTCGCGTGTAATTAATGATGTTGAGAAGTATTTAAGCTTAAAATCTACAAGTGAAATTGAGGCTGATAGGCTTGCTAAAAAAGTTTTAAAACTTGGTTCATTTATGACGGTTGCGACGCTATTTTTAACAGGTTCTTTTACTAATGCTTTTAGTGTAATGATTATTATGAGTTGTCCATGCGCTACTATTTTAGCAGCAAGTTCTGCTGTTAGTTCAGCTATTGCAAGTGCAGCAAAGAATGGAATTTTGATTAAAGGTGGTGAGCATTTAGAAAAAATGAGCAAAGCAGATATAGTTTGTTTTGATAAAACAGGCACACTAACTACAAATACTCCAGTTGTATTAAGCCATGTAACAAAACTTGATGAGGATGAGTTTTTTCAAGTATTGTCAAATTTAGAGTATAAAAATACTCATCCAATTGCAAAAGCAGTGAGTAGATATTGTCAAAATTTAGGTTTTAAGCCAATTTCAAGCTCAAATAGTTGCAGTGTTGTTGGACTTGGAGTTATGGGTGAGTTTAATGATAATAAATATCTGCTTGGAAATAAAAAATTTATGGTCGATAACTCGATAAGACTCCCGTATAATAGTAATTTTTTGAAAAACAATGAGCATGCAACAATTATATTTTTAGCTAAAAACTCTAAATTTGTTGGATGCTTGTCTATATCGCACGAGATAAGAGATGGAAGCAAAGAAGCTATATTAGAGCTTAAAAAAAGAGATGTTAAAAAAATAGTCTTATTAACCGGAGATGATGAACTTGTGGTAAATGAATTTGCAAAAGAGTTTGAATTTGATGCTGTTTATCCAAATTTAATGCCTGATGAAAAAGCTAATTTAGTAAATTCTTTTTCAAAAAAAGGCGTTACTTTAATGATAGGAGATGGCGTAAATGACACTTTGGCTATGAGTAGAGCAGATATTAGTGTTTCTTTTGCAAGTGGTGGAAGTGAGGCTGCTATAGAAGTATCAAATATCGCTATAACAAATTCTGATCCAAAAGATATAATAAAGCTTTTTGATTTAAGCAATTTGGCTTTAAAAAAGGCAAATCAAAACTATAAAATAGGAACTTTAACAAATATATTAGGCTCTATTTTGGCGATGTTTGGCATTATTACGCCAGCAGCTGCAGGGCTTATACACTTAGCTCATACTGGGGCTATTTTATACAATTCAAGCAAAGTCAAAATTTGATAATGATTTTTAAGTGATTTTAAGTTTGGTTTAAAATAAAAAATATGATAATATTCTAAAAATAATAGGAGGAAGTAATTGAAAATAACATCTGAAATGATACTTAAAATTATGTCATACTGCTCTTTAATCCACCATATAAATGGTAGGTTAAGAGTTAGAATAAATCCTTCCATTAAGAAGGAGTTGGAAAATTTTAGTAAAGATGAGATTGCAAATTTTAGCGAGAGTTTTAAATCAAGCATTGAAAACTTTGCAGGCATTAAAAATATAAAACTAAATAAAACAGTTGCATCTTTAACAATAGAATATGATAAAGATATTATTCCAAAGAGTTTTTGGGATAATGTTTTAAATGGAAAAGATTTAGATATCGCAGCTAATAAATTTAATCAATTATTAAAGGATGCAGCGTGAAAAAAGAGTTAAATGATGCCATAATTCACGAAGAGCAAGGCATAAAAATGTATGAGGAGTTTGCTTTAAAATTTAATGAGCCTGTTTTTACTGAAATTTTAAATGTTAAAAAAACAGGAAGTGAGTTTTTAAAATCTGCAAATTTACAAAATGGTAAAAATAATGATTTTTTAAAAGAGATAAGCTTTGAAAATTTAAATAACATAAATGATAAAAATGATGCTATTTTTAAAGCATTATCTTATGAGATCGAAAGTGAAAATTTATATAACGAACTTGCATCAAATGAAAATAATGAAGCTTTAAAAGATCTTTATTTTAGAATTTGGGCAACCTCTACAAACGAGTATAAAAAGGCTTTGCAAAATTTATTAAATTTAGAAACTTTTGAAGATGGTGAACAAAATTTTAAAGAAGATAAGCATATAAATAAAGACACAAACGCCTTTAATTATGCAAGGGAATTTAGTGAGGCATTAGAAAAATTAAAGGATGGCAAAATGACTGCAAATGAAGCTTTAAATTTGCTTCAAAATCCAAATATATCATTTATTGGAGGAGCGTTCATAGGAGCTTTGGGCGGTGTTTTGCTAAATCAACTTTTAGATAAAAACAACAATAGTCATGAAGAATAACTTTTTAAAGGAGAGAAAAATGGCACTTCCATTTGTAGCAGGTATTGCAGTAGGAGCAGGGTTAATAGTCGCTTATAACAATAAAAGTAAGATAAAAAATACTATCTTAGAAAAAGCTCAAAAAACAAAAGAGTTTGCAAGCGATTTAAAAGATAAAGTTTGTGATAGTAAATGTGATTGCGAGGAAGTAAAAGATAGCGTTATCAAAGATTGCGAGAAAGCAAAAGATGATGTTATAAAAGAGGGTGAAAAAGTAAAAGAAAGCGTTAAAAAAGCTGTAAATAAAACAAAAGATACTATCTCAAAAGAAGTAGATAATTTAAAAGAAAAAGTTCAAAACACTAAGACTTCAAATAAGTAAGCAAAGGAATATAACTAATGTTTAAAACATCAACTAGCAGGCTTCCAGCTGATCATTTTATAAGTGGGGCACTTTTTGGCGGTATGACTGCAACTGCACTTGAGTTTTATAGTAATAAGCAGTCAAGTTCAAAAGATAAGGTTAAAAATATAAGCAAATTTGCTATTGAAGGCGGTATCGCTACATCATTATCAATAAGCGCATCAAATAAAATTGTTCAAAAACAGTATTTAAATGCCGCTTTTGATATGGCGTTAGGAATTGGACTTATTTTGGCGATTGAAAATATATTAAAAACAGGAGAATGAAAAATGACAAATCCATATATAAAAGAAGCAAAAGTTGAAGTAAAAAATGAGTTTAAAGATGCTACTATAAACTCAGGCGAAAAAATAGGCTTAAATGCAACTTCAAATCAATCAAATTCAGGAATTTTAGGAAATTTACTTCCAAATTTTAGTTCTGCAAATTTTTTGCAAGGTGCAGTAGTTGGAGCAATAGCTGCTTATGTTTTAACTAATGAAAATGCACAACAGGCAATTTTTAAATCAATTGTAAGAATGGGTAAACTTTTTGAAGCAGGAAAAGAAGAGCTTAAAGAGAGATTTGAAGATGCAAAAGCAGAAATTGAAGCAGGACAATAATATAGAGTTTAAAATTTTTCATAAAAGTAAAAACCGAGTTAGATTTTTACAGCCTGAGCTAAGTTTAAATTCTGATATCAAAGCTTATGAAGATGCCATATTAAAACTTGATAATGTTACAAATGCAAGAGTTAATAAAACTATAAAAAGTGTAACTGTAAATTTTGAAAATATAGACTTAGATAAATTACTAGGTGAAATTTCAAAACTTGAAATTCCAGTTTTAGAAAATGAAAGTGATGATATAAGTAAAGCTGAGATTATAAAATCTTTAATTTCACTTGGACTTATGCCTATTATTAGAAACAAAGATATAAACACTTTAATAAGCTTGTTTGCCTCATATCCACTTTTAAAAGATGGATTAAGTGAGCTTTTAAAAAGTGGTCTTACTTCAAAAGTTTTAGAGGCAATGGCAGTTGGAATTTCGCTTTCTAGAAAAGATTTATTAGCTGCAAATAGCACAAATTTGATGTTAAATATCGGCGAATATATTGAAGAAAGCACAACTCATAAAAGCGATGATTTAATTAAGGCTTTAGCAAAACCAGCTATCAAAGAAGCTTGGGTTGAGGTTAATAAAAATGGTAAAAAAACTCTTGTTAAGACAAAAACAGAAGATATTAAAGTTGGAGATATTGTAGTAGTTGGAAGTGGTGAGAGTATTGCAATAGATGGGTATGTATTAGAAGGAAATGCAAGTGTAAATGAAGCCTCTATGACAGGTGAAGCAGAAGCTATTGCTAAAAAACATGGTGATAGAGTTATGAGTGGAACTGTTGTTGAAGATGGTAAAATTAAAATTTGGACTGAGCTTGCTGGAAAAGATACAAGTACTGAAAGAATTCGCCACTACATACAAAATTCACTAAATGAAAAATCTAATGTAGCTCAAAAAGCCACAAAACTAGCCGATAAGTTGGTGCCTATAACTTTAAGTTTGGCTGGATTATCATACTTTATAAATAGAAATATGACAAGTGTAGCTTCGGTTTTACAAGCTGATTATTCATGTGCTTTAAAGCTTGCTACTCCAGTAGCTTTTAAATCAAGCATAAGTAAAGCTGGAAATAACGGTATGCTTATAAAAGGTGCTAAATCATTAGAAGAACTAGCTAGTGCAGATACTTTTGTTTTTGACAAAACAGGAACCATTACAAGAGGAATTTTAGAAGTTATTGACATTATAAGTTTTGATAAAGACTGGAAAAAAGATGATATTTTAAATCTTGCAGCAAGTGCTGAAGAGCACTATTTTCATCCAATTGCAGAAGCTGTTGTAAGTGCGGCAGAGAAAAAAGGATTTAAGCATATGCATCATGGAGAGGTTGAGTTTATTGTGGCACATGGGCTTAAAACACATTTTCATGGCAAAGAAGTAGTTATTGGAAATAGACATTTTTTAGAAGATGATGAAAATATTTCATTTAAAGCGCACGATACAAAGATAAGAAATGAGCTAAAAGATGGAAATGCACTTTTATATATTGGCTATGATAAAAAGCTTCTAGGAATTATTGTTATGAAAGATGAAATTCGCTCAAATGCTAAAAAAACTATTAAAAAGTTAAAAGAACTTGGCGTTAAAGAAGTGATTATGCTAACAGGAGATATTGAAACAAAAGCAAAAGAAGTTGCAAATTTATTAGGTATTGATAAAATATATGCAAATATGCTTCCAACTTCAAAAGCAGAAGTTATAGATACTCTTGTAAAAGAAGGTAAAAAAGTTGTATTTTGTGGTGATGGGATAAATGATGCACCATCTTTAACAAAAGCAAATATTGGAATAAGCATGAAAAGAGGTGCTGACATAGCAAGGGCAGTTGCTGATATTAGTCTTTTAAAAGATGATATTTATGCAGTTGCTCAACTAAAAGAGTTGGCAAATGAAACTTTAAAACTAGTTGATAGAAATTTTAATGCCACAGTTTTAATAAACTCAGTGATACTTTTAGGTGCAACTTTAGGAAAATTAAGTCCTATTTCAACAGCGGTTTTACATAATGGAACGACGATAGGACTTCTTTTAAATTCAATGAAGGGTGTGAAAATTCAGTAATAAAACAGCTTTAGTATGATATAATGACATTTATTATCATTACAAGGAAATTAAATGCCATTTTTTATACTAAATGCAGTTTTATTTACTGCGACAACGGTGATGACTTATGATACAATCTCAAAAGCAAAAACAAAATTTGATAGAAAAAGAAGACGAGAGCTTGAAAAAAACAAAAACAGAAATTAAAAAACCTTTTTTAGACGATGTTAGCAAGAAAGAGCTTGCTAAAATTGGTCTTAGTGTTTCAATGGGGCTTACTGTGTTAAGTGCATTTTCATTAAGAAGTAGATTTTCTAAAAATTTACATGTTATTTCCGGAGCTTTAATGGTTGGATTTGCATTTTACCACAACTCGCTTTATGATAATAAAACTCCTGCAAAAAAAGATAAATAACCTATTTTGGCTATAATTTAGTTAATTTAACCGCATTTGTAGTTAAATTAAAGGAGACAAAATGACATTAATAGTTTATTTTAGTGCAACTGGAAATACTGCAAAATTAGCTAAAAAAATTAGTAAAATAACAAATGGTGAAATTTATGAAATAAAACCAAAAGTGCCTTACATAGACAAAGATCTGGATTGGTGGGATGACAAATGCAGGGCAAATACCGAAATGAGAGAAAATTTACGCCCTGAAATTTTGGGTGAAATTGACATTTCTAAATTCGATACTATTTTTTTTAGGATTTCCGATTTGGTGGTATAAAGCCCCAGTTATTATAAATTCTTTTTTAGAAAAATATGATTTTAATGATAAAATCATAATCCCATTTGTAACTTCTGGAAGCAGTTCGTATGGTGATACAAATTTAGCACTTTTAAACTCTTGCAAGGGTGGAGTTTTAAAAAATGGCGTTAGATTTGATGTAAATATCAGTCAAAACGAGCTTGAAAAATGGGTAAAAAAACTCACTTAATAAATAAAAAAATAAATTTATCAAAATCGCTTAAAATCTCTTGCAAAATTAATGTTTTTTTGATATAGTTGCGAAATTTTATTTTTAGGAGAATGTTTATGACTTATGATGAGTTAGAACTCGAAGCTTATCTTTTAGAAATTTTGGAAGAATATAAAAACTTTGATAATATGGACGATGAGGAATTATACGAACTTATGAGCAATGTTGCAAGCTATATGGATGATGATTACGAGGAAGCTTATGAGTATGTAACGCAGTTTGGACCAATTGATAAAAAAAGAATTTTAGCTCTTGATTTGCCAAGATAAAAAAGCGATTTATTGAGTTTCTATCATAACAGCTGCGATGGCAAAACCTCCATCGTGGCTTATGCTAAGATTTGAATTTTTTATTTTAAATTTTGTTTTTATCTCATCTTTAAATTTTATAAGAGGAGCATTTTTATCACTTTTATAAATTTCAATATCTAAAAACGAAAATTCATTTCCAATCCCAACACCAAGAGCTTTTGAAACAGCTTCTTTTGCGGCAAAAAAACCTGCTAAGGTTTCATCACTTTTTACTAGGCTTATTTCATTATCATTTAAAACTCTTTTTAAAAATTTTAATCCATATTTTTCTTTTAAATTTGAAATTCTTTTTATGCTTACTATATCAACTCCAAGCATTTTTTCCCTTTTGTAAATATGGTTTTATTATCTCTAAATTTAACTTGAAATTTACTAAATTTATATTTATCTGTATTGATAATAATTTTTTAAATCCTTAAAGATATGTTTAGAATTTTTACCACTTTTTGATAACAGTGATTAAATACTGGTGGCAGAGGGTACGCCCCACCTTGTAGATCAAGCGTATAAGTTACCTCGCCATCATGAAAATTTCTCATTTAAAAAATTCTAAAAAACTCCATAACTCCAAATAATGCTAAATTTTTAAAGTTTTTTAGCGTAATAAAAAGTTCTAAATGAGTTAAGTATTGCCAAAATTGTAACTCCAACATCAGCAAATATCGCCATCCAAATATTTGCAAATCCAAATATGGCAAGCACCATAACTAAAACTTTAATGCCAATTGCAAAGACTATATTTTGATAAGCGATATTTATCGTTTTTTTAGAAATTTTAATTGCAGTTTTTATTTTTGAAATGTTATTATCCATTAAGACTATATCGCTTGCCTCCATAGCCGCATCTGTTCCAAGCATAGAAATTCCAACATCCGCTCTTGCTAAAACCGGAGCATCATTTATCCCATCGCCTATATATGCAACTGTGCCGTTTTTTGAATTTTCATTTATAATTTTTTCTAAATTTGTAAGTTTATCGGCTGGAAGAAGCTCTGCATAAACTTCATCAATTTTAAGTTTTTCATTTATATTAAGTGCTACTTCAAGTCTATCACCGGTTAGCATAGCAGTTTTTATATTATTATCTTTAAGCCATTTTATAAGTTCAAACGAGTCATTTCTTAATTCATCTTCAAATGTCAAATATCCTACAAATTTTCCATCAACTGCGATAAATGAAGCAGTTTCTTTTAAGTTTGGAAGTTCAAATTCGCTTAAAAATTTTTTACTTCCTATTTTTATATTTTTACCAAAAATTGTAGCATTTATTCCATTTCCTGGAACTTCTTCAAGTTTTGTTATAGATGTTTCATCTATTTTTTTATTATAAGCTTTTACTATTGAAATGCCTATTGGATGCGTGCTGTATGCTTGCGCATAAGCTGCAAGTTTTAAAATTTCATCTTTTGATATAAAGCTTTCATTTACAATATTTTTTAAAGCAAATTCTCCCTTAGTTAAAGTTCCGGTTTTATCAAAAACAAAGCTTTTAACTTTTGCTAGAATTTGTAAATAATTACTTCCTTTAACTAAAATTCCTTTTTTACTAGCTCCGCCAATTCCTCCAAAAAAGCTAAGTGGCACAGAAACTACCAGTGCGCACGGGCAAGATACAACTAAAAATATTAAAGCCTTATAAACCCACTCTTTAAAATCTCCTGCAAATATAGGAACTATAAAAGCTATAAAAAAAGCTAAACCTACGACAATAGGCGTGTAAATTTTAGCAAATTTTGTGATAAATTTTTCATGACTTGATTTTTTAGCGGTCGCATCTTCAACGAGTTCTAGAATTTTACTGACTGTTGAGGTTTGAAATTCACTTGTTACTTTAACTTCCAAAAGTCCATTTATATTTACACTTCCACTTAATATTTTAGTTCCTTTTTCAACTTCAAGAGGAAGTGATTCACCAGTTAGTGCTGATGTATCAAGAGTTGAGCTTCCAGTTATTATAACACCATCAAGTGGAACTTTTTCTCCAGGTTTTACTACGATGATATCATCTATTTTAACATCTTCTGGATTTACTTTTTTTACGCCATTTTCTGTTTTTAAATTTGCGTAATCTGGAGCAATACTCATAGCTTCTTTTATTGATTTTCTTGATCTATTTATTGAGTAATCTTCAAACGCAACACCGATCTTATAAAATAAAATAATAGCAACCGCTTCTATTTGTTCGCCTATTAAAAACGCTCCTATTGAGGCTATTGCCATTAAAAAATTCTCATCTAAAAATCCACCATTTTTTAAACTCTTATAGGCTTTTATAAAAATTTGAATACTTACTATCATGTAAGCAAACAATAAAAAAGCCGTTTTAAGCTCAGCATTAGAAACGATAATAGATAATACTACAAAGCCAATAGAGATTAAAATTTCTTTGATATCTTTTAATAATTCCTTATTCATTTTACACCTCTAAAACAGTGTCAGGCTCTAATTTTTTAATAATTTTTCTTATATTTTCAATGATTTCTTCACTTTTATTTTCATCAAAATCAATTTTCATAGTAGTGGTAAAGAAATTAACACTTACACTATTTACGCCATCAATTTTGGCAACATTTTCTTCTATTTTTGCCGCGCAATTTGCGCAATCCAAATTTTTTAAATTAAATTTTTTCATTTTTTATCCTTTAATATTTACTCGCTTATATGAGTTAAACCCTGTTTTAAAATATAGCTAATATGCTCATCTAAAAGTGAGTAATAAACAACTTTTCCATCGCGTCTGTTTTTTACAAATTTGTTTTGTTTCAATACTCGAAGCTGATGAGAAATACTTGATTGACTCATATTTAAAAGTGCAGCTATATCGCAAACACACATTTGATTTAGGCTTAAAGCCCATAAAATTCTAACTCTTGTACTGTCTCCAAAAATTTTAAAAAAATCAGCCAATTCATTAAGCGAAGTATCATCTGGCATTTTTGTTTTTGTATTTTCAACCACTTCTTTGTGTATAACTACACTTTCGCAAATTTCTTGGTCATCTTCTAAAATTTTTTCTTTTTTATCCATTACAAACTCCTATTAATCAAATTGATATATGAATATATGTTCATACGTAGAATTGTATTGAATTTATTCTTAAATTTTGATAAATTTAGCATCATTAATTTTAAAAATATAAAAAAGTGAAATAGTTTGAAATGAAAATAAATAATAAAGGTTTAAATTTAGCTCCATTTTTTGTAACAATTGGTGCCATAAGCTATGGTATTCCCGCAACCATATACAATACTGCTTTTAAAAATGGCGTAACAAGTGGAGTTTTGCTTTGCGGTATGTTTCTTTTAGGATTTATTATGTTTTTTGTGCTTGTAAAAATTCTAGCCAATAATCATAAAATTTTAAAAATTACAAAATTAAAGGTAATTATAAGTGGAAGTAGTATTGCCTTAACAAATACATTTTATATGATTTCTCTCATTCATACAAGTGTTGCTGTGAGTGCTGTTTTGCTTATGCAATCAGTTTGGATTTCTATTTTAATAGCTTGTTTTGTAAATAAAACAATGCCATCACTTTATCAAATTTGTGTTGTAGCTTGCATAATTTTTGGCACCATTTTAGCAACTGATTTATTAAATCAAAATATTAAATTTTCATATCTTGGGGCTTTTTTGGCTTTGCTTTCAGCCATAACTTATGCTTTTACTATCCAATTTACTAAAAATTTAGCCTTAAGCTTAGATCCTATTATAAAGGCAAAATTTATGTGCTTTGGGGCATTTTTAACAATTTTTATTATATTTATTATTTTAAATATTTTTGGTTTTAACTCAGATTTAAAAAATTTAGATTTAAAAATGCTTGAAAAAAGTTTTATATTTAGTCTTTTGGCTGCATTTTTTTCTCTTATTGTCCCACTTGTTACATTTTCATATTATATGAAAAAATTGCGCCCAGGAATTGGAGAGATAATAACTTCAGTTGAGCTTCCATCAGCTATATTTTTTGCCTATGTTTTTTTAAATCAAAATGTAAATTTAACTCAAATTATAGGAGTTTTAATTATTTTAATAAGTGTTATTTTTGCAAATTATGAGAAAAAAATTAAAGATTAAGACTTTTTAAAACTCTTTTTATCCACATAGTTTTTGGTTTTATAATCTCACTTTTACTACCATTTACACTGTGATAAACTGTTGTGTTATATTTTGTGGCAAAATATTTTATTAATGTTTTTTGTAAAAAAGGCTCAGTTGATGGCACAAACCAGCCATTATTTGAGATGGCAACTACAAAATTTGGTGAGTTTTTATAAATTTCGGGGCGAGTAGCTTCGTAACAAATGGCATTTGTTATTTTCGCACCATTAATTTCATAAAAGCTTAAATTTTTTGCCTTTGTAAAATCCTCTGCACCGTTAAAAAAAACTTTATTAAAAATATTTTTTAAAAAATTTGGTAAAGGAATTTCTTCTCCAAAAGGAACTAAAATATACTTATCAAAACGCGATATTTTTCCATTCTGAAATAAAAAAGCTGAGTTGTAAATTTGATTATTTTCAAAAGCTAAAGCTCCGGTTAAAATAGAAATTTTAAAAGATTTTTCTTTTAGCTCTTTTTCTAAATTTTTCTCTAAATTTAAATAAGCCACAATAGCATTTTCAGGAAAGATAATAAACTCAAAATTATTATCAATTGCTTCATCAATTTCTTTTAAAACTGCATTAATTTGTGGATTTTTATACTCATTTAGCCATTTTATATCTTGTGAGATAGTTGTATTTACAAGCTTAGTTTTAAAGCCAAAATCATAGCTGTAATTCTCAAAAATTTGAAGAGAAAGGCAAAGACAAACTATAAAAATAAAAGCTTTTTTAAATTGATTTTTTATCTCATAAAGAGCGACAATTCCTAAAAATATGAAAGCTAAACCGCGAATATTTGGCTCAAAAATACCAGGCATTAAAATTAATTCCAAATTTAGCCAATTAAAGTTAAATGGATAAAAATAACTTATTAAAAGTAGCATTACCATTTTATAAAATTTATTATTAAGCCAGCCACATATTAAAAACAAAATTCCATATACAAAAGCTATAAACAAAATTTCTAAAGGTATTAAAAATCTGAGTCCATAAAATTTTAAAGAAAAACTAATCCAATAAAACCATAAAATTCCTATAAAAAATCCTGTAAAAAAAAATACAATTTTATTACAATTAAATAACTTATAAAAGGCATATATTGCGATAAATGGCGAGATAAATTCTAAAAACAAATTATCAAAAATTCCACCAAAATTTTCAGACAAAAAGCCTAAAAATATAAAATTTGAGATAAAAACAGATATAACAAAGCCTTTTATAATTTCATTTGTGGTAAAATAACGCTTTATTAAATTTTTCATAAAGGATTTACATGGAACAAGGAAGCGTTTTAGGGACATTTTTTCCTTTCATAATCTTTGGTCTTATTTTTTATTTTTTACTTATTAGGCCACAGCAAAAACAAGCAAAAGCTCATGCTTTAATGCTTGCAGGACTTCAAAAAGGCGATAAAATAGTAACCTCTGGTGGTCTTAAATGTACGGTTATACAACCAGGTGATGATTTTATCAAAGTTTCGCTTAATGATAGCACAATTGTTGAGATCGCAAGAACAAGCGTAGCAAGAAAAATAGAAAGATTAGAAGAGGCACCAAAAGTAGAGAAAGACTCTAAAAAACAAGAAAAGACAAAAAATGCGTAGTGGAAAAGTTACATATAGATTTATTGTTTTAATAATAACTTTTGTATTTTCTGTTATTTTTTCAATTCCTTCTTTTTTGCAAATTGACAAAATGCCAAAAATAAACTTAGGACTTGATTTACAGGGTGGACTTCATATGCTTTTAAATGTTGATTTAGATGAAGCAATAAGTTCTAAGATTAAATCCGTAGCATCGAGTTTAAGCTATTCAGCAGGTAAAGAAGATCTTTTATATAGTGACTTAAAAATTGAAAGCAATTACTTTGAGTTTGAAGTTTTAGATAAAGATGAGATGAATAAATTTGATGCCATTTTAAATAAAATAACAGGGCTTAATATCCAAAAAAATGGTCAAATTTATAATGTTTCTTTAACTGAAAATGAAGTTATTTCAACAAAAGAATACGCTATTGATCAAGCTGTTGAGACTATAAGAAACAGAATAGATCAGTTTGGTTTAAGTGAGCCAACAGTTGCAAGACAGGGAAAAGAAGATATTTTAGTTGAAATTCCAGGAGTTAAGAGCAATGAAGATAAGCAACGTGCAAAAGACTTAATAGCAACTTCAGCTCATTTACAACTTATGGCACTTGATGATAAAAGACAAGATAGAGCTCATCTTTTAACTAAGGCTCAAGCCGCAAGTTTTGGTGATATTATATTAAACGATGCTAAAAATTCTGAACAAAAATATGTTGTAAAGCAACTTCCAGTTTTAGATGGTTCAATGCTTGTTGATGCAAGAGTTGGATTTGATCAAGCAAATCAACCAGTTATAAATTTCACACTTAACTCTGAAGGTGCTGCAATATTTGGTGATTTTACAGGAAGCAATGTAGGAAAAAGACTTGCTATTGTTTTGGATGATAAGGTATATTCTGCACCTAGAATAAATGAAAGAATAGGTGGTGGAAGTGGCCAAATAAGTGGTGGATTTACCATGGAAGAAGCAAGAGATGTTGCAATTGCATTAAGAAGTGGGGCTCTTTTAGCTCCTGTTACAATGGGTGAAGAAAGAACTATTGGGCCAAGCCTTGGTGCTGATAGTATAAAACAAAGTAGTTTTGCTTTAGCTCTAGCATCTATTTTAATAGTGGTATTTATGGTGCTTTATTATGGTCTTGCTGGAGTTGTAGCAAATATTGCATTAGTTGTAAATATTTTATTTTTAGTTGCGATAATGGCACTTTTTGGAGCTACCTTAACTCTTCCTGGAATGGCCGGTATAATTTTAACCGTTGGTATGGCAGTTGATGCAAACGTTATCATTAATGAAAGAATTAGAGAGATGCTTAGGCATGGAAATAGCATAAAAAATAGCATTGAAAAAGGCTATCATAAAGCAATGAGTGCTATCATCGACTCAAACTTAACTACTTTGATAACTTCAGCTGTGCTTTATGCTTATGGAACAGGTCCGGTTAAAGGCTTTGCCGTTACTATGAGTATAGGTATAATAGCTTCTATGATAACAGCAATTTTAGGAACACATGGAATTTTTGATTTACTAGCAGATAAGATGGAAAGAAGCAAAAATACAAAACTTTGGTTTGGTTACAAAGTTAGAAAGGCTGAAAATGCAAATATTTGATAAAGATAAAATTTATAATTTTATGGGTGTTAGGCACCTATTTTTTGCAATTTCTTTGATTTTGATGTTAGGATCTATTTTTTTACTAGGAACTCAAGGGTTAAAATTCGGAATAGATTTTTCAGGTGGAACTTTAATTCAAATAAAATATGATAGTAAAGCTCCAATTGAGGATATTAGGCATAAATTAAATCAAGTAAATGAGTTAAAAGGTGCAAGTGTAACTGAGTTTGGAAGCAGTGAAGAAATTACTATAAGATACTCAGGATCTAATGAATCACTTGGAAATGATGTAAGTGCTAGTATTAGTAAAATTTTAAAAGATACTGGAAATTTTGAGATAAGAAGAGTTGATGTTGTTGGGCCAAAAGTTGGAAGTGAACTAAAAAAAGGTGGCTTAATGGCGGTTATTATCTCACTTATTGCCATACTTATTTATCTTGGTGCAAGATTTGAGTGGAGATTTGCTCTTGCTGCAGTTCTTTCTGAAGTGCATGATATTTTAGTTGTTCTTGGTTTTATCTCTTTAATGAAAATAGATGTAAATTTAGACACTTTAGCTGCAATTTTAACTATAATTGGTTATTCTTTAAATGATACTATTATTATTTTTGATAGGATTAGAGAGGGCATACAAGAAAGTAAAGAAGAGTCCATAAATGGAGTTATTAACGAGTCAGTTTCAAGAACTTTATCAAGAACTGTTTTAACATCATTTACCACATTAATAAGTGTTGTTGTGCTATTTTTATTTGGTGGAGATATGATAAATGATTTTGCTTCTATTGTTATGGTAGGAGTTATTTTTGGAACTTATAGCTCAGTTTTCATCGCAAGTCAGGCTTTAATTTTCTTTAAATTTAGCGTAAAAGGATATCGTGCATTTTTAGCCGAAAAACAAAAAAGAAAAAAAGAAAAAGAAAAAATGCGTGCAATGTATGAAAAAGGCACACTTTAAGGAGTTAGAATGAATTGGGGACGAGTTGTTCATGTATTTTTTACTTTGATGAGTTTTACCACAATTGCAGGGTATTTATACATGCATAGCGGAGTTGCTTTATTTGTCGCTGCAAGTATAAATTTAATTTCAACTCTTTTAAAAATAGGTGTTAGAAATCTACTTTCCACAGAGCTTTTTGCAGCTTCTGTGGTTGCAGATTTGCATTTAATTCCAGCTTTTATAATTTATATTGTAAATCCAAATATGAATCTTATTTATTCATTAGTTATAGGCGCAGGTCTTGCAAATCTTTTTTCAATAGTTTTAACTATTATAGAAGCAGCAAAATATAAAGATGAATTTTAGGAGAAAAAATGGCTTATGAAGCTAAAGAAATAGAGAAAAAATGGCAAGAAATTTGGTTAAAAAACGGTGAGTTTGAGCCAAAAGATGATTATTCTTTGCCAAAAAAATATATTTTAAGTATGTTTCCATATCCAAGTGGAAAAATTCACATGGGGCATGTTAGAAACTATACTATTGGTGATGCTATGGCAAGGTATTATAGAAATCAAGGCTTTAATGTTTTACACCCAATAGGTTTTGACAGTTTTGGAATGCCAGCTGAAAATGCCGCCATTAAGCATAATATTCACCCAAGAGTTTGGACTTATGAAAATATTGATTATATGATAAAAGAACTTGACAGTTTAGGATTAAGTTTTTCTAAAAAAAGACTTTTGGCAACTTCAGACCCGCTTTATACGAAGTGGGAGCAAGAGTTTTTTATAAAAATGTATGAAAAAGGCCTTGTTTATAGGAAAAATGCCGTTGTAAATTGGTGTGAAAATGATAAAACAGTTTTGGCAAATGAGCAAGTTGAAGATGGAAAATGTTGGCGTTGTGGGCATGAAGTAATACAAAAAAATATGCCAGGATATTATCTAAAAATTACTGATTATGCGGACGAGCTTTTAAATGATTTAAAAAAATTAGAGGGAAAATGGCCACCTCAAGTTATCACAATGCAAGAAAATTGGATTGGTAAAAGTGTGGGGTTAGAATTTTTCTTAAAATTCGATGAAGAGAGTAAGAATTTACTTGATGGAATTCCTGGATTTAAAGTCTTTACAACAAGAGCCGATACAATTTATGGAGTAAGTTATACCGCAGTTGCACCTGAACATAAAGTAGTTGAAAAGCTTTTAAATAAAAAATTACTTGATGAAGAAACAACTAAAAAGATAAAATCCATTTTAAAACAAAGCCCAAGACAAAGACAAGAAAGCGATAAAGATGGAGTATTTTTAAATTTATATGTTATCCATCCACTAACTAATGAAAAAATTCCTGTCTGGCTTGCAAATTTCGTTTTGGCTGATTATGGAGATGGCGCTGTTATGGCAGTTCCTGCTCATGATGAAAGAGATTATGAGTTTGCAAGTAAATTTAACCTTGCCATTAAACAAAGCATTAAACCACAAGATGGTAAATACGATAGTTCAAAAGCCTTTGTTGATGATGGAATTTTAGTTAATTCTGATGAGTTTACAGGACTAAAAAGCAAGGACGCAAGAGAAAAAATTATAGCTAAATTTGAAAATTTAGGAATTGGCAAGAAGGTTGAAAATTTTAAACTTCGTGATTGGGGGGTTAGTCGCCAAAGATATTGGGGCGCACCAATTCCAATGATTCATTGTAAAACTTGTGGTCTTGTTCCAGAAGCTTTGGAGAATTTACCAGTAACCTTGCCAGAAGATATAAAAATAACAGGTGAGGGAAATCCACTTGATAAACATCCTACTTGGAAAAGATGTAGTTGTCCAAAATGCCATAAAGAAGCAGTTAGAGAAAGTGATACTTTGGATACTTTTTTTGAAAGTAGTTGGTATTTTGCTAGATTTGCAAGCGATGAAAAAACTTGGCAGAGCTCAGCTTTTGATGAAAAAAGTGTAAATTATTGGATGAATGTAGATGAGTATATCGGAGGAATTGAGCATGCGATTTTACACCTTTTATATGCAAGATTTTTTCAAAAAGCTTTAAGGGATTTGGGTTATTTAAGAGATAGCGAGCCATTTTCTAATCTTTTAACACAAGGTATGGTTTTAAAAGATGGTGCTAAAATGAGTAAAAGCAAAGGAAACACAGTTGATCCTGATGAAATAATCAAAAAATATGGTGCCGATACTGCAAGAATGTTTATTTTATTTGCTGCTCCGCCTGCAAAAGAACTTGAATGGAATGATAGCGCTGTTGAGGGAGCCTATAAGTTTTTAAATAGACTTTATGATAGAAGCGTAAATGCTTATAAAACTAACGAAATTCCAAAAATCAATCATGCTTCTTTAAATAAAGAGGAAAAATATGCAAGATTAAAAGTTTACGAGGCACTAAGTAGGGCAAATGAAGTTTATACAAAAAGTTTTGCTTTTAATACCCTAATAGCAGCCGCGATGGAAGCGCTAAATGCTTTAAATTCGCAAAACAATCAAGATGTTTTAACAGAAGGATTTTGGATAATTTTAAATTTACTTGAACCTATTGTGCCGCATATTGCAAATGAGTTAAGTGATGAGTTATTTAATAGGAAGAATTTTTCTAAAATAGAAATTTTAGATGAGGTTTTTGTAAAAGATACATTAAATTTGGCAGTTACAGTAAATGGAAAAAGAAGAGCTGAAATAGAGGTCGATAAAAACCTAAGCCAAGATGAAATCATAAGCTTAGCCAAAGAAAAAGTCGCTAAATGGCTTGAAAATAAAACCATTATAAAAGAAATTTATGTAAAAGAAAAGTTAGTAAATTTGGTGATAAAATGAAAAAAATAGCACTTTTTTTAGCTTTATTTTTTATGGTTGGATGTGGTTACAAGCCAGTTTCTAAAATAACTTCTGATATTTTAGGAGATAGTATTTTTGTAGATGCTATTATGAGCAAGACAGATCCGCAAAATACAGTTGCTATAAAAGATGCTGTTAGAGAAGGTGTTGTTTATAGATTGCATAAAAAATTGGCCTCAAGAAATGTAGCTCAAAGCTATATAGAAGTTTCTATAAGCTCTCTTAATTTTTCAGCCCTAACTTATGATCAATATGGCTATGTTACAAGTTATAGAGCAAATTTAAGTCTTAATTTTAAAACTAAGTTAAAAGATGGAAGGGTTATAAATTTAAAAGGAGCTGGCGATCATGATTTTAGAGTTACAAAGCTTTTAAAAAGTGTAAGAGATACAAGCTCAGTTATAAGTGATCAAGAAAGATATAGTGCCATACAAAATGCTTCTTTGCAAGCTTTTGATGAGTTTATAGCGGCTTTATCAATAGAGGGCTTAAAAAATGAAAATCATGAAAATATTCAAAAGTAGGTTAAAAAAATACTAAATGAGTTTAGAAACATATCTTAAAAATAAACCAATTTTTTATAAAAAAATAGATTATGAAAGAATGCCAAGAGCTTTTAATAATATAAGAGCCAAAATTACTTTAAAGCCAATTGTTCATATAGTTGGAACAAATGGTAAAGGTTCAACCGGTAGATTTTTAACACTTTTAATAGAAAGCCTTGGCTTAAAAGTAGGACACTATACAAGTCCACATATTTTTAAATTTAATGAAAGATTTTATAAAAATGGTGATATTGTAAGTGATGATGAGCTTAATGTAGCTCATAATAAACTACAAAATTTATTAAGTGATGAGTTTAAAAACTCACTTTCTTATTTTGAATATGCCACATTATTGGCTGCAATTTTATTTGAAGATTGCGATTACTGGGTATTTGAAGCAGGTATGGGTGCTGAATTTGATGCTACAAATTGTTTTGATAAGAGCTTATCTCTTTTCACACCTATTGGACTTGATCATATGGAAATTTTAGGTAATAGTATAGAAAAGATAAGCCATACAAAGCTAATAAGCATGGCAAAAACAGCTATTTTAAATGATGATATGAATGAAATATCAGTTAAAATTGCCAAAGATATAGCTTTGCAAAAAGATTCAAATTTAAGTTTTGCAAGTCAAAATTTAACCAATCTTGAAAAAACTGAAATTAAAAACTATATCAAAAAACACGCTCTTGCAAATTTTCAAATTTCAAATTTAAGTCTTGCATTAGCTGGTGCAAAAGCTTTAAATTTAAATCCTGATTTGAAAAATCTAAAAAAACTTAATTTAAAAGGCAGGCTTGAAAGGGTTGATGAAAATTTATTAATTGATGTTGGTCATAATGAGCTTGCAGCACAGAATTTACTAAAAGAGTTAAAGAATCAAAAATTTACTCTTATTTATAATGCATTTTTAGACAAAGATTATAAAAGCGTATTAAAAACCCTAAAACCAATTATTAAGGAAGTGCAAATTTATGATTATAAAAGTAGCTATAGAGAGCTTGCCACACCATATATTAAAAAAACCTGTGATGATTTAGGTATAAAATGTCTTGATTTTCAAAGTCTAAAAAAAGATGAAAATTATTTATTATTTGGATCATTTATGCTTGTAGAGGAATTTTGTGAACACTTACATAAGTATAACTGATAAAAATGGTAATAAGAAATACGAGTTCTCATCAAATTTTTTTAGAAATTTAAAGCTAATACTTATTCTAAATTTTGCTATTTTTTTAGTTTTAATTTTAACGACTATATTTTTAATTTTTTCAAAAAATAGTGTAAGAGATGAATTAATAAATTTAAAATCACAAAATGAAATTTTAGAAAATGAGTTAAACTCTCAAAAAAATAGTGAGCAAACTGAAGAGCCAAATAACTTAGAACTTGCACTTGCTTTAAGTAAAACCTCTTTAAAAGAGCAAAAACCAAAAAATATTTCAGTTGCTGAAAATTTGGAAAGCAAATTTATAAAATCAGTTCCAAATAGCTTTCCAATCATAAATAAAGGCATAACTTCAAGCTATGGACAAAGAGTTCATCCTATAAGTAAAATTTCAAGATTTCATCATGGCATAGATTTAAGAGCTGAGCTTAAAACACCAATTTATGCCACTGCCGATGGCTTTGTAAAATACGCCGCACTATCAAATACTGGATATGGATATTTAGTCATCATAACTCATAATTATGGTTTTGAAACAAGGTATGCGCATATGTTTGATAAAGATGTTGTCAAAGTAGGTCAGTGGGTAAGAAAAGGTGAGCTTATAGGATATAGTGGAAATACAGGACTTAGCAGTGGTCCACATCTTCACTATGAAGTTAGATTTTTAGATCACTCTCTTGATCCGCTTAGTTTTATTAAATTTAATAATATTTTTTATGATGAGAGAAAAGTTCCTTGGCAGGGGATTTTAAGAGCTATTTCGGAGTTTTAAATGCAAAGCGAAGTTTATGAGTATTTTTTAAATAACCACAAAGATATTTTAATATGTGAAGATGACAAAGAGGCATTCAAATGTTCTCAAGCTACTAAATTTGCAGGGTATGAAAGTTTTATTTTGCCTGATTTTAGAGCTGTAAAAGGTGACGATTTAAGATCTTTTTATGGTGAGCTTATAGGTATAAGCAAAGAGCTTAATAGCTTTTATAAAAGCAAAGCAAAGAAAAAAGTTATAATAACGCCTATTAAAACAATTTTAAATCCCCTTCCTGCAAAGTCTCATTTAAAATCAATTTTTATAAATTTTGGTGAGAGAATAGAACAAAATGAATTTAAAGATGAAATTTCAAGACTTGGATATGAAGTTGTAGATATTGTTCAAATGCAAGGAGAGATCAGTTTTAGAGGTGAGATTATAGATGTTTTTCCTATAAATAGCGATGAGCCTTTTAGGATTTTACTTGATATTGATGAGGTTGAAAGTATTAGAAAGTTTGATCTAATCACTCAAATAAGTGATAAATTTGAACTTGAAAGCTTAGAAATTTCGCCATTTATTGCGAATTTAAATAAAGATGAGTTTGATAAGATGAGTCAAAAGATCAAATCTTTGCAAAACAATTCTTTGATTGATGATATGAACTCTTTGGGATTTTGGTCAATTGATAGCTTTATAAATTATTTAGAAAATTTCAGTTTTATTAGCATAAAAGACTTTAAAGAAAGTGAGCTTGAGAGTTTAAATATACCTAAAAATTTAGAAGTTTTGCCAAAAGCTAAAATTTATAAAGACCTAGATATTACTTTTTCAAATGAACTTTTGGAATTTCATAAAGAAAAACATATTAAAATACTAGCTTCAAGCCAGGCGATATTTGAGAGTTTTGACCTTAAAAATAGCGATAATGTAGAACTTATAAAAAGTGATTTAATCCTAAATTTAATAAGCAAAGATGAGATAATAATTTCTCTAAATAAAAAAGCATCTAAAAAAAGAACAAGAAAAGCAAGTATTGTAATTGATGAACTTAAAATTGGCGATTTTGTCGTGCATGAAAACCATGGAATAGGCAAATTTGCAGGACTTGAAAAAGTCACTGTTATGGGAGCTACAAAAGAGTTTGTTTCTATCTTGTATCAAAATGATGATAAGCTTTTGCTTCCTGTTGAAAATTTAAATTTAATTGATCGTTATATCGCAGACTCGGGCGCTGCTATTTTAGATAAGCTTGGAAAAGGAAGTTTTGCAAAAATTAAAGAACGTGTTAGAGTTAAGCTTTTTGAAATAGCTTCTAAAATCATAGCTTTAGCTGCAAAAAGAGAACTTATAAAAGGAAAAGTTATTTCTTTAAATAACCCTTTAATTTTACAAGAGTATTCAGAATTTACAAGTAAAGCCGGTTTTGTCTATACAAAAGATCAACAAAGTGCAATTGATAGCATTATAAAAGATTTTCAAAGTGGTAAAGTTATGGATAGGCTAATAAGCGGAGATGTTGGTTTTGGAAAAACTGAAGTTGCAATGAATGCTTCATTTTTAACTATTAAAAATGGTTTTCAAGTTCTATTTTTTGTGCCAACTACACTTCTATCATCACAGCACTATCAAACCTTAAAAGAGAGATTTAATGGGTTTAATATAGATGTTTATAAGTGTGATAGATTTACAAGTACTGCAAGTAAAAATGCCTTGAAAAAGGCTTTAAATGATGGAAAGCCTTTGATTTGTATAGGAACACACGCACTTTTAAATTTAAAAGCTTCAAATTTAGGACTTATAATCATAGATGAAGAGCATAAATTTGGAGTAAAACAAAAAGAAAAATTAAAAGAACTTTCTAATAATTCCCATCTTTTAAGCATGAGTGCAACTCCAATTCCAAGAAGTTTAAATATGGCATTAAGCTCCATTAAAAGCTATAGCACCTTACTAACTCCACCAGATGATAGATTAGATGTTAGAACTATTGTTAAAGAATTTGATGAGAAAATTATAAAAGAGGCGATCTTGAGAGAGCTTAGAAGAGGTGGGCAAATTTTTTATGTTCATAATCATATCGCTTCAATTAATAAGGTAAAAAATGAACTTTTAGAAATCTTGCCAAATTTAAAAATTTTAGTTTTGCACTCAAAAATTGAACAAAAAACAACAGAAAATGAAATAGAAAAATTTATAAATAAAGAGTATGATTTAATGCTTTGTACAAGTATCGTAGAGAGTGGTATTCATATGCCAAATGCGAATACAATGATAGTAAATAATGCAAATAAATTTGGCATGGCAGATCTTCATCAACTTCGAGGACGGGTTGGAAGAAGCAGTATACAAGGGTATTGTTACTTTTTAATAGAAGATAAAAATGCCTTAAGTAAAGACTCATTAAAGCGCCTTGTTGCGCTTGAAAGTAATTCATTTTTAGGAAGTGGTTCGGTTTTAGCTTATCATGATTTAGAAATCAGAGGTGGAGGAAATTTAGTTGGAGAAGCCCAAAGTGGACATATTGAAGCTATTGGATATAGTTTATATTTAAGAATGCTTGAAGATGAGATAAATGCACTTTTAAATAAAAAATCAAACACACTTACAAATGTTGACATAAAGCTTAGTATAAATGCTTTTTTGAACTCAGAGTTTATAAAAGAAGATAGGCTAAGGCTTGATTTATATAAAAGATTAAGTAAGGCTCAAGATGAGAGCGAAATTTATGATATAAAAGCTGAAGTTGAGGATAGATTTGGTAAAATAGATAAGTTTTCTAAACAGTTTTTTTGGCTTATGATAATAAAAATTTTAGCTATAAAACATGGTTTTAAGCAAATTTCAAACTATGAGATGAATATAACTTTAACAAAACTCGATGATTCAAAAGTTGTTATAAAATCAAATAGTAAAGATGATGATGATATCTTAGAAGCAATTTTAATATATTTAAGAAAACTTGATAAAACTAAATAATTTTAAGGAGATAAAATGCGTATAAATTATGCCTTAAATGATGAGGATTTTCTAAGCTCACTAAGTTCTTTTGACCTAGAAATAGTTGAAAAAGTTAAAAAGCTTTATTTGGAATGGCTTAATGAACATAAATTTAGTGAAAATAGATTTGAGGAATTAAGAGTTTTTATGAGAAAAACTTTACAAAATCCCAAAAATTTAGAAATTTTTAAAAGGCTAGATTAAATGAATTATTTAGATATAAAACAAGTTATAAGTTTGCACGATGATATAATGGATGAGATTAATGGCCTAAAAGGCTATAATAAAACTCAAGCAAACTACCTTGAAGCAGCACTTGAACACATAACAAATAATGAATATTATTTAACTTTTTATGATAAATTGGCTCATTTAATTTATTCTATTATAAAATTCCATCCATTTTATAATGGCAATAAAGCAGTTGCAATTTATGCTGGAATGGCTTTTATGCTTATCAATAAAAGCGATATTGCAAATAATGAGTTTTTAATACAAAATTTTTATACAAAAATGGAAAATGTTTCTATAAAAATAGATAAAAATAAAATAACGAAAGATGATTTAACTCAAATTTTAATTGAAATTTTAAAAGGCACAGGTTTTGAAAAGCTTTAATAATTCAAATTCTAAAACTTCAAATTTTAATAATGAAAATTTTCAAATTTCAAAAAATATAGAGTGGGCAACAACCAAAGCCGCTATTTTTAGAAAGAGTAGAAACGCTTTAAAAAAAGTTAGTGATATAGATTTTGTAGATATTGATTTGCTTGTTGGGCTTGATAGGCAAAAAGATGAAATTATAAAAAATACTAAAAATTTCTTAGATAATAAAGGTGTGAATCACGCGCTTTTATGGGGAGATATGGGTTGTGGAAAAAGCAGTCTTTGTAAGGCTGTTTTTACTATGTTTTTTAATCAAAACTTAAGAGTAATTGAAGTTTCAAAGCATGATTTAGAAAGCTTGATAGATATTTTAGATGAAATTAGAGAAATTAGTGAGTACAAATTTATAATATACATTGATGATTTGAGTTTTGAAGATGGTGATTTTAGTTATAAATTTTTAAAGCCTGTATTAGAAGGAAGTATTGAACTTCCGCCAAAAAATGTCTTGATTTATGCCACTTCAAATAGAAGACACTTGGTAAATGAAAATATGAGTAACGAAATTCACGAAAAAGAAGCTGTTAATGAAAGGCTTTCACTAGCTCAAAGATTTGGACTTCAAATAAGCTTTTACGAAGGTGGATTTAATGAGTATTTAGACATAGTCGATAGTTATTTTAAGTGTTTTAAAGGCGATATTAGCGAACTTCATTTAAAAGCTAAACAATTTGCAATGCTTAGAGCAAGTAGAAGTGGAAGAGTTGCAAAACAGTTTTATTTAACTTTTAAAGATGAGTTTAAAAATAGTAAAAAGTGAGATTAGATGAGTAGTAATGAGTTATTTGAGCTTTTATATAATGAAATAAATTTGAAAAATCACTTTTGGTGGCCTAATTATGGTACTTTTGAGGTAGTAATTGGAGCAGTTTTAACCCAAAATACAAAGTGGCAAAATGTTGAAAGCTCACTTTTAAACTTAAAAAATAAGCGCGTTTTGAGTATAGAGGGAATTTTAAGCTTAGATGATGAAACTTTGGCAAATTTGATAAAACCAAGTGGCTTTAATAATGTAAAAACCAAAAGACTTAAAAATTTATTAAGTGCTATTAGTTTGGAATTTGGTGACTTTGAAAATTTTAAAGACAGTGTTGATAAAGAGTGGTTAATTTCTCAAAAAGGCATTGGAGCTGAGAGTTGTAGTGCGATTTTATGTTACGCGTGCGAGCGTGATGAGATGGTTGTTGATAACTACACGATAAAAATATTTAATTTTTTAAACTATGAGTTTGAAAGTTATCTTGAAGCTCAAGAATGGCTTTGTGGGGTGGATTTTGATATGCTTAGTAAAAAGTATGATTTTAAAAGTTTAAATGAGTTATATTGTGCATATCATGGGCTTTTTGTCGAGTTTGGAAAAGAACATATTAAAGGCTATAAATTTTCAGAACATGCTAAAAATTTACTTGCAAAATTAATATAAAACAAGATAAAAATATCAATATATTATGAAGTCATAAATATGGAAATTTTCTACATTTTATTTAAATTATTTTTGTGATTAAATTTGCATTTTTTGATAAAAGCATAACATTTTAATAGGTTTAAAAAAGATTTTAAAATTTAAAGGATTTATAATGAATGAGGAGTTTTTTAAGCTTAGTCAAAGAGAACATTTTTTAGGCTCAAGACTTGAGATTGTGGATGTTGATTTAGAAAAAAACCCTGAAATATTAGGTGAGCTTATAAATAATTCTGTCATTAAACAAAATTTTAAAAACAAATATTTTAGTGAAAATTTATTTAATGATGGAGCAAGTTTAATCTATCCAAAAATGAACTCAAATTGTGGATTAATTACAATTTTAGTAAAAAACGAAAATCGAAATATTTTAGCTTCACTTCATCCATTTTTTAATGAAATTGGACTAAATTACAGGGGGGAAATTAGCGAAGTAAATGTTTGGGAAAGCGGAGTAGACGCTCAAATTTGTTTTGATTTAGATATCAATGAAATTACATTTTATGATACAAGTTTTTTAGAAAATAGAGAGTTTTATAAGTCAAATACAAAATTTCAAGCCAGAATTTACGGCGTTTCTTATAAAGCTTCGTTTTTAAAAGATAAGAAGATAGAAACTATCGTAAATGAAAAATATGCCGAGGCTTTTGATAAAAAAGTTGGAGAAGCTATGACTTGGCACACTGGTAGCATGAGTGCATTTTTACCACTTGATAACAGCGGAGGTGATATTGATGAGTATGAAGTTTGTGGAAAAATCAGCTCTATTAGAAAATTAAAACTTGATTTTTGTGATAAATTTGCATATGTTTGTACCATTGATTGCATGCGTGGATTTGATGACTTTTATGAATTTGAGATTGTGATTACGCAAGAAAACTGGAGTGAAAAGACCCCACCACAAATTGATTCTTATATACATTTAAGATGCTTTTTTATGGGCGAAATTATCATTTAAAAAATTTCAATAAAAGTTTATTGGATTAGCAAATTTAAAAACATTTCAAAATTTTTAAATTTAAATGGCAGATTTGCTATGTTTTACATAAATTTTATATAAATTTGCAACTTTATATAGAAAATAAAGCTTCAAATAAAGAAAAATATGCTAAATTTCACAAATCTTAACAAAAAGGATTTGTATGGAATTTACTCAAATTTCAGATGGTGTTTTTAAAGCAAATTTTGCTTTTTTAGAAATTATTAAAAAAATAGCTGGTAGCGATATTTTCTACCGCGTAAATTTAGATTTTTATGCTACTTTGATATCTGTTTGTGCAGTGCTTTATCTAGGAGCTATCATTACTAGAAGAGTTCAATTTTTAGATAAATATAGTATTCCTATTCCAGTAACTGGTGGTCTTATCATAGCTATCGTTTTGTTTTTAACTCAAATTTTATTTAATGTAAAAATTGGCTTTCAAGAAAGCATTAAAGATCCACTTATGCTTATGTTTTTTACATCTGTTGGTCTTGGTGCTGATATTGCAAGTCTAAAAAAAGGTGGAAAACTTTTAGTTTTATTTGGAATTTCAGTTTGTCTGTTTTTATTCGTTCAAAATATCATTGGTGTAAGTGTTATGACAGTGATGGGAGAAAATCCTTTACTAGGACTTCTTGCTGGATCGATTACTCTAAGTGGAGGGCATGGAACAGGTGCTGCGTGGGGAGATGTATTTAGCAATGCTCCATATAATTTTATAGCTGCAAAAGAAGTTGCTATGGCAAGTGCTACTTATGGACTTATCGCAGGTGGTCTTTTAGGTGGTCCAATAGCACAAAACATTATAAGAAAATATAACCTTAAATCAAGCGAAGTTGAAGTTGAACACGATACTAGCGATGAGGTTTTTGCAGAACCACAAGTAGAAAGACTTATAACCGCTGGATCATTTGTGCAAAGTTTAGGGCTTTTTGCTCTTGCTATGTTTATAGGAACTACAATTTCTGCTCTTACAAAAGGCTCTCTTATAACTTTACCTACTTTTGTTTGGTGTTTGTTTTCGGGAATTATTATAAGAAATACACTAAGTTATGCAAACATTCATCAAGTTTTTGATAGAGAAATAGGCGTTATAGGAAATGTTAGTTTAGGCTTATTCCTAGCAATGGCAATAATGACTTTAAATTTAGTTGAGCTTACAAAACTTGCTATTCCTTTGATTGTTTTACTTGCCATTCAAACTGTTGTTATAGCAATTTATGTTAGATATGTAACATTTGGAATTTGTGGAAGAGATTATGATGCTGCTTGTTTAGTTGCTGGACATTGTGGTTTTGGTATGGGCGCAACACCAACAGCAGTGGCAAATCTTCAAGCAGTAACTTATAACTTTGGACCATCAAGAATTGCATTTATTGTAGTTCCTATAATGGGAGGATTTTTTGTAGATATTGTAAATGCTTTAACTATTAAGTTATTTTTATTTTTACCGATGTTTGCTTAATGTTTTTATTTTAACCCCTTTTTTAAGGGGTTAAGTTTTTTTAATCTTCAACCAAAACAGAGGCTGGATTTATACTATCACCATAAATAGGCTTTATAGTTTCATCATAGGCTTTATGAAAGAATTTCTCACTATTTAGTTTTGTAATGAGTTCATTTATCCACTCTAATAACTCTTTATTTCCTTTTTTCACAGCTGGAGCTATAACATCGTGTTCGCCAATACTTTCGATACCTACTTTAAACTCAGGATTGTTTTTAACCCATGCAAATAAAAGTGTATTATCATGAGCTAAAGCTTCTCCACGACCATCAAGCAAGGCTGCAAAAGTTTCAGTGTTTTGATCGAATTTCATAGTTTTTAAATCTTTATAGTTTTTTGTAAAATAAATATCCGCAGTTGTTCCTTTGTTTAAAATTAAAGTTTTTCCTTTTAAATCATCAACACTTTTTATAACGCCATTTTTACTAGCAACACCGATACTTACTTTCATATATGGTTTTGCAAAGTCAACAACTCTTGCTCTATCTTTTGTTTGGGTGAAATTGGCTAAAATTACATCAACTTTATTAGCTCTTAAAAAATCAACCCTACTTGCAGCTTCAACAACTGTATATTCTACTTTATTTTCATCACCAAAAAGTGCTTTTGACATCTCTTTTGCTAAAGCTACATCAAAGCCTTGATTTTTACCATTTTCATCAATATAGCCAAATGGAGGTTTATCGCCAAAAACACCTATTTTAATACTTCCACGCTCTTTTATCTCATCAAGCGAAGCTGCATTTACTAAATTTAATGCAAAAAATATACCTAAAAATAGTTTTAAAAATTTCATATTATCTCCTTTAAAAAATTTATGATAGTATTTGATTATAGATTAAATATTTTATAAATTATAAATAAAATTTTTAATTTTTAATAAAAATAGTGGTAAATTTTTAGAAATTCACCACTATGGTTTTAATTTTGAGTTAGCTGTTTATCTTGCGCATAACTTGGTGAGCGAGGTCCTTTTAGTATGCAGTCATGACAATCAGTTGCAAAAACTGAATTTGAAGCAATTACTGACATATCATATCCACTATCAGCTATTGTATTTGCTATTTGATCAATTGCTGCAGTTATAAGCATTCCAATAAGTCCTTGATTTGAATTAGCTGAATTATTACTTACTAATGTTTTTTTATCCCAAAGAGTTTTTCCAGTTTTTAAATCAACCAATTTTACATCTGCTTCAACTGTGGTTTGGCTATTTAAAATAGCATAGCTTGTGCCATATTTTGTGATATTTATATAAAGCACACTATCAGCGCCAAAGATCTCTTGAAGCTTGTTTAAGGGAATGTTTTTAATATCATTTGCATCATAAACACCATTAAATTTAAAAGTATCATTTACTAAAGCCACAGGAAATACATAATACCCAGCCTCAGCCAAAGGCATAGTTGCATTTGCAAGCATAGCAGGAGAAGCTTTTATATCAACTGATTCATTTGTTGGCATTACAACTAAAATTGATTTTGGTTTTGACTCCAAAAATGCCGAGTAGTCATAAATTTCAGGCTTTCTAGCACAACCTACAAACATAAAAGATAATATCAAAGTTATAAAAATGCTATTTTTCATCTTTTTTACCTTTGTTTGATTTTTTCAAAAACTCGATGTAAGTTTTTGACTCAGGATAAAGCTGTGCTTCTTTATCAAGGTAACTAATAAATTTACCGTAATTTCCCAAATTTGAGTATAAAAGCCCAAGATGAGCATAAATTCCTGGTGCAATAGGCTTATTTTTTTCATATGATTTTTGAATCAATTTTTCTAAATTTGCAATTTGTTCGTTTATATCACCATCTTGCTTTGTATATTCATAAACAGACTTTGCATAAGTTCCATCCCAGTAATAAATGCTTTGATTTTTTGTTGCACAACCTACAAAAAAGACAGCCATCAAAACAAGAAAAATATATTTTTTCATTATTTTATTTTCCATTCGCCACTATCTATCGCACTTGCAAGGTTATTTACAGCTTCGTTAATCGATAGGCTTAAAACTTTTCCATTTAGTGTTGAGTCATATCCAGCAGTTCCGCCAAAGCCGATAACTTCTCTATTTGATAGTTCAAACTCTCCTGCACCTTGAGCTGAAAAAACAACTTCTGAAGTGCTTACATCAACGACATTTAGATTTACTTTTGAGTAGGCAACTTGTGTTTTTCCTCTACCCAAAATCCCAAATAGCTGATGATCACCATGAGTTTTTCTACCAAACTCAACAACATCGCCTGTTATTACATATCTTGCGCCTTTTAAGTTTTGAGCTTTTTTGCTAATTGCGCTTTCTTCTTTCATCGCTCTTAAATTTGTTCTATCCAAAACCGCAAATCTACCAGTTTGCTGCAAACTAGTTATTAGGATAGTTTGAGCTTGGTTGCCAAGTCTATCTTCACCATCGCTAAAAACTCCATTATTATAAGAGCTTTGGTTTGAAAACCTGCCTATAGAAACAGAAACTTTTTCGCCGCTATAATTTGTATTTGCGATGGCAACTTTTGGAACATTTATTGCTCTTTGGCTTTCACTTGCACATCCACACAAAAAAACAACTCCAATAAGAGCTGTAAAAATTAAATTTTTCATCTATTCTCCTTGTTAAAATTTAATTTCATTTTATCTTTTTTTGACTTATTACAGCTTTAAAATTTCTTAATCTTGGCTAAATTTATCTAAAATTTCACTATTTTGAAGTTTGCTAAATTTGCCAAAAAATACTCTCTTTCCTTTTTCTAAAATAAGGACATTTTTTGAAATTTCTTTTGCAGCTTCTAAATCATGAGTTATAAAAATAATGCTTTGTTTTAATTTTTTTAAAACATTTAAGACTGAGTTTTTGTTTTCCTCATCAAGTCCAGCTGTTATTTCATCACAAATTAAAATATCAGATTTAATCAAAAGAGCTTTTAAAATGCCTATTCTACTTGCCTCGCCACCGCTAATTTCGTGAGGAAATTTTTGTAATATTTCTTGATTTAAATTTAAAGTTCCAAACAAATTTTTTACATCACTACCAGTAAATTTTAAATGCAAGTATTTTTTTAGTAAATTTATGCCTGTTTTTATCCTTAGTGTTGGATTTAGGCAAAGTTTTTGAGTTTGCATGATGAGTGAAATTTTTTTATTTAAATTTCTACTTTCTCCATTTAAGAGTATTTCGCCATTTGTTGGCTTTTCTACTGCGCTTAGCAAATTTGCTAATGTACTTTTTCCACTTCCACTAACGCCTAAAATTGCTAGATTATCTCCATTTTCAAGGCTGAAATTTATATCATATAAGACTTGAATTTTTTCTGTTTTTTTGTTTATATGTTCTTTAAAATCATAAAATTTATCAACATTTTTAACTTCAAGCATTTTTTAAAACTCCATTTTGCATCGTATAAAACTCATCTGCTACTGCATTTGCCACATTTTTTTGATGAGTTATAAATAAAATTTGAAGTTCATCTTTAAGGGAGTTTATGATTTTTACTATGCTTTTTTGATTTTGCGCATCAAGGCTTGCTGTTATCTCATCACAAATCAAAACTTTTGGTTTTAGACAAAGTGCTATGGCAATTTGCACTCTACTTGCCTCGCCCCCACTTAATTCATACGGAAATTTATGCCAAAGCAAATTTAAATCATCAAATAAAAGTTTTTCAAGAGCTTCAAAAGCCTCTTTTTTGGGCTCACTTATGCGGTCTTTAAGATATAGAAAAAAATTATCTCCAACATTTAAAAGTGGATGAAAACTTGCCTTTGCATTTTGAAATACAAGAGCGCAAATTTTACTTCTAAACTCTCTTAGTTTTTCGCCATCTAAAGATAAAATATCGTTTTGAAAGACACTAAATTTATCTGCACTTAGCTTAAATTCATCATCAAAGAGTTTTATAAAACTTTTTGCAAACATTGACTTTCCAGCTCCACTTTCGCCCATTATACAAACACAGCCATTTTTTTGCATTGCAAAATCAATATTTTTTAAAATTTGCACTTTTTTATAAAAAAGATTTAAATTTGAAATTTCAATCATATCTTTATGCCTTTGTCATCTGGCGTTATGGAAACTATGCAAAAAATTAGTAAAAATAGCATAAATCCAGGAAAAAATGCAACCCACCAAGCTCCCATAAAAAGAGCATTTGTGCTTTCATTTATCATTAGTCCCAAACTTATCATATTCAAATCCCCAGCCATTCCAAAAAAACTAAGTGTGGCTTCGTGTGAAATCGCATGAGCTGAGTTTATGGCAAAAAGTGATAAAAAAAGTCCCTTTAAATTTGGCAATACTTCATAAAATAAAACCTTAAATTTACTAGCTCCAAGGCTCATTGATTGGATTATAAATGGTGATTGGTAAATTAAGTTTATGCGACCTATAAAAACTTTTGCTGAACTCATCCATGAAAAAAGTGAAATTACTAAAATTATACTTATAATCCCGCCTCCAGTAATTGAGGCAAAAGTTAGAATAAATAAAATATTTGGTATGCTTAAAAACGCATCAATTCCGCTTTGTAAGCTATTTTGTAAAGGTTTTATAAGACTAAGTGAAGCGTATAAAAATGCAATTATTGTTGCGATAAATCCGGCAATTGTTCCTATTATAAGTGAGTTTTTAAGTCCATAAAGTGTTCTTGAGAAAATATCTCGCCCTAAAAAATCACTTCCAAAAAAATGAGTTGAATTAGGCGCTAAATTTGTGTTAGAAAAATCACTTAAATTTGGATTAAAAGGCGCTATAAAGCTTGAAAAAACAGCTAAAATTACTAAAATTATAGTAATAAAGAGTATGATTTTATTTCGCATAGTTTCTCTTATCAATTAAAATTGCTATAATTTCAGCCGCTAAATTTGCCAAAATTACAAAAATAGCACTTAGTAAAATAGCTGCGAGTACTACAGGATAGTCTTTTGCTATTATTGATTTAAGTGCTAATTCTCCAATGCCAGGATATGAAAACACACTTTCTATGACATAACTTCCTGCAAAAACGCCACCAATCATAGTCCCAAAATAGCGCACAATATCACCCATTGAGCTAAACAGTGCAAGACGGTAAATTTGAATATTTTTTATCCCTCTTGCATAAAGAGTTTGGATAAAATCTGTGTTTAAATTTGAAATTATAATATCTCTTATAAATTTAACACTTGTAGCAAGATGTGGTAAAACAATCGCAAAAATAGGTAAAATAACATGTTTTAGGCTAATTCCACTAACGCCAAGATAATTAGCTCCTGAGCTTGGAAGAAGACCTAAAGCTATACTAAAAACATAGATAAATATTAGACCTAACCAAAAATTTGGCATACACATTAAAGAAAAAGTTGTTAAATTTATAAAAGTATCGATAAATTTATTTTTAAAAACAGCGCTTATTAGTCCTAAAATAAGCGAAAATACAAATATAAAAAATGATGCAAAAATTAATAAAATTATGCTATTAACAAGCCTTGTTTTAAACATTTCATAGATATCTTCACCACTTACAAAACTTTTTCCAAAGTTTAAATTTAAAGCATTTTTAAGCCAAGAAACATACTGCGTAATAAGACTTTTATCTAGCCCTAAATTTGCTAAAATTTGATTTTTCATAGCTTGCGACATAGCTTCAGGACGTGAAAACATCGCACTTGTTACATCGCCTGGTAAAAAATAAAGCAGTGAAAAAACTAAAAATGATAAAATAAAAAGCAGCCCAATGCTATAGGCTGCTTTTTTTAAGATTAAACTTATCAATTTTTAAAGTTCCACTCTTCTAAATTCCATAAAAATCCTGCACCATGGTGGCCTAAAATTTGTGTTTTTATGCCAGTTAAATTTTTATTATATGCTAGATTGTAGTCTAGATATGCGATAAAAATATAAGGAGGATTTTCATAAAGTGCATCTAAAAACTCTTTATAATAAGCTTTTCTTTTCTCTAAGTTTTGAGTGCTTCTTGCTTTTTTAAGAGCTTCATCTACTTTTGCATCTTTGTAGTGACTATAGTTCCAGCCGTTTTCATTTATATCGCTGTCTGCAAAGCCACCAAAAATTCTATATGTGTGAAAATCAGGATCAAACGGACTTCCCCAGCCAATTAAAAAGCTATCAACTTTGCTTATTTTAAATGCAGTTTTTGGCTTTGCAAAAGCTTTTGCATCAACGCCGTATTTGTTTAGTTCAGAGCTTATAACTTTTGACATAGCAACTCTTAAAGGGTCTGAATTAAAGCTGTAAATTTCAAAACTTAAAGTTTTGCCATCTTTTTCATAAATGCCTTTTTTGTTCTTTTTCCAACCAGCTTTTGTTAAAATTTCATCACCTTTTTTAGGGTTAAACTCATAAACTTTATCACTTTTTATAAAATTTTCAATAGGGTTGTTTGCTACGCTTCCGTGAGTGTGAAGCAAAGTTTTTACCATATCATTTTTATCTATAAAGTAATTTAGCGCAACTCTAACATCTCTATCTTTTAAAATTTCATTATTGTAATTAAACATTAAAGCTCTATAGTCAGCACTTTTAAACTTTAAGATATTTAAATTTTTGCTATTTTTAGCCATTTCAACACCGCTAAAATCAATCAATCCCGCATCAAGCTCACCACTTTTAAGTTGTATTAATCTAACATTTGCATCAGGAACTACTTTTAAAAATACTTTTTTAATTTTTGGAGTGCCTTTATAGAATTTATCATTTGCTACAAATTCTATGCTTTCGCCTTTTTTCCAATTTACAAATTTATAAGGTCCTGTTCCGATAGGATTATCGTTAAATTGATAAGTTGCTATATCTTTGCCTTCTAGCAAGTGCTTAGGAAGCATACCAAAGCTTAGTGCATCTAAAAATGGTGGAAAAGGTGTATCAAGTGTAACTTTTATCTTATAATCACCCAAAATTTCAACATCTTTTACCATTTCATAGTTTGAAATAGCAGGTGCATTTAGTTTTTTATCTTTTGCACTTTCTATTGTAAATTTAACATCTTCGGCGGTAAATTTAACTCCATCATGCCAGTAAGCATCATCTCTTAGATTAAATGTATAAGTTAGTCCATCTTTGCTTACTTCCCAACTTTTTGCAAGATCAGGAGTTACTTTTGTATTTTCATCGTGTTTTGTAAGACCTGAAAAAAGTAGACTTAAAGCTGGATCGTGATCCTCATCGTATAAAGGATTTAAACGGCTTGATTCGTTTTCAATCCCAACAACTAAAACATCTTTTGCTAAAGCGAAATTTAGAACAAAAGATATTAGTAAAAAAAGCTTAAAAATATGCTTCATTTCATATCCTTTTTAAAAAAATATTGACATTATAATATTTATTAAGTAAAAGTATTATTAAAAAGCATAAATTAATTTTTTTAAATAAATTTTATTTTTTTTATTAAATAAAATTATATTTAGTTTTGTTATTTAAACTGATATAGTTTTAAAAAATTTACTCCACGCAAAAATAAGATATAAAAATAAAATTGCCTTTAAAATTATAAATAAAATGTAGTTTTTATCCATAAAGATGGCAGTTAATGATATTATGGCGTAAAAAATGGAGAAGTATTTAAAGTCTAAAACAGAGCTTATTTTTGAAATTTCATCATAAATTTTATAAAAAACAAAAAAACCTAAAAAAGGCAAGATTATAACAATAACACAAAGCCAAATGTTTGGTTGTTCTGATATAAAAACCATCGCTGCAATAATGGAAAAGGCGATGTATAGAAAAATAAGAATTTTCAAATTTCTTATAAGATTGTTTTTTAAAAAGCTGAATGATTTTAGAGTTTTATGCATAAAAACAAAACCAGAGATTTGCATTGTCAATATTGTGTAAGAATTATCTAAAAACTCAAATAAGCCAAGATATCTAAAAAACCTTAAAATTTCAGCTGCGGCAAAAAATAAAATATAAGAATAAGCGTTGATTTTTAAATTTTCTACCATTTTTTTTGCCATTTATTTTTTAAACTCAAACATATTTAAAAATTTCTTTGCACGATCGGTTTTTGGATTTACAAAAAACTCTTCTGGTGTTGAAATTTCAACAATTTCACCTTTATCCATAAAGATAACTTTATCTGCTACTGCTCTTGCAAAAGCCATTTCGTGTGTTACGATAAGCATAGTTCTTCCCTCTTTTGCCAAATTTAGCATAACATCTAAAACTTCTCTAACAATTTCAGGATCAAGTGCTGCTGTAACTTCATCAAAAAGCATAATTTCAGGGTTCATACAAAGGCTTCTAACGATTGCAATTCTTTGTTTTTGTCCGCCTGAAAGCTCTCTTGGATAGGCATTTTCTTTGTCTTTAAGTCCTACTTTTTCAAGCCAAAACCTTGCTTCATCCATTGCATCATCTTTGGTTCTTTTTTGAACTTTTAGTGGTCCTAAAATGATATTTTGCATAACGTTTAAATGATTAAAAAGTTCATAACTTTGAAAAACCATTCCAACTTTTTGACGAATTTCTCGCCATAAATTAAAGTTTTTATCTATTTTGGTGCCTAAAATTTCCATCGTGCCACCTTGTATGGCTTCAAGTCCATTAATACATCTTAAAGTTGTGCTTTTGCCACATCCAGAAGGTCCTAAAATAACAACAACTTCGCCCTTATTTACACCAAAACTAATGCCTTTTAATGCGTGGTTATCACCGTAGTATTTATCTATATTATCAAGTTTTAAAATTTCCATTTTTATCTCATTTCATTTTCTATAAATTTAATCTCATCATCACTTAAATCAAAAATTTTATAAACTAAATCATCAGCATTTTTATCAAGTTTTGAAATTTTGTTTTGTAAATTTAAAATTTCATTTTTATCATGCATAAAAATTCTCTCCCACTGGTTTTTGAAATTTCGCTCATCAAGCTTATCTTTAAATTTAAGTTTTAAGGCTTTTGTAAATTCGGTTATAAACTCATCATAGGCTTTTAAAAGCTTATTTTCATCTAAGTTTTTAATTGAGCTTTCAACAATCTTTTCTTGAAACATTAATTCCACCTATTTTCTAGAATTTTTGATAGCTTTGATACTGGATAACATATCGCAAAATATAGGAAAAATACAAATCCATATACGATTAAAGGGGCATAGTTATTTGTAAGTAAGTTTAACTCTATTATTTGTTGAGAGACTTTTAAGACTTCTACAACGCCTATTAAAACAACTATTGAAGTGCTTTTTATCATTCTGCTAAGTAGGTTTATAGCTCCTGGAATAAGGCGTCTAAGTGCTAGTGGGATTATGACATAAATATAAATTTGAAATTTTTTAAGTCCTAGGCTTGCTGCGCTTTCAAAAGTGTGTTTTGGTATGCTTAAAACCGCACCTCTTACTAAATCCATCATTTCAAAAACACCCCAAATGCTAAAAACTACGATTGAGGCTGTTATGGCAGAAAAGGAAAAAATCGAACTTAGCCCAAAATAAACTATAAAAAGCCAAACAAGTTGTGGCATGATGCGGACTATTTCAAGACAAATTTTTAGTATTATATAGATAAATTTGTTTTTTGAACCCATTAAAACACCCAAAATAAGTCCGCCAATGAGTGATATTATGATAGAAATAAGTGAAATTTTAACTGTAATCCAAAGTCCAGCCATAAGACGTAAAAAATTTGTTTCATTTAGTATGACATCAAACATAGCTTAACCTTTTTTCTAAAAGTGTAAGAGCTAGTGAAATTGGCAAAATGATTATTAAATATGAAATAACTAGCATAAATAAAGCCTCATTTGTCATATAATAAATACCCATAATATCTTTTGCAGCATATACTAAATCAGCCAACGCTACAACGCTAACAACCGAAGTTTCTTTTATTAAAAATATTATATTTGCAGAAATTGAAGCTAGGCTTATCCTAAATGCTTGTGGTAAGATGACATAAAAAATAACTTGATTTTTAGATAGACCTAAGCTTAAACCTGCTTCAACTTGGGCCTTTTCAACTGCTTCAAAACCAAGTCTAAAACTCTCAGCCATATAGCTTCCACCTAAAAAAGAAAGACCTATAACCGCACACTCAAATCCATCAAGTTTTAATCCAAGCTTTGGAAGAGCAAAATATAAGAAAAAAAGCTGTATCAAAAGTGGAGTATTTCTTGAAATTTCTATATAAATATCGCAAATTCTACTTAAAAGTTTAAATTTATGGGCTTTTATCCATGCTATAAAAAGTCCAATTATTATACTTATTGATATACCTAAAAATGCAAGTTTTATCGTTAAAATAGCCGCTTTAACAAACATCGGCGAAAACTCTTTTATAAACTCAAAATCCATAAATTCCATCTAATCCTTAATAGTTTTATCACAAAAATAATTTAGACTATTTTAGCCTTATTTTCTTAAATTTAATAAAAATAAATTAAATTTAGTATCTTTTTTCAAGCACTTTTAAGATATGTTTCATAAGCTCCAAACCCCTGCTTCTATGTGAAATTTTAAGTTTTGTTTCTTTGTCAATTTCACCAACAGTTTTATTAAATCCATTTGGAATAAACATAAAGTCATACCCAAAACCGTTATTTCCTCTTTCTTCATTTATGGCAAATCCATGCATGAATCCATGAGTTGTATAATCTCCAAATTTTGAAGATATTGCAATACAGGCTGTGTAAAATGCTGGTGTTTTGCTTAAATTTAAAGCATTTAATTCATTTATTAGTTTTGTTCTATTGCTTTGATCTGTTGCGTTAATGCCAGAAAATCTAGCTGAGTAAATTCCTGGTTTTCCACCTAAAACAGGCAATGAAATTCCACTATCATCACTTAAAGTAATAAAATCATTAATTTGCTTTTTATCTAATGCATTAAAAATAGCCTTTGACTTAATAAGTGCGTTTTCTTTAAAAGTTTTTCCAGTTTCTTCTATCTCAAAAGGTGTTAAAATTTCATTTAAAGCATAAATTTCATAAGTTTTTAAAAAATCTTTTATCTCTTTTACTTTGTCCATATTGTGCGTTGCTAGGATTATTTTCATAAATTTATTCCTTTTTTAAAAAAATAAGTTCTAATTTTATCTAAATTTTTAATTCATTTTAAGAGTTATGATAAAATAGGCGTTTTTAATTTAAGGAAATTATATGTTAAAAACTGTTTTGTCGCTATCATTTGTTGTTGGAAGTAGGTTTTTTGGACTTTTTATAATACTTCCAGTTTTTGGACTTTATGCTTCAAATTTAAACAATTCAAACACAATGCTTGCTGGAGTTGCGATAGGAATTTATGCGCTTATGCAGATGATTTTTCAAATTCCATTTGGTGCTATGTCTGATAAATTTGGTCGTAAAAATGTTATGAGTTTAGGGCTTGTTATTTTTATTATAGGTTCGCTTATTTGTGGTTTTACAAATGATATTTATTGGATGATTTTTGGTAGATTTTTACAAGGAAGTGGGGCAGTTGGATCTGTGGCTATTGCTATGATAAGTGATTTTACAAGTGAAGAAAAAAGAGGCAAAGCAATGGCGATAATGGGCATGATGATTGGCACTGCTTTTGGATTTTCGATGGTTTTAGGACCTTATTTAAGCGCAAGATATGGGCTAGGAGTTTTATTTCACATAAGCACAGCTCTAACGCTCATTTGTATTATTTTACTCTATACAACTGTGCCAGAAGAGATAAAAATTTCTTCACTTCAAAAAAAGGTTTCTATAATTGAAATATTAGTTCAAAAAGATTTAGCTTTGATGAATTTAACAAATTTTTTACAAAAAATGCTTTTAACAATGACTTTTTTTGTAATTCCAATTGTGCTTGTTACAAAACTTGGATTTATGGAAAAAAATCTTTGGATAGTTTATAGCATATCTATGGTTTTTGGCTTTATTGCTATGGGAATGGCTGGATTTATGGGTGAAAAAAGAGGGCTTTCAAAAATGATTTTACTTTTAGGGATTTCATTTTTTATATTCTCTTATGTTTGTTTTGTTGTGGCTAATTCTAAAACACCTTTTATAATAGGGGTTATTTTATTTTTCATAGGCTTTAATATGCACGAGCCAATTATGCAAAGTGCGGCATCAAAATTTGCAAAATCAGACCAAAAAGGAGCGGTTTTAGGTGTGTTTAACGCAGCTGGATATTTTGGAACATTTGTAGGTGGAATTGGCGGTGGTGTCATGCTGGAAAATCTTGGCATTCACTATTTAGCTGCTATAATTGCAATAATTTGTATAATTTGGTTTTTACTTTTAATAAGCCTTACAAATCCAGCAAATTTTAAAAATATTTATCTAAAAAATAGTGAAAATTTTGATTTAAGTAGTCTTGAAAACAGAGTTGGATTTATAGAGGCTTATAGAAAAAATTCTGAAATTGTGGTGAAGTTTAATAACAAATTTATAGGCGAAAATGATGTTAAAAAAGCTCTTAATATAAAGGAGTAAAATGGCTAAAATAAATGGTGTAATTTATGCTGTTTGGTGTTTTTTAAGTATAGCAGTTGTTGTTATTTTATTTTATATAGTTCCTAAAAAAAACTATAAAATTCGTAAAATTTGGGCAAAAATTCAAAGATTTGTAATTGGCTATAAAATAGAAAAAATTGGCGAATTTGATGAAAAAGTAGATATGATTTTACTAAATCATAAAAGCATGCTTGATATTATCATTTTAGAAGAAATTTATCCTAAAAACCTAGCTTGGGTGGCAAAAAAAGAAATCGGAGATTTACCATTTTTTGGTAAAATTCTAAAAACTCCAAAAATGATAGAAGTAGATAGAAAAAATAGCCGCTCAATTGTCTCTCTTATAAAAGATGTAAAAGATCGCCTAAAAAGTGATAGAGTTATTGCTATTTTTCCAGAAGGAACAAGAGGGCGTGGCGAAAAAATGCTTAAATTTCAAGATGGCGCAAAAGTTTTAAGCCAAAAACTAAACCTTAAAATTCAGCCAATTGTTTTAAAAGATACGCTTTATAATTTTGATGTAAAAGAAGTTAAGATAAGAAGTGGAAAAATAAAAGTAAATTGCCTTGAAATAATTGACTTAAGTAAGCCACAAGATGAAAACTGGTATAAAAATTTGCATGAAGTTATGCAAAAAACTTATGATGAGATGTAAAAATGAGCTTTAAACTTTTGCTTTTAGTAGGATGTGGTGGGTTTTTAGGTGCTATTTTAAGATTTTTAATTAGTGCATTTTGCTTTAAATTTATGTCATTAAATTTTCCCTATGCAACATTGATAGTAAATGTGCTTGGTGGATTTTTAATAGGATATTTTACAAAAATGGGATTAAATTTAGAGTTAAAAAGCTTTTTAATAGCTGGATTTTTAGGAGCGCTTACTACTTTTTCAACTTTTAGTGTAGAAAACATAAGCCTACTTCAAAATGCCAAATATGGATTATGTCTTTTAAATGTAAGTTTAAGTTTAGTGCTTTGTTTTGGAGCTTGTTATTTAGCCTTAAAATTTAGCTAAAAAAGTTAAGCTACTTTTTTCTTTTTTGTGTCTTTTTATATTTTCCAAGTAAAAAATAAATCGGACACAATTCACTAACACCGCTTATTAGCGGTATCAAACCTAAAAAACACCACCAAGTTGGATTTATGAGTCCAAAAATTAGCAAAATCAAAAACCCCAAAGTTATTCTTAAAACTCTATCTATAATATTCACAAATCCCACCTTTTATAAATAATTTAAAAATTATAGCCAAATTTAAGCTTATTTTATATAAAATGATAAGTTATAATAATTTTTAAAGGCATTAAGTTGAAAAAAATAATAATTGTTTTATTTGTTGTGGTTTTAGCCATTTTTGGTTATGCGGTATTTGCTTCTGTGGATTCAAAGGATGTTTTAACTAAAAAGATCAATTGTGTTTTTAATAAAGAAAAAAGTTGCTATGATTTAGGAGTTCACTTTTTGGAAGATAAAACTTATGATTTAAACTCTTCGATTATGTTTTTTGATAAATCATGCAATCTTAATAACCCACTTGCTTGCAATCACTTAGGATATATTTATCAAATTGGTGCGGCAAATAAACCAGATATTAATAAAGCAAAAGAGTATTATCAAAAAGGTTGCGATAAAGGTCTTGCGTTAGCTTGTAACAATAACGGTTATCTTTATGAATCAGTTGATAAAAATCTAAAAAAAGCTTTAGAGTATTATAATAAATCATGCGATCAAAACAATACTTTTGCTTGTAACCGTGCGGGCATTATTTATCAAGGCGATGAAAAAGACTTGGTAAAATCAATAAATGCTTTTATAAAATCTTGCAATAACGGGGATCCAACAGGTTGTAATAACTTAGCAGTGTTTTATCAAAATGGCGTTGTTGTTGAAAAAAATTTAAATTTAGCTGCTGAGCTTTATGCAAATTCATGTGAGGCAAAAAACTACACAGCTTGCAATAATTTAGCTATTTTTTATCAAAATGGTATTGGTGTTGAGCAAAATCCAGCAACTGCAATTAAATTATATGATTTAGCTTGCGCAAATAATGAGGGCTATGCTTGTTCAAATTTAGGATATTTGGTTCAAAACGGCATAGGAATTGAACAAAATATCGAGCTTGCTTTAAATCTATACCAAAAATCTTGCCAACTTGGCAATGAAACTGGTTGTAATATGCTTAATAGCCTAGCGCAAGCAATAGAAGAGTTTAAAAAACAAAATAGAACTCAATCAAATCCTGGAACTAAAGAAGAGTCAAGTCCAGCAATTGTCAGATAAGACTGTTATAATTGGCGGTGGAGTAGGCGGGCTATTTTTAGCCGCGCTTTTAAACTCCACCAACATAACTATTTTAGAGAAAAATTCATCACTTGGCAAAAAACTTCTTGCAAGTGGTGGAGGAAAATGCAATATCACAAATGAAAATATCTCTTTTAAAAAAGATTTATTAAAGTATTATCTTGGTGATAAAAACTTTATAAATCAAATCATTTCAAAATTAAACTATTTAGAAGTTTTGGAATTTTTCAAACCTTTAAAATTTGAAAAAGTAAAAAACTCGCAATTTTTTTGCAAAACTGGTTCAAAAAGTGTTTTAAATCATCTAAAAAGTAAAATTACAAATCCAAAAATTTATTTAAATACCGAAGTTTTTGATGTTGTAAAAAATGATGATATTTTTAAAATTTATACAAATAATGGAAATTTTGAATGTAAAAATTTAATAGTAGCAAGTGGTGGATTAAGCTGTCAAAATCTAGGAGTTAGTGATATAGGATATAAAATAGCTTCTAAATTCAACCATGAAATCTCTACTTTAAATCCAGCATTGGTTGGTTTTAGCGTTCAAAAAGATGAGTTTTGGTTTAAAAAAATAAGCGGAGTTTGTTTTAGCGCTAAGGCAACAATACTTCAAAATAATAAAGTTTTAAGTGGTGATTTGCTTTTTACTCATCGTGGCATTAGTGGGCCTTTGATGATGAATGCTTCACTTTTTTGGCAAAAAGGAAAAATAAGCATTAATTTTTTACCAAATTTTGATTTTTATAAATTTAAAAACTCAAAAAAACAAATCACTTCTATTTTACCATTGCCAAAAAGTTTTATTAAAGAGTTTTTAAAAAATTCAAATTTAGAAGATAAACAGTTTTTTAACCTCTTAGATTTGGAATTTCAAACTTTAAAAAAACTGCAAAACTATGAGTTCTCGCCTGCTGGAAATTTTGGATATAGTAAAGCTGAGATAACAAAAGGTGGGATAAAAACTGATTTTATAGATGAAAATTGCCAAAGTAAGCTTGTAAAAAATCTTTATTTTATAGGCGAAGTTCTTGATGTTGGTGGAATGATAGGAGGATTTAATATCCATTTTGCATTTGCTTGTGCAAAAGCTGTGGCAAATTACTTGAAAAATTAAGTTTTTATTTAACTGTTTTTAACATAGGTTAAAATTTTAATATCCATTGTAAAAGTAGTGCCCAAGTCCTATTGTGAAGATAAAATTTCCATAAAGAGAGTGCTCTACCCAGCAAAGTAGGGTTGAGTTTGATTTTAAATAAGTTTTTATAAATAAAATTCCACCAAAAAAACTAAAAACAACAGCTATTAAATTTCCATAAAGCAGATGCACAAGAGCAAATATTAAAGCATTTATAAAAATAAATAAATTTTTATTTTTAAATAAATTAATATATCTTAACGTAAAAAATGTCCTAAATATGATCTCTTGAAAAAATGCTGATAAAATGGGGTAAAACAGCATTACTAAAATCCAGATATTTATTCTTTGTTTTGGTAGAAATAAAAAACTATTTCTTGAGAAAGCAAAAGTAAAAATAGTTAAAAAAATTGATAAAATTAAAAATCTTTTAAAAATATCTTTAAACTCATCAAATTTAAAACCTTTAAAAAGATTTAAATTTGCTTTTTTTATATGATAAAGTGCATATAAACTCCCAAGCCAAAGGACAAAAAACATATAATTTTTTGGCAAAATTTGCAGCATAAAAAGAGTTGGAATGAGTAAAAATATTATTAAAAGTTCAATATATAAAAAAACTTGTTTCATCAAAGCATCTTTAAAACTTTTACAACATCACCTTTTTTATATCCATTTAACTCTTTTGGGATAACTAAAAGTGCAGCTTCATTATTTAAGTTATTTACAATTGCACTTGAGCCATCTTTTTTGCCTTTTAAATTTACTCTTAAAACTCCGTTTTCATCAACGCTCAAATTACATGTGCTAAATTCTAAAAATGGTGATTTTTTTATATATTCTTCATCTAAAACTGCATTTATATAGTGGTTTTTTGATGCGTTAAAAAAACTTTCAATTAAAATTCTTACATATAAAATGCACATTACCATTGCAGAAAATGGAAATCCAGGGAGTGCAAATATATATTTATCGCCTGTTTTAGCTATTTTAATATGGCGTCCGGGCTTTATAGCTGCACCATTTATTAAAATTTGACAATTTTTGCTTAAAACTTCTTTTACAAAGTCAAAATCTCCCATGCTAACGCCACCTGTTGTAATTAAAATATCACAAAAATTAAGTGAATTTAAAATTTCATTTTTTACTGCATTTTCTTCATCTTTTACAAGTGGTAAAATTATTGGCTCACATCCCATTAATTTTAGCATTGAAGCGATTGCTATGTGGTTTGAGCTTCTAATTTGAGCATCATTTTCAATCATTTCGCCAAGATCTTTTATCTCGCTTCCACTAGATAAAACGCAGACTTTTGGCTTTATAAAAACACTTATATGAAATTCGCCAAGTTCTGCTAGAAGGGCTATTTCAGAATAGCTTAGTTTTGTACCTTTTTTTATTAGAACTTCACCTTTTTTATAGCTTTCACCAATTTTTCTAATGGCAAAACCTTTTTTAACTGGCTTTAAAATTTCTATAAAATCATCATCTACCTTTACATTTTCAACAGGCACTAAAGTATCGCTATTTTCAGGCATTAATGAGCCTGTAAATGTTTTAATGCATTCATTTTCTTTTAGACTAGAAATTTCAAATTTTCCAGCTGGATTGCTTCCTAGAATTTTAAATTTTTTATTATTTTCATCAAATTTGATTGCATATCCATCCATGGCTGAGGTTTTAAATTTTGGATAGTTTTCTTTTGCAATGATATCGGTTGCAATATAGCGGTTTAGAGCATTTGTTATAGTAACTTTTTCTATTCTATTCCAAGGAATTATATTTTTTTTTAAAATTTCAAGAGTTTTATCATAATCCATAAATTCCATTTTATTCCTTTAAAAGTCCTGCGCCAACTAATTTAAAAGAGCGATTTTTAGCATAAATTCGCTCACTATTTTTAACATCATATTTCCAAATAGGGGCATTTGCCTTAAAGTCTTCAACAAAATCATTAATAAGTTTTAAAGCAAGTTTTCTTTGTTTTGAAGCTACTGCTGTAAAATACGAGCTTTCGCCAACTTTTACATCACCAAAAGAGTGAGCAAAAAAGAGTTTTACGCCATCATTTTTTAATCTTTCTTGCCAATCGCCAAACCAATTTTGTAAAAGCGCTTCATAAATATCAAAGCTAAGTGCTTCAACACCATCATCATCTCTAATAATTCCACTAAAAGTTATAAAAGCACCTAAATTTTTATCTTTTATTTCATTGTACCATTTTTTATAAAGAGCGTTTGTATCAAGCCCACCTTTATAAATTTCTATTTTTTTCATAAAATTCCTTTTAGCATTATAGTTTTATCCACCACAAACTGGTGGTAAAATCGATACTTTATCTCCATTTTTAAGCTCTTTATCTAGGCTATTTATTATCTCATCATTTATGGCAACTGCCGATATTTCAAGCCACTTTTTTAAACTTTCATCTTTGTTTAAAATTTCTTTTAACTCAGCTAAATTTGAAGCTTTAATCTCTAAATCATCTTTTTTTATAGGACCTAAAAATTCAACCCTTATCATTAAATTTCCTTTTTAAATTTTTAAACTCATTTTATCAAAAGTTAATAAATTCATATATAATAGTTTAAAATTTTAAAAATCAAAAGGCACAAAATGAACATTAACGATATCAAAACACCAGCTTATGTCTGCTATCTCCCAAAGCTCATTAGCAATTTAGAAATCTTAAAAAGTGTTGGCGATGAGAGTGGGGCAAAAGTGCTTTGTGCATTAAAAGGTTTTGCATTTAGCTTAGCAATGCCCTATGTTGATAAGTACCTTTGGGGAGCAACTTGCAGCGGACTACATGAGGCTAAATTTGCAAAAGAGTTTATAAAAAATGGCGAAATTCACACCTATTCACCAGCTTTTAAAGATGAAGATTTTGATGAGATTATGCAAATTTCAAATCACATTGTCTTTAACAGCCCAAATCAAATTTCAAAATTTAAACAAATCGCGCTTGATAAAGGCATAGAACTTGGACTTAGGATAAATCCAGAAAGCTCTTTTTCGCCAAAAGATATCTACAATCCTTGTGCTAAATTTAGCCGCCTTGGAACAACAAAGGCAAATTTACTAAAAGCTCTAAAAGAGGATAAGAGTTTGCTTGATGGCATTAGTGGACTTCATTTTCACGCACTTTGTGAAGAAAGCAGCCAAAGTCTAAAAAAAGTTTTGGATAAATTTAAAGCTGATTTTGGCGAATTTATCCATGGGGTAAAATGGGTAAATTTTGGCGGTGGACATCACATAACTAAAAAAGGTTATGATATAAAACTTCTTATAAATTTGATAAAAGAGTTTAAAGATGAGTTTGGTGTCGATGTTTATTTAGAGCCAGGCGAGGCTGTTGGCTGGGAGTGTGGGGACTTGATAAGTTCTGTTTTAGACATCGTTGAAAATGAGAAAAATATCGCTATTTTGGATACTTCAGCCGAAGCTCACATGCCAGATACCGTGCTTATGCCTTATCGCCCAGCTGTTGTGGGTGAGAAAAAAAGCGCTAAGTTTGAGTATAGATTTGGTGGAAATACCTGCCTAGCAGGAGACATTGTAGGGCTTGAAGAAGGAGATGCTGATTATAAATTTGACAAACCTTTAAAGGTTGGTGATAGGATTATATTTAAAGATCAAATTCACTACACTATTGTAAAAAACACAACATTTAATGGCATAAAGCTACCTGATTTGGTTTTGGTTGATGAAAACGGAGATGTTATAAAAAAAATAGAGTTTGGATATGAGGAGTATCGTCGTAGAAATTAAATTTACAAAAATAGCCAAATTTATATAAATTTGGCTATTTTACCTTTAAGAAAAAAATAAAATTTTACTTAAATTATAGCTTTTATCAATTTAATATAAATTTTATAAATTAATTTAAAAACTTAATAAAACAGATAAAAGAATAATTATATAACCACAAATATCTAGTTTATAAGCTATCAAAGAAAAACATTAAAAGAAATATTCAAAAATAGCATATTTAAGTTAATTTTAATTTTAAAATCTAATTTTATTTTTTATGAAACAAAAAGAATAATTTTGATAAAGTTACTTATGAATAAATATTTTTAAAGGCAATTTTTATGGAAAATGAAATTTTGGATGCAAGAATTTTTTATTATTCGTTATTTTCCAAATTTTTCGTTTTTAGTTATGAGAGCGATAGATTTGAAGGCGTAAAAGAGGCTTTAAATTTGCTTTTAAATTATGCTATTGATGAAAAAAGTGCAATTTCACTTAAAAATTTGGCAGAAAATTTTGATGAAGAGCTTCTAATAACTGAGTATGATGATATTTTTCACTCACCTCCAAGTCCTGTAAGAACTACAGTAAGCTATTATAATGAGGGATATGAAAGCTCACTTAGTTGTTTAGAGATAAAAAAAATATTAGCTAAAACCAAATTTAGAAAAGATGGCGTTAAATTTATTGAAAATGAGGATAATTTTGGGTTTTTATTTGTTTTGATGAGTGAGTTTATAAAATTTGGAAAATCAGAAGATGAAAATTATTTAGAGTATGCAAAAGAAATTTTTACCAAATTTTTAAATCCTTTCATTGATGAGTTTATAGGTGCTATTTATATTCATAAAAGTTCAAATTATTATAAAGATGTTGTAAATTTGCTTATGAGTTTTGTTGGGCTTGAAAGAATTTTTTACGGTACTTCAAAGCCAATCTTACATAAAGAGATAAAAGTTAAAAACAATCTTTCAAGATCTGAAAAAATAAGACGAGAAGTCAATAAGTTGAAAAGAAGTAGAGGTAGTAGAGATGGATTCTAAAAGAAGAGATTTTTTAAAAAAATCAGCTATTAGTGCAGCTGTTGGAGTTGGCGCAGTTGGCGCTTTAGAGGCTAGAGAGCCAAGTAAAAAGATAAAAAATAATAGTGGTAAAAAACCTGAAATTTTATACCAAGAAACCAAAAGTTGGGAAATTTTTTATAAAAATTCAAAGTAAATAAGGAGGTAAAATGTCGCAAGTTGATATACAAAGTCCAAAAATTGGACGAAGGTCATTTTTAAAAATGGCAGCATTATCCGGCGCTTTAGCTGGTGCTTCAACTTTAAGTTCAGCCAAAGCTACTAGAGAAGCAACAAGTGATGAACTTTCAAATCCATATCCTGGATCTAAAAAAGTAAGAACTGTTTGTACAGCCTGTTCAGTAGGTTGTGGAATAATAGCTGAGGTTTTAGATGGTGTTTGGATTAGGCAAGAAGTTGCTGAGGATCATCCATTTAGCGTTGGTGGGCACTGCTGTAAAGGTGCTGACATGGTTGATATGGCAAGATCATCAGTTAGGCTTAAATATCCAATGGTAAAAGAAAATGGAAAATGGAAAAGGATAACTTATAAAGAAGCTATTGAAAATATTGGTGCTCAACTAAAAAAATATATGGATGAAAATCCAGAACAAACTATGTTTATTGGCTCAGCCAAAATGAGTAATGAGCAAGCTTATTATATCCGCAAATTTGCGGCAATGTATGGAACAAACAATATAGATCATCAAGCTAGAATTTGACATAGTGCAACAGTCGCCGGTGTGGCGAATACTTGGGGTTATGGCGCTATGACAAACTCACTTAATGATATAGCCTTTTCAAAAGCTATAATTATATTTGGAGCAAATCCAGCAGTTAATCATCCTGTTGGCTTTAGACATTTTTTAAAAGCAAGAGAAAATGGTGCTGTTATGATAACTATAGATCCTAGATATACTCATACAGCTGCAAAAAGTGATTATTTTGCTCAAATTAGACCAGGAACAGATATAGCTTTTATATATGGAATGCTTCACATAATATTTAAAAACGGTTGGCAAGACAAAGAGTTTATAAATAATCGTGTTTATGATATGGAAAGCATTGAAAAAGAGGCTTTAAAATGGACTCCTGAAGTTGTTGAAGATGTAACTGGAGTAAAAAAAGAAACTTTATTAAAAATTACAGAAGTTTATGCTAAAAATCGCCCGGGAACACTTATTTGGGCTATGGGTTTAACGCAACATACAATAGGTACATCAAACACAAGACTTGCTCCTATTTTACAATTAGCTCTTGGAAATGCAGGTAAATCAGGTGGTGGATGCAATATTTTAAGAGGACATGATAATGTTCAAGGCGCAAGCGATGTAGGTTGTTTGAGTGAAAATTTACCAGGATATTATGCATTAAATGAAACTAGTTGGAGACATTATGCAAACGTTTGGAAAGTGGATTATGAGTGGCTAGTATCACGCTTTGTAAGTAAAGAAATGATGCATAAAAGTGGCTTTACTCTTTCAAGGTGGTGGGCAGGTGTATTAAATGGTAAAAATGGAAATGATAAAATTCACAATGCAAACACTAGTTTAAAAGCACTTGTTGTAATGGGCAATGGTATAACATCAACTGCTCAACAAGTAAAAGTTCAAGAAGGACTTGATAATTTAGAGCTTTTAGTTATAACTGATCCTTTTGTAAATGAGGCTGCTGTTATAACAAATAAAAAAGATAATATTTTTATTCTTCCAGCTGCAACTCAATATGAATGTTCAGGCACCGTTGTAGCTACAAATAGAAGTGGTCAATGGAGATTTAAAGCAATTGAGCCAATGTATGAAAGTAAGCCTGATGAGTATTTTTTATTTGAACTTGCTAAAAAACTCGGTTTTTATGATGAGTATGTGAGATCTTTAGGCGACGGAAAAGGAAATTTCGAATGGCCGGAAGATGCAACAAGAGAACTAACTAATGGTTTAAAAAGCATAGGATATACTGGCTGGACTCCTGAAAGGCTTAAAAACCACACTCTTCATTGGGAGAAATTTGATAAAAAAACATTAAAAGGCTTTGATGAGTGCAAAGGTGAATATTATGGACTTCCTTGGCCATGCTGGACTACAAAACATCCAGGAACTCCAAATTTATATGATATAAGTAAACCTGTAATGGATGGTGGAATGGGCTTTAGAAATAATTTTGGTTTGGAACATAACGGCATTAGTCAACTTGCTATAGATGGACCTATTGGCTCACCAATAAATAAAGGCTATCCTCAAATAACAAAAGATAATATTGAAGAGATTTTAGGCATAACATTAACTGATGAAGAAAAAGAGAAAATGGGAAATTCTTGGAGTACTGATACAAGCAATATAATTGCTGAAAAATGCATGGAACAAGGTATTTCGCCTTATGGAAATGCAAGAGCAAGAGTAAGAGCTTGGAATTTTCCTGATGAGATTCCAATTCATAGAGAGCCACTTCATTCAAGAAGACATGATTTAGCTAAAAAATATCCAAGCTATGAGGATAAAACAGATCATTATAGAGTTGATACTAAATATAAAAGTGTTCAACTTGCTAAAGACTATAGTAAAGAGTTTCCTATAAATTTAATTACAGGAAGACTTGTAAATTTAAACGGTGCAGGTATGGAAAATAGAGCAAGTCATTTCTTAGCAAGACTTACGCCTGAAATGTTTTGTGATATAAATCCAAATTTGGCTAAAAAATACGGTATTAAAGATGGTGATATGATGAAAATTTCTAGCCCAGAGGGGACTTGGATAAAGGTAAAAGCTAGATTTACTTATGCGGTAAATGAAGTATCTGTACATTTGCCATTCCACTTTACTGGTGTAATGCAAGGAGTTGATATGTCTAAGAATTACCCAACTGGAACAAGGCCATATGCAATAGGTGAAAGTGCTAACACAGTTACAAATTATGGATACGATATATTTTGTCAAATTCCTGAAACAAAAGGCGGACTATGCCGCATAGAAAAAGCCTAAGGAGTAGTTTATGTCAAATACAAGAATGAAATTTTTATGTGACTTGGATAGGTGCATTGATTGTCATGGTTGCACGGTTGCGTGCGATAGCGGGCATGAGCTACCTCTTGATGTAAGAAGAAGAAGGGTTTATACTTTTAATGAGGGTGTTGTTGGTAAGGAGTATTCAGTTTCAATTGCTTGTATGCACTGCAGTGATGCTCCTTGTGCACAAGTTTGTCCAGTAAATTGTTTTTATATAAGAGATGATGGAATAGTTTTGCATGACAAAGACACTTGCATAGCTTGTGGATATTGCTTATATGCATGTCCTTATGGAGCACCACAATTTCCTAGGAATGAAACTAAATTTTTACCAAAAGGTGTTATGGATAAATGCACTATGTGTGCTGGAGGACCTGAAAAAACCCATAGTGATGATGAGTTTCATAAATATGGTCAAAACCGTATAGCAGAAGGTAAAGTTCCACTTTGTGCTGCTATGTGTTCTACAAAAGCACTTTTGGTTGGAGATAAAAAAGTTGTTGATAAAATCTATAACGACAGAGTTAAGCTTAGAGGTTATAATACTGGATTTTTAGGAACATTGGATGAATATCCTGGAAATTCTTGGAAGTAGTTAGTTTTTTACAGAAAGTAAAATTTAGATTTATGGTGTATAATCAAATCTAATGTTTTTTAAAAGGTATAAAGATGAGAAAAATTTTTATTTTGCTTTGCTCTTTTGCTGGGCTTTTCGCATATAATGAAGAATTTAAAAAAGCAATTCAATATAATAGTAGTGTTTGGGGAAAAGCTAGGGTTGAAAATATAGACACTTATTACAACCATCCCTTTGCCGAATGGTTTGTTTGGCTTCAAAGTAGTGGTTTTTTTGCAAATTTAGCTTTATTTGCAATAATTGCTGTTTTAGTTGCTTTTGTTGGGCACTATACCATTGTAGGGCCAAAGTCGTTTTCACACGATCATGGTAAGGTTTATGCTTTTAATGTTATAGAAAGGCTTACTCATGCAGTTGCGGCACTTTCTTGGGTTATCCTTGTTCCAACTGGTATTATAATGATGTTTGGAGAAGAATTTGGTGGAGGATTTTTTGTAAGATTATGTAAAAATTTACATGGAATAGCTACTATTTTGTTCGCTATAGTTTTACCATATATGTTCTTTAAGTGGCTTTTTAGAATGCTTCCTGCAACTTACGATGCTAGATGGGCGATTATGGTAGGTGGATATCTATCAAAGAATAAAAAACCAATTCCAGCAGGTAAATTTAATCTTGGACAAAAAGCTTGGTTTTGGGTTTGTATGGGTGGTGGATTTGTTATGGTTATAACAGGTGCTTTGATGTATTTTTTAGATACACAAATTCCTGTAGCAAATGGCGCGTTTTTAGGAATGACACAAATAGATATTTTAAGATTAAGCGCTATCATCCATAATATTTTAGGTGCAGCATGTGCTGTATTTTTGCTTGTTCATATTTATATGGCAGTATTTTGCATAAAAGGCTCAATCCATGCTATTATAAATGGATATAAAGAAGAAGAAGAAGTTTATATACTTCATCATTATTGGTATCAAGAGCTTCTTAGAAAAGGCAAAATTAAACCTTCTGTTTTTGAAAAAGAATATACAAATTTAAAGCCAGTTAAATAAATGAACCCTATTGCTAATACTAAAATCATCAAAATTAAATCTTTTGAAAAGTTTGATTTTGATGATACCTTGGTAAGAGAAGCTAGGCTTAATATTTTTTTAAATGAGAAAAAAGTCATTTCATTAATGGCAACACCAACTGATGAAAAAGCCTTGGCCATTGGGTATTTAATAAGTGAAAATTTAATAAATTCAATTAATGAAATTTTAGATATTAAAATTGATAAAGATAGCGAATTTGAAGCAAATATTAAATTTAAAATTTTAAACCCAAATGATACAAATATAGAAAATTTACAAAAAAACTCATCTATAATAAGTGGTTGTGGGAGTGCAAAAACTGCAAATTCATTTTTGGATATGAAAGGTGAGGCTATAAAAAACTCTTCAGTTTTTAGTTCAAGTTTAATTTTATCAAGAATGAGTACTTTTTATACAGAGTGCGATTTATATGAAAAAACAGGCTGTGTTCATACTGCAAAACTTTTTATAAATGATAGTGAGTTTTATATAAGTGAAGATATAGCTCAGCATAATACTATAGATAAGGCCGTTGGCAAAGCTATTTTAAATAAAGCAAATTTAGAAAATTCATTTTTAATGGTAAGTGGAAGATTAAGTTCAGAAATGGTTGCAAAGGCTATAATGCATAAAATCCCACTTCTTGTTTCTAGAACTGCTGCCACATATCTAGGAGTAGTGTTGGCTAGAAAATTTGATCTTACACTTTGTGGTTTTGCAAGAGGAAACTCTATGAATATTTATAGTTTTGAAAAAAGGATAATTTAAAAATTTATGGAAGAGTTTATTCTAAAATTAGCAAATGAAGATAAAAAGTTAAGCTGTGCAGCTGCTTTTAAAATAGCCAAAGAGCTAGATATTGATATATTAGAAGTTGGAAAAAAAGCCGATGAAATGGGTATAAAAATTTCTAATTGTGAGCTTGGGCAATTTGGTAAATTTAAACATGATACTCAAAAAGATGATATAGATATCTTCTTAAAAATCAAACCTTTTTTAGATGAAAAAAATAGAATTAACTGCATGGAAGCAAGAAATATAGCTAAACAAACAAAAGGATTTAAGGCTATAAGAGGTGTTTTAAAAAGTCATAAAATAGATGTTAAATATTGTAAATTAGGTTGTTTTAAAGAAAAGAAAGGAAAAAAAGTGGTTGTAAAAACTAAAATTTGGATAGAAAATAGTGATGGAGAGCTTCTGTTTGGTAAGGGTAAAACCGAGGTTTTAGATGTTATTGATCAAACTGGTAGCATAAAAAAAGCTGCAGAATTATTAGATATGAATTATAAAAAATGTTGGAATCATCTGAAAATTTTAGAAAAAAACTTTGACAATGAGCTTTTTGAGACAAAACCAGGTGGTGGAAAAGGAGCAGGAACTTCGCTAAAACCAAAAGCTCATGAACTTATGAAAGCTTATAAGCAACTACAAGCAGATATAGAGGAATTTTCTAATAAAAGATTTAAAGAGCTTTTTTTAAATAAATAAAACTTAACAAAGATTTGATATAATTAACCTTAGCTTTGAGTTCAAAGAAAACTTTATATAAAAAGGAAAAATTATGAAAATTGATTGTAAAAATTTAGAGTGTCCAGCTCCTTTAATAAAAACAAAAGAGGCGTTAGAAAGTCTTAAAATAGGTGAAAGTTTAGAAATTTTAGTAAATAGCATTCCTCCAAGAGAAAATATTAAAAGATTTTTAAACACAAATGAGCTTAGCTGTGAAATAAGTGAAAAAAATGGCGAAACTTTGATAAAGACTATAAAAACAAAAAATCTAATTTCAACATCAACAGATGGTTATAACTGTGAAATTTCACCCCAAAAGAGAAAAAAAGTTATATTTTTAAACGAAGATAGAACTGGAAGTGGCGAGGTTGGTAAAAATTTATTAAGCAAATTTTTAGGTGCTATTTTAAATTTAGACAATAAGCCAGTTGCTATAATTTGTGTAAATAATGCTGTTTTTATGACTACAGATAGATCACATGTTAGCTATCAAGTTCTTAAAAAACTAGAAGAAAATGGAATTAAAATTTATAGTTGTGGAAGTTGTCTTGAGGCTTATAAATTAGTTGATAAGTTAAGCATCGGCGAGATTACAAATGCCTATGAGGTAATGCAAATGTTAAGCGAATTTGAAGTGATAAAGCTTTGAAATATAGAAATTTTAATTTGACAAAATTTGTAAAAGCTGCTGGTTGAGCCGCTAAAATAGACCCGGCGGGTCTTAACAAAAGTTTAGAGGGCATAGTGGAAAAAAGCAAGTTTTTACTATCAAATACGACGAATAATGAAGATGCGAGTGTTTTTAAACTAACAGATGATATAGCCATTGTCCAAACGCTTGATTTTATAACGCCTGTTGTTGATGATCCATTTGTTTTTGGCGAGATTGCAGCTGCGAATTCTTTAAGTGATATTTTTGCTATGGGAGCAAAGCCACTAAATGCACTAAATATAGTAGGTTTTGATAGTTGTCATTTTTCAAGTGAAATTTTAGCTGAAATTTTAGCTGGCGGAAAGAGCAAAGTTATTGAATGCGGTGCAGAGATTGTTGGTGGACATAGTATAGAGACACCTGAGATGTATTATGGCTTAAGTGTTACTGGCAAGGTCCATCCAAATAAATTTTGGAGCAACAATACCTCTAAAATAGGAGATTTGCTAATCTTAACTAAGCCTCTTGGAATGGGTATTTTAAGCACTGCAATTAAAGGCGATATGTTAAATTTAGATGAGATAAAAGAGGGTATTTTTCACATGACTCAGCTAAATTTTTATGCTCTAAATGCCCTAAAAGGCTTAAAAGTAAATGCTTGTACCGATGTTACTGGTTTTGGACTTTTAGGACATGCAAGTGAAATGCTTAACGATGAAATTTCCATTTCATTTTATAAAGATAAAATTCCTATTTTAAACGAAGCCATAAAGTGTGCAAATTTAGGTTTAATTCCTGGTGGGGCTTATAGAAATTTAGAATTTGCCAAGAAATTTACAAATATCAAGCCTGATATAGTGCTTTGCGATCCACAAACAAGTGGTGGACTTTTGATAGCAGTTTGTAAAAAAGATGCAAAGATAGCTTTAACAAATTTAAAAAACGCAGGTTATGAAAACTCTCAAATCATTGGTGAAACAGTCCCTAAAAAAGAGTTTGATATATATATTTAATTAATAAAATTTTTAAATTTATATGCTTTTTATTTAAAATAAAATATAATTAAGCTACGAAAAAAAGGATATATTATGAAAAAAGTATTAGTAGCGATTTTATTTATAATTTTAGTTTTGGCAGGTGTTTTTTGGATAGTAAGTTCAAAAACAACAGATAAAATAGCTAATGAATATATAAGTAGCTTTAACATGAATATGCCAAAAGAATTAGATGTTAAGCACTCTTATACAAAAGAAGCAGGGATTTTACATATTGTAAGTGATATAAACTATACAAAAGAGTTTTTAAATAAAGAGTTTTTAAATATCTTTGATGATGATTTTATTATAAGGATTAAAGTTGATATTCAAAATTCAGTTTTAAATTTAATCAAAGGATATGAAGCTAGTGGGACAATGGAAGCGCTTAGTTATCAAGATGAAATTAAAAAACTTTTTAATTCAACAAAGTTTTTGAAATTTACACTTAAAGGTGATAAAAACTCTTTGCATAATGGAAAATTTATTTTAAATGAGATAAATTTTAAAGATGATGATGGAAAAATTCATGCAAGTGAGTTTGTTTTAAATATGAATTTTAAAAAAAATCTTTTAAAATCTTTAACTCTTACTCAAAAAGGCTCTAGTCTTAATACAGATGAAATTTATGCAAGTTATGATGAACTGTTTTTTGAATACAACTATGATAAACCATTTGATATAAATGAAATTCTAACCCACATAGCAAATTCAAACTCAAATAGTTCTATTAAAAATTTAAAAATAAAATTTGATGATTTTGATTTTTTTGTAGCAAACATATCTCAAGAAGATAAAATAAATGATAATAATACTAAAAAATTTGAGTTTAATTCTATTTTAAATGCAAATGGAATCCAGATAAAATTTAATGATGAGCGTTTGCCAGTTGATAAATTTGGATATAACATCACGCTTGAAAATATCGGTAAAAGTTTTATAGATGAGGTTTTAAAAGCTGATTTTACAAAATTAAGAGATGATGAAATAGAAAAATTTGGGCTTGAGTTTTTAGCACAAAATCCTAAAATTTCAGTAAATAATTTCGGCTTTAATGATAGCGACGGTAAAAATTTTAATTTAAATTTAAAAGCTGGACTTGAAAATTTTGATGAAAGCAAGCTTTTGAATATTTTAAATTATGCTTTTTTAAATGGCGATTTAAAAGTATCTAAGAAATATTTTGAGCTATTTTTTGATGATTTAATGACAAAAGAAGAGATGTTTAAAGATGCTATCGTGGCCAGTGGAATTTTAAAAGATGAAAAAGATAGTTTTGTAACTAACTTTGTTTATGATAAATCAAAACTCGATATTATCGTAAATGACAATGTTAGTTTAATGGGGCTTTTTTTGGGTTTTCCACTTGGCTCGCTAGAAGTAGATGAAGATGACTTTAAGCAAAGTGTTTTAAATTTAAAAACTTTAGTTTTTGATATTGCTGCCTTTTATACATCCCAGGCTAAATTTGCAGTTGAAATTTCATATATGACAAATGTTAAAGTTGATGAAATTTCAAACTTACAAGCATTTTTAAAAGTTAAAGGTAAGAAATGTATAAAAATTTCTACAAAAGATAATAGTATTTTAGAAGTTTCAAGAGGCGATGATAAAGATGATGAAACTTGCATTGATTTTTATAAATTAGATGAGGTAAAAGAGCTTATAAAAGAGTATGATCTTACTAAAGAAATCGGGTATGAGTTCTATTAAACTTGCGTAGAAAAGTTTTTTAAGTTTTGTTTATCTTTTGTAGTGGTTTATAGTTATCAATATAGAGTTTTTGTGATTGTCGGCATAAGCAAAACTACTATATTATTTAACCCCCAAAATTTAGGGGATTAAAATTACAGATATCCAAACATGCTAGCAAAAATATAGCCAAAGATAGAAGATGTGATAACTCCAATCAGACCTGGGATTATAAAGCTATGATTTATAACAAATTTGCCAATATGAGTAGTTTCACTTCTATCAAACTGAATAGCTGCAAGATCGCTTGGATAAGTTGGAAGTATATAGTATCCATAGCAAGCCGGTGCAAAAGCTATTATAACTCCAAGTGGAACATCTATACTTATAGCAAGTGGAACAAAAGCACTAAGTGCAGCTGCTTGTGAGTTTACAAATTTAGAAATTAACAAAAGCATAACTGCATATGTCCAAGGATGCTCCATAACTACGGCTCCTAAGGTTTCTTTCAACATAGACATATGACTTGCAAACATAGTATCAGCCATCCAAGATATTCCAAAAACTGCAACCATTGCTACCATGCCTGATCTAAAAATGTCATTTTTGCTTATTTTGCTTGCATCAACTTTACAAAATATTAAGATAACTGAACCTGCAAGAAGCATAAAAATCTGAATAGTATCGGTCATGCTCATAGGTTTTAAAACACCTTTTGCATTTGTAAAGGCAGGGCGAAGCTCGCTAAAATATCCAACTATCGCAACTATAGCTATAGCGGTTAAAAATATCCACATTGCCATCCATTTTGTTTTTGATAGTTTTTGATCTAAAAGTGTAGCGTTGTCTCCATAGACATAGTTTTTAAATTCAGGATTTTTTAGCTTTTCTTGAAAAATTGGATCTTTATCAAGATCTTTTCCTCTAAACATACTAAATATACCAACAGCTAAAACGCCTATGTAGGTTGCTGGAATTGTTATTTTAAGTAAGTCTGTATAGCCATCGAAACTTGCTAGTGGGTGAGATGAGTCAAGCATAAAAGCAGTCAAAGTTACAACAGCAACAGAAACTGGACTTGCTATGATACCCATTTGGCATGCGATAGTGCTTGCAGCCATTGGTCTTTCTGGTCTAATGCCGTTTTTAATAGCAATGTCATAAATGATTGGCAAAACTGTATAAACAACATGTCCCGTTCCACAAAGAACAGTCAATGTGCAGGTTACAAAAGGTGCCAAAATACTTACATATTTTGGATTTTTGCGAAGAATTCTTTCAGCTATTTGAAGCATAACATCAAGACCACCACTTGCTTGAAGTGTAGCGCTTGCAACAACAACTGCTAAGATAGTAAGCATTACAGAAATTGCTGGTTTTCCAGGGGCTACCCCAAAACCATAAACTAAAACTATAAGTCCTATGCCTCCTAGCATACCAAGAGCAACTCCGCCTTTTTTAGCTCCATAGAAAAGACAGATCAAAACTATTAAAAGCTGTATAAAAAACTGAGTGCTATCACTTAGATTCATTAAAAAATCCATGAGTACTCCTTTTTAGAGTGAAATAATTTAAAATTATACTAATTGAACTATTAAGAAAAGTTTATATATTGCAAATTTCTTAAACCTTTATTAAAACAAATATATGTATAATAAGCAGAATTTATAATTTTTAAAAGGTAAAAATATGAAAATAATTCATTATAAAGATATAGTAGAAAACATTGCAAAACTTTGCAAGCAGGCTTGTTGTGTCGTAACACCGGACCTAAAACAAGCTTTTAAAAAAGCAAAAGAAGATGAGAAATCACCACTTGGCAAGAGTATAATAGGCACAATTTTAGAAAATGCCGATATAGCTGAGACAACTGGTATTCCATTGTGTCAAGATACAGGAATGAGCGTTGTATTTGTTGAGATTGGACAAGATGTAAGAATAGAAGGTGGCTATATAGAAGATGCCATAAATGAAGGTGTTGCCAAGGGATATACAGAAAATTATCTTAGAAAATCAGTTGTAAATGATCCAATCTATGAGCGTAAAAATACCAAAAATAATACTCCTGCAGTAATACACACAAGAATTGTAAAAGGTGATATTTTTAAAGTAAGGCTTGCACCAAAAGGCTTTGGAAGTGAAAATAAGAGCATGTTAAAGATGTTGGTTCCAGCTGATGGACTTGAAGGAGTTAAAAAGGTATTTTTAGAAGCTGTTGAGCTTGCTGGACCAAATGCCTGTCCTCCTTTGGTAATTGGTGTTGGAGTTGGTGGCACTATGGAAAAGGCAGCCTTAATGGCAAAATATGCAGCTGCAAGAGATGTGGATAGCAAAAATGAAGATTCAAGATATGCAAAGCTTGAAGATGAGCTTTTAGAGTTAGCCAACAAAACAGGCGTTGGACCGCAAGGGCTTGGCGGAACCAAAACAGCTGTTAAAGTAAATGTAGAGTGGTATCCAACCCACATAGCAGGACTTCCAGTAGCTATTAATATAAATTGTCACGCTGCAAGACATGCTGATTTTGAATTTTAAGGAGATAAAATGTCAGATGCTAAAAAAATAACTTCACCTCTAACTAAAGATGTCGTAAAAACTTTAAAAGCCGGAGATATGGTTTTGATAACTGGTACTATAATAGCAGCAAGAGATGCGGCACATAAAGCTTTAACCGAGGCTTTGAAAAATGGAGAAAAATTACCTGTAAATCTTAAAAATCAAACCATTTATTATGTAGGGCCATCTCCAGCACGCCCAGGAGATGCTATAGGATCAGCTGGTCCAACAACAAGTGGTAGAATGGATAAATACACTCCAACAATACTTGATCTTGGTGTAAATGCCATGATAGGAAAGGGCTATAGGAGCAAAGAAGTAGTCGAAAGTATGAAAAAAAATTGTGTTGTTTATATGGTAGCAATTGGTGGCACTGGAGCGTTGATAAGCAAAAGTATTAAAAAATATGAAGTTTTAGCCTATGAAGATTTAGGTCCTGAAGCTATTGCAAGACTTGAGGTTGTTGATTTTCCAGCAATTGTTGCAATAGACTGTGAAGGAAATGACTTTTACAAAGCAGGTCAAGCACCATATAAGAAAATTTAAATCAAATTTGGGTCAAATTTGGCCCAAATTTATAACTTTGCTTAAAATTTAAAACTACATCTATTTTATTTAAACTAATGCTACTATTTTACAAAAATCAAATTTAAAAAAGGTCAGAACTTAACAATTTTATAGATTTTAATCAATTTCCATAATTTCTAACTCTATTTTTTCATCTCCCCCAAATTTCTTCCAACATTTTCTCCCACTTTAATGAAACTTTAAGCTTTATGTTTGTATAATTTCATTTCCGTTTTACGAAAGACCTCTTAAACGAGTTGTTTAAACAGTTCTT
>NZ_JAPXGQ010000074.1:0-251 GCF_027277485.1 Campylobacter ureolyticus | reverse complement strand
AGCACAAAATCTTAAAAACTGTGTCAAAATACTAAATTTATATATTTAATATTTAGCACATGGTTTATTCCCTGTGTCTAAAAAAAGCTTACATTTATTAGTTAAATGTTAAGGGGTATCATACAAGATTTTATGATAAATGTCAATAGTTTTTTATAAATTTAACTATTTTTTATTCTATTTAACCACCCATTTAAAAAATGACTATATTGATTTGGATTGATTTTAGCTAAACTTTTATAAAAATTTGC
>NZ_JAPXGQ010000073.1:0-255 GCF_027277485.1 Campylobacter ureolyticus | reverse complement strand
CACAAGATTTGCACTTATAAACTCTATCTTTTAATGTTAAATCCTGCTTTATATTTCCACATACACAGCAAGTTTTGGAACTTGGATAGAATTTATCTGCTCTATGAATTTCTTTTTGCATATAATTAGCTTTATATTCCAATTGTCTATTAAACTCATAAAAACTGACATCAACAAGAGATTTAGCTAATTTATGATTTTTTATCATACCGTTTACATTCAAACTTTCAAGTCCTATATAATCAAAATTTCTTA
>NZ_JAPXGQ010000072.1:0-255 GCF_027277485.1 Campylobacter ureolyticus | reverse complement strand
CGAAAGGGGTATGCGATGGAAAATTGGTTAATATTCCAATACCAATTATTATGTGCGATGGAAGGACGCTTAAAGTTAGTGGAGCTAACTGATGGAATAGTTAGTCTAAGGTCGTAGGTTGAGTTATGGGCAAATCCGTAACTCTTTATCCGAAAGCTTAAAGGCTTACAAAGCTCTTCGGAGTAGCGTAAGAATCCATGATACTATAGAGCCAAGAAAAGTTTCTAAGTTTAGTAATAATTGCCCGTACCGTAA
>NZ_JAPXGQ010000071.1:0-255 GCF_027277485.1 Campylobacter ureolyticus | reverse complement strand
CTATACAGTAGCACAATATAAAGTAATAAGATCCAAATGCAACGAAGAAGACATCCCTAACCTTTTAAATAGATAATTTGACAATAGAGACTATTTAGAAGCAATAGTAAGCGACCTAACATATGTAAGAGTAGGAAAAACATGGAATTATATATGTTTAATAATAGACTTAAACAGCCGTGAAATAATAGGATACTCATCAGGTAAAAACAAAGATGCAAATCTAGTAGCAGAAGCATTTTACTCAATAAGGCA
>NZ_JAPXGQ010000070.1:0-255 GCF_027277485.1 Campylobacter ureolyticus | reverse complement strand
AGTTGCTAACAGCTCGGCTGAGCACTCTAAACAGACTGCCTTCGTAAGGAGGAGGAAGGTGTGGACGACGTCAAGTCATCATGGCCCTTATGTCCAGGGCGACACACGTGCTACAATGACATATACAATAAGACGCAATATCGCAAGATGGAGCAAATCTATAAAATATGTCCCAGTTCGGATTGGGGTCTGCAACTCGACCCCATGAAGCCGGAATCGCTAGTAATCGTAGATCAGCCATGCTACGGTGAATAC
>NZ_JAPXGQ010000006.1:0-124609 GCF_027277485.1 Campylobacter ureolyticus | reverse complement strand
TAAGAAATTTTGATTATATAGGACTTGAAAGTTTGAATGTAAACGGTATGATAAAAAATCATAAATTAGCTAAATCTCTTGTTGATGTCAGTTTTTATGAGTTTAATAGACAATTGGAATATAAAGCCAATTATATGCAAAAAGAAATTCATAGAGCAGATAAATTCTATCCAAGTTCCAAAACTTGCTGTGTATGTGGAAATATAAAACAGGATTTAACATTAAAAGATAGAGTTTATAAGTGCAAATCTTGTGGAAATATTATTAATAGAGATTTAAATGCAAGTATTAATTTACACAAGTTTGTAAATGAAACAGTAGGAATAGTTAATTCCGAATTTACGCCTATGGACTTGACGGCTCTGCTAGATGATTTAGCAATAAATCAAATAGTAACCAGCAAGGTTGAAGTAGGAATACAACAAAAATTCTATTAGTATAGTTTTATATATATTTATAGAATTTTATAGGTTTGTAGGAACGGTTAGAAACCATTCGCTCTCCATAGGGAATTTCATTATATCATATGAAGATTAAAAATAGTGTTAATTACAAAATACTTATTTTACACCCAACAACAAAATAAATTAAAAAGTGTATAAAAAAATAAGGAAATTTGGAAACTTTCACCGAACCAAATTTTACGGCGAATTCGGACCATTTGTTCGCTAACCTTAAATTCGCATAGTTTAATCTAAGTTTACTTAAGAATGAATAAAATAAAATCATTATGAAATATTTTTAATATACTTGCAAATGAAAAAAATTACTAATAATTATGTTAGTGATAGTAATGGTATAAGTTGCCAGCTAGTAAGACACTAGATAAAATAAATAAAGGCGATTTAGAAAAATTGTAATTAAATAAAGAAGTAACCCACCTGTTCATAAAGTTAGTCTTTAGTAGTAAAAAAATAATAGAATAACTCAGTGTAAAGCAGATAAGTTGCCTAGCCCAGATTCTCTACCAAGTAGCTAGATTGCTAAGAGTGATGGGACTAATCTACACTCTAACAACTTACCCGATGGGAATATTATACATTAAATTAGATTAAATAATAATATAAAAGTTGAATTTACAACTAAAAATTTAATAAAAATTAGACTGAAAAGTTAAATAAGGGTAGATTAGTGTAATTTTAAATAAATCAAATAGGTTCAATGATAAAATTTTCTTTATAGCTTTATCTTAGATTAGATTAGTATATGAAAAAGGTAAGATGATAACATTAAAATTTATCTTACACAAGAAATAGATAGATATAAAAAAATATTATGCAAAAACTATCTATAAATCACAATTATAAATATATAATATGGGTAAAAAAGCTATTACATATTTTGAAATGTGTATTATAACGTCTATGTTGAAGTAACAATTTAGAGATTTGATGAATTAACTTAAATAAATAAAAATATCTATAAGATTATATATTTATAATAATAATGAATAAAATTAATTGTTAAAACAAATAAATATAAAAAAGCTTGTCTTGCAAAATTACACTATTGTATAGTAAAAAATATCAAAATATTTATAAGGCTGATAGGTTGCCTAGCCCAGATTTCCTACCAAGTAGCTAGATTACTAAGAGTGATGGAACTAATCTACAATCATACAGCCTATCAACTGTTTTTTATTGTAACTATTTATGTCTTAAAAAACTATAAAATGTAAAAACAGTTTTATTGCTAAAAATTTAAAAAATCAAAATTAATACTTATCTTTGTTTATTTATTATATATTTAAAAGTTTTATGATTCAGTATTTTCAGGCTTGTATGATATTTCATAGTTAAAATCAATAAAAATATTTAGTTTTTTAAGTATATTTTTAAAGCTAATTAGGAATATAATTTATGTTCTTGCAATAATTTAATAAAAATATTTTTTTAGAAGTGCTGAAGGCAACATAATAAACTATTTTCCGAATAGTCAAAATTAACTTGTTTTATCTGCCTTTTAGATAAGCTGGGAGGAGAGATTAAGTAAAACTTAAAAACTACCTCAGATAGGGGTCTTACTGGGCAAATGCCCCCCGAGCCCTCCTCAGCTTTACACCCAATTAATTAGTGTCAAGATAACTAGATAGAATCTAGCATATATCTCAACAATATCCGCTATTATATACAAAAATAACTTTAAAATTTATTAAAATAATTAAGGCTTTAAAAAAATAACAATAGAGTAAATATATTTAATTATCAATTGGCTAAATAACTATATTTATGTACGTAGTTAAATTTTAAAAGGCACTCAAACGCTACTTCATGGTTATGAGCCAGACGCTAATTCTTTTGTGCCTAGTTGAAATAGTGTAACTTAATACACCTTAAAAAACTATAAACTTTCCAACACAGATGTTAGAAAGTTCTAAAAAGATTAAAGAATTTCAAATGGATTTACAGCAACATTTTCTCTATCAACTATATAAGGGATAAGTGCTGCATGTCTTGCTCTTTTTATGGCTTTTTCAACCATTTCTTGATATCTTTTTGATGTTCCTGTTAGCCTTCTAGGCATAATTTTAAATCTTTCAGATAGACAATATTTTAAAAGTTGTGTATCTTTATAGTCTATAAACTCAATTTTTGCTTCTGTATATCTGCAATATTTTCTTGCATATTTTCTTTTTTCTGCCATATTTTTTCCTTTATTAATTATATTTTAAAAAGGCAACTCATCGTCGCCATCCATCCCCATATCATCAATATCAACATCTGGTATATTTTCATAACCATTGTCATTAAAATTATTTTGATCTTGTTGAAAATTTTTGCTTTGAGGTGATTGTTGTTTTTGATAAGGATTATTGTTTGGTTTGAAATTTTGCTGATAGTTATTTTGTCCATAGCTACCACTGTTTTGTTGATAGTTATTTTGACCATATCCATTATTTTGTTGATGAGAACTATCTTGATTTGATCCTCCACCAAGCATTTGCATATTTTCAACTGTTATGCTATGCCTGCTTCTGTTTTGACCATTTTGATCCTGCCAAGTTTCAAACATAAGTCTTCCTTCGACTAAAACCTGACTACCTTTTCTAAGATATTGGTTTGCTATCTCAGCAAGTTTCCCCCAAAAAGTAATATCTATAAAGCAAACTTCTTCTTTTTTTTCACCATTTGCTGTGTATTTTCTACTTGTGGCTATACCTGTTTTTCCTAAGGCGGAGCCTGAGTTTAAATATCTAAGCTCAATATCTCTTGTAAGTCTACCTACTAATATTACTCTATTAAACATAATCTATCCTTTTACTCTTGTACTTCTTCCTCTTCTTTTTGTGAGGTTTCTATATTTTCTTCAACTCTTGGTTTTCTTGGTTTTCTTGGAGTTTTTACAGGCGAAAATTTAATGCCTTTGCTTAATTTTTCCCATGCAGCAACTTCTTTTTTATTTTCATATTTAACAGTTAAAAATCTAATAACATCTTCATTATATCTTAAATTTCTAACAAGTTCTTCTATTAACGATGTTGGAGCTGTGAAGTATATAACAAAATAAACTCCTCTTTCGTATTTATTGATTGTATAGGCTAGTTTTCTAGCACCCATTTCGATAACAGAAGCAACTTCGCCGCCGTTTTTTGTAATGATTTCTTTAACAAAATCAACTCTTTCTTTTATCTCATCTTCTGTAAGCGTTGGCTTTAAGATGAATAAAACCTCGTAATGTTTCATAAATTCTCCTTATGGTTTTATAGCTTATAGACACTTTTTAAGGCTACAAGCAAGGATTGCACTAAGCAACTTATAATCTTACTAATTATTTGCTTAAAGTTTCATTATTTTTTAGACAATATTCTTTGAAATTCCAAAAGTCCGGATAAAAGAAGATAAGTTTTATTAATATTTGTTTTTGTTTTTAGGCTATATTCCGTCTTATTTAGTGAAATAAACATCTCTTTAAAATTTTCAGTGCTAAATTGAAGTGCTAAAGTTTTTAGGTTATTTTGAATTTGCATTGGAGGTAAATATCCTAGAACTTCTTTAAAGTCAATTTTTCCATTTATTTTTATAAAGGCATGTATACTAAAAATTCGAAAAATTGATGAATAAAAATATCCTATGAGTTCACTTTCATTGTAAGATCCACTTTGTGTATAGGTAAAAAAATCATCTCTAAAATCTTTTAAATTTATAATTTTTTCAAAAAGATCTTCAAAACTAACTTCACTTAAACCAAAAACATTTTCTTTTACATTTTCTAAATTTAGCTCTAAATTTAAACTTTTAAATTTTTTAAGTTCAGCTACACAAAGGCTTAAATTTTCATTGTGTATTTTGTAAATTTCAAGTAACGCTATGCTGTTTGGGAAAAGTTTTAAAATTTGAGAAATTTGAGTTAAAATTTGTAAAGCTTCGTTTTGGGAAGTTGGTTTAAAAACTCTTAAAAAATTTGTTCCAAAAGCTTTTAAAAAATCATTATTTAATCTGTTACCGCATTCGTAAATCTCATATAAAACATAGTTATTTTCATCTTTTTTACATTTTTCAATAATTTCTTTTATCTCTTTTGTTGATGTGGTTTTGTCATTTTTAATATATATAATATTTTTATCGCTAAACAGTGATGGTTCTAAAAAACTCATTGCCTCGTTAAAATTATACTCTTCAAAATATTGTTCTAATATATTTTCACTATTCCATAAATTTAGTAGTTGCTTGGCACAAAATGCATTTAAAAACTCATCATTTCCTCTAATTAAGAAAAAATTTGGAACTTTTTTTGAATTTATTAAATTATCAAATTCTCTTTTATACATCCAGTTTTTTTACCACTCTTCCATAAATTTTAGCAGATATTATATCAGCATCGGTAATTTTAACAAGTACTTTTGTAAGAACATCGCAAGTGTAATTTGTGATAAAAATCCTAGCTCCTTTTAGCTTATCATCAAGTCTTGCGGTTGTTATGTTTGTATTTTCATCTACATAGCAAATAAAATTTTGCCCGATATTTTCTACTGCCCATCTCGCAAATTTGCGATCTATAAAATCATACGCAACTTTATCGGCTTCTCTTTCAAGTTTATTTAAGCTAATGCAGGTTTCATCGATATTTAAAAGCAAATAGTTAATTAATTTTTCATCATTTTCTAAATCAGCTTTTAAAAGTCTGTGTAAAATAAGATCACTATAACGTCTAATTGGGCTTGTGAAATGGGTATAATCATCAAATCCAAGACCAAAATGCCCTTCTGGAAGTGGGGCGTATTCAGCTTTTTTTTGAGCTTTAATGATGAGTTTATCAACTTCTTCTCGTATTTTCATCTCATCAGCTATATTTTGTATATTTGAAACCATCTTTACTATGTTTTTATCAAATTTTGCATCAATTCCGATGCTTGCTAAATCCATTAGTAAAAATTCTATTTTTTTATTATCTATTGCTGCGTGATTTCTAAAAATTCCTTTTTCTATTCTTTTGGCAGCAGCTTGATTTGCTAACAACATGCAATCTTCTATTAAATCATGGCTTGGAGTTGATGTTTCAAATCTAGTTGATTTTAAATTTCCATCTTCATCAAGTGTTATTCGAAGTTCTTTTGTGTGAAAATCAAACCCTTTTTTTAGCCTTATTTTTCTTAAATTTAAAGTTGTTTTATGCAAATTTAAAAGCATATTTAAAATATCTTTATTTTCATATTTTTTTGTTTTTAAAATTTCATCAACTTCATCGTAGTTAAATCTTACTTTTGAGCTGATTATAGCCTTAAAAAGCTCTTCTTTTATGGCATTGTAATTTTCATCCAAAGTTATTTTAAAACAAAATGCAAGACGATCTAAATTTGGTTTTAAAGAGCAGATGTTTTCACTTAAATTTCTTGGCAACATTGGCACACTTTTATGTGGAAAATAGATAGAAAATCCTCTAAATTTAGCTTCTTTATCAATGGCCGAGTATGGCGCTACATACTCGCTTACATCAGCTATTGCTACATATAGAGTTCTATTTTTAATATCAAAATAAACAGCATCATCAAAGTCTTTCGCATCAACTGGATCAATAGTACAAAAATCTAGTTCTGTTAAATCAACTCTGTCTTTATACATCGACTTATCTACGGTATCACCATAGCTTTTAGCTTCATCTTCACAAGTATTTGAAAAAATATCGTGTTTATCATATAGGGCAAGTGAGATTTTTTCATCTACCCAAACATCATCTATATTTCCCAAAACTTCCACAATTTCATCTGTTTTATTATCTATTTTTAAAAGTGTTCCAAGACATAAGCTTTTAAGTGATTTTTGTGTTGCTTTCAACTTTGATGTAAGTCCACTTTTTATATTCACACCCAAAATTTCTTTACCAATTTTTTTTGTGTAAACCACACTTGTTGCAAAAGCTGGCTCAATCATCATTAAAATTTTAGCTTTTTTTCTCGATTTTTTTGTTTTTAAAAGTTTTGCTAAAACTATATCTCCTTGCTTTGCACCTTGAATATCTTTATTTTCCACTAAAACATCACTGGTAAATTTTTTGTCAAATACACTAATATAGCCTGTTCCTTTTAGTGAAATATCTAGCTTTCCACAAATAAATCCATCATTTAAAAGGTAGTGATCTTTGTATAAATTTACAGCATTTAACATCTTTAAATTTCTAATTAACTCTTTCTGTTTTGAGTTCAACTCATTTTTTGGAATTCCTTTTAAGAGTTGTTCTAAAAATAGCTTCAAAGTCACACCTTTTTATTAAAATTTTCATATTTTGGAACTTTTAAGTTCGTTTTTAGTATAATACCCTAATTTTTTTTAAAGGAATGTTATATGGCAATAAATGTTTATTATGACAAAGATTGTGATTTAAACCTAATTAGAAGCAAAAGGGTTGCTATGATAGGTTTTGGAAGTCAAGGTCACGCTCATGCAGAAAACTTAAGAGATAGTGGAGTTCAAGTTATAGTAGGTCTTAGAGAGGGTGGCGGAAGCTGGAAAAAAGCAGAAGCAAAAGGCTTTAAGGTTATGAGTGTTGCAGATGCTACAAAAGAAGCTGATTTCATAATGATTTTAACTCCTGATGAGCTTCAATCAGATATCTTTTACTCAGAAATCAGACCAAATCTAAACGAGGGCGATACAATTGCTTTTGGTCATGGTTTTAATATACATTTTGGTCAAATAGTTCCTCCAAAAGGTGTTGATTGCGTTATGATAGCACCAAAAGCTCCTGGTCATACCGTAAGAAGTGAGTTCATAAAAGGTGGCGGAATTCCTGATTTAATAGCCGTAGCCCAAGATGAAAGCGGTCATGCAAAAGATCTTGCATTAAGCTATGCAAGTGCAATAGGCGGGGGTAGAACTGCAATAATAGAGACAACATTTAAGGATGAAACAGAAACAGATTTGTTTGGTGAACAAGCTGTTTTATGTGGCGGTGTTACATCTTTAATTCAAGCTGGTTTTGAGACATTAGTTGAAGCTGGATATGAGCCTGAAATGGCATACTTTGAGTGTTTACATGAAATGAAGCTTATAATTGATTTAATATATCAAGGTGGAATTGCTGATATGAGATATTCTATTTCAAATACAGCTGAATATGGTGATTATGTAAGTGGTCCAAAGATTATAACAGATGAAACTAGAAAAGCTATGAAAGATATATTAAGAAATATTCAAGATGGTTCTTTTGCAAAAGATTTTATATTAGAAAGAAAAGCTGGATATACAAAAATGAATGCTCAAAGGCTTAATATGAAAAACTCTTTAATAGAAAAAACAGGTAAAGAGCTAAGAGATATGATGCCTTGGATATCTCAAAATAAAATTATCGATAAAGATAAAAATTAAAAAATAGTTTAAAATTTGAAAAAAAATAGCAATAAAAAAATAGGGCAAGGTAGTAAAAAACGTTTTGGAAGTAATAAAAAATCTTCCAAAACGCAAAATACTTCAAATCGCCATTTCTTAGGATTCTTTATACTCTTGATAATGTGTTTTTGTGCTGGTTTTTTCACATATAAAGGTCTTGATTTTATTTTTAAAGATAGCGTTGATAAAAAAAGCGAACTTGCCAATTTAGCAAACTTGGAAATTAAAGAGAGCGATAATACACAAAATTCTATTTTGCAAAAAAATAGAATTAATTTAGAAAATAAAAGTTTAGAAAACAAAAGTTTTAAAGAGAAAAATAATTTTCTAGAGGAAGCTCCTATATCTATTGATGAAAATAAAGAAGACATCTCTATAAAATCTAAATTGAGACTAGATCATAATTTAAATAAAATTTCAAAAAATAACTCAAATGAAAGTTTTAAAAATATTCAATCAAATAAAGAAAAGAGACAAAATACACAATATTTTACGCATAATTATACACAAATTGGAAAAATTAGAAATGAAATTCCAAAATTAGCTATTATAATTGATGATGTTGCATCATATGAACATATTAATGAGATAAAAAAAATTAATTTAAAATTAACTCCATCTTTAATGCCGGCAAGTAAAGATTTTCCAAATACGCCAAAAATAGCTAAAAATTTAGAATTCTATATGATTCACCTACCGCTTGAAGCATTAAATTACAACTCAAATTCTATTAAGACTTTAAAAGTAAATGATAGTTTTGAAGAAATTTCAAAAGAAATTTATAAAATTAGAAAAGATTTTCCAAATGCAAAATTTATAAATAATCACACAGGAAGCAAATTTACTTCAAACAAAAAAGCCGTTCAAAAACTATTAGATGTGCTTGATGAATACGGTTTTATTTTTGTTGATTCCAAAACTATATCTAACTCAAAAGTAGAAGAAGTGTTAAAATCAAAAAATCAAAAATATATTTTTAGAGATGTATTTTTAGACAATACGCAAAATTTAAAAGATATTGAAAATGAGCTTAAAAAAGCTGTCAAAATATCTAAAAAAAGGGGTTTTGCAATAGCTATAGGTCATCCAAAAAAACAAACTTTAAAAGTTTTAAATAACAGTGGTGATATTTTAAAAGGTGTTGAAGTTGTCTATTTAAGGGATATTTATGAAAATTACTGATGTGAAAGAGTTGTTAATTAGCTCATTAGACAAACTTAAATGCCTGAAAAAAGTAAAAAATCAACCCAATAAGCTTTTTATTTGTCGCTTTTAAAAAAAACGAAAAATTGAATTGTTGGATCTAGAAAATGACAATTTACACTAAAAATTTAATTCTAAACCTCTCTTCAAAAGTTAAAATATTGATTTTATATGGTAGGTGGATGTGCCTTGGGATACGATGCAACCGCTTGCAAAGGTGTTTTTCCAAACACAATAGCTGTTTTTTGAAATTGTCTAAATCAATTAAATATATAGGCAAAAGGATATCGGTTTTTAAAAGGAAGCAGCATAGCTTTTTTTAAGGCTTAACAAGGTCTTTTATAGTTACTCAAGCATATGTTTGTTTCTTGTACGGCAAATAAAATAAAAGCAGAGAAACAAATGAACTGTTGACGGAAAACGAGATAAATTTAATAGATGATATTAATAAATTAATTTAGTGTAGAAATTTTAAAAAGTATAAATGATTAGCTTATAAATTTTGTAAGTTAAATTTAAATTTGATGAAATTTATGTTAAATTTGGTAAGAAATTTTGCAATTATAAAAAATGGGCACAAAAAGTATTTGCAAAATAAAAATATATTTTTAAAAAGGCTAAAAAATGATTGCTTGTATAGATGTTGGACTTAAAAGAATTGGTATTGCTCTTGGATATAAAAATGGTGTTATAGTCCCAATAAATGCAGTTTTAAGACAAAACAGAAATCAAGCAGCAAATGATGTGAAATATATACTCGATGAATGGAATGTAAAAAAGCTGGTTGTTGGTATCCCACTTGGTGGAAATAGTGAAGACGAAATGAAAAGACGAATTAGTCATTTTGTAAATTTGCTTGATTTTAATGGTGAAATTGTGTTTTTTGATGAGAGCTTTTCAAGTATTGAAGCATGTGAGTTTGGTGTGGTAAACCATAAGAAAAAAGATGGCAAACTTGATAGTCTTTCAGCAATGGTAATTTTACAAAGATATTTTGATAGTTTGAAATAATTAATGGTTATAGTTTAATATAAATTTAAGCCAATATAATTTTTATGCTTAATTGTCATATAGTACCATAAAACAATTATACATATGGATAAAAAATGTTCAAATTTGACTTATATAGTGGGGGTAAAAAAAGAATTTGTTTTTACTCAACTGATTTTCATAACAACTTTGGAGAGCTTTATTTGTTTGAGTGTTAGATCGCTTATAGATATCTTTTCTATCTCCAACTCTTAAAATTAAAATAACAAGTTAATTATCTATCCTTTTATAAAAAACTCTATAACTTCTAAGTCTTAGGTGAAAAACATCTTTGTACTCATCACCTTTTAACTTTTTTATAGTTTGGTTTATAAGGAGCTGTTTCTTATACTCTAAACTAAAATTAGAGCCAAACTCTTTTAACGATGCCATTATTAGCTTAGCTTCAAATTTGACTATACGCTTAAAATCTTTTTTAACTCTTTCATAAAATTTAAGTCTCCATTTCATCAATAAATCGCTCCATTTCATCACAAATTATGGTTTTAGAACTAGACAGCCTTTGTTTTAGAACTAATAAATCAATGCTATCAAGGTAGTATTTTAAAGTATTTGTGATAAAGCCACTTTTTGAAATGCCAAGTTCGTTTTAGTATTTGTCAATCTCATCTTTTATGTCCGATTTTAAAGATATACTTATTTTAACATTGGTTGGGTAAGAAAGTTTATCCATAAAATATCCTTTTTGCTAAAATTATACTTTAATTTAAATACTTTTTTATTCTTTTTTTTAGCATGTATTTTTAAGTGTTAAAATTCCCTTATTTTTTTAACATAGTTTTTTTGAATGTTAAATTTAGATAAAATACCATTTAAAAAAAGGTTTTTTATGGATAAATTTGATGAGTGGAATGAGGTTAAAAAAAAGATTAATACTTCAAGAAATACAGGCGTTGGGGTTGGCAAGATTTATTGGGTTAGTATAGGGCAAAATGTAGGTAGTGAGATTTATGGTAAAGGTGAAAACTTTAGAAGACCTGTTTTAGTTATAAGTAAATTTTATATACCAAATTATATAAATTCATTTTTAGGTATTCCATTAAGTTCAAAAACAAAAGGAAAATCCGGGAGGATGTTTTTTAAATTTGTAGATAGCGAAAATAAAAATCAAGTATGCTTAATATCACAAATAAGGGTATTTGATACAAAAAGAGTTATAAGCAATGCAAATTTCTCTATAAAAAAAGATGATTTTTTAAAAGTGAAAGAAAAAGTTATAAATATAATATCCCAGCACTAAGGCTGGGGACCCGAGCCTTGAAAAAATCAAGGGGGCAAATCTCCCTAAAAGAAGTATTAAAAACTCTTAAAAGTGTTTAATACTTCCTAAGAAACACTGCAAATTATACCAAATCTTTTTTAAAATAAACTTTAATACATAGCTTTTAAACACTATCTCATCATGGGCTTGTGAAAAAAATCGTAAAATAACCCTATAAAAAAAAGACCTTTTTTATTATAGATGAAGAGTATAAACTTTTTTATTATAGAGGTTTAAGAGAGTATAAAACTACAAAAGGATTTTTAATTGATATTTGCTTGAACACTCAAGATATTTATGCTGAAATTTTAAAAAATCATACTAAAAATAACATTTAGGAGAATATAATATAACTTATATTTTTTCATAAAAAAAATAGTAAAATAACTACAATAAAAACATTTTAAAATATAAATTTAAAGGAATATAAACAAAATGGATTACATTTCAGGGTGGGAAGCATTAAATATACCTAGTGAAAACGGACTTATTGCTGATTGGCACCCATTATATTATTTTAATAAAAAACAAGATATAAAAAAATATAGTTTTAATGAAATTTTAGGCAATAGCGGTATAAAAAAAAGATATGTAAAAATGCTAGACAAAGAGGAGTATGTAGCAAATTATCCAAGAGCTATAGCAGATTTAGTTTATCATAATGAAATAAAAGGATTAAAAAATTGTGTTAATGATTTTTTAAATGATGATGAAGAAAAAGAGCTGTTTGAATATTTGAAACTTATAAATAACAATGAAGTAGTAGATAATTTTATGAAATTTGAACTAACTAAGCTATATTTTAAGGATAAAAAATTCTAGAAGAATATCAAAAAAATAGATTTAATTTAATAAAAGATATTTTTTAGCAAATTTTAACTCAAAAAAGCCCAGTAAATCAAAGCTAAAATTATAAATATTATAAAAAATTTTAACAAAACTCTTTTTGGTTTTATCTCAAAATCAAAAATATATTTTATAAATTCTATGCAAATCACTGAAAACATACAAAGAAAAACTGAGATTAAACCCATAAGAAAGCCAGCATCAAATCTACTTCCGTGGGATAAAGTTGTTATAAATTCTATACCATGACTTCTTCTGCTATTTTTAAAAGTTAAAATTTCTCCACTAAAAACATTATATACCGCCCAGCCAAGTATTCCAATCATGATAATAAGTCCAGTAGTGTAGAAAAATGGACTTTTTGAAAAATCATCATTTCTTTTGCCAAATGGAATATCTTTGTTAAAAAAGCTTATAAAAAAAGAGTATGAAAAAAATATCCAATAAATTATTGCAATTGGCATCATATATGATAGAAAAAACAGTAAATTTCCAGGAATGCCTTGCTCAATGCAAATTTTAACAATGGCAAAAATTTGTGACATAAACTCGCAAAATTTAGTTAAAAAATAACTATTTTCTAGTATATTTTTTGGTATTAAAAATACAGTTGTAGATAAAATTAAAATAGCATAAAAAGATGCAAATATCTTTTTTTCAGGTATTGGTTTTTTTGATTTTGCGTATTTACTTAAGATATTTCCAAATTTTGTTTTCACGGTTTTAAATCACCAACATCGCATCACCATACGAGTAAAATCTATATTTCTCATCTACTGCAACTTTATAAATTTCCATAGTCTTTTCATATCCTATAAATGCAGTTACAAGCATAATTAAAGTCGATTTAGGTAAATGAAAATTTGTCAAAAGATAGTTTTGTCTAATTGGGCGATTTTTATAATTTAAAAATAATTTACATTCTCCATTTAAAACATGGTTTCTAGCGTAATCTTCAACAACTCTTGTTACTGTTGTTCCGACACCTAAAATAGGGCGATTGCTTTTTAAAATTTCAGCTGTATCATTTGGAATATTAAAATATTCTGAATGCATAATATGTTTATTTATATCCTCAAATTCAACACTTTTAAAAGTTCCAGCTCCAACATGTAAAGTGAGATAGTAAATTTCGTGTTGTTTCCTTAAAACTTCTAACATTTCATCACTAAAATGAAGCGATGCGGTAGGGGCTGCAACAGCTCCTGAGTGTTTTGCAAAAACACTTTGATACCAAATTTCGTCATCTTTGGTATCATTTCTTTTTATATATGGCGGAAGTGGGATATGACCAATTTTATTTAAAATTTCAAAAACTTCACTCAAATTCAAAATCTTGTCACCACTATAAAACTCAACTATTCTACTTCCATCATCAAATATTTCAAGCACTTTTGCGATTAAATTTTCATTAAAATAAAGCTTATCAAAAGGTTTAACCTTGCCTTTTATATAAACACTAAATTTTCCATCACTTAAAGGACGATTAATTAAAAGCTCTATTTTTCCACCACTTTGTTTTGTACCGTAAATTCTTGCTTTTATAACTTTTGTATCATTAAAAATAATGTCACATTGTGGTAAAATTTCAGGTAAATTACCAAATTTATGATGCGATATAGAGTTACTTCTTCTATCGTACACTAAAAGCTTTGCTTCTTCTTTTGGCATTATTGGAGCCGTTGCTATCAATTCATTTGGTAAATAGTAATCATATGAGTTTAAATTATCAAGCTTATTCATTTTCTTCATCTTCAAAAAGTGGTTTTTGTGGATTTACTGTTTTTGCTATAAAAATAGAAACACCATAAAGTAAAATTAAAGGCACTGCAAGCATAAATTGACTAAATATATCAGGTGGTGTCATAACTGCAGCAAAAATAAATATTATAACTATTGCATATCTAAAAAATCCTGCTAAATCTTTATCTGTAATAAGCCCTATTAAAGCTAGAAAAAATGTAATAATTGGAAGTTCAAAACTAATTCCAAAAGCTAAAATAAGCTTTATAAAAAAGCCTATATACTCACCAACTCTTGGAAGTGCAGTAAAAGTATCTCCACCGAAGTTTATTAAGAAATCAAATGCTGTAGGAAGTACTATAAAATAACAAAATGATGAACCGATTAAAAACATAATAGTAGCACTTGCAACAAATGGAAGTATATATTTTTTTTCATTATCATAAAGACCTGGAGCTATAAAAAGCCAAAGTTGCCAAAAAATAACTGGCAAAGAGAGTAAAAAACCTGCAAAAAATGATACTTTCATAGCTGTAAAAAAAGCTTCTGCTGGATGAGTAAAGATAACATTGCTACTAGGAGGTAAAACTCCCTCAAGTGGAGCAAGTAAAAAATCAAGTATATTTTCCCAAAATAAAAAGCATACTACAAAGCCTACTACAACGCTCATAGCTGCTATAAATAGTCTTTTTCTAAGTTCAACTAAATGCGGGATTAAATCTTCAAACATTTTCATCCTTTTTTAAATCGCTATTTTTTTCTTCTATATTGTTTTTTGCCAAATTTTCACTTTTATTATCATTTGAATTTTCAGTTTTATTTTCAAGTATATTTTCTGGCATTTTTTTAACTTCGTCTATTTCATTTTTAATATCAGATAAGCTTGTTGTAACCCCTGTTTTTACTTCATTTATACCACTTTTAAGCTCTTCAAGCTCTTCAAAAGTAAGCTTTTTTTTGATATCATCTTTTGTTTTTGCGATACTTTCTTTATATTTTTTTGCATCTTCTTTAAGTTCTGCAATTCTCACTTCTTGGTCAAAACTTTGTTTTGCATCATTTATTGTTTTTCTTATAATTTTTAGATATTTGGCGATTTCAACCATTGCTTTTGGCAGTTTTTGCGGACCAAGTGCTAAAACAGCGATTATGGCAATGACTAAAATTTCAGGAAAACTCATTCCAAACATAATTTAGTCCTTTTAAAAAATAATTTGTTATTTTATCAGTTTTTCTTTAATTTAGTGTAAAACTATCATTTATGAAAAGGGCTATTTCATCAGCTAATAAATAATTTTTATTGTAAAAAATTCCATTTTTTAAGAAAAGTTTATTTTCATCAACTAAAATTTGAGCTTTTTTAAGTTCAGTTTTGTTTAGCAAATTTTCATTTACCCCAACAATTGATCTAAATCCCAAAAACAGTCTTTCAAGTTTTAAGTCATTATTGTTTAAGCTCTCAATATCCCTAAAATTTGGATTTTTTATATATGATTTTGTATCTTTTAAAGCATAAAATCTCTTATTGTCTTTAAACCCAACACTATAGGCACCAAAACCTATATAATTTTTTCCTTGCCAATAAGCAAGATTATGTTTACAAACTATACCAAAATTTGAAATTTCATACTGATTAAAACCAATCTCTTCAAGTTTTTTAAATAAAAATTTTGCTAAGTTTATACTATCTTTTTGATAGCTTTTTTTATCTTCAAATTTAGTATTTTTTTCTAAAATAAGAGAATATGCGCTAATATGAGAAAGTTCTAGTTGTTTTAAATTTAAAATTTCATCTTCAAGTAGTTTTTTAGAATCAAATTTAGTTGCATAAATTAAATCTACATTTATATTCTTAAATCCAGCTAGTTTAGCCTTTTCAACAGCTTTTATAGTATCAAATTTTGTATGGTTTCTACCTAAAAAAATTAACTTCTTTTCATTAAAGCTTTGCGTTCCAAAGCTTATTCTATTTACCCCAATGTCTTTTAAATCTTTAAGCCATTTAAAATTGGCCGAGTTTGGATTTGCTTCAAATGTTATTTCACTATCATCATCCAAGAACTTCTCAAATAACTTAAAAATTTTGGCATAATAGCTTGATTTTATAACACTTGGTGTTCCACCACCTACAAAAATTGTTGAAATTTTACTTAAAGGTGTATTTTTTATCTCAAAACTTAAAGCATTAAAATATTCATCTACTAGATCAAATTCTTTATCACTTGAACCAAAAGCACAATAAGGACACTTTTTAGCACAAAATGGAATATGTATATAAATGTGCAAAATTTACTCTTTTTCAAATTTTTTTAAAAAAAAATTATATAAAAATTTAGTAAATTTAGTAAATTTAACATAAATCTAAACAAACACTAGCTAAAATCTATAAAAAATTTTAGGATTGTAAATGGAAAAAAACTATAGACCTAATGTCGCAGCTATTATAATGTCATCTTTATATCCTTTTGAAATGAAATTTTTTCTAGCAAAAAGAGTTGATATAAAAGATGCTTGGCAGTTTCCACAAGGTGGAATTGACAAAGGTGAAACTCCTAAAATGGCACTTTTTAGAGAGTTAAAAGAAGAAATAGGAACTGATAAAGTGGAAATTATTGCAGAATATCCAAAATGGCTTAGTTATGATTTTCCAGAAGATGTTTTAGAAAAAATGAAACCATATAGCGGTCAAATTCAAAAATATTTCTTAGTAAGACTTAAAAAAAATGCTAAAATCAAACTAAATACCGAAATTCCAGAATTTAACGATTATAATTTTGTGAGTTTTGATGAAATCGATAAGAATGTAAGATCTTTTAAAAGAGAGTCTTATTTAGAGGTTTTAAACTATTTTAAAGATAAAGGTTATATATAATGCTAATAGTCCAAAAATATGGTGGTACAAGCGTTGGAACACTTGAAAGAATAGATTTAGTAGCTAAGAGAATAGCTAAGAGAAAAGATGAGGGAAATGGCCTTGTTGTTGTTGTTTCAGCTATGAGTGGTGTTACAAATAAATTAATTGATTATGCTGAGTATTTTAGTAAAAATCCAAGTAGTAGAGAGCTTGACATGCTTTTAAGTGCTGGAGAAAGAGTTACAAGTTCACTTTTAGCTATTGCACTTAAAGAACTAGGCTATAAAGCAGTGGCATTTAGTGGAAGACAAGCGGGTTTAAAAACAGATAGTTTTCATACAAAAGCTAAAATTGAACTAATTGACCCAACTTCTATAAATGAAGCTTTAAAAGATGATAAAATAGTTGTTATAGCTGGCTTTCAAGGAGTTGATAAAAACGGAGATGTAACAACTCTTGGTCGCGGGGGAAGCGATCTTTCAGCTGTTGCAGTGGCTGGAGCTATAAAAGCTGATTTGTGTGAAATTTATACAGATGTAGATGGTGTTTATACTACAGATCCAAGAATTGAACCAAGAGCTAGAAAGCTAGATAAAATAACATATGATGAGATGCTAGAGCTTGCAAGCTTAGGTGCTAAAGTTTTACAAAATAGATCAGTTGAGTTAGCAAAAAAATTAAACATAAATTTAGTCACAAGAAGTAGTTTTAATGAAAACGATGGAACACTTATAACAGGAGAAAAAAAGATGGAAGGTGCTATAATAAGCGGAATTGCACTTGATAGAAACCAAGCAAGAGTTACAATTAGAAATGTTGATGATAAACCTGGCGTTGCAGCAAAAATTTTTAAAATTCTTTCAACTCAAGAGACAAATGTTGATATGATAATACAAAATATAGGAACCGATGGTGTTGCAAACATAGGCTTTACTGTTCCTGAAAATGAACTTAATCAAACATTAAAAGTTTTATCAAATCTAGATGATAGTTTTAGTGTAGAAAGTGATAGCAATATAGTGAAAGTTTCAGTTGTTGGAATTGGTATGAAATCACATAGTGGAATTGCTGCTCTAGCTTTTGAGACTTTAGCAAAAAATGGTATAAATATACAGATGATTTCAACAAGTGAGATAAGAATTTCAATAATTGTTGAAGCAAAATATGGCGAACTTGCCGTTAGGATACTTCACGAAGCTTATGAGTTGTATAAATAATGCAAGATCTTTATAAGTGGAGTTTAACAAAAATTAGAAAAGACGCCTTGATGTCGGCGTGGATGGAAGATAGAAGAGAAGAGTGGTCTCCATTAACCGCATCAAGAATAAGATTTTTACTTGATGGGGTTGCTTTTTTAGTTTTTTGTGACGAGCAAAGAAGTTGGTTTGAGAGATATTTTTTAACAAATATTAATAAAAGCGATAATGAAAGACCAATTTTACCATTTTTTTCACTTCGTTCAATGTTTGCAAATTTGGATGAAATAAACACAAAGGAGGGTGTTGAACTACTTGATGATATGCTTAGTCTCGCTTTTCCAAAAGGATATCTATTTTTTTATATAGGTCGTGGCGGAACATCTTTTTCGCAAATTGCAAAAAGTAATGAAAATAGCTATATGTGGCTGATTGACGAGCATAGTGAAAATGCTTTTTATCTTGATGGTAAAGATGAAAATTTAGACATTAAATTGATTCAACTTTTTAAGCTTTTTAACTCAAGTATTAGTGCAGCTTTATTTGATGAGATAGTACTTTGAATAAAATCATAATTTGTAGAGATTTTGAGCTTATTAAATCAAATTTAATTAATAAATTTGGAAGAAATAATTTAAGAATATTTGAAAAAAGTGAAATTTTACTAGAGGATACTAACGCTGCAAAAGATGAAGCCTATATAGCAGAAAAAGAGCAAAAAATTATAGTTTTAATAGGACATAAATTTAAAACTGAAGCACAAAATTCACTTCTTTTAATTTTAGAAAATACTCCTAAGAATATTCAATTTATTTTAATTAGTAATAGTAAAAATGTATTTTTACCGACTATTAGATCAAGGCTTATTATAGAAAATCATTTTATAAAACAAGTTTTGCCTAAAACAGGACTAAATTTTAAAAATTTAAGTCTAAATGATATAAATATTTTTTTAAATAAACAAATAGAACTTGAAAAAGATGGTACTCTTGATAAAATAGCCTTACAAAATTTATTTTGTGCTATTGTAAGGGAGTGTTTTGAAAGTGGAATAAAATTTGATGAAAAAGAGCTTAATCACATAAATAAACTTATGATTTTAATTAATTTAAATACTAAAGCAAGATCAGTTTTAACACCACTTTTACTTATGATAATGGATACTAGGAGATAAATTTGAAGATTTTTAAGATAGATAATAAAACAAATTTTAATGAAATTTGTAAATTTATTAAACCTGAAAAAATTGGCGAAAAACTTATGAAAAAAAAGGCAAGCTTAAACTTTTTTTTTATAAAAGACCTTAAGGATCCGGCTGCAAATATATTGAAGCAAGATGCTTTAAGTATTGGCGCGGAGCTTGTTTGTCAAAGAAGCGCCATTTTAGGGCAAAGTGTCGGAAACGCACTTTTAATAGCTAATGATAAGCAACTTGCTAATTTGGCTAAAAAAGAAGCTTTGCAAGATTTTGGTTTAAAAAATCTATCTAAATTTATAAAAAAAGATTTTATAAAACCGAAAAAACCTAAAATAATGGGTGTTGTAAATATAAATGAAGATAGTTTTAATAAAGCAAGTAGAGTAAATACAAAAACTGGAATACAAAGAATCGAAAAACAAATTAATGATGGTGCAAGCTATATTGATTTAGGGGGAGTTTCTAGTAGACCAGGAAGTAAATATTGTGGAAGAGATGAAGAATTTAGAAGAATAAAAGATATTATTAGTGAAATTTATAAATTGAATTTATATGAAAAAGCAAAATTTAGCCTTGATAGTTTTGATGAATACTGCCTTGAATATGCGCTAAATCACGGTTTTACTTTTATAAATGATATAAGTGCGGATTTAAATCTTTGTAAATTGGCAAAAAAATATAACGCAACTTACTCTTTAATGCATATGAAAGGCGATCCTACAAATATGCAAAAAGATCCTAAATACGATGATGTAATAGATGAAATTGATGAATTCTTCAAAGTTAAATTAGATGAAATTTATAGTTATGGTGTTAAAGATATTGTGCTTGATCCAGGTATTGGTTTTGGCAAAAGTGCAAGTGATAATCTTTTTTTAATCAAGCATTTAGAGCATTTTTTACATTTTAATTTGCCACTTTTTGTAGGGGCAAGTAGAAAAAGCGTAATAAATTATTATTCTAAAAGCGAAGTTGATGAGCGACTTGCAGGAAGTTTATATCTGCATCTAAAGGCTTATGAAAATGGTGCAACCATAATAAGAACACATGATGTTTTTGAACATTCTCAAATGTTTAAACTACATGAAGCGATGAATAAAATATCTATTTGGTAAAAAATATATTTTGGTGATAACATGACAAGAGATGAGTATATAAAAGCAATTGATTTACTTAATTTATGGGCTAGGGCATACTACACAGAAGATGCTCCTTTGGCAAGTGATGAGGAATATGATAGTCTTTATAACAAAGTCTTAGAGTATGAATCACAAAACAAAAGTGAAATTTTAGAGTACTCTCCAACACAAAAAATAGGCGGAGCTATAAGCGATGGGTTTGAAAAACTAGCTCACATTAATCAAATGTGGTCTATGGAAGATATTTTTAATGATGATGAACTAATATCTTGGCTAAAAAGAGGTGAAAAATCCGGATTTGAGTTTTATTGTGAGCCAAAATTTGATGGAGCAAGTCTAAATTTACTCTATGAAAATGGCATTTTAAAAAGTGCTGCAACAAGAGGCGATGGGGTAATTGGCGAAGATGTAACGCAAAATGCAAAAGTTATAAAAAGCATTCCATTAAAGATTGACTACACAGGAAAAATAGAGATAAGAGGTGAAGTTGTAATATCAAAAAGTGATTTTGATGAATTAAATTTACAACGCTCAAAAAACGGTGAACTTCCATTGGCAAATCCTAGAAATGCAGCAGCTGGAAGCTTGAGACAGCTTGATAGCAGTATTGTTGCTAAAAGAAAACTTAAATTTATTCCTTGGGATGCAGGCTATAATGAATTAGGTTTTAAAACTCATTTTGAGATTATGAGCTTCATTAGAAAACTTGGTTTTTTACAAGATAGTTTTATAAGAGTTTGTAAAACTAAAAATGAAATTGCTAAAGCTTATGATGATTTAGTCGCAAAAAGAGATGATAAAGAGATCTTAATGGATGGAATGGTCATAAGAATAAATCTGCTTTCAAAATGTCAAGAACTTGGATATACTGTTAAATTTCCAAAATTCATGGTGGCTTATAAATTTAAGGCAGTTGAAAAAGTAACAAGACTAAAAGATATTGCTTTGCAGGTTGGAAGAAGTGGGGTGGTAACTCCAGTTGGAGTTTTAGAGCCAGTTGAAATAGATGGTGCTATTGTAAAAAATGCAACTCTTCATAATTTTGACGAGATAAAACGCCTAGGACTTATGAAAAATGATTTTGTAAATATTATAAGAAGTGGCGATGTAATACCAAAAATAACAAGTGTTTATAAAGACAGGCGAGATGGAAGCCAGATAGAAATTTCACGCCCTAAAACTTGTCCAGTTTGTGGCTCGCATCTACTCGATGAGGGTGTGTTTGTAAAGTGTCAAAATCTTGATTGTAAAGCAAGGGTTATAAACTCACTTATTTATTTTGCTTCTAAAAAGTGCATGAATATAGACGGACTTGGTGAAGCTATCGTAAAAACACTTTTTGAAGAGGGAAAAATAGCAAAAATTCCAGATATTTATAATCTAAAAAAAGAAGATTTAGAAAATTTAGAAGGCTTTAAAGATAAAAAAATTGCAAATTTACTAAATGCTATTAATAGTTCTAAAAATTCTCCACTTTATCGATTTATAACTTCTTTGGGAATTGAACATATAGGCGAAGTTGCAGCAAAAAAATTGGATGAAAGTTTTGGACTAAAGTGGATTAATGCTAAAAAAGATGATTTTTTAAATCTTGATGGCTTTGGGGAAGCAATGGCTGAGAGTTTGGTTGAGTTTATAGAAACAAATATGGAAAAAATTATAAATTTAACTAATATCATAAATCCTAAACCATCAGTTTTTGAAACTAAAAATAGTGCATTTAATAATAAAACTGTTGTGATAACTGGAACTTTAAGTAAAAGCAGGGATTATTTTAAAGATTTACTTTTAGAAAATGGTGCAAAAGTTACAAACTCTGTTTCTAAAAAAACTGATTTTTTGCTTTGCGGAAATGAAGCTGGAAGCAAATTAGAAAACGCATTAAAACTTGGTGTTAAAGTTATAGATGAGATTGAGTTTTTAAAACTTTTAGAAAGTGAGTTTTAAAAGAGTAAAAATGAGAGCTGATTTATATGTAGCAAATGCTTTAAATATAAGTAGAAACAAAGCAAGTGAATTTATAAAAGATAAAAAAATTTTAATAAATGGTGAGCTTTTAGAAAAAAACAGCTTAGATATTAATAATGCAAAAGTTGAAATAATGAGTGAAATTTATGTCTCTCGTGCAGCCTTTAAGCTTAAAGAGTTTCTAAAAGATACTGATTTAGATTTAAAGAACAAAACAGTTATTGATGTTGGCAGCTCTACTGGAGGTTTTATACAGATTTTACTTAAAAATAATGTCAAAAAAGTTGTTGGTGTTGATGTTGGAACAAACCAATTAGATGAAACATTAAAAAAAGATGAAAGAGTTTTTGTTTATGAAAATTTAGATATAAAAAACTTTGAAAATAAAGAAATTTTTGATATCTTAACTTGTGATATAAGTTTTATTTCATTAAATTTGGTAATTGAAAAACTATCAAAGCTTTTCACAGAGTTTGCTATAATTTTATTTAAACCACAATTTGAAGTTGGTGTGGAGGCAAAAAGAGATAAAAAGGGCAGGGTTTTAGATGAAAAAGCTATTTTAAAAGCTATGAGTAAATTTGAACTAAATGCTGCAAAACAAGGACTGATAATGCTTAAAAAAGAAAAATCAAAACTAAAAGGAAAAAATGGAAATGAAGAGTATTTTTACCTTTTTAAAAAATAGGGGTTTATTAGTATGCTTTACAGCTTTAATTTTACTAAGTGGCTGTAATAATGCAAATTTAACTACACCAAAAAGAGTTATAAAAGGGGACTTTGATATCTATAAATTTAGTGGAACTTGGTATGAAATAGCTTCTATGAATGATGCAAATTTAACAAATTCAACTATAAATTTCAGTGTATATAATAATGAGATAAAGGTTATAAAAAGTTCTACTACAAAAGATAACAAAGTTGTAAAAGATGAATATAAGGCAAGATTTGGTTTAGATGATAATAAAAGCATGATTGAAATTTCAAAATTTGGGCTTGTTTATGAGCCACTTTATATAGTAAAAATAGATGCTTATAAATATGCTTTAATTTATGGAAAAGATCATAAAAAGCTTTATATATTATCAAGAACTAAGCAAATTCCAGCATTAATTGAAGCAATTTATTTAGAAAATGCCAAAAAAGATGGCTATAATGTTGAAGATATTAAATGGATAAATCAAAAATAAAATCTCTTGCTATTGGACATTTTGATGGTATTCATTTAGGTCACAAAGCTCTTTTTTCATATTGCTACGATGGTGGAATTTTAGTCATTGAAAATGATAGATTAAAGCTTACTCCCAAAAGAGAATCTTTTATAAATTTACCTATTTTTTATAAAAACATTAATGATATTAAAAATCTGAGTCCAGAAGAGTTTATAAAGCTTTTAAAAAATGAGTTTGTAAATTTAAAAAAAATAGTTGTTGGATATGACTTTAAATTTGGAAAAAACAGAAGCGCGGATGCTATTTTTTTAAAAAATATTTTCGATGGTGAAGTTGTAATAGTTAATGAAAAAAAGATTAATAACATTTCAGTTCATAGTGAAAAAATAAGGGAATTTTTAAAAAAAGCTAATATAAAAATGGCAAATTTACTACTAGATAGAGTTTATGAGATAAAAGGAAATTTGATAAAAGGTCAAGGTTTAGGTAAAAAAGAGCTTTTTTCAACTATAAATTTAGATACAAGTAACTATTTTTTACCAAAAAATGGCGTTTATGCAACTTTTACAAATCTAAATAATAAAGACTTTAAAAGTGTTACTTTTATAGGAAATAGGCTTTCAACAGATGATAAATTTAGTGTTGAAACACATATAATAGAGCCATTTAGTGAAGACAAAATAAATGGTAAAATTACAATAAAATTTAAAGATTTTATAAGAGATAATAAAAAATTTGAAAATCTAAATGAGTTAAAATTTCAAATTACAAAAGATATATTAAAAGTGCAAGATATTTTAAAAAAGGATGAATTATGAAAGATGAAATTTTCAAACAACCAATTTTAAAACAATTTGAATTTGATGAAAATGTTGCAAGTGTGTTTGATGATATGATAAGTAGATCGGTACCATTTTATGATGTTTCATCAAATTTAATAACTCAAATTCTAGTAAAATATCTAGATAATCAAGCTTTTATAATTGATCTTGGTTGCTCAACTGGTGCTTTGCTTTTTAAACTATTTGAAAAAAATCCAAAATTTAGACTTTGTGGAGTTGATAATTCAAAAGCTATGCAAGAAATTGCAAAAAATAAAGCAAAGGCGTATGGAAGCAAGGTTAATTTTATAGAAGCAGATGCATTAACTTTTGAGTTTAATAGTGCCAATGCTGTTATTTTAAATTACACTTTACAATTTATTCGTCCTTTAAAAAGAGTAAATTTTATAAAAAAAATATATGATGGACTAGAAGAGGGCGGAATTTTCATACTTAGTGAAAAGCTTCTTTATGAAGATAAAAAGCTATCTAAAAATATGATAGAAATTTATGAAGAATATAAAGAAAAAAATGGCTATTCAAAATATGAGATTGCTCAAAAAAGACAAGCTTTAGAAAATGTTCTTATACCTTTTAGCGAAGATGAAAATAAAAAATTATTAAAAGATGTTGGATTTAAAGTAGTAGAAACTATCTTTAAATGGGGAAACTTTGCCTCATTTATGGCGATTAAGAATTAAAAAAACAAAATTATAAATTTGCAGCCTAAGGAAAAGGCAAATGGGATTTTTTTATAAAAAATGTGAAGTTTGTGAAAATAAAATAAAAAAATGTAATTCTATGAAAGAGTATATTTTTGGAAGTGTGGAAGTAAATTGTAACAACTGCCAAACAAAATACAAGCCAAGAGCAGGAGGTCTGCTTTCTATTATATATTTTCTATATATTTGGTATATTATGCCTTTTATTAATATTTTATTTATTGTTTATGCTTTGGATAATTTTATACCTGTAAGCTTTGGTTTTGAAATTTGGTTTATAGCCATTTTTTTATATTATTTAAGTTGGCGCTTATTGATAGGTTTTTGGCCTTTAAAAGTAGATATACAAAAAGATTAGAAATGCTAAAATTTAAAAAATAGCCCAAAATAGGGCTATAAAATTTATCTATCTCTTAAACCAAGCTCAGATACAATTTTTGTATATCTATCGTAATCTTTATCTTTTAGATATTTCATAAGCTTTTTTCTTCTGCTTACAATTTTCAAAAGACCAAGTCTTGATGAGAAATCCTTAGGATTATCTTGTAAGTGAGAAGTAAGTTCTTGTATTCTAGCTGTTAAAAGTGCTATTTGAACTTCTGTTGAACCTGTATCGTTCTCTTTTTTAGCGAATTTCGCAACTATTTCTGATTTCTTTGCCGAATCCAAAGCCATAATGACCTCCTGACTGGTTAAATTAAAATGAGTCTTAATGATACCTAAAAAAAATAAAATCAAGCTTATTTTATAAAAAATAATTAAAATTTGCTTATTTAAACTTATTAATAGCTAAAACTTACTAAAATAGCAATATATTTTTTTAAGGAGTTTGGATGCTTTTTACAAAAGCCAGCGAGTATGCACTGCTTTCACTTATATTTATAGCTAAAAAAGATAGCCCACAAGATGTAGATACTATATCAAAGGAGCTTGATATTTCAAAAAGCTTTTTAGCTAAAATACTGCAAAATTTAGCAAAAGCTGGAATTTTAGTTTCATATAAAGGTGCAAACGGTGGTTTTATGCTAGCAAAGGAAGATTTTAATCTAAAAGAGATAATTTCCAAAACCGAGAAGCATGCAGGAAGCGTTTTTGAGTGTTCGAAATCAAAAGATGAGTGTGAAAAAAGTGATAATTGCCAAATTTGGAATACTTTTAATACTCTTCAAAACCAAGTAGATGACTTCTTAGAAACAATTTTTTTAAAAGACATAATAAAAGAGAAAATATGAAAATTTACCATTTATCACACACAGATTTAGACGGATATGGAGCACAGTTAGTTACAAAACATTATTTTAAGGATATTTTATTTTTTAATTCCAACTATGGAAGAGAAATAGAGGCTAAATTTGAAGAGATTTTAAATTTAATAGAAAACAGTGCTAAAGTTAATGAAAATAATGAAAAAATTTATGAAAAATCAATTGTTTTAATTACAGATTTAAATTTAAGTCTACAACAGTGCGAAAAATTTGAAAATGCATTAAAAGATAAAAATTCAACTATTTTTTTACTTGATCATCATCAAACTGGACTTGAGTGCTCTAAAAAATTTCCTTGGTATTTAATGGATAGTTCAAGATGTGCAACTCTTATAACTTATGATTTTTTTAGTAAATTATATGGTGAAGATGATAGGCTTTTTAAGTTTGTAAATGTTGTCAATGCTGTTGATATCTGGCTAAAAGACAATCATTGGTTTGAAATGGGTAAGGTTTGCATGGGTGTAGTAAGTGGAGCAAAAGAGATAAATAAGATAATGTTTGATGAAAATAGTAGAGAGTATATATTTTATCTTTTAGATAAATCACAGACTTTTTTCGATCAAGATAACGGTCATATTGCACTTGATGAGACTTTACATAAAATAAAAAAAGAGTATTTCAAAAAGCAAAATGATGACACACTTAGTAATTTGATATCTAAATTTATAGTCGAAAAACTTAGTGCTGATAGAGAAAAATTTGAAATATCATATTTGGATAAAAAAGGCATTCTGACATATAATATCGGAAATACTTCAATCATAGGAAATGATTTTTTAGTGCAAAATCCTGATATTGACTTTTTTATAGATGTTACTTCTAAAAAAACATTGAGCTTTCGTGCAAATGGAAATGCGGATGTAAGTCAAATGGCTAAAGACTTAGTCGGTGGAGGAGGGCATGTAAATGCAAGTGGTGGATTTTATGCTGGATTTAAAGACGGCTATAATTACCAATCCATAAAAGATCAAATAACTGATTTAATTTCTAAAAAAACTTCTTTAGCTTAATTTAGTAATAAAAATATTGGTAGAATTAATTTACTTTAAAATTTAGCTACCAATATTTAATCTTTTTTTTCTACATACTTAATTTTATAATTACATCAAGCTCTCTGAAAAGCAAAAACACAATAAATAATATAACTTATGCAAATAAAACGGTTTTAAAGCGGATTAAAAACAAAATTAAAAAATACATAAAAACATACTAAATATAAAGCTAAAAAAACTATGATAAAAAGATAAATACAAAGTAATTTTAATATTTTGTATTGAAAACTGTAATTTTCAAACTTTTATAAATTAAAATCCCCTGGCAAAATAAAACCTTGCTAAACAACGATATATAGTCATTTCCATACTTTACTTTTTGAAAATTTAAAACTTATCCATAAATAATAATGCAATAAAATGTGTATTTTGGTTTTCAAGTTGATTTTTATGCAAAAGTATAATAAAGCATTTTTTAAAAATAAGAAAATGATGAAAAATGCAATAATATTAATATGAAATCTAATATATGAGAAAAATATAATAAGGGCTCTGCCCTATTAATAAATTTAATGGTTGTAAAATTTTATAAATAAAAAAGAAAAAATTATAAGGATGAAAATAAGATCATTTATTGTATTAAAAAAATATCCTAGAAGTAAAAAAGCTATTAAGTCCTATTTATGACATAACCAGCTGCATTAAATACATATCTTCGCCATCAAGCACTTCAAGGTCATTTGAGCCACATTTTGGGCATAAAAACTCATTTTTATTAAGCACGCTTTCTTTTCCGCATTTATTACACTTAACAACGACATCTTGCAAATTTATAATGAGTTTTGCATCTTTACAGACTGTATCTTTTTGATAAACTTCATAAGCACTTTTTAAAAGATGTGGTTCAACACCACTTAAACGCCCTATTTTAAGATGAACTTCTTCTATTTTGTTCTTATTATTTTTTCTTAAATTTTCTTCGCAAAGTGCAACTAAATCAATTACTATTGAAAGCTCATGCATATTTTTCCTTTTAAAGTCTTATATATTTTGCAAATTTATAAATAAAAATTTCAAATTTAACAAATTCTAGGAAGTAACTCACCTTTTGGTGGTTCTAAAAATCTCTCAACTCCATAAAGTGTTTCTAAAATCACCCTATTTTCTTCATTTTCTATAACTTCTCCTATGATATTTGCATTTTTATCAAATTCGCGTAAAATTTCTAAACATTTTGGAGCCTCTTTTTCACAAACTGCCAAAACAAAAGTTCCCTCATTTGCTAAATCATACGGTTCAAAGCCTAAAATTTCACAAATCCCTTTAACTTCATCGCTTATTTTTATCGCCGATTCTTTGATCTTAATGCCAATTTTACAAAATTTCGCCCACTCGTTTAAAACCGCACTTATTCCACCTCTTGTGGCATCTCTCATCGCTAACGGTGTAATTCCAGAGTTTAGAATTTTTTCAACTATTAAATTTAGCGGCTTACAATCACTTTTAAGCTGACTTTCAAAACCAAGCTCATCTCTTGCTTGCATTATCACACTTCCATGTCTAGCGATATCAGAACTTACTAAAATTTTAGCTGGTGCTTTTAAATTTGCAGTATTAATTGGTTTTATGATCTCTCCAACACCACTTGTATTTATAAAAATACCATCGCATTTACCCTTTGGAACTACTTTTGTGTCACCACAAACTATAAAAACTCCTGCTTCTTTTGCAGTTGTGCTCATTGAGTTTAAAATTTGCTTGAAGTCTTTTATGCTAAAACCCTCTTCTATTATAAAACCACAACTTAGATAAAGTGGTTTTGCTCCAACCATAGCAAGGTCATTTACAGTGCCACAAATAGCTATCTTACCGATATCTCCACCACTAAAAAATAGTGGTGTTACAACAAAACTATCAGTTGTAAAAGCTAAATTTAAAGAGTTAAATTTTAAAATTGCCGCATCGTTTGCACTTTTTAAAATTTCATTATCAAAGGCTTTGAAAATTATATCATTTATCAAAGCATTCATCTCTTCACCGCCACCACCGTGACTTAAAAGAATTTGTTCTTTCAAAATTTACTCCTATTTAAAATAATCTATAAAACTTATCACTTTTTTTATATTTTGTGCGAAATTTATCGCATCTTTTTCATTTACTTCAAAAAATAAAGATGGGTTATAACTAAAATGATAATTATTTAAAAAAATATAAAATTTCCCATTTATAAAAGCATAGCTTGCCTGCCCTGCTCCTATTGTGTTTTGAAAATTTACTATTTTTTCCATATCCAAAAAACTAAGCAAATACCTAGCTTCTACAGCATCGTCGCTAAATATTCTAAACTCGTCATTAAAAGTGCTATTATCAAAAATTTCTTTTTTCCCATTTATTTTTGTGTTGTAGGATTTATCAACAATTATTGTTTTTGATTTAAAATTTTTATCTATCACAAAACCCAAAATAACACCTGTAAATTTTGATAATTCATACTTCATTTTTTTTAAGCCATTTATTAACTTTCCAAAATCACCACCCACGCTAGTATAATTTTCACAAGTTTCTGCTATACAAAACTCAAATTTTGTATCTTTATGAAAACCTTTTACTAAATCATGAGTTGCAAAGTCATAATGAGCATAAATTTCTACACTATTTATAAAATTACTTCCGAAACCATCTGCTGGGTTATAAGTATAGTTTTTTAAAAATTTTGAAACTAGTTTTTCTTTTATATAATTTTCAAATTTTATATTTTGTTTTTTTAAATAATTTAAATACCTATTTAAAAAAAACAACGCTATAAAAAACAAAGGAAAATAGGCTAAAAAAAGCAAATTTGCTTCTGGGTATTTCTCTTTAATATCAGGAAAATACTCACTAAAAATTTCAAATATCAAAAAAAATAAAAATAAAAAAGCTGGAACTAAAACAAAAAAAAGCCTATAATTTAAAATGGCTTTTTTTAGTATTTGTTTTCTTTCTAGCTCTTCCACTTTTTACCCTCTTTTATATTTATAATAAGCCGCACATGCTCCCTCGCTTGAAACCATACAAGAACCAAGTGGGTTTTGTGGATTGCAAACCTTTCCAAATACTTTACAATCAGGTGGATTTTTCAACCCCCTTAAAATTTCACCACAAATACAGGCTCTGTTTTCAGACTTGCTCTCAACACTACAATCAAAAATTTTCCTTGCATTTAAAAAATCAAACTCATCTTTTAGATCGAGTCCACTTTTTGGTATAACTCCAAGTCCTCTCCACTCAAAATCCACTTTTTTGAAATATTTATTTATTAAATTTATAGCTTTTTCATTCCCGTTTGGCTTAACAACTCGGTTGTATTCGTTATAAACTTCAAATTTATTTTCATTAAATTGTTTAACTAAATTTAAAATAGAATCCATTATATCAAGTGGCTCAAATCCACTTATGGCAATTGGTTTTTTATAAGTTTTTGCAATATCTTCGTATGGTTTTGAACCAATTATAACACTTACATGACTTGGTCCTAAAAATGCATCAATTTTTACATTTTCATCATCTAAAAGAGCTTTAACTGGTGCTGGAACGGTAACATGATTTATATGAAAAAAAAGATTTTTAAGATTTAAATTTATTGCTTTTTCTATGACAACTGCACTCATTGGTGTAGTTGTTTCAAAACCAATAGCAAAAAATATCACATTTTTATCTGGATTTTTTAATGCTATATTTATCACATCAAGTGGAGAATATAAAGCTCTTATATCATGACCTTTGGCCCTTTGTTTGGCAAGAGTTGTATAACTTCCTGGCACTCTTAACATATCAGCCAATGTTGTAAAAATGATATCTTTCATAGAGGCAAGCTTTATGGCCTCATCAATACTATGACGAGGCATAACACAAACTGGACATCCAGGGCCGTGGATAAATTTTATATTTTCTCCGACTAATTTATCAATACCAAATTTCATTATAGAGTGTGTGTGCCCACCACAAATTTCCATTATATTAAGTGGTTTTTTTGAATTTTCAATTATTAGTTTTGATAAATTTAAAATATGAGTTTTATCTCTAAAGTCGTTTATTAAATCCATTTTTTACTCTATTTTCATATTTGATAGTCCCATATCACCATCACTTTGATCAATTGTCCCATCTTCCATCTCTTTTGCAATTTTTTTATAAAACTCCAAACTTTCAAGAGCTGCTTTTGTATCTATTTTTTCCATTGCAAAGCCAACATGGATTAAAACATATTCGCCTGGTTTTACAGGCTCGCCAATAAGATCTAAACTAACACCTCTTTTAACGCCTAAAGTTTCAACTGTAGCAAAGTTGTTTTCATCTACTTCTAAAACTTTTGATGGTATGCTAAGACACATTATCTAAACTCCATTTTAAATTTCAGATAATCAAGCCATTTTTCAAAGCCCTCACCAGTAACACTGTCAAGTTCAATAATATCAGCTTTTGGATTAAGCTTTCTAACTGAGTTAATAACCTCTTTTGTATCAAAGTTAAAATATTTTTTAACACTTGATTTTGTTATGATAACTAAATCTGCAGCTCTAAACATAACAGGATATTTTTCAACTTTATCACTTCCCTCTGGTGAGCTTAAAAGTACTACATTTATGTGAGATCCAACATCATAGCTTGCAGGACAAACTAAATTTCCTACATTTTCTACAAAAACTAGATTTAAATTTTCAAGTGGCAAGTGATGAAGTCCTTCATGTACCATAACTGCATCTAGGTGACAACCCTGCCCTGTTGTGATTTGATATGCTGATGCACCTGCTTTTATGATTCTATCGGCATCACGGTTAGTTTCTAAATCTCCTTCAACAACACCTATTTTAAATTTGCTTTTTTTAATTGTATTTTCTAAAAGTGTTGTTTTTCCAGCTCCTGGACTACTCATTAAATTTATGCAAAATATCCCTTTTTCATCAAGGTGAGCTCTGTTATGGTCTGCTTCTTTGTCATTCTTAGATAAAATTTTAGATACAACTTCAACAGTTGATTTTGTATCTTCGTTATGTTTGTGACTTTCACAACCGCAATCTTTGCACATAGTTTTCTCCTTTATTTAGTAAAAACCAAATCATCTGCCCTAAGGCAATTCCACTATCATTTGTAGGATAAGTTTGATTAAAATAGTATTTTATCCCATTTTCTTTCAATTTGGCTATTAAAATTTCAACTAAAATTTTATTTTGAAAAACTCCACCACTTAATATTACATCAAGTTTTTCTTTTATTGAAATTTTAATAATCAAATCCACTAAGCCATTTATAAACTTACTTATAGAAACTTTTTTATCGCTTTCTTTTAAAGCATTTAAAAAAGCATCTTTAAATATTATTTTTTCATTTTCAATTTCAAATTTATAACTTTCTTTACAACTCTTATCATAAAATTTCTCCATTATCATGCCAGCTTGTGCATCATAGCTTATCTTGCTTACTCCAAAAATAAGCGAATAAAATGCATCAAAAACTCTGCCAAGTGATGAAGTATAATATGAGTTTATCTCTTTTGTGTAAATTAAATTTAACTTTTTTTCTAATTTTGGCTCAATATTTAATAATTTTGTATCAATATCATATTTTTTAAAAATTGCATAAGCTAAGCGATAAATTTCTTTTATGCTTTTATCACCACCAAGGAGTAAAAACTCATCAAAATGGTATTTTCTACTATATTTATATCCATTAAAAATAAAAACTTCACCACCCCAAATTTTAGCGTTATCCCCATATCCTGTGCCATCAAAACAAAATCCCAAATATTGTTTATCTGAATTTTTATTTGATTTTGTTAAATCATCACTGAAATTTTCATATAAATTAGAAATCAAATGCGCATAATGATGCTGGATATTATAAATTTTATAACCTTTTTCTTTAAAATATTTTGTGTGTAAAAAGCTTGGATGTTTATCAGCTATAACTGCATCAAATTTTAAATCATAACTTTTTATAAAAAGATCAAGCATTTTTTTAAAACGTTCAAATGTTGCAACATTTTTAAGATCTCCAATATATGCAGATATAAAAATTTGAGAGTTTTTATATATAACAAATTGGTTTTTTAGTTCGCTTCCGATGGCTAAAAATGTGCCTTTGACTTTGAAATTTGTTAGAAAAATCTTTGGATTTATACCCCTACTTGTGCGAAGATAAAAAGCTTTTTCATCTATAATTTGTACTATACTATCATCGCTTGGATTTAAAATTTCTCTATCATTATCAAGCACATAATCAAAAACATTTCCAAGTTTTTTATAAAGGTTATTTTCATTTGAAATTATAGGTTCGCCACTTAAATTTGCACTAGTTGCGATAATTGGGTTTTTAAAATACTCAAAAATAAGTAAATTTAGTCCAGTTGGGGCTAAAAAAATACCGATTTTATCCAAATTTGGAGCTAAATTTGATGGAATTTTTGATGAGTTTTTAAGTTTTAAAATAACAATTGGTTTTATTTCACTTTCTAAAATTTCTGCTTCTTTTTGCGAAATTTCAGCTATTTCTAAAGCCATTTTTAAATCTTTGCACATTATAGCAAACGGTTTTTTAGGACGATGTTTTAACTCTCTTAGTTTTTGTATGGAGTTTTTGTTAAATGCGTCACAAACTAAGTGAAATCCGCCAAGACCTTTTATAGCAAAAATAGCTCCATTTTCTAGCAAATTTGCTACTTTTTTAGCTAAGTTTTCAAAATCATTTTTATCTAAAATTTTGGCTTGATTATCTTTTAAGATTAAGCTTACACCGCATTTCTCGCAGCTAATTGGTTGAGCGTGAAAACGACGATTTAGTGGATTTTCATACTCGTTTTGGCAAGTTTGACACATTTTAAATTTGCTCATTGTTGTATTTGCTCTATCATAAGGAAGTTTTTTTATGATAGATTGTCTTGGTCCACAATTTGTGCAGTTTATAAAAGGATAATGAAAAAATCTGCTATTTTTATCATAAAATTCACTTTTACAGTCATTGCAAATTGCAAAATCAGGCAAAATTGGACTAAATTTAGAAGTATTTTTTGAAGATGTTATCTTAAAATCATTGTAAGAAATTCCTGAAATTTTAGTTTTTATTATCTTATCTATCCTAGCAAGTGGTGGAAGATTTGTTTTTAACTCATGTTCAAAATCTAAAATGCTATTTTCATTGCCTGACAAAAAAATTTTAACACCTTGGCTATCGTTATAAACTTCGCCAAAAAGCTTATGCTTTAAAGCTAAAGAATAAACAAAAGGTCTAAAACCAACACCTTGAACTAAGCCAAAAATGCTAAATTTATAGCACATTTAAACTCCAAAATATTTACTAAATTTTACACTTTTATTTTTACTAAAAACATTTAAAATTAAATTTGAAATCAATCTTTCTTCAAATAAATCACCGGTTAAAAAAGCATTGTCAAATTCTAAATCATCACTAAAATCACTTAAAAAATAAGCCAAACTTTGAACTATACCAAAAGATAGAATTTTATCACTTACTCCAGCAAGTTTAAAACTCATTGCACTTTTTATAAGTTTTATAGTATCAAATTTAGAATTTGATATAAGGTAGTCAATACTCGGACCTTTTTTTCCAATAAAATCTTTTGCATTTGTTATTAGATATGATGCATCTTTACCAAATAAAATTTTTGAAGAGATGTCAAAAATAGCATAAAAACTTTGTGAGTTATTGATTTCACCATTTGGAAAATTATATTTTTTATTGAAATTTTCAAAAAGTTTTTTTCCTATTTCATCTTTTGTTATAGCCTCTTTTATCTCATCATAGCTTTTAAATTCACTAAATTTTAAAAAATTTATCGAATTATTGTTTTGGTAAAGGGTTATATTATCCATTCCAAATTTAGTTAAATAGATATTTAAATTTTTATCATTAAAAGAGTTGTATTCATCACAAATAAGTCCAAATTTTGATAAATTAGAGTATCTGTTTTTTTTCAAGATTAGTTTTTCATTGCTACTTAAAAAAAGATTATTATTAGTAACTAAAATTTCATTATCTAAAACAGATGCTTTAATTAAAATTTGACTTTTAACGCTTACAAAATTAATATTTTCTTCATATAACCTATCTAAAAGAGCAAATATAAAAAAATCACTTGCGGCTTTTATATCAAAGAAAGCAGGAGCATTTTCGTGATTTTTTCTAAAAACTGCATTTATCTTTAAATTTATAAGTGGTTTTTCATAGCTTGATAATGCGATTAAGCTTTTTTCATCTGCTATAAAAAGCGAACTTATACTTTTAAAGCTTGTTGGCATTAGATAATTTGCTTTAAAATTTACACCGCTTTCAAAATATAATTCATTGTTATTTCCATCTTTTAACAGTAGTGTTTTATTATGTAGCAAGTTTAAAAAACAAAATTCTAAAAGTTCTTTATAATTTTTTTCGTCTATTTTGATAAATTCATTATCTTTTAAAATAGAAATTTCACTAAAGATATTATATTCATTTTTTAAATTTTCGGTGTGATTTACATAGTTTTTTACAACACTTGGAGTTAAATTCGAAAAGCTTGAATTTGGAATTTCAATGTTTGTATTTGGCATTTCATCTACTACTTCAACTTCGCTTTTTTGTAAAAAAATAGAATTTGGTATTAAAATCATACTTTCATCGCTAAATTTTAAAAGATCTTTTTCTTCTCCTTTTACAAATAGGGTTAAAATATCGCCCTCTTTTGTGATTGAATAACTTAAAGAACTTTTTTTAGCATAAAATTCTAAAAAATAAGCTAAAAAATTATTTTTATTTGTATAGTTAAATTTAAAAGCTATTATCATATTTTATTTTTTCCTATCTCATCAAACTCATTTGCTATATCTTGAATGGTTAAATCATTGATTTTTTTTACTTCAAAACCTAAACTTTTAAAGTAATTTAAAGAAGTTTTTTCCATAACTTTAACTGAGTTTTTAAGTTCATCACTTATAGTAAAAGCTAAAGGTTCAACTCTTTTTGGAATAACACCTAAGATTTTAGTTGATGGTAAATCGCCTGCTAATTCCATCATTTGCAAAGTTTGAAGCATTTCAACTTCATGAGCTGAGCCACTCCACTTTATCATTTTTGGCATATCATCATAGCTAAAAAAATAGACATCGCCTACTTTGCCATCATCAGCCTCAATACAATCAACTAAAAAAATATGGTCATATTTTGCCATTATAAACATCAAAAAATTTGCTAATGTTCCACCATCCATAAAAGTTATCTCATGTTCATTTGAGATAAATTGATAGTTTTTTTCAAGTAATTTTACAAAATGTACTCCGATACCTTCATCGGAGTACAATACATTTCCTATTCCTAAAACTAAAATTTTCATTTTAGTGATTTTCTTCTGGAAATTTATAGCCGCTTATTACAGCGTCCATTCCGCCATTTCTACCCTTAACAGCGTTAAATACAGCCATATAAATATGAGCAACTATAAAGATTATCAAGACATTCATGCATATGTGATGAATTGCTCTTACATTTGCAAGTCCACCCATCCATACTTCAACAGGTCTTAAAATATCGAAAATTGCTCCACCAAAACCATGATGATAAACATGCATATATAAAATAAGTCCTGTAAGTATTAGTATAAAAGCTACCGCATAAAACATAATATAAGCAATAAATTGCAAAGGATTATAAACTCCTTTTAAGTGTGGATGCTCATCTGTTAAATAAAGATAATATTTAATCTGCTCAAACCAAACCTTAGGGCTTAAAAAGTCTTTTATACTTACTCTTTCTATGTGGCTCATCTTATCAAATATAAAAATATAAGATTTATAAATAACAGCAGCTATCATTACAAATCCAGCAACTATATGAACAAATCTCCATTTTGCCTGCAAAAATAGCACAGGTTCATCACTAACCATTGGGCTTTGAAACACAAAAGATATATAATATCCGCTAATTATTAAAAGCATAATAGCAAAAAATCTAACCCAGTGACTTAAACGATATCCTATGCTAAATTCATACTCAGCCACTCTTTTATTTTCTTTTTTCATACTATTTCTCCTTTAAATATTAGGATTTACCTTATAAGCACCAAGCTCATTTCCCTTAGTATCCATCACATGAACTGCACACGCAATACATGGATCGTATGAGTGTATTTTTCTTATAATTTCAAGAGGTTGTTTTAGATCAGCTATTTTAAGACCAATTAAGCAAGCTTCATAAGATCCCATTTTACCATCTTTATCTTTTGGAGATGCATTCCAAGTTGATGGAACAACCGCTTGCCAGTTTTTAATAACACCTTTTTCAATTCTACACCAATGGCTTAACGCTCCTCTTGGAGCATTTCCTATATAGCGACCTTTATATTCTTTTTTATTGTCAATTTTGTATTTAGCACAAGTTTCTGTGTCGCCTGATTTAATATTTTCAACTAAATTATTAAATGCTTTAAGTCCATGAGTTGCAATGACTTTAGCTTCAAGCATACGACAAGCTGTTCTTCCAAGAGTTGATAAAACTGCTTCCAATGGAAGTCCTGCATCTTTTAAGAATTGATCAACGATAGGAACTACAAATTTATTCCCTTTTGCATAACTAACACAAATACTTGCTATAGGTCCTACTTGAATAGGTTTTCCATCATATCTTGGAGCTTTAATCCAGCTATATTTACCTTTTATATCAAATACTTTTGTATCAACCATCTCACCTTGAGCATTCATTGTTTTTTCAGTTTTAAATCCTGTATAATTTGGATCTTGAGCACCTTCATAAGGATGAAGAGGGGCATCGTTTTTATACCAAGCATGAGTTGCTTCTTCTGTTATTTTGCTTTCATCAAGCTCATAAACTTTTGATAAATCACCATTTAAAATAATTCCACTATCAAATAAAAATTCATTTTTACTATAAGGAAGCTCTTCATGAGACCATAAATTTGGTGTTCCAACATCATTTATAACGCTTGGTTCATTACCATAAGCTCTTGCAGCCATTACTATATCTGCATAATATGCTCTATTTACAAAATCAGCAACTTCATTAAATTTGGTTAAATATTCACCTAATCTTGAAGGACTCAAAATATCCATAACAGAAGTAATTCCACCTACTACTAAACTTTGTGGATGTGGATTTTTAGCACCAAATATTGCCATTAGCTCAGCTGCTGTTCTTTGAATTCTCAAACACTCTAAATAGTGGCTTAATGCAATTAAATTTTGTTCAGGTGTAAATTTGTAAGTAGGATGTCCATAATATGCATTTGCAAATGGTCCTAAATTTCCCTTATCTACAAATTTCTTAACTCTATCTTGAACGCTCTTTAAATGATCTGCTCCACAAGCATAAGGAGTTTCACAGTATTTAAAAGCTTCTTCGCTAGCTTTAAACACATCAGCACTTAATGCACTTACTACATCAACCCAATCAAGTGCATGTAGTTGATAAAAATGCACACAATGATCATGAAAAAACAAAGCGTTAGTCATTAGACTTCTTGTTAAAACAGCATTTAGTGGTGGTTTTATGCCAAGTGCATCTTCAACTGCTATAATTCCTGCCTTATAATGAGAGTAAGTACAAACTCCACAAATTCGTTGCATAAAAAGTCCTGCATCTCTTGGATCTCTTCCTTTTACTATAGTTTCAAGACCTCTCCAAAGAGTTGAGCCTGAGTATGCGTCAGTTACCACATTATTTTCATCAACAACAACTTCGACTCTTAAATGTCCTTCTATTCTAGTAATTGGATCTACTACTATTCTTTCGCTCATTATTACTCTCCTTTATTTTTCTTAAATGAACCAACTGCTGCGTGAGCTGCAATAGCAACTCCTGCAACTGCTAAAACACCTATTCCTATTTTATCAGCTGTTGCATCTGCTCCAAGTCCACCAAAAACACTTTTATATAATCTATCTGCTAAAGGTTCTTCAAGTGGCCCCATTGTATCCCAAAAATCAGGTTCTGAACAACCTATACAGCCATGTCCTGCTTGTATCGGCCAAGAAGTATGAGAGTTAAATCTCTCTTGTGAACAGTTGTTAAATGTGTATGGTCCTTTACAACCTACTTTATATAAGCAGTATCCATCTTTTGCGCCTTGATCACCAAAGTGCTCTACAAACTCACCAGCATCAAATCTTCCTCTTCTTTCACAAAGATCATGAATTCTAAGTCTATATGCCCATTTTGGTCTATTATATGAATCAAGTGCAGGAAGTGTTCCAAATAGTATATAATTCAATACATTTCCAACTATATTTTTCTCACTTGGAGGACATCCAGGTATATTTATAACTGGTTGATTGACTATCTTGCTAAGTGCTTGAGAGTTTGTTGGATTAGGATAAGCTGCTTGAATACCACCAAAGCTTGAACAGGTTCCAATCGCAAAAATAGCTGCAGCATTTTTAGAAGCTATCCTACAATGCTCTGCACCAGTTGTTCCGTGTGGTCCAACTGTTAAAAAATACTCACTTGTTCCAGCAGGAATTCCACCCTCAACCATCAAAATATATTGACCTTTGTATTTTTCTATGGCTTGCTCTAAATTTTCTTCAGCTTGCCAACCACTTGCTGACATTATAGTTTCATGATATTCAAGTGAAATATAATCAAATATTAAACTATCAATACTTGGTGTTGCTGTTCTTAATAAACTTTCACTACAACCTGTACATTCAGCCATATGTAACCAAATAACAGGAAGTCTATCTGCTAACTCAGCTGCCTTAGAAACTGCAGGTATAAAAGCACTAGTAAGACCAAGAGTTGCTGTCATAGCTCCAGCCCATTTCATAAAATCTCTTCTTGAAAGACCATTTTCTTCAAGAGTCTGTATGATAGAGCCTTCCTTTATTTTAGGCAATTTTTCAACTTCATTAAGCCTTAAAGTTATTTTTTCTAATAACTTATCCTTTACCATCACATCTCCTTTTTCTTAAAATATGTTCGGTTTTTAAATCTTTACAATTTTACAACAATTTAAAAGATTTTACCTTAAATAATAAAATTAAATTTTATTTTTAAACATAAATTCATCTTTATTATAAGAAAAAACTTATATCTTTCTTAAATAAAATCTTTAAATTTTGCATATTATATGTGAATTTGTATAAAATTTCATAAATTTAACTATATATATTTAGTATTATTTATAAGAAAAATATATTAAGTGATAAATTAGAAACTTTTAAAGATATTGGTTAAAGAAGTTATGAATATTGTTTTTAAGGGAAGATAAATCTTCCCTTAAAGTATTTTAAAACTTATAATTTAGTCCTAAATTAAATGTTTGGTTGTTATATTTATCTCTAAACTCTCCTACATAAACAACATTTTATATTGAAGTTTTGAGCTATAGTGTTAAAATTTAAAGCACTTAAATCAAATATTATTTAATTTTTCAATAGCTCATTGGCCGCTTTTAGTCCTAAATCATAAGCTTTTATATTTGCTTCTTTTACTTTTTCAGGCACGCTTCTTAACATTTCATTTCTAACAAGTTCTTTATCCATAACTTTTGTAAAGCCAACCGCAATCCCAAGAGCCACAACACTTTGAGTTATTACATTTCCAACATCATCTTTTGCAATTGAAATAATAGGAATTTCATAAATTTGCCATTTTTTTCTATCTTCACTGCTTGGACTTACCAAATTTGGCTCAACTACAATAACTCCACCTTCTTTTACATCATTTTTAAAACTATTAAAACTAACTTGTGCTGTTGCTATCATAAAATCTATATCATCAGCATATGGATATAAAATCTCATCATCACTTAATATAATATCAACCTTTGTAGGACCACCCCTAACTTGAGAAGTATAGGTTGATGCCTTTACGCCAAAACCACCTGCTTTTATCTTTGCAGCTGCTAAAATCTCACCTGCTAGTATAACTCCTTGTCCACCAACTCCTACAAATCTAAGTTTTGTTGTCATACTATCTCCTTAAAGTCGATTTTAGTTTTATTTTGCGCGGCCTCTATAACCTTAGCATAGGCTTTTGTATATTCAAGGTGAGAGTTATCTTCGTGCAAAACTCCAAGTGGGAAAAGCCCTACTTTTTCTTCATCGCTTAATTTATCATATTTTATTTTATTTACTGTTATGTTTTCAATCCACTTTATCATATCAGTAGCTTGTGCCATTTTGTTTTTTCTACCTAAATTTATATGACAATTCGAAAAAATATCAAAAAAAGCATACCCGTCATGACTAAAGCCTTTTACTAAAAGTTTTACTAACACATCTGCGTTTATTATCGTCTGTCTTGCTACAAATGTCGCCCCTGCTCCAATTAATAAATCAGTTGCATTAAAACTTGGATCTATATTTCCTCTTTGTGCAGTAACTGTCCAAAAGCCCTTTGGTGTTGTTGGAGATGTTTGAGAATTTGTAAGACCATAAATGAAATTATTTATTAAAATATGCTTAATACCTATATTTCTTCTTGCAGCGTGAATTGTATGGTTTCCACCAATTGCAAGACCATCTCCATCTCCTGTTACAACAATAACATTTTTAGTTGGATTAGCTAGTTTTATACCTGTTGCATAAGCTAATGCTCTTCCGTGCGTTGTATGAACAGTGTTACAATTTATATACGAGCTCATTCTTCCACTACATCCTATGCCACTTACTACACAAACATCATCTAAATCCCAACCAATAGCATCAATAGCTCTTATAATAGCCTTTAAAATCACACCATCACCACATCCCCAACACCAAAGAGTTGGAAGTTTATCGGTTCGTAGATATTTATCATAATTAAATGCCATTATTTCACTCCTTTGATTTCTTTTACTTTTTTAATAATCTCATTTGGACTAATTGGTCTTCCATTTGCTTTAAAAAGTGTGTGTAAATCATCTCTTAAACCACATTTTTGAATTTCTCCAAAATATTGTCCTAAATTTAACTCAACTACTAAGATATTTTTAAATTTATCGCAAATTTCTTTTATTTTTTTCTTACTACTTGGCCATAAGGTTAAAGGTCTAAACAGCCCAACCTTAATATCTTCTTTATTTAAAATTTCAATGGCACTTTTAACTGCTAAATTTACACTTCCATAAGCTATTATGCAAATTTCAGCATTTTCTAAGTTAAACTCTTCAAATTCACAAATTTCATCTTTATGTAAATTTATCTTATTAAAAAGTCTTTTAATATTATAATCAACTATCTCGCCATTTTCAGTTGGAAAGCCTGTATTTCCGTGATGAAGTCCTGTGATGTGATAATGATAACCTTTAAAGAAAGGATTTAAAACGGCAGGTTTATCAATATCTGCTTTATATGGCAAATAGTTGTTTTTTTCACCTTTAAACTCATCTCTTTTATATATTTTTATATCTTTAATATCTGGCAAAACAGCCTTTGCTTGCATGTGACCAAGTGTTTCATCAAGAAGTAAAAAAACAGGTGTCATAAATTTAGAAGCTAAATTAAAAGCTTTTATTGTAAAAGTATAGACTTCTTCTAAGCTTCCTGGTATTAAAGTTATGCTTTGATAATCTCCATGAGTTGGACTTTTAGATTGTAAAATATCACCTTGAGAAACTCGAGTAGGAAGACCAGTTGATGGACCTCCTCTCATAACATTTACAATAACAAGAGGAATTTCAGCTATAAATGCAAGACCAATTTGTTCTGATTTTAAAGAAATTCCAGGACCGCTGCTTGCTGTCATTGCTTTTGCTCCACTCATAGAAGCTCCAAGCGCAACTGAAATGCCAGAAATTTCATCTTCCATTTGAATAAAAGTTCCACCAACTTCTGGAAGCCTTACACTCATTTCATGAGCTATCTCACTAGATGGAGTTATTGGATATCCACCAAAGAATTTACAGCCACAATCAATTGCAGCTTTTGCCACTAAAGCATTACCGGTTGAGATAACTTCCACACTCATAATTCATCCTTTATTTTCATAAAATTATTTTCTTTAATAGCTCGTGAAAGTGCTCTTGCTTCTGGTGTAAGTTTTGCAAATTTAAAACCTTTATCAGCCACAAAAATAGCAAAATCAGGACAATGTGTTTCACAATCCCTGCAACCAATACAGGTTTTGTCATTTAATACTTCTATCATCATACCTTGAATAGCCTTTGGCTCATACCTCATAGCCAAAGTCCCACTTGGGCAGTAGCTTACACAGATATTACAAGCTTTACATCTACTCTCATCAACCCAAACAGCTTTTAAATTTTCCATATTTTTTCCTTTTTAGCCTAATACTTCTTTTAATTTTCTGCCAATATGAGCAGGGCTTTGCACTACATGAACACCAACTTTTTCTAAAGATTGCATTTTTCCTTTTGCAGTTGAATTATAATCACTTACTATAGCACCTGCATGACCCATCCTTTTACCTTTTGGGGCTGTAACACCAGCTATAAAGGCAACAACTGGTTTTGAAATTTTATCCTTTATGGTTTTTGCAGCTTCTATTTCTAAAATGCCTCCAATTTCACCTATTAAAACAATTGCTTTTGTATCATCATCTTTTTCAAACATCTCCAAAAGTTCACTAAATCCAAGTCCTATAACCCTATCTCCACCTATGCCAATAGCTGTTGAGATACCATATCCCTCGTCTAAAATTTGCTTTGCACCCTCATAGGTTAATGTTCCTGACTTTGAGATTAGACCTATATTTAAATTTGATTTTTTAAAAATATCTCCAGGCATAATTCCAAGTTTGCATTCATCCGCACTTATAATACCAGGTGAGTTTGGGCCTATTATTTGGGTACCACATTTATTTGCAAAATTTTTTGCTTTTATTATATCATTTAATGGGGCGTGTTCTGTGATAACAATACATAGTTTAATTCCAGCATTTGCAGCTTCTATAATAGCATTAGCCACAAACATAGCAGGAACAAATATAAGCGAAACACTAGCATTTGTTTTTTCAACAGCTTCTTTAACAGTGTTAAAAACAGGAAGTCCAAGGTGTGTAATTCCACCTTTAAATGGAGTTACTCCACCAACTATTAAAGTGCCATATTCAAGGCATTTTTGTGAGTGAAATGTTGCCTCTTTGCCTGTAAAGCCTTGAACAATAACTTTTGTAGATTTATCAATTAAAATACTCATTTAATATCCTTGTTAGACTCTTTGGAAAGTTTTACAGACAAAATAGCACCATCTTCTAAATTTTTTACAGGAATTAAATTTAAAATATTTGCTTTTTTTAAAATATACTCTGCTTCTTTTGCGTTTGTTCCATCAAGTCTTATAACAATTGGAATTTTAGGATTTATTAAATTTATTGCTTCTATTATGCCATTTGCAATCCTATCACATCTTACAATGCCTCCAAAAATATTTATAAAAATAACTTTCACAAACTCATCTTTTAGAATAATTTCAAATGCTTTTGCCACAGTATGAGAGCTTGCAAGTCCTCCAACATCTAAAAAATTTGCAGGTTTTCCGCCAGCAAAATTAATAGCATCCATTGTCCCCATAGCTAAACCTGCACCATTTACCATACATCCTATATTGCCATCTAGTTTTACATAACTTAAAGAGTGTTTTTTAGCTTCTATCTCAGCATTATCTTCTTCATCTAAATCCCTTAAAGCTAAAATTTCAGGATGTCTAAAAAGTGCACTATCATCAAAGCTCATTTTTGCATCAAGCACTAGAAATTCATCATCTTCATCTAGGATTAATGGATTTGTTTCTATCAAAACAGTGTCTTTTTGCATATAAAGATCATAAATTTTAGTTAAAATATCATGAAATTTGGTATATTTATCCTTATCAAAACCTAAAAATGATGAAATCTCTAAAATATGAAAATCCATAAGACCAATTTGTGGATCAATAAAAATAGCTTTTATAAGCTCTGGGTTTGAGCTTGATATCTCTTCTATACTCATTCCACCACTTGAACTTGCTATTAAACAAAGTTTTTGAGAATCACGATTAAACGAAAGGCTCAAATAAAACTCTTTTTTTATTTTACAGCCTTTTTCAATATATATTTTATTTACAACTTTACCATTTTTTCCAGTTTGTGGAGTGATTAGGCTCATTCCAATCATATTTTTTGCGTATTGTTCGACTTCATCTAGGCTTTTAGCAATTTTAACTCCACCTCCAAGTCCTCTTCCACCTGCATGAATTTGAGCTTTTATAGCCCAAATTTCACCACCTAGTTTTTTAGCATTATTAACTGCTTCTAAACTTGTTAGTGCAAGTAATCCATCAGCTGTTTTTATGCCAAATTCTTTGCAAAGTGCTTTTGCCTGATACTCATGGATATTCATTAAATTCCCTTATAAATTCTTTTTTAATTTTATAAAATTTGAAGTATCAACACTTTTATAAACTTCATTTTCTACTATCTTTTCAACACCTTTTTTGCTAAGCTTTATCTCTTTTCCAAAGCTTATCTCATTATCATCCAAAACAGAAGCAATAACATTTCCTCCATTTTTAATAGCTTTTATCATCTTAACAACAGCTGCTGCTGGCGCATAATATGCGGATGTGCCTAATAGTTTTGTTATATTTGCTCCAGCATTTATCGTTCCATCTTTTACAGTTTGAAATTCATCTTTTGTTAAATCTTGGCTAGTTTGAATTATCATCTCATCATTATGCATTCCAAAAACATTTATTTTTGCGTTAATTGGAGAAATATTTTTAAGCTTTGCTAAATTTAATTTTGCTCTTGCACTATCTAGTTCTCCTGCCATTCCTATGATTTTATTTTTATTAAAGCCGCTATTTTTATAACATGCATAAACCATTAAATCAAGTGGATTTGTAACAATTACAATAATAGCATTTGGAGAAAACTCAGCTATTTTTTTTGAAGTTTCCCCTACTATTGAGGCGTTTATTTTAGCCAACCCTTCTCTGCTTTGTCCTTCTTTTCTAGTAATTCCAGCTGTTATAACAACAATATCAAAATCTTTTAATTTACTATAATCAAGTGTAGAGTTTATTTTGATATTTTTATCTAAAATCACACTTAAAGTACTTAAATCAAGCATTTTACCAAGGGCAAGTTTTTCATTTATATCAATTAGTAAAATTTCACTTGCTAAATCTTGAGAAATTAATAAAGAAGCTATATTTGAGCCGATATTCCCAGCTCCGATTATTCCTACTTTCATACAATTATCCTATTATTTTATTTAAAGTTTTACTTGGTCTTAAAATTTCTTCAGCTTTTTTAGGGTCAAATTTATAATATCCTCCTAAGTCGGCACCTTTTCCTTGAACTTGTAAAAGTTCATCATTTATTATTTTTTCATTTTCTTTTAACTCTTTTGCTAAAATTTCAAATTCTTTTTTCAAATCAGTTTTTAAAAGCTCATCTGCAAAATATAAAGCTAAATAAAAATGACTATTTCTAGTATCAGGCTCTCCTACTTTTCTTTTTGGAGATTTGTCATTTTCTAAAAATTTACAAATTGCATCATCAAGTGCAGCACCAAGTATTTTGGCTTTTGGTTTATCTAAATATTTTAAACTCTGTGCTAAAGCCATAAATTCCCCTAAGCTATCCCATCTAAGGTGGTTTTCATTCAAAAGTTGTTCCGCGTGTTTTGGTGCTGAACCACCAGCTCCTGTTTCAAACATACCGCCACCATTTAAAAGTGGAACTATTGAAAGCATTTTTGCACTTGTGCCAAGCTCTAATATAGGATAAAGGTCAGTTAAATAATCTCTTAAAACATTTCCAGTTGCACTAATCGCATCTTTTCCACTTCTAATAATTTCATTTGTTTTTATAAGTGCATCTTTTGGTGCTAAAATTTCATACTCTTCATTGTATTTAATTTCATTTTTTATAATTTTTATTAAGTTATTATCGTGAGCTCTGCTTTTATCAAGCCAAAAAATAGGTTTAATATCTTTTTCTTTTGCTAAATCAAAAGCTATTTTTATCCAATTTTTTATAGCCTCATCTTTAACAGTTGTCATTCTAAAAATATCGCCTTTTTTAACTTCAAACTCAAAATATTTCTCTTTTTTATCAAAAACTTTTATTTTTCCATCTTCTTCTATAACAAAAGTTTTATCATGACTTCCGTATTCTTCAGCTTTTTTAGCCATTAACCCAACATTTGTAACACTTCCTATAATGCTTGGATTAAGTGAACCATTTTTCTTTAAGTCATTTAACATGCTTTCATAAACTACAGCATAAGTTTTATCAGGAATTACAGCTAAGCACTCTTTTAACTCACCATTTTTATCCCACATTTTACCGCTATTTCGTATCATTGCAGGAATTGATGCATCAATTATAACATCGCTTGGAATATGTAAATTTGTAACTCCTTTATCGCTATCAACCATTGCCAAATTTGGTCTAGTTTTACAAATTTCATCAAATTTAGATAAAATTTCATCTTTTAATTTGGAATTTTCAAGTCTTTCAAATAGATCTTTTAGTCCGTTGTTTTGGTTTATTCCAAGTCTTTCAAACTCAAATCCATACTCATTAAAAACTACTTTAAAAAACTCCTTTACAAAATGCCCAAAAATCACCGGATCACTTACTTTCATCATTGTAGCTTTTAAATGAACTGAATATAAAAGATTGTTTTGTAGAGCATAATCTAAACTTTTTTCAATAAATTTATCAAGTTCTTTTGCACTCATAAAAGTTGCATCAACTACTTCATTTTTTGAAATTCTTAAATCATTTTTTAAAATTTTTTCTTTTTTGTTATCGGCTGTAAATTTAATGGTTAAAGTTGTATCATTTTTAAATACAGTAGATTTTTCATTTGAGTAAAAATCTCCTTTATCCATATAAAAAATTTCAGTTTTTACATTTTTATTCCAAATGCCATTATTATGCGGATGAGTTTTAGCATAGTTTTTTACTGCTTTTGCAGCTGTTCTTATGCTATTTCCTTGTCTTAAAACAGGATTTACAGCGCTTCCTAAAACTTTTAAATATTTTTCTTTTATAGTTTTTTCTCCATCGTTTTTTGGCTCATTTACAAAATTTGGAACATTAAAACCTTTTTCTTGAAGCTCTTTTATACAAGCATTAAGTTGTGGAATAGAGGCTGAAATATTTGGAAGTTTTATAATATTTGCGTTTTTATCTTCTGTTAATTTTCCTAAAAAATTTAAATCATCACTAATATTTAAATTTAACTCATTGCTAAAAGCTGCTAGAACTCGCCCTGCAAGAGAAATGTCAACCATTTCTATGCTAACACCTGCTTTACTTAAAAAATTTTTAATTATTGGGTATAGTGAAAAAGTTGCTAAAGCTGGTGCTTCATCAGTATAGGTATAAACAATATCACTCATTCTTACTCCTTTTTTATTTCTATTATCATTTTATCAAATTTATCATAAAGTTAAAATAATAAATTTGTAATAAATTTTATCTTAAACATTACTTTAGATTTCTTTGTATATTAACTTGTTTTAAATGCTCACTATGTGTTTTTGTAAAAATATGTTTATTAGTTCTTTTATCACGCATAAAATATAAATATTCAGTTTTTACCGGATTTATAGCTGCATCAATTGCTTCAATGCTAACCATGCAAACAATTGGTGGAAGCCCGTCATTCAAGTAAGTATTAAATTTACTCTCATCATTTCTTATCCTATCAGGCGTGATTTTTATATGTGAAAATTTACCATAATTAAGAGTTCCGTCCATTTGAAGCCTCATACCTTTATCAAGGCGGTTATCAATAACTGAACTAACTATTTTCATCTCATCTTTATTTGCTGCTTCTTTTTGTATAACCGAAGCTTTTGCCAATATATTTTTCCATTCATCGGATTCTATGGTTTTATAATGCTCTTTTTCATAATTATTAATTAAATTTTTGTGTATTTTAAGTGAGTTTTTAACTAAAACTGAAATTAACTCTTTTTCATCATAACCTTTTGCTAGATGATATGTTTCAGGAATTAAAAAACCCTCATAAAACGGGGTAGTTTTATTATATTCAAGTTCTAATTTATTAAAATCAAGATTTTCTTTTTTTGAGATTTCTTCTAAAAAAACCACAGTTGTTTCGCCTGGTATTATTATGATATCACTCATAACAGGCTTTGCGGTAGTTAACTTATAAAAAAGATCGATTTTGGTTAAATTTTTATCTCCAAGGTCTAAATATCCGCTTTTTACAGTTCCAATAAATTCTAAAATTTTAGGATCAAATTTAGTTACATTTAAATTTTGATGTGATAGATTTGATATAATTTTGGTAGCACTTCCTTTTGGGATAAAAATTTCACCTTTAAAGGAGGTTTTGGCTGTTAAATCTGTCAAAATAGCAAGGATAAAGATGAAAATTATATCAAAAATAGCAAAAATTACTCTAACGATCGTAGTCATTTTAGCAATAATCCTTTCAGTGTTTTTTGTCATATTAAAAAACGGGATAAATATAGGAAATATCGACCGCGATAATATACATATCGAAAGATTATATATAAAATTTGATAAAAAGCTTATAATAAATGCAAAAAACTTAAAGATTAAAAAAAATTTAAACAAAAACGATGAAAAAAAAGAGTTTAGCGCTTTAGATTTAGATAAAATTTTTAGTTATATTGTATATTTAAATAGATTTTTTGAAGAGATTAATTTAGAAAATGTTGAGATTGGAAAAAACAATATAACTGCACTTTTTAAAGATAATATTTTTTATTTTGATACTGATTTTTTAAAAATAGATACAAAAATAATCCCTAAAGAAAATAGTTATGATATCGCAATAAATGAGCTTTCCTTTAAAGATTTCAATATAGTTATCGCAGGAAACGGATATATAAATTTAATAAATAAATTATATAGTTTTGATGGGTTTTTTTTAACACATGAAATAAATGGAAAGCTTGACTTTAGTATAAAAAATGGACTTTTAAAATATGAAATAAAAAGTGCAACCGCAACTAGCATTAAAAATTTTATGGATGAACTTGGTTTTAAAACAGGGATGGATCAACACTTAAAAGAGTGGATTTATGGAAAAGTAATAGCAAAATATTATGATATCAAATATCTAAATGGGATGATTGACATAGTAAATTTGGACTATAAACTAAATAAAATGAATGGTTTTGCAAAGGCTTATGATTTAAATGTAACATTTAATGAAAAACTTCCAAGTGCTGTTGTTAAAAGTGCCGATATAGCGCTTGAAAATGGAAATCTATATTTTGATTTATTTGAACCCACTTATCAAAACAAAGATCTAAACGGCTCAAAAGTTAATATTTTAAATATAATGGATGGAACAACAAAAATTATAGTCGATATAAAAACCAATAGTTTGGTTGATAATGAAGTTTTAAATTTATTAAAAGCTTATAATATCAATCTGCCAATTTTACAGCAAAATGGCAATAGTAAAACAGAGGTTTTATTACATATTCAAGCCCATCCTCATAAAATTGATGTTTTGGCAAATTCGGTTTTAAAAAACAGTGATATTTTAATATCAGGGGCTAAATTTAATATGCAAAATTTAGAAGTTCTAATAAAAAATTCTCAAATTGACCTAAATGCTTCAAATATTTCTAATAAAGAGCTTTTTAAAGCTTCAAATTTAAAAGGTAAAATTGACACAAAAGTCTCAAAAGCTAACCTTACTGCAAATTTTGAAGAGGTGTTTATAAATGATATTTTTAAAAGAAAAAATTTTAGTTCTGATTTAAAATTAGATTTTTCAAAACCAACAGTTTTACTTGAAATTCCAAAGTTAAATACAAAAATTAAATTCGATAAAACAAATGAAATTGAAGTTAGTAACTTAAAAGACTTGATTCAATATTCTAAAATCCTTACTGATTTAGGTTTTAAAAATGGCAATTTAGTAGTAAATACAAAAGATTTTAAAGACTACAAAATAAATATAAAAAACACTATTTTTGATCTACCTTTATACAAAAAAGATGGAAGTAAATATGATAGTGATGAAATTTATATCAATTATAAAAATGGTGAAATTTATGCAAATACAAATTATTTAAATTTTAAACAAAGCAAAAAAGATATGTATTTAGATATAAATAGGCTTGATTTTGAGTTAAAATATGACATAAATGCTTCATCGCAAACTAACTTTCCAAAAATAAATATAAGCGGAAATAATTCTGATATTATTTTAAAAGATATAAATAAAACTTTAAATTTAAGTAGCTTCAAAGGAAATTTAGACAATAAAAATATAAAATTTGATGCAAATTTAGCTCCACAAGGAAAGCTAACTCTTCAAATAACACCTGAAATTTTATCTGCAACTGGACTTAATCTAAGTTCTCAAAGTTTAAATAATTTTTTGAAATCAAAAAGCTTTGAAGGCGGGGAATTTAATATAAAAGTTTTTGGAAAAAGCATTGATGAGTTTAGAGGTGAAATTTTAATGAATGATACATATTTAACAGATTTAGTTTTATATCAGCAACTTTTATCTTTTTTAGATAGCATTCCATCACTGTTAAAGTTAAAAACACCAGATTTTAATAGCAAAGGTTTTAATGTAAAAAAAGGCAGAGTTATTTTTGTAAAAAAAGATAATATTATTTATGTACAAGCTATGGATTTTAAAGGTTCAACTGCTGATATGGGCGGAGTTGGAACAATAAATTTAAAAACAAAAGAAATTGATTTAGATATTGAGGTAAAATACTTAAAAGATGCAAGCTCAATTATTGCAAACATTCCTTTAGTAAATCAAATAATTCTTGGAAAAGATCGTTCTATTTCAACAGTTGTTAAGATAAGAGGAACTCTTGATAGTCCTAATTACTCAAATAAAGTTTTACAAGATGCTCTACTTTCACCACTTAATATTATTAAAAACACACTCGAGCTTCCTTTTACTTTATTTGAATAAAAAATGGTATAATTTTCAATATAAGATTTTTCAAAAGGACCAAATTTGAAATATAAGCTTGATTATAAAGACAGTGTTGAAAACTCGCTAATTTTTTGGCTTTGCAAATTTGTAAGATATAAATTAAGCTCTCTTTCAAATAAAGAATTAAAAGATCCAAAAGCTTTAAATAGTGTAAATTTACGCCTTATAAAAGGAGTTGAAAATTTTAAAGAACTTGATGGGCTTGTAAAAGAGGCAAGAAATGCTGGAATTACTGGGATTAATACATATTTTAATCCATTAAAAAAAGTTGCTAAAGCTATAATATATTATGAAATTACTAGTTTAAAAGAGATAAACGAGGAGTTTTTAAGTGAAATTTTAGCTAGCGTTACAGGCGGGCTTAGTGATGCAACTAAGAAAAATTATAGGATTGCAGTAATTAACTTTTTTTCATATTTAGACAAACAAAATGAAGAAAACGGGACTTCTCACAACTACGGAATTGAACTAAAAAACTGGGGTGGAGTAAGTGGAAGTGCTGGACAAAAACTGCCTGAATATATGAGTGAAGATGAGGTAAAAGAGTTTTTAGAGGCAATTGAAAAAAGTGATTTTAAGGCAAATGATCATAGAAATAAATTAATTATAAAAATCATAATTTTTACAGGAATTAGAGTAAGTGAAGCAATAAATTTAAAAGAAAAAGATTTTAGCGAAGATGGGGATTTATATGTGATACGAATACGAGGCAAAGGAAATAAATATAGGATTGTCATGATAAAAAAACATCTAATTGAAGAACACTTAATAAACTTAAAAATAAATTACCTAAATAAAGATGGATATTTATTTGTAAATGGGAAAGGAAAACCACTAACTCAGGCATATATCAGCCGTATCGTAGAGCAAATTTTATTTAAAGCCGGAATTAGAAAAGCTAAAAATGGTGCTCATATGCTTCGCCATACTTTTGCAACTATGCTTTATAAAAAACAAAAAGATTTGGTTTTAGTCCAAGAAGCTTTAGGGCATGCTAGTTTAAATACTTCTAGAATTTACACACACTTTAGTAGTGATAAACTAAGACTTGCTGCAAAAGTAGCTGACGATTTATCAAAAATAGAATGAAATTTTAGTAAATTTTAAGCTGGGCAGAAATTAAAATGAAGCATAAAAGCTGTTTTGGGTTAAACTAAGTAAAATTCAACCCAAATTTTATAGTTAGATTTAAAGTTTAATATATAAATTTATAAAAACAAATTTGTGTCTTTAAACTCATCTTTTAAAAACTCACTTATCTCATCAAATGTAAAAAATGCCTTAGGGCTTCCAAAAGAGTATGGAGCGATTTCATAAGGTGCATAGACAAAAGTTATGCCATAAGGATTTAGTTTAAAATTTTCAGTTATTTCAAATTCATTTTCTTCTATGTAAGCGTTTTCTTTAACTTTATCCCAAATTTTAAGTCTAAGTTTTTCATTTTTTACTAAAATTTCGTCAAGCGTAATTTTTTTACCTCTGTAAAATGTCTCATAAACAAGTGAATACATACCGTGAGCACCACCATTATGATTATAAAAAAAGTTTTCAAAAACATTAAAATTATCATTAGTGTAATAAATTCTCACTTTTTTTTCTGTTTCATAGGTAAAAGGAAAATCATCTTGTAAATCGCTAACAAATTCTAAAAAATAATCAAGCTCTTCTTTATAACTGCTTTTTAACTCATTTTCAATAGTTTTTTTATCACCTTGAAATAATAAATTTTTGCCGTATTTAAATTTTACATTACTACCATTGTCAAAAATGGAATTTAAGGCTAAAAAATTAAACTTTTTATATAATTTTAAAGATTGTAAATCGCCTCTTTTTTCAAAAATCAATCCATCATAAACAAAATTTATATTTATTTTTTCACCATCGTCATATATAAAATTTACTTCCGAACCATTAAAATTTTCAGCATTAAAAACATGCTCTTTATTGTCGTAGAAAATATGACCTTTTGTAGAATTTTCATCTAAATTTAGATAAATTTGAACTTTATCATTTTTATAAACAAAACTCACTTCATCTTTTATCTCCAAACTAAATAAAATCGCAACCAAACAAAACAGCCATATAAAAGCTCTCATAAATTCTCCTTTTTAGAAAATAAATTATTTGTAACTAAATTTTTGATTTCAGTCAATGACTTAACAAAAATTTTAATATATTATTGTTTAATTTTATTTAAAAGGAGAACAGATGAGCGATTTAGAAATGTTTTGTCATCAATGTGAAATGAGTGCTCCAAATGGCTGTGGCTCAAAAGGTCAAAGCAAAGGTACCTGTGGTAAAAATAGCACATTAGCAAATTTGCAAGATATGATGATTTTTGGATTAAAAGGAATGAGTGCGTATCGTCACCACGCAAACGAACTTGGTGCAAATACAAGCGAAGTTGATAAAGTCATAGCTGATACGCTTTATTTTACCTTGACAAATTCAAATTTTAATTTTGATGAGCATATCAAACAACTTTTAAAAGTTGGTGAGGCAGGAGTTAAAATAATGAATATATTAAGCCAAGCTCATACTAATGCTTTTGGCATTCCATCACCTGTTAAAATCACACAAAACAAAGCTTGTGGAAAAGCTATTTTAGTAAGCGGACACAACCTTTTTGCCTTAAAAAAATTGCTTGATGCTACTAAAAATAAAGGTATAAATATCTACACCCACTCTGAAATGCTGCCAGCTCACGCTTATCCAGAACTTAAAAAATATCCACATTTAAAGGGGAATATTGGCAAGGCGTGGTTTGATCAAACAAAACTTTTTAATGAGTTTAAAGGTGCGATTTTGATGACAACAAATTGCATAGTTCCACTTAGAAAAAGTTGCGAGTATAAAGATAGACTTTTTGGTTATAGTATCGCTGGAACAGATGGAATTAGGCATATTGAAAATGATGATTTTACACCACTAATTAATAAAGCTTTAGAATGTGATGATATAAGTGGCTTTCAAAGTGATGCTACTTTGGTAACTGGTGGGCATTATAAGAGCATTTTAAATATGTCCGATGAAATTTTAAAAGCTATAACTTCTGGTAAGATTAGAAGATTTTTTGTAATTGCAGGATGTGATGCACCTGGAAATGATAGAAATTACTATAGGGATTTGGCTCTAAGTCTGCCAAAAGACTGCGTAATTTTAACATCAAGTTGTGGCAAATTTAGATTTAATGATGTTGATTTTGGCTTAATAGAAGGCACAAAAATTCCAAGATATATTGATTTAGGGCAGTGCAACGACAGCAACGGTGCCGTTAAAATCGCAACAGCACTAAGCGAGGCGACAGGAATAGCTATAAACGATCTTCCAATTTCCATAGTTTTGATGTGGATGGAACAAAAAGCAGTTATTATTTTAATTGCGTTATTGTATTTAGGCGTTAAAAATATCCATATAGGACCAAGTTTACCTAAGTTTATAAATGACGAAATACTTGATTTTTTAGTGAAAAATTTCAATCTATCTTTAATAAGTGGTGATGCCAAAGCAGACCTAGTTAAATTTTTGAAAAACTAACAGTATAGCTTAAATTTAGAATAATACATAATATAATGCGTAAATTTATACGCATTATATCTTTGTGAATTTGTAATTTTGTTTTACTTATTTATCTTTTTTATAATTGTTTTAATTAAATTTTTTATATCTTCTAAATTTTGATTTTCTAAAAACATTCCTGATAAGTGGTGATTTGTTAAAGTTTTTACATCTTTTACAAACTCAATTACATCATAAACACTTAAAATTTTGCCGTGTAAATCATATCCAACATTTAATGCCCTACCCTTTATGCTTGCCAAATTATTATGTAAATGCCCATAAAGCAAAACACTTCCATGATCTTTTTTATCCCATTCTAAAATTGGATAATGAAATAAAATAAAATTTTCTTTAATATCATTAATTTTAATGCTTAATTTTTTATAATTTAAAATTTCTTCTAAAAGCAAATTTCCATCATTTTTATATCTGTTTTTAAATAAGTCTTTATTTTCATTTATTAAATTATCGTGATTTCCAAGGATTAAACTGTGTTTGCCATTGAGTCTTGTTAAAATTTGCTTTATTTTTTCAACACTATTGTAAAATGAAAAATCACCTAAATTATAAATTTCATCATCAGGCGTTACAGTTTTATTCCATAAATATACGAGATACTCATCCATCTCATCAACGCTTTGAAAATTCCTAAAATTTGGACAATACTTTAATATATTTTTATGCCCAAAATGTAAATCAGAAGTAAAATAAATCAAAATAAAACCATCAAAAAATAAAAGAAGAGCGGTGCAAGAGTAAAACTCTCACACCAAATAAGAAAAATAGGTTGGTTGATAGTAGTTAAAACTACATCATTCCACCCATTCCTCCCATTCCACCACCCATGCCGCTCATATCTGGCATTGCTGGTTTATCTTCTTTTATATCACTAATTGTAGCCTCTGTTGTTAGAAGCATACTTGCAACACTTACTGCATTTTGAAGTGCAACTCTTGATACCTTAACAGGATCAATAATTCCTTCTTCGAACATATTTACATATTTTCCGCTAACTGCATCAAAGCCTGATTCATCGTCTTTTGAATTCATAATCTCATGTGATACCACACCAGCATCAAATCCAGCATTTGAAGCTATTTGTCTAAGTGGAGCTACTAAAGCTCTTCTTACTATATCAGCTCCAATTTTTTCATCACCACAAAGATTTAAATTTACTTTTTTACTTGCGCAAACAAGTGCTGCTCCACCGCCTATTACTATACCTTCTTCAGCAGCAGCTTTTGTAGCATTTAGTGCATCATCAACCCTATCTTTTTTCTCTTTCATTTCAGTTTCAGTTGCAGCACCTACTTTTATAACAGCTACACCACCACTTAATTTAGCAAGCCTTTCTTCAAGCTTTTCTTTATCATAATCGCTTGTTGTTTCTATTATTTGTGCTTTTATTTGAGCGATTCTTGCATCAATTGCAGCTTTATCACCTTTTCCATTTACAATAGTTGTGTTATCTTTATCTATATTTATGCTTTCTGCTTCACCTAAATCTTCTAAAGTTACACTATCAAGTGTTCTTCCAAGCTCTTCACTTACTACATTTCCACCTGTTAAAATAGCAATATCTTCAAGCATTGCTTTTCTTCTATCACCAAATCCAGGAGCTTTAACAGCTGATATATTTAACACACCTCTTAATTTATTAACAACCAAAGTAGCTAAAGCTTCACCTTCAATATCCTCAGCAATAATTAAAAGAGGTTTTCCACTTTGTTGAACTTTTTCAAGAACTGGTAATAAATCTTTTAAATTTGTAATTTTTTTATCAAATAATAAAATATAAGGATTGCTTAACTCAACTGTCATTTTTTCAGCATTTGTAACAAAATAAGGACTTAAATATCCTCTATCAAATTGCATTCCTTCAACTACGCTTAGTTCATCATCTATTGATTTTGCTTCTTCAACGGTTATAACACCATCTTTTCCAACTTTTTCCATTGCATCAGCAATTAAATTTCCTATTTTTTCATCTGAATTTGCTGAAATTGTTGCAACTTGAGTAATTTCTTTTTTTCCTTTAACAGGTTTTGAAATTTTCTTAAGCTCCTCTATAATTGCAGCAGCTTCTTTATCCATTCCTCTTTTTACTTCAATTGGATTAGCTCCAGCAGTTATATTTCTCAATCCTTCTTTAAAAATTGCATGGGCTAAAACAGTAGCTGTTGTTGTACCATCACCTGCTTCATCATTTGTTTTATTAGCAACTTCTTTTACTAGGCTTGCACCCATATTTTCTAATGTATCACTTAGTTCAACTTCTTTTGCAACACTTACGCCATCTTTTGTAATAGCTGGGGCACCAAAAGATTTTTGAATTAAAACATTTCTTCCTCTTGGTCCCATTGTAACTTTAACAGCGTCGTTTAATTTTTTTACACCTTCATAAAGTTTGTTTCTTGCGTCATCTGAGTAAATTATATCTTTTGCCATTATTTATCCTTTATCTATTTAATTATTCCAAGAACATCTTCTAAATTTAAAACTAAATATTTTTCATCATTAAGAGCAATTTCGCTTCCTGAATATTTAGAAAAAACAACTTTATCGCCAACTTTTATAGCCTTGCACTCTTCATCGCATCCAACAGCGACAACTTCGCCACTTGATGGCTTTTCTTTGCTTGCATTATCTGGTATAATAATACCTGTAGCAGTTGTTTTTGTCTCCTCTTCGCGTTTAACTAAAACACGTTTTCCTAATGGTTGAAAATTCATTTTTTTCCTTTCTTGTGTTATATTTTTTAGCACTCTAAGTTTTAAAGTGATGAAATTATAATCAATTTTTTAAAACATGTCAATACTTATCTATATTTTTATCATAATATTTTAGTCTTTAACACTCAGCTTTTTATATAAAAACAACTTAACTAATTCTTTACCAAAATAAGATATAATTTTTAATATTTAATTTTAAAAAGGAGTAAAGTATGAAGTTACTCAAATATTTGGGTATTTTTTTAATACTTATCATAGTTGTTTTATACGGCTTATTATTTACAGGTTTTGGCAATAACTTAGTAAAACCTTATATTGAAAAAACTGTAAAAGATAAATCAGGATTTGATTTAAAACTTACAAAATTTGATCTAAATTTTAAAAGCCTTGATATAAGTGCTATTATAAATGGTGAAATAAGTGCTGATGTTAAAGGTAAATATTCGCTTTTTTCACAAAGTTTTGACCTAGACTACAGTGTTGATGTTCAAAATTTAAATAGCTTTAAAATTAAGCTTGATGAACCTATGGGTTTAAATGGTCAAATTAGAGGAAAAATGAAAGATTTTAGCGCAAATGGTGTTGGTAAAATACTTGATAGTGATGTTAGATTTTTAGCTGTTTTAAAAGACCTTAAGCCTTTTGATGTTGATTTAGATGCAAAAGGGCTAAATGTACAAAAAGCTATGAAGATAGCAAACCAACCAGTTTTTTTAACTGGAAAGATAAACGCAGTTGCAAATATACAAAACGGTTTTGGTGAAGCAAATATCACATCAAATGATTTAGCTATTAATAAAGATGGCTTAAAAGATAAAAACATCACAATTCCAAACAATATCGCACTAGATCTAAACTCAGATATTACTTTAAAAGATAATATCATTACAGCAAGTTCAAATTTAAACTCAAAATTAGCAAATATAGAAGCAAAAGAGACTAAATTTAATCTAGATAACAAAAATTTAGAAAGTGATTTTAGCCTTGATATTTTGGATTTGGCAAATTTAGAACCATTCACAAAGCAAAAACTTAATGGAAATTTAAAAGTTGATGGTTTTACAAAAGTTGTTGATAACAAGCCTGAGTTTGTAAAGTTTAATTTAGTTGGGTTTGGCGGAGAAGTTGATGCAAATTTACAAGATAAAATTTTAGATGCAAAGATAAACTCAATTAAAATAGCTGAATTAATGGGAGTTGCATCAATGCCAAAAGCTGTAAGTGGCGTAATAAATGGTGAAATAAAAATAAATGATGTTTATGATTTTAACAATATTCAAGGAAGTGCAATTTTAAATGTAATGGATGGTAAAATAAATCCAGTAGAGCTTAAAAAAATGACTAATTTAGATTTTCCACAAAATAATAATTTTGAAATTGCATCAAAAACTTTAATAGAAAATGGAATTGTAAACTCAGTTTCAAATTTAGTATCAAATTTATTTAAAATTGATAATTTAAAAGCTATTTATAATTTAAAGGAAAAAGACTTAAAGGCTGATTTTAAGGCTAGTATTGATGATTTAAGCAAATTAAAGGAATTTACAAAGCAAACTTTAAAAGGAAATTTAAAAGCTAGTGGTGATGTTAACATGAAAAACAATGCCCTAAAAGGTCTAAATTTAAATGTTAATACCTTAGGTGGAGAAATCAAAGCCAGTTCAAACGGTTTAAATTTAAACGCTGATGTTAATAACTTAAAACTAAATGATATATTTGCTTTAATCGGTCAAAATCCTCTTGCAAGTGGAGATTTAAAAGCTAAAATTAACCTTTCAAGCATTGATATAAAAAATTTAAACGGAACTGCTAATATAAATTTATCAAATAGCGTATTAAATGATAAAGAACTAAGCAAAATGCTAAATAAAGAGTTTCCAAAAAATATAAAACTAAATGCAAATTCTGATATAAACATAGCAAATTCCATAGCAAATTTTAACGCAGTTATCAACTCAGACTTAGCAAATTTGAAAAAGCTAAATGGAAGCTTTGATATAAATAAAAACTCTTTAAATGCAAATTATGAAGCTTTTGTAAATGACTTATCAAAACTAGCTTTTGCCACTGGAAAAAAGATGATAGGAAGTGTTAGTTTAAATGGTGAAATCAAAAAAGATGCTAAAAATCTAGTTGCAACTGCAAACTCTAATCTTTTTGATGGAAATTTTAAAGCAAATTTAACAAATGAAAATTTAAAAGCAACTTTTGACAAATTTAAAATTGAAAAACTAACTCATATGCTTGATTTTGGTGAATTTTATGAGGGGATTGGTGATTTGGTGTTTAACTATAACACATTAGCTCAAAAAGGAGATTTTAATGTTGACATAAACGATGGTCGTTTAACTCCAAGTAAGTTAACAACAGCTATAAGCATAGCAACCCAAAAAGATATAACAAAAGAAATTTTTAATGACTCTTATGTAAAAGGTGTTATAAATCAAGGCTTAGTTGAGTTTAAATCTCAAATGAAAGCTCCTAAAATGGATTTAAATGTAACAAAAGGAACTCTTGATACAAAAACATCAAAAATAAATATCCCAGTTTTAATAAATGTGGAAAAAACAGATATTGCTGCTAATGTTACAGGAACTACAAAAGATCCAAAAGTAAATGTTAGCTCAAAATATTTAGAACAAAAGCTTGAAAAAGCCATAGATAAGGGGCTTGATAAGCTTTTGGGTGGCAAAAAAGACAATGCTAATAATAATTTAAATAGTAATGAAAACAGAGAAGAAGATTCACTAAAAGATGGAGTTAAAAATCTTTTAAAAGGCTTTTTCTAAAACAAAAAAAGGCAGAGAAAAAACTCTGTCTTTTAAAACTCTAATTTTAAATTTTTTATTTTTGAATTTTAAGAATTTATAAAACTTACAAAGTCATTTCTTTAGATGCAAAAATCTAACTTCTTAAACTATAAAACTCTTTTTTAAACTCGCTAAATTTTCCTTTTAAAATTGCTTCTCTAGCATCTTTTACCAAATTTAAATAATAATGTAAATTATGAAGCGTGGCAAGACGGTAAAAAGTAAGTTCTTTTGAGCGATAAAGATGGTTTAAATATGCACGACTATAATTTTTGCAAGTATGACAATTACATGCTTTATCAATTGGCTCATGGTCATTTATAAATTTAGCACCTTTGATATTTATTTTTCCAAAACTTGTAAATAAAGTCCCATTTCTTGCATTTCTTGATGGCATAACACAATCAAACATATCAACGCCTCTTTCTATGTTTTCTATCAAATCCTCAGGCGTTCCTACCCCCATTAAATATCTTGGTCTATTTTTATCAATAAATGGCATTACTCCTTCAACCGTATCATACATCTCCTCATTGCTTTCTCCAACGCTAAGTCCACCAATAGCAAGTCCATCAAATTCCATTTCACATAACTTTTGAGCACAAAATTTTCTTGCTTCGTAATCAGTTCCTCCTTGAATGATTCCAAAAAGATTTTGACCTATACCAATTCCTTTGTTTTGGTTTAATTTATGATAATCAATGGCCTCTTTTGCCCATTTAATAGTCCTTTTAATACTCTCATCAACTCTTTTTTTGGTTGCTGGAAGTCCTACTAAATCATCTAAAATCATCATAATATCGCTTCCTAAATCATATTGAGTATCAAGAACCGATTTAGGAGTAAAATAGTGTTTGCTTCCATCAATATGAGATCTAAACTTAATTCCATTTTCATCTGGTTTTGAAATATCACTTAAACTAAAAGCTTGAAATCCACCACTATCTGTTAAAAAACTTCTATTAAATTTAGTAAAACCATGAAGTCCGCCAAAATTTTTTACTATTTTTGAACCTGGGCGAAGATACATATGATAGGTATTTGCTAAAATTATTTTAGCATCTAAGGTTTGCATTAAATCAAATGCATCTAAACTTTTTACTGCTCCAACAGTGCCAACTGGCATAAAAATAGGAGTTTGTATAGTGCTATGAGTTGTTTTTATCGTGCAAGCCCTTGCATTGCCATCTATTTTATCTATATTAAATTCCATTTTGCTATAATATCCTTTTAAATTTTGGAGTAAAGAATGAAAAATATTTTAATCATTGCTGATGGCATTTTAGCTAAATATTTCTTAGAAACTATCATAGAGCTTAAAACATTAAAACATAAATATACAATAATAAGCTATAAAGACATTACAATAAGCCAAAAGCTAAAAGGCGAGAATATAACAATTCAAAGATTTGATCCAACAAGCTTTGAAAAATTAAGACTTGGCATACATGAAAAATTTGATATTTTTATGGTTATAATGGATGAAAAAATTGATACTTTTAGTGTATATCAGAATTTAAGAAAAATAGATAAGAATAAAGAAATTTATCTTTTAGATAAATGGGGGCTTTTAGACGAAATAGATGATGATAATCACACTAAAATAATAGATGCTTTATCAATTCTTACTTCAAGACTTATTGGCTATCTTCCAGATCACCCTATTTTAGCTGACAGTATAGGGCTTGGAAAAGGCGAAATAATGGAAGTTAAAGTTCCAATAGGAAGTTCTTTCTCGTATAAAAAAATTGGACTTTTTAGTACTCAAAAAGAGTTTAAAATACCGATGATTTATAGACATAATAAAGCTATTACAGCACAATTTGGTACTATGATTTTTCCAAATGACACGCTACTTGTTGTAGGCGAGCCAAATGTATTGCAAGATGTTTACAAAGCCATAAAAGAGTCAAAAGGTCAGTTTCCATCTCCTTTTGGAATAAATTTCTACTTGATAGTAGATATGATAAACTTATGCCAAGATGATTTTGAAAAAATAATTAAAAATGTAAAATATCTAAACGAATCTGTCACAAATCACAAACTTTATATAAGGGTTATAAACCCTACTTTAACGAAAATGTTTGAAGAAATAAAAAAACTTGATGATGATGAAAGTTGTGAAATTTTAATAGAGTATTCAAAAAATAGTCCAGAAGTTATGAAAAGTGATATTGTAAAACATAAAGTTGGTATGGTTATTTCAGATAATGCATTTTTCGAAAAACATAAAAAAAGCTTGTATGAGCTAAAGGTTCCTGTTTTAACACTTGGAAAAGGCGATGTAAAAGATCTTAAAAAAGGTGTTGTTTTAATGAGCGATAAAAGCAATGCAAGTGAAGCAAGTGTTGTTTTTGATCTTTGTGGACAACTTGGACTTGATGTTTATTTGCACTATTATGCACAAGAAAAAAATCAAGAGTTAATAGCTAGATATAAAGACCTAGCAGAACTTTTTAAAAAAGAACTTTTTATAATAGAAGATGATGCGCAAAATCCATTTTTAAAATTAAAAAATGAAGAAAATTTCTTGCATTTTGTCCCATTTAATGATAAAGTTTTACATAGGAAACCAACCTCTGTTTTTAGTAAGGATTTAGATGAATTATATTTTGCAATAAGTCAAAATTATCAGCTTTTCATCCCAGATTTTTATGAAATTTAAAAGGTAAAAAAGTGGCAATCAATATAGATTTAAAAGAAAATAGTTATAAAATTTTTATAAATGAGCTAGATGAAATAAATTTAAAAGGAAAAGTAGCAATCATTACAAACCAAACAGTTGCTGGACTTTGGTTAAAAGATTTACTTCCGAAGATAAAATGCGACAACTTGCATATAATTTCAATTCCTGATGGTGAAGAATATAAAAATTTTAAAACTTTAAATGATATTTTAGAACAACTCTTTATAGCAAAACTTGATAGAAAAAGCACACTTATATCATTTGGTGGAGGTGTAGTAAGTGATATAACTGGTTTTGCAGCAAGTATTTACGAAAGAGGAATAAATTTTATAAATATCCCAACTACACTTTTAGCTCAAATTGATGCAAGTGTTGGTGGAAAAACAGGCATTAATAATAAATTTGGTAAAAATCTAATTGGCTCATTTCATCAGCCGATTGCAGTTTATTGCGAAGAAAGATATTTATCAACACTTCCAAAAAGGGAATTTAGTGCTGGAATTAGCGAAGCTATAAAAATGGCTATTACATTTGATAAAAATTTATTTGATTTTTTTATAAAAGATGAGTTGGACTTAAGCTATATAATTAAAAGATGCAACGAAATAAAAGCAAAAGTTGTAAGCCTTGATGAAAAAGAAAGTGGCATAAGGGCAGTCTTAAATTATGGTCACACATTTGCTCACGCTATAGAAAACGAAACAAATTATAAAAAATATCTTCACGGTGAAGCTGTAGCAATTGGAATGAATATGGCAAATCATTTAGCCTATAAGCTTGACCTAATTAATATAAATGAATTAAATTTGATTAAAAAAACCTTGATGAAATTTGACCTTCCTATTAGTTATAAAATAGAAGATGAAAATCTTTTTTATAATTTATTTTTCTTAGATAAAAAGACTAATATTGGAAAGATAAAATTTATACTTCCAAAAAGTATCGGAAATTTTATTATAAAAGATGATATCGAAAAAGATATTGTTTTAGAAGTTTTAAAAGAGTTCAAATGAGAGTTTTATTTTTATTATTCATAAGTTTTGTAGCTATTTTTGCTGATGTAAATAAAACCGAAAATAACTTGGATCAAAATTTGACAAATTTAGACTTGGCACAAACAAAAGAAGCAAATATTACTAAAAATATCATTGAAAATTTGCAAAAGGATTTAAAAAACATAAACGAAACTATAAAAGATAATATTTGGCTTACTCAATATCAAAATCATCTAAGTTATCAAAAGCTTATAAAAGAGAGAAATGAGCTTGAAAAACAGCTTAAAAATATAAGAAATAAAGATAAACGAGAAACTATACTTGATGATATTAAAATTTATGATGAGCAAATCTTATTATTAAGCGAATTTGAAAGTATGCCTTTTTCTAGGCTTCTTGAAACAAAAGATATACCTGAGTACAAAAAAATATCAACTCCTTTTACTATTTTATCGGGGCTTTCATATATAAAGCAATTAAATTCACAAAAAGACGAGTATAAATCTAAACTTAATCAAATTATAACTTTAGTAGAGAAACTAAAAGAAAAAAATGATATTTTAATGACAATAAATTCATATATTCCAAATGATGAAAATACAACTAAAAGTTTAAGTGAATTAAATTTTACAATAACTGAGTTTAAATCAGCAAAAAGTCTTGGAAAAACAACATATGATGTTTATGGAAAAAGGATTGATGATAGAATAAATTTAGTAAGATCCGATATTAAAATTCAACTTAAAAGAGCTTTTAGTATTGCGGGTTGGATTATTTTTATACTTCTTTTATCTTTTATATTTAAATTTATAGTTAAAAAATCAATAAAAGATAACGAACGATCATATATGGCAAATAAATTTATAAATTTTTTAAATTTTACACTAATTATTTTAATTTTAATTTTTGCATATATTGACAATGTTTCTTATTTAGTAACAGTTTTAGGTTTTGCATCAGCTGGTCTTGCGATTGCCATGAAAGATATGTTTATGAGTATGCTTGGTTGGGGCGTTATAATGATAGGCGGAACATTTAGAGTTGGTGATAGAATAAAAGCAAGAAAGGCAAATGGTGAAATTTATGTTGGAGACATCATAGATATTTCACTTCTTAGAATGACAATTTATGAAGATGTTACAATGACTACAAGAGAAAATAGAAGAGCTGGAAGAATTATTTTTGTACCAAATAATTATATTTTTACTGAACTAATATCAAACTACACTCACAGCGGTATGAAAACAGTTTGGGACGGCATTGACATACTTCTTACTTTTGATAGCAACTATAAAAAAGCAACTTACATAGTTAAAAATATAGCTAGACAATACTCAAAAGGCTATACAGATATAGCAAAAAAACAGATGAATAAATTAAGAACTCAATATAGTATAAAAAGTCCAAGTGTTGAACCAAGGATATTTCATTTTTTTGAACCATATGGTATTTTAATAAGTATTTGGTATATGACCGATTCTTACGCTACTTTAGGACTTAGAAGCACAATTTCTGGTGAAATTTTAGAAGCTTTCGAAAAAGAAGACGATATTAAAATAGCATACCCAACTCAAACCTTACTTTTTAGAAAAGAAGATCTTTTAGAAAGTAAAAAAGAGATGATAAAAAAAGCTTTAAATGAAGAACTTAAAAATAAAGAGTTTAATAACAAAGGATAATAAATTTGAAAATTTACTTTAAAACTTTTGGTTGCAGAACAAACATATATGATAGTGAAGTTATGAAAAACTCACTTAAAAATCATGAAATTTGCGATGATGAAACAAAAGCTGATGTAATAGTAGTAAATTCTTGCACCGTTACAAATGGTGCAGATAGTGATGTAAGAAATTATATAAATAAAGCTAATAAAAATGGTAAAAAAGTTTTTTTAACAGGTTGTGGTGCAATAAGTAGAGGAAAAGAACTTTTTGATAATGGAAAAGTTTTTGGGGTTTTTGGATCTTCAAAAAAAGAAAATATCACTGAAATCATAGAGAAAAATATCAAATTTATAGATCTTGGAGATATAAATAAAAGTCAAAATAGTATAGTAAAAAATTTTAAAAAATATACAAAAGCTTTTGTCAAAATACAAGAAGGTTGTGATTTTAACTGCAGCTACTGTATAATTCCAAGTGTTAGAGGACATGCTAGAAGCAAAGATGAGTCTATAATATTAAAAGAAGTTTTAAATTTGGCAAACAATGGTTTTAGTGAAATTGTCCTAACAGGAACAAATATCGGAAGTTACGGCAAAGATACAAAAACAAGTCTTGCAAAACTTCTTAAAAAATTAAGCCAAATAAATGGCATCGAGCGAATAAGACTTGGGAGTTTAGAGCCATCACAAATAGATGATGAGTTTAAAGAGCTTTTAAATGAAAAGTGGCTTGAAAAACATCTTCATATTGCACTTCAGCATACATCAGAAACTATGCTCAAAATTATGAGAAGAAGAAACAAAGCTTTTAAGGATATAGAGCTTTTTAATGAGCTTGCTAGCAAAGGATATGCTTTAGGAACTGATTTTATCGTAGGTCACCCTGGAGAAAGTGATAAAATTTGGCTTGAAGCTTTAAATAATTTTAAAAGCTTTCCATTAACACACATTCATGCTTTTGTCTACTCACCAAGAGATAATACACACTCAGCAACTTTAAAAATAGATGTTGATGGAAAAATAGCAAAAGAAAGATTAAAAACTTTACAAGATATCGTAGAGCAAAATAACTTTGAGTTTAGAAAAAAACACTATAATGAATTAAATGTTTTAGTTGAACAAAAAAACGGAGATTTTTTTACTGGCTTTGATGAATACTACAATAAAATTTACATAAAAAGCGATAAAGATCTTACTCATAACTGGATAAAGGTAAAGAAATATGAGATTGAAAAAAGAGGAAATTTTACGAATTTTTAAGTTAAATAAACTGAATATTACACTGATATTTCTGTTTATTTTAATAGGACTTTTAAGTTTTGTTTATTTTAGAAATGGACCTGTTTATTTAAATTTTAATGAATACAATCAAATTTTAAACAGCAATAAAATTCAAAAAGCAAAAATTGATGGCAATAAAGTATATTTAAAGCTTGATGGCAAAGAATATGTAGTATTAAAAGAGGCTGTCAATTTAAAAGAACTTTATAAACAAACGAGAATTTATCAAAAAGATGAAACTTCATTTTTATCGCAAATGATAGTTTTATTTTTAATATCTTTTTTATTTATCATCATTCTAGACTTTTATCTTAGACAAAAAAAATCACTAAAAACACAGCTTAAAAAAGCTGAAGCAAATGATAATATAGAGTTTTTTAATAGTTTTAAACCTGCTATTTCAAATATAACTTTAGATGATGTTGCTGGTATTAGCGAAGTAAAAGATGAAATCATTGAAATAGTTGATTTTTTAAAAAATCCTAAAATTTATAAAAATCTTGGCATAAATTTACCAAAAGGACTTTTAATGGCAGGTCCTCCAGGAGTTGGAAAAACGCTAATAGCAAAAGCAATTGCTGGTGAGGCCGGAGTACCATTTTATTATGAAAGTGGAGCAAATTTCTCCCAAATGTATGTTGGAGTTGGTGCAAAAAAAGTAAGAGAACTTTTTGCAAATGCTAAAAGTAATGCTCCATCAATTATTTTTATAGATGAAATTGATGCTATCGGAAAAAGTAGAGGCGAAGGTAGAAATGATGAAAGAGAAGCTACTTTAAATCAGCTTTTAACCGAAATGGATGGCTTTATTGAAAATTCAGGCGTTATTGTAATAGGTGCAACCAATAAAATAGAGATGATTGATGATGCGCTTTTAAGACCTGGGCGATTTGATAGAAGAGTTTTTATTTCACTACCAAACTATAAAGATAGAATTGAAATTTTAAAAATTTATTTAAGAGGCAAGAAATTTGATCTTGATTTAAGTAAATTATCAAGGATAAGTGTAGGTTTTAGTGGCGCTGGACTTGCTACATTTGTAAATGAAGCTATGATTAACGCACTAAAAAGAAAAAGTGAAATTTTAGAATTTAATGACTTTGTAAAAACAAAAAATAAAGTTTTATTTGGAAAGAAAAAAGAGTTAATTTTAAGTGAAAAAGAAAAAGAAATTCAAGCCCTTTATCAAGCAGCAAAGGCAATTAGTGCATATTGGTTTGGTGTAGAGTTTGAAAAAACAAACCTTTTAGAAGATGATTTCTTAAAAGATGATGAAGAAATAGTTTCAAAAAGCATCTTAGAAAACAGACTAAAAGTTTATTTAAGTGGCGTAAATGCTCTTAAAATTTATAAAAATGATAGTTTTAATAACTCAAAATCTGACATTAAAAAAGCACTTGAGCTTTCCCACAAGATGATTTTTGAATACTCTATGGGTGAATTTATTGTGCCAAACCAAAATGAAATTTTAAATATTTTAAATAAAAATGAAAAAGAGATTAAAGAGTTTTTAAGTACTATGCAAAAGCCTTTATTTGAAATAACTAAACATCTTTTTGCATTTGAGACTATCTCGAAAGAAACAATAAGAGATATTTTAAAAGAAAATAACAATTAAGGAAAATAATGATAAGAATAGGAATTTTAACTCTTAGTGATAGAGCTAGCAAAGGTGAATATAAAGATATTTCAGGAAATGCCATAAGAGAAATTTTACAAGAGTGGATAACTAATGAGATTAAATTTTTTTATGAAGTCATACCTGATGATTTTGAGTTAATAAAATCAAATTTGATTAAATTTTGCGATGAGCTAAATTGTGATTTAGTTTTTACAACAGGTGGCACGGGCCCAGCTTTAAGAGATGTTACACCTGAGGCTACAGAAGCGATTTGTGATAAAGTACTACCTGGTTTTGGAGAATTAATGAGAATGGAAAGTTTAAAATTTGTTCCAACAGCAATACTTTCAAGACAAACAGCAGGAGTAAGAAATAAAAGTTTTATTTTAAATCTTCCAGGTCAGCCAAAGGCAATAAGAGAGTGTTTAGAGCCTGTTTTTCCTGCTATTCCATACTGCGTTGATTTAATAGGTGGAAACTATATAAAAACAGATGAGTCAAAAATGAAAGTTTTTCGACCAAAAAGTGGAATTAAAAAATAATATTAAATAGCAAGTTTAAAAAACTTACTATTTATTTTTAAATTAAAATTTTAAATACTAACATTTTTAAAAAATTATTATATAAAAAAATATTTTAAATTTTAAACTCTTCCCAAATCGGCTCTTTGTCAAAATCTACATACTCTTTTAATTTTTCTTGCGGTAAAAAGTCCTTTTTATACTCTAAACTTTGACAATTTTTTACATAATATCCTAGATAAATCCACCTTAAATTTAGTTTTTTAACTATTTCTATCTCATTTAAGAGTGAAAATTTACCAAGACTTAAATTTAAATATTCTGGATCGTAATAACAATAAACTGAGCTCAATCCATCATCTGTTACATCAACTAAATCAACACATATGAGCTTGCCATTTTCATCATAATATGATATTTCCTTACCAAAATCAGAATATCCTAAAATGTATAAATCATAATATTTATAAACATTTATATCATAATACTTCCACTCTCTTTGAAGACTTTTAAATTTATGATATTTTTTGAAAAGCTCTACCCTTTCTTCATCTGCAAAAGGCGTGTGATAGGCAAATCTTATATGTTGATTTTTTCTTATCACCCTTCTTTGGCTTTTGCTTGACTTAAATTTCAAAGCATCTATTCTAACACTTATGCACTCATTGCAATTTGCACAAATTGGCTTTTGAAAATATCTTCCAAATCGTCTATACCCACGCTTTACTAAAATTGAATTAAGAGATTTATTACATCCTTTAATATATAAATACTCAGTCCTACTAGGCCTATCTCCTAAATAAGGACATAAACTTTCTAAAGAACAAAAAGGAGTGATATTTATCAAATTTAAATCTTTTTTATATTTTCATCTTTTGCATATTCTAAAAACTCGTCTTGAAGTCTTTTTACTCTTTGTTTAATGCTTTCTTTATCAAACTCAACTTTAAATTCATCATCTTCTGATTTTATTTTTTCTGTTATTTCTTTTGCATTTTGTTTTAAAGCTTTATTTTTAAGCATATCTTTTTTTATATTTTTTAAATCATTAAAAAAATCATTCATATTTTATTTTTCCTCTTCTTTTAAATCCTCTTCAAAACGCTTAACAGCTTCAACTATGACCATACTTAAATCATCTTCTTTTTTAAACTTGTTCTTTTTGTTTTTATAAATTTGCATTTTTTCCAAAAGCATTGGAAGATTTTTATCAGTGTATGATGTATCAAAAAACCCTCTTCTAAACTCCCTACTTTGACTAATTGCAAGAAGTAAAGGTAGTGTTGTCGTAACGCCCTCTATACTAAATTCATCCAAAGCTCTTTCAAATTTATTAACAACCAAATCGAAACTTGTACCACTTACCATAAGTTTTGCCAAAAGTGAATCATAGTACGGAGGAATATTGTAATCTCTATATAAATGACTATCAACCCTAACAGAAGGTCCCAAGGCAGGATAATATCCAGTTACTTTTCCAAGAGCCGGAGTAAAGTTTTTTGAGGCATCCTCTGCTACAATTCTAGCCTCTATACAAAATCCTTGAGCTTTTATATCACTTTGTTCAAGATCAAGTATCTCACCAGCTGCAGCCCTTATCTGTCTTACTATAAGATCAACTCCAGTAATTTCTTCTGTTATACCATGCTCTACTTGAATTCTAGTATTCATCTCCATAAAATAGAAATTATTATAATCATCTAATAAAAACTCAACAGTTCCAACATTTGTATAATTTACAGCTTTTGCAGCAGCAACTGCTGTAACACCCATAGTTTTTCTTAAATTTTCACTTACTGTTGGACTTGGTGCAACTTCTATTATTTTTTGATGACGACGTTGAATAGAACAATCTCTTTCCATTAGATGAATTATATTTCCATAATTATCACCTAAAATTTGAAATTCTATATGGCGAGGGTTTATTATAAGTTTTTCCATAAAAACTTCATCACTATTAAAAAATGCTTTTGCTTCCCTTTTACAGTCTTCTAAAAGTCTTTCTAAATCCTCTTCTTTATGGACCTCTCTAATACCTCTTCCACCGCCGCCGCCACTTGCTTTTAAAATAACTGGATAGCCTATTTGTTGAGCATATCTTTTTATGGTTTCAATATTTTCATGATTTAACTTTTCAGTACCTGGCACAACCGGAATACCATTTTTCTTCATTAAATATCTAGCTATATTTTTATTACCCATTTTTCTAATAATATCTGGTTTTGGTCCAATAAAAATAAGTCCTGCATCTTCAACAGCTTTTGCAAATTCATAGTTTTCACTTAAAAAACCATATCCTGGATGTATCGCATCTGCACCACAGTGTTTTGCAACTTCAACTATCCTTTGAGGATCTAAATAGCCCTCAAGCGGATGCTCACCAACTTCATAAGCCTCTGAGGCTATCCTTACGTGTAATGATGAAAAATCAGGCTTTGTATAAATAGCAACACTTTTAATATGTAAATCTCTACATGCTCTAATAACTCTAACAGCTATCTCTCCACGGTTTGCAATAAGAATTTTATGTATCATAATCCAACCTTTTTAAATTTGACACTATATATTAGTAAAAAAAGATTAAAAATATGATAAATTTAGTGATTTTTCTGAATTTTGCTTATTTTAAGTTAATATTGTGTAAAATACAATTCTTTCAATTATCTATGCGCCCTTAGCTCAGCTGGATAGAGCATTTGATTGCGGTTCAAAAGGTCAGAGGTTCGAATCTTCTAGGGCGTACCATTTTATTAATAAAATACGATCAAATGGCACCTTTAAGACTTATAAATGTCAAAATTAAATCACTATATAAGGAAAGATAATGAAAATTTTATTTTCGCCAAGTGAGTCAAAAAACCAAGCAAAAGGAAGTGAAAATGTTGGAAATTTTATTTTCCCAAATTTAAACGATAAAAGAAAATTTGTCTTAGAAATATATGAAAAATATATAAATTCTTTAAATATCGATGAATTATCTCAATTTTTTGGCTTGAAAGATAAAAATTTGATAAACCACTATAAAAGCTCATTTAAAGAAAAAAATGGAATAAAAGCTATTTTAAGATATAATGGAGTTGCCTACAAATCACTTGACTATAAAAATTTAGAAAATAAACATTATATTGATGAAAATGTGTTAATTTTTTCAAATTTATTTGGCATTATAAAAGCTAGTGATATTTTACCTGATTATAAACTAAAACAAGGTGCAAAATTACCAAATTTAAACATTGAAAAATGCTATAAAGATAACTTTTCAAGTAGTTTAGATGAATATTTAAAAAATGATGAAATTTTAGATTTAAGAGCTTCGTTTTATGAGAAATTTTACACTATAAAAAAGCCTTTCTTTACACTTAAATTTATAAAAGATGGCAAAGTTATAAGCCATTATGCAAAACATTACCGAGGATTAATCTTAAAAGAAATGGCAAAAAACAATATTAAAAGTATTGATGAATTTAAAAATATAAATATAAATGGGTTGATTTTATCAGAAATTCAAGAGATAAAAAACAGACAAGAATTTATTTTTGAAATTAAAAACTAAGCTATATTTAAGCTTATAAAAAATGTATGTAGATAAAAACAATACATACATTGCCTTAAATTCACTCAAATTTGCTTATAAAGTGCAAATTTATATAAAAAAACATTGTTTTTTTTATAAAAGTATTGTAAAATGGTCTCTACAAAATCTTATTAAAAGGATAATTCTATGAAAAAAGCAGAATTTATTGATTTAGTTGCTAAAAAAGCAGACATGACAAAAAAAGATACTTCAGTTGCACTTGATGCAATACTTGATAGCATTAAAGAGTGCTTAGTAAAAGGTGATTCAATAAGCTTTATAGGTTTCGGATCTTTTGACGTTGCTACAAGAGCCGCAAGAGAAGGTAAAGTTCCTGGAACTAATAAAACTTACAAATCACCAGCTACGAATGTTGTTAAATTCAAAGTTGGTAAACAACTTAAAGATGCAGTTGCTGCTTCTAAAAAAGCAAAGAAAAAATAATTTTTTAGGATGCCTTAAATTGGCATCCTTTTTTTATACATTTTAAATAATCTTTAAAATATTTTTTGATACAATAATCCCTTTTAAATGCCCGAGTGGTGAAATTGGTAGACGCACCAGACTCAAAATCTGGCGGAGGCAACTCCGTGCCGGTTCGATTCCGGCTTCGGGCACCATCCCTTGCAACGTAATATAAAATTCTATATCATTTTAACTAAATCAAAACACACAACCTATCATACTTTTTGTAGCAGTTTTTTTATAAAAAACATTATGTTACAAATGTATCATAATACATGTAATTTTGATAATGTATACATGGTATTTTTGATGAGACTATATACAAAACTATATACTTTTTTATTTTTTTAAAAATTTATTATATTTTTTAAAAAGCCTTATTATATAGCCAATTTATATAATAATTATGTATATATAAAAACAGACAGATAAGAACAAAATATTATTTAAAGAAATAAATTAAGATAAATTTACTACATAATTTAAATTTGGTAAATATCATATAGTTTAAAGTATTTTTAAAAAAGATACACTTATTAGTTTATTTTTACATATAGCATAGTTATTCATTTCTTAAAGTTTGTAAAACATCGATTTTTGTAGCTTTTTTAGCTGGATAATATGATGAAGCAACCACTATGAAAATAGCTCCAAATATTATCATAAAAAGATCTAAACTTGATAGCTCAAGTGGTAATTTTGAGCTTCCATAGACATCTGCTGGCAAATTTACTATATCAAAGCTTCCAAGTAGCCAAATACCAAGCAAGCCTAAGACAAGTCCAAACACTATCCCTCCACCACCAATCACCATTCCAAGTCCAAAAAATGTATTTTTAATCTCTTTTTTCGTTGTGCCAAGGCTTAATAAAAGTGCAATTTCTTGACGACGATTCATAACTGTCATTAAAAGTGAACTTACGATATTTAAGCTGGCAACTAAAATAATAAGCATTAAGACTATAAATAAAGCTCTTTTTTCTAAGGCTAAAGCTGAAAAGAAGTTTCCATTTTGCTCCCACCATCCAACTATATGCATAGTATCTGGAAGAAATTCTTTAATACGATCTTTATCTTTAAAAGGCTCTTTTGAATATATGTGAATTCCATCAAATCCACCATTTTCATCTCCTAAAATTTTAGCTAAATCATAAATATCAGAATATAGATAAGCTTTATCATAGGCAATAAGTCCAGAAGTAAAATCAGCCCTAACCTCAAAACGCTTCATTTTTGGTATCATACTAAATCCACCTGGATCTGTTTTTGTGAAAATAATAGTTGTTTTATCACCATTTTTTAGATAAAACTCATCTTTTAATCCACTTCCTATCATAATACCAAAGCCGCTTAAATTTGCATCTTTAATACCATCTTTTACAACAGAGTTTATCTCTTTTTCATCGTCTATATTAACGCCAAATATCATTGCACCTTCTAGTTTGTTATTAGATTTTACGATAACTTGCGATGAAATATAAGGGCTAAATTTAATATCTGGAAAAGCCTTTTTTAAATTATCTACATCAGTATTTGCAATGCCACCTTTAAAATGACTAAATATAGTTAATGGATAATTCATAGTAAAGAGTTTTCTCTCAAACTCTTTATCAAAACCATTCATTATAGCCATAGCAACTATTAAAACCATTAGTCCGATTCCAACACCTAAAAAAGCTAAAATAGCGCAAAGCGTAATAAATGGTTGACTTTTGTCAAATCTAAGATATTTAAAAATAAGATATTTTACCACTTAAAGAGCCCTATTTTGCAAACTCACCTTTTTTAGGACCACTTTTTCCACAACAATCTTTATATTTTTTACCACTTCCACAAGGGCAAGGCTCATTTCTCCTTGGTTTTTTAGGAACTCTTATTGGAGTATTTGGCAGAGACTGCTGCTCATTAGTATTTTGAGCTTCTTTATTTGTCTTCATAGCTCTTTCAAGCTCAGCCATAGCCCTTTGTTGAGCTAACTCTCTTGCTCTTTCTTCTGCTTCAATTTCCTCTTTTGTTTTAAATCTAATGCCTTGCAAAGCTCTTATGCTATCAGTTTTTAGTCTTAAAACAAGTTCCAAGAAAAGATTATAGCTTTCTTTTTTATATTCAGTTAACGGATCTTTTTGATTATATCCACGAAGTCCAATTCCTGTCTTTAAGATATCCATTTGATAAAGATGTTCTCTCCAATCTCTATCTACAATTTGAAGATAAATTTGTTTTTCAATTGCATTTTTTTGCTCATCATCTATAACTTTCATTCTCTCATCATACGCATCTTTTAATCTTTTAACAATATAATCTTTTGTCTGGTTTACATTTGAAAATTCTTTTAATTCTTCAATAGTAAAGTTTTCACCAATTTCATTTCTTAAAGCAGCTATTAAAGGCTCGTAGTTTATATCATCTTTATCCATTCCATCAAAAATTTCAGCATTTTCAAAAAGATAATCAACATATTCAACTCTATTGGAATTAATTTTTTCATTTAAATCATAATTTGGATCTAAAAGTTCATTTCTATAAACATATATCGTTTTTCTTTGCTCATTTGCAACATCATCATATTCAAGAACATATTTTCTACTTTCAAAATGAAGATTTTCAACCTTTTTTTGCGCGTTTTCAACAGCTCTTGTAACCATTCTACTTTCTATGCTTTCACCTTCTTTTATGCCAAGACGTTCCATTATATTTTTTATCTTATCGCTTCCAAAAATTCTTAGTAAATTATCTTCTAGACTTAGGAAAAATCTACTCTCCCCTGGATCTCCTTGTCTTCCTGCTCTACCACGAAGCTGATTATCAATTCTTCTACTTTCATGTCTTTCAGTTCCTATTATATATAGTCCCCCAAGAGCTTTTACTTCATCATTTATTTTAATATCCACACCACGACCTGCCATATTTGTAGCAACTGTTACAGCTCCTTTTGCTCCAGCATCTGCTATAATTTCAGCTTCTTTTTCGTGATTCTTTGCATTTAATACTGAATGAGGAATTTTTGCATTTTGTAAAAGCTTATGCAAAACTTCACTTTTTTCAATTGAAGCAGTTCCTACTAAAACAGGCTGACCTTTTGCATTTGCCCTTTTTATCTCTTCAATAACTGCATTAAATTTTTCTCTTTCGCTTTTATATATAAGATCGTTTTGATCTATTCTAATGACTGGAACATTAGTTGGGATTGATATAACATCAAGTCCATAAATTTGGCTAAATTCGGTTGCTTCTGTTTGAGCAGTTCCTGTCATACCCGCGATTTTTTTATAAAGTCTAAAATAGTTTTGAAAAGTAATATCTGCTAAAGTTTGGCTTTCCTCTTGGATTTTGACACCCTCTTTTGCCTCTAAAGCTTGATGAAGCCCCTCGCTAAAACGCCTTCCCTCACTCAATCTTCCTGTAAATTCATCAACAATAACAACTTGGTTATCTCTAACCACATAATGAACATCTTTTTCAAAAAGATAATTTGCTTTTAAAGCCTGGTCTAAATAATGGCTCAAAACCGCATTTTCAAGACTATATAAGTTGTCAACTCCAAAAAGTTTTTCAGCTTTTGAAATTCCTTCTTCTGTTGGCAAAATAGTTCTATTTTTCTCATCAACTATAAAATCCCCTGTTGGTTTATCTTGTGGAGTTTCAGCTGGTTTTCCTTTACTTAGCTTTAAAGCAACTTCATTTGCTTTTATGTATCCATCAAGAGTTTTATTTGTAGGACCTGAAATAATTAAAGGTGTTCTTGCCTCATCTATTAAAATACTATCTACTTCATCCACAATTACAAAATTATGTTCTCTTTGGACTTTATCTTCAAATCTAAATTTCATATTATCTCTAAGATAGTCAAATCCAAACTCATTATTTGTTCCATAAGTTATATCACAATTATAAGCAGCTTTTCTTTTTTCATCATCATATTCACCACTTACTATAACCCCTACACTAAAACCTAAAAACTCGTATAAAACTCCCATTTCTCTGGCATCTCTTTTTGCCAAATAATCATTTACGGTTACTACATGAACGCCTTTTTTTGTCATTGCATTTAAAACTACTGGTAAAGTTGCAACTAAAGTCTTTCCCTCACCTGTCTTCATCTCAGCAATATTTCCATCATGAAGAACCATTCCACCAATTAACTGCACATCAAAATGACGCATATTTAAAACTCTTTTGCTAGCCTCTCTCGTAATTGCAAACGTATCGTTTAAAACTTCATCTAAACTTTTTCCATTTGCAACTTCTTCCTTTAAAGTGTTAAAACTTGCTTTTAACTCATCATCACTTAATTTTTCATATTTTTTCTCAAGAGCGTTTATTTCTTTTGCTCTTTTTGCATAAGTTTTAACTATACGATCATTTTTTGTTCCAAAAATTTTACTAAATATATTTTTTGACATTTATAAACCTTACAAATAATTTAACTTTACATTTTAACATATATTAATTTAAACTAGCTAGAATTTTTAAAAATTTAAGGACAAAATATGAAAAAAATCTATTTTTTAGCAGCATTTTTGCTTTTTTTAACAAATTTCGCTTTTGCAAACCCATTGGAATTTAAAACTTTACAAAGTGATTTTGTACAAACTATACAAAATAATGAAAATAAAATTGAATATAGTGGAAATTTTATTTCAACAACAAACAATGCTCTATGGTCTTACAAAACTCCAAATTTAAAAGATATATATTTTAATTACGAAAAAGTTGTTATTATAGAGCCTGATTTAGAGCAGGCAATAGTTACAAATTTAAAAGATGTTCCAAATTTAATGAATATTATAAAAGATGCCAATAAAATAGATAGCAATGTATATGAGGCAAAATTTGATGGAGTTAAGTATAAATTAAATTTTAAAAATGATCTTTTAGATGAAATTTCTTACACTGATAAACTTGATAACAATATAAAAATAAAATTTAAAAATCTTAAAAAAGATGAATTTATTGATGAAAATTTACTTACACCTATAATTCCTGCAAATTTTGATCTTATCACTAAGTAATATTAATAAAACTTTAAAAGAAATTATTATATTATATTTTGTATTAAAAATATTATAAAAAGGATAGCTATGGAAAATATAATAAGATTTAGTGTGTCATTACCTGAAAATTTACTTAATAGTCTTGATGAAAAAATAAATTCTCAAGGATATGCTTCAAGAAGTGAATTTGTAAGAGACCTAATAAGAGAAAAAATCGTAAAAGATTCTTGGGAAGATAAAAATATAGATGATGAAAATGCTGAACTAATAGCAGTTTTAGCAATAATTTATGATCATCATCAAACCGATTTAGTAACAAAAAAAATATCAATAGAACATGATGCAAATGTCAATATAATATGCACAAACCACATACACTTAGATCACAGCAATTGTTTAGAAACTTCTGTTTTAAGAGGAAATATAAAAAAAATAGAGGATTTTAAAAACAAAATTTCAGGTCTAAAAGGTGTTAAATTTACAAATTTAATAAAAGCTGGTGTTCCTCAAAGCTAACAATAAATGAAGTAATAATATAAGAATTAAAATATTAATTGAGCTAAATCAATTGCAAAATAACATTTTTTTGATAAAATACTAGAATCATAATTAATCAATGCAAGGAGGATTAATCAATGAATAGAAGAGATTTTATCAAAAGTGCTGCAGCAGCCTCGGCCTGTTCTGCTATTGGCATAAGTGTTCCATCTTCTTTATCAGCTAAATCAAACGAAGCTGAAAAATCATGGAGATGGGATAAGGCAGTTTGTAGATTTTGTGGAACTGGATGTGGGATTATGGTAGCTACAAAAGATGGAAAAATAGTAGCTGTAAAAGGTGATCCTAAAGCTCCAGTAAATAGAGGCTTAAACTGCATAAAAGGTTATTTTAACGCTAAAATTATGTATGGCGAAGACCGCTTGACAAAACCACTTTTAAGAATGAATGAAAAAGGTGAGTTTGATAAAAAAGGTAAATTTGCCCCTGTTAGTTGGCAAAGAGCCTTTGATGAGATGGAAAAGCAGTTTAAAAAAACATATAATGAGCTTGGACCTACAGGAATTGGTGTTTTTGGAAGTGGTCAATACACAATCCAAGAGGGATACGTTGCTTCAAAACTTATAAAAGGTGGATTTAGAAGTAACAACCTCGATCCAAACGCAAGACACTGTATGGCAAGTGCTGTTGTTGGCTTTATGCAAACTTTTGGAATTGATGAACCATCAGGCTGTTTTGATGATATCGAGCTAACTGATACTATTGTTTGCTGGGGCGCAAATATGGCTGAAATGCACCCAATTTTGTGGGCAAGAGTAAGCGATAGAAAGTTAAGCGATCCAGAAAATGTCAAAGTTGTAAATTTAAGCACCTATTCAACTAGAACTTCAAATTTAGCAGATATTGAGATTATTTTTAGACCTTCAACTGATCTTGCCATTTGGAACTACATCGCAAGAGAGCTTGTTTATAATCATCCTGATTTAGTAGATATGGATTTTGTTAAAAACCACTGCACATTTGCAACAGGACCTGTTGATATAGGATATGGCTTAAGAGAAGATATAAACCACCCAAAATACAAAAAAAGTGAGCTTGATACCGCCGTTAAACAAAAAAGTAAGGTTGTAAGTGAATTTGAGGGTGAGAGTTTAGCCTATCTTGGATATAAATCAGGCGATACTTTAGAGATGAAAAATACAAAATCAGCTGGAAAACATTGGGCGATAAGCTTTGAGGACTTTAAAAAAGCTCTTGCTCCATATACTCTTGAATATACTGCAAAAATTGCAAAAGGCGATGAAAATGAAGATATTGAAGAGTTTAAAGCAAAACTTAAGGCACTAGCTGATCTATATATAGAAAAACAGAGAAAAGTTGTTAGCTTTTGGACTATGGGCTTTAACCAACATACAAGAGGAACTTGGGTGAATGAACAAAGCTATATGGTACACTTTTTGCTTGGAAAGCAAGCAAAACCTGGAAGTGGAGCATTTTCTTTAACAGGTCAGCCAAGTGCGTGTGGAACAGCAAGAGAGGTTGGAACATTTTGCCATAGACTTCCTGCTGATATGGTTGTTGCCAATCCAAAACACAGAGCTATTACTGAAAAAATTTGGAAACTACCAAATGGCACTATTAATCCAAAAAATGGCTCACATTTTGTAAAAATTATGAGAGATTTAGAAGATGGCAAAATTAAATTTGCTTGGGTTCAAGTAAATAACCCTTGGCAAAATACCGCAAATGCAAACCATTGGATAAAAGCAGCAAGAGAAATGGATAATTTCATAGTAGTAAGTGAAGTTTATCCTGGAATTTCAGCAAAAGTAGCAGATCTAATACTTCCAACAGCAATGATTTATGAAAAATGGGGCTCTTATGGCAATGCTGAAAGAAGAACTCAACATTGGCGCCAACAAGTTATTCCAGTAGGCGATGCTATGAGTGATACTTGGCAAATGCTTGAGTTTTCAAAACGATTTACATTAAAAGATGTTTGGGGTGAAAAAAAGATAGATGAAAAACTCACTCTTCCAAATGTTTTAGAAGAAGCTAAAAAAATGGGTTACAAAGAAAGTGATACACTATTTGATATACTTTTTGCAAATGATGAGTGGAAAAAATTTAGCAAAGATGACAAAATCATAGGTGGGTTTGATAACAGCGAAGTAAATGGCGATAGCAGAAATGTAGTTGGAAGCGATGGAAAAGAGTTTAAAGGATATGGCTTTTTCGTCCAAAAAGCAATTTGGGAAGAATACCGCAAATTTGGACTAGGTCATGGACATGATTTAGCTGATTTTGATACATACCACAAAGTTAGGGGATTGAGATGGCCAGTTGTTGATGGCAAAGAAACTCAATGGAGATTTAATACACTTTATGATCCTTATGCTAAAAAAGAAGCACCACAAAGTGATTTTGCATTCTACGGAAACAAAGGCGCAAAACTAAGTGTTGGAGATTTAGCAAAGGCAAAAGATGATGAAAAGGTTGATATAAATAACAAAGGTAAAATTTTCTTCCGCCCTTATATGGATCCACCTGAGATTCCAAATAAAGAATATCCATTTTGGTTATGCACTGGAAGAGTTTTAGAGCATTGGCATAGCGGAACGATGACAATGAGAGTTCCTGAGCTTTACAAAGCAGTTCCTGAAGCAATGTGTTATATGAGCGAGTTAGATGCTGAAAAATTAAATTTGATGCAAAACGATATCGTATGGATAGAAAGTAGGCGTGGAAAAGTTAAGGCAAGAGTTGATTTAAGAGGACGAAATAAACCACCTGTTGGGCTAGTCTATGTTCCTTGGTTTGATGAAAATGTCTTTATAAATAAAGTTTGTCTTGATGCAACCTGCCCTTTATCAAACGAAACTGATTATAAAAAATGTGCAGTAAAAATTTATAAGGCGTAGATTTATGACAAGAAGAGAGGTGTTAAAAATAGCTTGCCTGTTTAGTGCCGGTGGAGTCTTATGGAGTATTCCTAAAAACACGGAAGCTAAATTTTTCTTAAGACCACCTGGTGCAAAAGATGAAAAAAGTTTTGTGGCAAGTTGCATAAAGTGCGGACTTTGCGTGGAAGCCTGTCCATACGACACACTTAAACTTAGCACTATTTTTGATAACACCTCTATCTCAACGCCCTATTATTCGCCAAGAAAAATTCCATGTTATATGTGTGAAGATATCCCTTGTGCTGCTATTTGTCCAACATCTGCACTTGATATAAAGTCTTTGCAAAAAGATGGTTTACTAGATGTAAATTTGATGAGATCTGGCGTTGCGGTTGTGGATATGAAAAGTTGTGTTGCCTACTTTGGAATTCAGTGCGATGCCTGTTATAGAGCCTGTCCGCTTATAGATAAGGCTTTATATCTAGAATATAAAAGAAATGATAGAACTGCAAAACATGCATTTTTACTTCCAGTTGTTGATGGTGATATTTGCACGGGATGTGGTATGTGCGAGAAAGTTTGCATCACTAAAAAACCTGCTATTAGCGTAGTTAGAAGAGAGTTTGTAATTGGCAAAATGAATGATAATTATGTAATTGGCTGGGAAAAAGGTGGCGATAAAAAGCTAAAAGATGCAGACACAAAGATAAAGCTTGATAAAACAAAAGCGCTTGATTATCTAAATAGCGAGGAGCTTTAATGAAAATAAACAATCTTAGAAGAGTCGTTCAATTTTTGGTTTTAGCTCTCTTTATGCTTGGAAATTTAGAAATTTTAAATATTTTAAAGGGAAATTTAAGTAGCTCCATTTTACTTGGTAAAATTTCACTAAGTGATCCATTTGCAGTGCTTCAAATTTACCTAGCAACTTTCAATATTTCATTTGTTGCAATAAGTGGCGCTTTAATAATTGGTTTATTTTATAGTTTAATAGCTCCAAGACTCTTTTGTTCGTGGATTTGCCCTGTTAACATGATAACAGATTTTGCTTACTTTGTAAGAACAAAGCTTAAAATTAGAGGCGGTTATTTAAATTTAAATGCAAATTTTAGATACTATTTTTTAGCTTTAAGTTTAATAGCTAGCTTTACTTTGGGTGTACCTGCTTTTGAAAATATAAGCTTTATAGGAGTTGTTCAAAGGGGATTAATCTATTTAAATTCAACCTTTTTAATTGTTGCTTTTTTGCTTTTTGTTTTTGACACTTTTGTAGCAAAAAGAGGAGTTTGCTCTAAAATTTGCCCACTTGGTGCATTTTATGCACTACTTTCAAAAATATCAATAATAAGAGTAAAACATAGTTTTAAAAACTGCACAAAATGCATGGACTGCATTAAGGTTTGCCCAGAAGATGGCATTTTAAAAGATATTTCAAAAAAAGATTTTTTTATTAGTAGTAGCTGTATAAGCTGCGGTCGTTGCGTAGATGTTTGCACGCACGATGCATTAAATTTCGGTATTATAAAAAAGGATAAAAAATGAAAAAAATTATACTATTTTTCATCTGTGTTGTTTTTGCTTTTAGTCAACAAGATGGTCTAAGAAAGGCTAGTTTAACAAGCGAGGAGAGTTTGGTTTTAAAAGATTTTACCTACAGCAGTGACGCACCTGGAACTTCAACTAGATTTGATAGATCTTTTGAAAACTCACCACCACTTATTCCGCATGATTTAGATGGTCTTTTACCAATTACACTTGAGCTTAACATGTGTACAACCTGCCATATGCCTGAATTTGCAAAAGATATTGGCTCAACTGCCATACCAAAATCTCATCTTGTAGATTTAAGAACTGGCAAGGATTTACACGGCGAACTTGATATGACTAGGTATAACTGCGTTCAATGTCATGTGCCACAATCAAATGCAAAAACTGTAGTAAATAATAAATTTGAAGCAGTTTTTAGAGACAATGTTTTAAAACATGGTTCAAATTTACTTGATGTGCTAAATCAAGGCGTTGAGTAAAAGGACAAAAGGTGCTAAAAAGATTTCAAAAGACTATTTATCCGCCCTATTTTAGTGGTAAATTTGAATGTTTGGAATGCAAGGCACCTTGTGTTACTTCATGCGACAAAAATCTAATTAAATTTAAAGAGAATTTTGTCTATTTTGAGGTAAATGAGTCTGGATGCGATTTTTGCAAAAATTGTGCAATTGCTTGTCAAGAAAATCAAAAAAATACTCTAAATTTAGACTTTGGTGCCAAAATAAATGCAGTTGCAAAGATAGAGATAACATCTTGCCTTGCCTGGAACAATACGATATGTTATAACTGCTATGAAGTTTGCAAATTTAAGGCAATTGAATATTTTGGAGTCTTTAAGCCAACCATAAATAAAAACTGCATTGGATGCGGTGAGTGTGTAGGTGCCTGTTTTAAGGAAGCACTTAGTTTAAAAGGAGTTTCTTTTTGAGAGTTTTTATAGCTATTTTACTTTTGTTGAAATTTGTTTTTGCAGCAGAGTTTCTAGGTGAGATTAAAACTGATTATCCTGTTACAAATTTAACTCTAAAGGATAAAAATTTATACATTTCAACCGATAGTGGCGAAGTTTTAGTCTATGATGTGGAGCAAAACCAGACTATAAAAACCATAAATTTACCTCAAATTTCATCATATTTTGAGACAAAATTGCCAAAAGTTTTTAGCACAGATGCATTTGATGATAAAATTTTGATTTTAAGTGAGGATGATTATTATAAAAGAGCCATATATATCTATGAAAATGGAACTCTAAACAAAATAAAATTAGATAATGAAAGTGTTAAAAAAGCTCTTTTTATAAATGAAAATTTGATAGTTTATGCAAGTTTGAGTAGTGAAATTTCATTTTTTGACCTAAACAAAAAAAAGATAATTTTCGAATATAAATTTTCTACTTCATCGCTTGGCGATATTGAAATTGTAGATGATATTTTAATAGTTGGATGCGAAAGTGGAGAAATTTACAAATTCTCATTAAATGAAAATATAGTTTTGGATACTATTTTAGCTCATAAAGATAATATTTACGATCTTTATATGAATTGTAAAGATGAGTTTATAAGCGGTTCGGCTGATAAAAATGCTGTTTTTTATAAAGATGGAAATTTAAAAAGCTTTCAAGCCAATTTTTTGGTCTATGCTGTTGGGCTAAGTGATAAATATTTAGCTTTTATGAGCGATGAAAATAGTGATATATTGGTATTAGATAAGAGTTTTAAAAGAGTTGATTTTATAAAAACAGAACAAAGCACACTAAATGCAATTATTATCTATAAAGGCCTTATTTTTTCATCAGCATATGAGAAAAATATTAAAATTTGGAGGATAAAATGAATATTTCAAGTTTAGTTGTAAATTTAATAGACAAAAATGGCTTAAATTTAGCCATAGAAAATTTAAATAAAATCAAAAATTGTGAAGTCATAGCTCACCAAAACAACCAAATTGTTGTTGTTTTAGAGTGTGAAAGCTTTGATGAGCAGATAAAAACATTTAAAGAAATTGAATGCTTAGAAAATGTAAAAGAGGCTTGTATGGTATACAACTACGAAGATAGCGATGTTTCTTTAAAACAAAATTTTATAGATGAAGTCTTAAATAAGGAGTTAAAAGCTGGAGTGATAAAATACAGTGGAAATATCAAAGTGTAATCACTCGTATTTTAAAAAGTCAGTTTTTTTATAAAACTCATCAACATCTTTATGACTTTTGATAACTCTGTTTAAATATGAGTTGAAATTCTCGCTTTTTTTGTAAACTATCTTTAAATTGTTAGGCTCAATTGCTCTTGAAAGTGCGACATAAAGCTGTCCTTCGGCAAAAATATGCGTTAAATCACAAGTCAACCTTTCGATACTCATTCCTTGAGATTTGTGGATAGTTATAGCATAGGCAAGACGAAGTGGAAACTGAAAAAAACTAGCTATTATATTGTATTTAAGCTCATCATTTTCATTTATATACTCTCCAAAATCATAGTTATTTGGCTTTACTTCGACTAATTCGCCATTATTTTTCTCTACTAAAATTTCTGAAATTTCACCATCATTTAAAAAAACATCTTTTATAACACCTTGCTCACCATTATAAAACTCACTATCATCAAGAATATTTTTATATTTATTGATAGTAAAAATCACCTTTGCACCAATTTTAAACTCGAAAACAGTTGCAACATTTAGATTATTTAGCCATTTATCAATCCTATCTTTATGAACTAAGTTATCATTTATTATAGTCTTACCAATGTGTTTTAGAAGTGGAGAGTTTATTTTTTCAAGCATGAAGACATTTAATTCATTTGCCTCTTTATTTCTTCCAAAAAGCACTGTTTCATCGCTACTTGGAGTAAATTTTACCTCTGTAAAACCATATAAATATCTAGCATCCTCAATACTAATCTTGCCAACTCTTATCTTAGATAAAACTTTAAAAAATTCTAAATTTTTAGTTCTTTTTGGCTTGATTAATTCTATATTTTTAAATCTCATCATCTCCCATGAATAAGATCCAAAGGCATAGATACTTCTTTGGAAAAGATCTAAATTTTGATCTTTTATAATTGGAGGTAGTTGATAAAAATCACCAACTACCATAACCCTACCTTTGTAAGTTAAATTTATAAGCCTTAAGTAAATCATCTCGAATAAATCAGCCGAAACCATCGAAATCTCGTCAATGATAATAAGTTCTGTTTTATCTAAAATATTTTTTAAATTTTTAATTCTTTCCTTAGCTTTTGAACCTTTGTCATACTCGCTTAACTCGTTTTTGTTTTTACAAATCCCGAATCCAAAAAATGAATGAAGTGTAAGACCACCGATGTTTACAGCGCTAATTCCAGTGCTCCCCAAAGAGACAACACCTAAATTCTCATTTTTATAATGCTTTATTACTTTTGAAACAGCATAACTTTTGCCAACACCAGCACCACCTGTCAAAAAAATATTTTCAGTTTTTAAAAAATTTATTAACTCATCTATCATTTTTTATCTTATTAATCATATCATCAACTATTTCTTCACAACCATTTTCCTTGGTTAATTCTTTTAAATTTAAACTCGTTTTTTCTAAATCATAATTAAAAATTTCAGTTAAAATTTCTTCTTTTAAAACTCTATCTTGCCTAATTATTTTTGTATTATTACCTAAAAATTTAGCATTATAAAACTGATGGTCATTTGCAGCATATGGAAAAGGTATAAAAATAGCTGGTAGATTATTAGCACAAAGCTCCCACAAAGAACTTGCCCCACTTCGACTAATACAAAGATCTGCTTTATTCATCAAATTTGGCATATCATTACTAAAATCAACTACCAAAGCATCAATTTTATTTTCATCATAAAAAGCTTTTATTTTATTAAATTCTTTTTTTCCACATTGGTGAATTATATTTATGTTTTTATTATGCAAATCCTTAGCTAAATTTAAAGCTAAACCGTTTATAAAACTTGCTCCTTGTGAGCCGCCCATAAATAAAATTGTTTTTAAATTTTTTCTAATTCTAGCCGTTTTAAAAAAATCTAAATTTATAGGATAAGTAAAATTTGGTTTTTCATATGATGAGTAAAAAGATTTTGAAAAAGGTTTTAAAAGTTTATTTAGCTTTCCTGTAAAGGCATTTTGTTCATGTATAAAAAGAGGAATTTTAAATAAAACCGCCCAAAAAGAAGCTGGTGCAGCACTATATCCACCTACACTAAATACGGCTTTTATATTTTTATTTTTTAATTTTTTTTTAACTTCGAAAATTTGAGTTATTATATTAAATAAAGAAAATATTTTTCTAAAACCCTTTTTATTTACAACTCCACTACTTTTTAAAAAATATTTTTCATGAAAAATATCGCTATTTTCAAACCAAGCTTTATCTTGACCATTACTTGAGCCAATAAAAATAGTTTTTATACCGCGATTTTTTAGTTCACAAGCTATTACTTTAGCAATTATTAAATGACCACCGGTTCCACCACCTGTTATAACTATGTACATTTTTAGCCTTTAATTTTACTTTTTTTTGATATCATTAAAATGCATCCAATGGCCACTGAACTTCCTAAAAGTTGACTTCCACCATAGCTCAAAAATGGAACCGCAATACCTTTTACAGGTGTTAATGATGTAACACCATATGAGTTTATCATAAAAGAAAATAAAAACATAAAACCTATCCCTGAAGAAAATAGATAATAAACCTTATTTGATGCGTTAGAAGCTATTTGAAAAATCCTAAACAAAAGCACATAAAAAAGGATAACTATGATTAAAATTCCAAAAAAACCAGTTTCTTCTGAAATTCCTGCTAAAACAAAATCAGTATGAACCTCACTTAAAAATCCCAACTTAAAGGTTCCAAGCCCAATTCCTTCGCCAAAAAATCCACCATTATTTATAGCATTTAATGAGTGCGAAATTTGATATGGGGTTTGAGCATCATCAGAAAAAATACTATTTGCAATTTTATCAGGTAAAATTGGAGCAAGTACATCCTTTATTCCAGCTAACCATGAGTATATTCTATTCATTCTATGGCCACTAAATTTTATAATACATATAATAATAATAATAAAACAACCAAAAGATGAAAAAAACATTTTTTTGCTAATTCCAGCCAACACAATCATTAGAAATAAAACTAAACCTAAAACAACAATTTGCCCAAGGTCATTTTGATATATAGCAACAAGCATAATAATAAAGAAAAAAACAATAATATATGGAAATAATATCCAAAATTCATCCCAAAAAGGCTTTTTAACTCCATCTATTTTTCTATTAAAACTCCAAGCTAAAAAATATATAAATCCTATCTTAAAAAACTCAATTGGAGCAAAGGAAAAACCGGGTAGTTTTATCCATCTAGCCGCTCCATTTACCTCCCTAACTAAGGATGACGGCATAAAAGGCATAGCAAGCATTAAAAGAAACATCGCTAAAAAAAATATATAAATACAAACAAAGGTTAAAATTTTTTCAGGATTAAGTCTAGATAAAGCCCACATTAAAAAAATACTTATGACTCCTATACTAAGCTGTCTGATAAAAAAATGTGTATTGTCATAATCATAAAGTAAAACACTAAAAACACCAAGAGAAAGCGAAAATATAATACCTATTGCAATTAAAAAAGAAGTTATAAAAAATAAAAATTTATCAGATTTCAAAATTTTCACCTTATAATATCTCTTTGACCCTTAGCATTTACTTCACTCAAAACTCCCATAGCCTCAAGTTGTTCAATAATAGTTGCTGCCCTGTTATAGCCTATTTTAAGCCTTCTTTGAAGATAACTAATAGAAGTTTTTTCATCTGTTAAAATTATCTCTTTTGCCTCATCATAAAGTTCATCAAGTTCAATATCATCAATATTTTGTTTGTTTTCATCGCTGCTAGCTTCTTCTAAAAATTTATCATCATATATAGCCGGACCTTGGGATTTCAAAAACTCTACTATTTTTAAAATTTCTTCTTCGGTTGTAAAAGGTGCATGAAGTCTAATAAGTCCAGTGTTTGATGGAGGAGTAAAAAGCATATCTCCTCGCCCTAATAAACTATCAGCTCCCATTTGATCTAAAATAACTTTACTATCTATTTTTTGCCCTACTCTAAAACTAATCCTTGATGGAAGATTTGCTTTAATTAAACCTGTTACAACATTTACACTTGGGCGTTGTGTTGCAACTATTAAATGAATTCCACTTGCTCTTGCCATTTGAGCCAAACGAGCAATGTAAAACTCAACATCCTTACCACTTGTCATCATTAAATCTGCAAGCTCATCTATTATAACTACTATGTAAGGTAGAGTTTCAAAATTATTTTTAATGGCTTTTTGATTATAATTTTCTATATTTTTAGTGCTAGTTTGTGCCATAATTTTATATCGTCTTTCCATTTCACTTACTAAATTTGATAAAGCAATTAAAGCTTTTTTTGAATCTGTTATAACAGGAGTTAAAAGATGTGGTATATCATTATAGATGCTAAATTCGAGCATTTTAGGGTCTATCATAATTAATCTTAAAGTTTTTGGTGAGTTTTTATAAAGTAAACTTAAAAGCATTGAGTTTATACCAACACTTTTTCCACTTCCAGTAGTTCCTGCAATTAGCAAATGGGGAAGTTTTTTAAGATCTGTTATAAAAGGCTGTCCAACTATATCTTTACCAAGTGCAATAGTAAGAGGACTTGAAGCTTTTTTAAAAATTTCACTTTGCAAAATTTCTTTTAAATAAATAGTTTCAATATTTTTATTTGGAATTTCAATACCGACTACATCTTTTCCTGGAATTGGAGCTTGAATCCTTATGGTTTTTGCCTTTAAGGCCATTGCCAAGTCATCTTCTAAATTTAAAATTTTACTAACTTTTACATTCGCGGCTGGCCTAAATTCAAAGGTTGTAACAACTGGACCTGAGTAAGTTCTAACAACATCACCATCTATTTTAAATCTTCTAAGTTTATCAAGAAGATCATAAATTTTTTGATCGATTTCTTCTTCATCTACATTTTTTGATATTTTTGGAGGATCATTTAAAAAATCTAAACTTGGGAGTTTAAAATCAATTACTTTAATACTTTCACCTTTATCTAATTGATCTAATAGTTTTTTATTTTCAGCAACTTCTTTTAAGTGCTCAACTTTGTTTAAATTTTTAGGTTTTTTTGTAATATTTTTATTTTCATTTGAGATTTCTGGTTCTAAAATAGTGGTTTTTAAATTTATAGGTTCTAAATTTAAAGTTTTTTCTTTTACTTGTTCTATCTTGTCTGAGACGAAATTTTCTTCTGTTACTTTGCTATTTTCTTGATCTAACGCTAGATTTATTTCTTGATTGTCTTTTTCTACAATTTCATTTTCTTTTAGATTGTTTATATGATTTAAAATTTCATCATTATCTTGTTTTGTATTTATCATAATTTCAAGATGTTTTTTTGGAGTTATGAATGATTTTTTAATAATGGTTGTTATTTTTTCTTCAAATATTAAAACAAGTGATAAAACAAACATCATTAATATAAAAACCCACATTCCAGCACTTCCAATCATATCTTTTAAAGAAATGACTATTGTTTCACCAATTAATCCTTTATTTGTAGAAAAAATAGTTGCTTGAGCTATCAAAATGGTAAAAAATAGTAAACTTAATCCTGTAGCTAGTTCAACCAATCTTGCGGTAAAATTCTTAATGTTTTTAAAAGAAAAATAAATGAGAACAATTAATACAATCGGATAAATATAGGCAAAATATCCAAAAACATAGATATTGTATTTTCCTAAAAATGCACCTAAACTACCTACCATATGAAAATTTAAAGAAATAGTTGAAATCTCTAAAAAAACAGATAAAGCTGCCAGAATAATAAAAATAATCTCTCTTAAAATAGCAAAATCCTTTTAAAAAAATGAGATACTATTTTAACAAAATAATCTTTTAAAATGGTTGAATTTGGGTAAAAATTTTACCCAAATTCTTTTAGTTTTTAACAGCGCTTCCCAAATCCCACATAGGCATAAATATACCAAGAGCAAGAAGCAATACCATACAAGCCATAAAAAATAGTAAAAGTGGCTCTATATAGCTTGAAATATTGTCTATAATATCATTGAATTTCATTTTATAATAATCAGCAACATTTTTAAGCATAGTGTCCAAACTACCACTCTGCTCACCTGCACTAATCATCTGTATAAGCATGCTTTCAAAAATTTCAGTATTTCTAAAAGCATCGGTTAAACTCACACCTTGTTGAACTGCAACTTTAACAGTTCCAAGTTTTACTTTTAAGGTTTGATTATCAACCATTTTATTTGCTGTATCAAGTGAATCAGCTATTGGAATACCAGCTCTTACAAGTTCAGTAAAAATAAGAGTAAATCTTGCCATTGTTGAGAAAAATATAATTTTTCCAAACAGATAAACTTTTAAGATATATTTATCCCAACCTTTCTTAAACTCATCATTATTTCTAAGCATATATCTTATACCAAATATTGTAGCTATCAATCCACCTAAAACATACAAGCCGTAATTACTTAAAACACTTTCAATAGAAAAAAGAATTCTTGTAGGAAGTGGAAGCTTTGCACCTAACTCATCAAAAATTTCTTTAAATTTAGGCACAACAAATAACATTAAAACAACAAATGCAACAGCCAATGCTATTAAAATGGTGATAGGATAACGCATAGCTTTTTTAAATTTTTGTTTATTGTCCCACAATTCTTGCATCATTTCCGATAATTTTGTCAATGCTTCAGCCATATTACCAGTATTTTCTCCAAGACTTACCATAGCTATAAAAACATCACCAAGCTCATGTTTAAATTTATTAGACGCCTCAGTCAAACTAAGACCTGAGTTTAAGTCATCACTCATAGAAGTAAAAATTTCTTTTAACCTTGCATCTTCTGTTGAATTAGCAACTTCTTTAATACTATCGTGAATAGAAATTCCAGCTGTTGTCATAACTGCAAGCTGCCTGACAGAAGCAACCATAAGTGGAATCTTTATCTTTCCACCAGTTCCTAAAAGTCTAGTGACACTTGCAGCTAAATCATTTAAACTAACATTAGCAGGTGCATTTTTTGTCTCTCCAACTTTTAAGATAGTTCCACTTCTTTGTCTTTTTGCTATATTCTGAGCTGATGTTTTATTGTCAGCTTTAACAAACATTTTTTGTCTCTTACCATCTTTTACATATTCAACTTCAAAATTTTTCATTATTCTTTAGCCACCCTATAAACTTCTTCTATACTTGTAACACCCTTTGCCGCTCTTATAATAGCGTCATGGAACATATCAATAAAGCCTTCATCATAGGCAACTTTACTCATTTCTTCTTTTGTAGCACCCGATGCTATTAAGCTTTGTAATTTTTCACTAATAGGTAAAACCTCACTTATCATTTCTCTTCCAATATATCCACTACCTGCACACTCTTCACATCCAGCTGCCTTATAAAAAGAATAATTTTCTGGTAAATATTTTTCTATTTTATCTAACATACTCTTTGGTAAAGTAACAGGCTGTTTACATTTAGGACAAAGTTTTCTAATAAGCCTTTGAGCCTCAATTGCTGTAATGGCACCACTTATTAAATATGGCTCAATACCCATATCAACCATTCTTGGTATTGAACTAACAGCATCATTTGTATGAAGTGTTGAAAACACCAAGTGACCAGTTAAGGCTGATTGAATAGCAATTCTAAGAGTTTCTTGATCTCTAATCTCACCTATCATTATAACATCAGGGTCCTGTCTTAAAATAGATCTAAGAGCACTAGCAAATGTAAGACCTGCTTTTTCATTAACATGAACTTGTTGAATCATATTTAGCTGATACTCAACCGGATCTTCAACTGTAATAATTTTTGTGGTAACATTTTTCATATCATTGAGTGCCGCATACAATGTAGTTGTTTTACCACTACCTGTAGGGCCAGTAACTAAAATAATACCATAAGGTGCATGCATTGCAGCGTTAAATTTTTTCAAATTTTCAGGATGCATACCAAGCTTATCAAGACTGATTAAAACTTTAGATTTATCCAAAATTCTCATAACTGTAGATTCACCATTTACAATAGGTAAAGTTGAGATACGAAAATCATATTCTTTCTCGCCAACAGTTAAAGAAAACCTACCATCTTGAGGCTTTCTTTTTTCTGCTATATCCATATTAGATAAAAGTTTCAACCTTGAAACAAGTGGAGGATAAATATCTCTATCAAATATAAAAATTTCATTAAGCATACCATCAATTCTAGTTCTTACTATGCAGTTTGTCTCAGTTGGCTCGATATGAATATCACTACCTTTTAGCTTAATTGATTGTTTCACAATAGTTTCTATTAGGTTTAAAATGCCAGAACTATTACTACTATCTACAGCATCTTCCCCGACACTATTGAGCTCTTGTCTTATATCAGCAACTATACCTTTTATACTTTCTGCAAGCTCAACTTTTGATAAATATTTTTCTATTTGTTCAGGATCACTTATAACTACTTTTAAAAGCTTTCTACTAAAAAGTGCCTGTACTCTATCTTGAGCGTTTACATCAAAGGGCTCTTGTAAGGCTACATAAATATTTAAATCATCCTCTTTAACAGGCAAAGCTTTGAATCTTTTTAACTGATTTAAAGAAACCCTTTCTGAAATTCTATAATCTATATCAATTTCATTTAAATTAATATAAACCATATTAAATTTTTTAGCAAAATTTTCTAAAAAAGTTTGCTTACCAATAAAAAACTTTTCCTCAATCTCTTCAAGAGTTATTTTACCTTTTCTATAAATATCGGCAAGAAGAAAAGATAAATCAGTATCACTTACATAATTATCACCTATTAAAACCTCACCCAAAGTAAGACCGATATCCATTTTTTCAGCAATTTCTTCTTTTGCATCTGGAGATATAATCTGTTGCTGAATTAATACATTTATAATATGATTCTCAAGCTGTTCTGCTGTACTCATAACGATTCACCAATATTTTTTAATAGAGCTTAATTTATCATTTTCATAAATAGCTATAACAAGTTGTTTAACACCGTTTTCATCATTTACTAAAAGATCGCAATAGCTCTTGTTATCTAAAGCCACTCTATAGGCTTCACCATTTTTTTTATAATCACCAACTACATATTTATCAAACACTATTGATAATATATAGTTAACTTTTGGAGTTCTAATATAGCTTATATCTACCCCATCTACTAAGGCTAAGTATAACATTTTTTTTTGAAAAAGTATAGTTGAGTATAAAGATGCATTTTCTCTTGATTCTTTTGTTTTATAAAGCATAACCATGGGGATTATAAGCTCATTTATTTTATCCATTTTTAAACATGCATTTGCATAGATATTAGCAATTGATTCATCTTGGGTTTTTACAAAAAAATCTCTAACACTTTGTGAACAAATTCTATTGTAGCTTCCAGCATCATTCCAATTTTTTATATCATAAATATCAAGAGCAAAGATAGAGTTTAGAAAAATAGATAAAAAAATAAAAATTTTCATCTTAAATCACCATTTTTCATCTGTTTAATTGTAGCTATAACTTCAGGATTAGAAACTCTTGAGTTAAAATTTTCAAGAGCTATTAAAGCATCTTGCTTATTACCTTTTTTATAGTTTGCTTTTGCAAAAATTATCCAACTCTTTACACTATTTTTATCTATTTCATTTGATATTAATGCCCATTTAATAGCTTCATCATATCTTTTATTATCATAAGCATTTTGAGCAAGTTTTAAAGAATAAAGTATATCATTACTTGCATAAAATTTCTCTTCAAGAGAATTTTTATCTACTTTTAAAGGTGTAGTTTTTATAATAACCTTTCCTTTTTTTGGAGTATTTTCAACGTTGGTATAATTTCTATTAGATACTGTTTGTGGAGGCACTGGAGGGTTTCCAAAGTCAATTATTTCATCTTTTGGTATGGAAGGAAAAGTCTTTTCTTCTTTTAAAAAAGATTGTTTTTCTTGCTCATAAGTGTTGTTTAGCATGAAACCGCCGGCATCAACACTTGAGTTTATCCCTATATTATTAAAATTTAATTCGCCCCTTGCATCACTAAACTCTTTTTTATCAAGAGTATTATTTTTTTCAACCTTTACACTCTCTAAACTAGGCAAAGACTCATTTTTTGTTGAAACTTGTGTAGTTTTTACTTCAATATTGTCTTTTTTATCAGAAAAAATAAACCAAAATATTAAGCCTAAAAAAACCGATCCAGCCAAAAAAGCTATGATAATTGATTTTCTAAAACCTAAATTTTTAGACAACTTTCCTTTATTTTTATTATATTCATTCCATTTTTCTTCTAATTCTGTAATTTCAAAATGTTCAAGCATTTATAAGTCCTACACTAATAGCAGCCATTTCAATGATTTTATTACTAAATCCTGATGCATTAACTTCTGTTGGTTTATTTACTTCATAATATTCACAAATTTCATAAATTTTAAATAAAAGTTTATTTAAATTTCTTAAATTTCCATCAGTTAGATGATAAATCAAATTAAAATTATCATCATTGTATTGATAATAATAAGCGTGAAAGTTATGAAATAAAAGTTTTTTTTCAATATAAAGCTTTAATTCACTCAAAGTTGAGTTTGGAAGCTCTATACTTGACCAAATTCTAGTTTTAAAATAGTCTTTTGCTAAAGCATCTTCTTCGTCTGTTTTATGTACTGTAAAAAGAAATTTAAAAAGTCTACTATCAGCCATGAGACGAATTTTTTCTATTAAAACTGGTGGATATAGCTGAGCCTCATCTAGCAATATTACTACTTGCTCGCCAGTATTTAAATTACTATTTTTATAAATACGCATAAAGCTCTCATAGCTATCTACAAGCTCTTTTGGCTCTTTATTAAAAATTTGTAAATACATTTCATGAAAAAATTCTTTTTCATCAAAAAAAGGTTGTGGGAAAAAAACTACTTTTACTCTTTCTTCTAAATCTTCTTTAATTTTATAAAGTAAAAAAGTCTTCCCAGTTCCTGGCTTACCATAAAAAAGAATAAGCTTTAAAGGTTTTTGTAAAGCACTCAAAATCTTATGATATGCAAGATTTGATTTGTCGAGATTGACAAAATCTTTAGTATTATCATTCTCGACAAAAATATCTTTAATTAGACTAAAATTATTCATATGTGTAAAGCGATTTTGAATAACCTAGCTCTTTTAAAGAATCAGCTATATTTTTACCTGTATTATCCATTAATCTTGGAGTTATGATAAATACAAGTTCTGTTGTTGATAAAATATCACCTGTGCTTTTAAATAAATTTCCAAGTAATGGAATTTCACTTAAAACTGGAACATTAGTATTTTTCTTATCTTTACTTTGTGCTATCATACCACCTAGAATAACAGTATCACCGTCATTTACAGTTATTACAGTAGAAACTTTTTTCTCTCTTGTATCTGGTGCTATACTTCTTGGAGTCTCTTGCTTTTTATCATCCTCTTTATATTTTAACTCACTTAAGCTTGGATTTATTCTTAACATTATTTTATTTTGATCTGAAATTTCAGGTGTAATATTCAATAAAATTCCTATGAATGTAGAATACATCTTCCTATTTTCAGAAACTGTAGTAGATGACTCAGAAGAGTTTTTTGATTCTATTAGGATATAATTAAAAATATCACCAACTGTAATAATAGCTTGCTGATTATTTAAAGTCATAACCTTAGGATTAGAAATAACTTTAGTCTTTCCTTTTGTTTCAAGGAAATTTATAGCACCGTTTATGCTAAAGTTTAAATTTGCACCAATTGCCCATACACCATTACTAGTACTTGCTTTTCCGGTCCAACCTTGAGTAGTTAATTTTCCATATTTTGAATCACTATCCCCATCTGGTATTATATTCAATGTACGTTGACTATTTGTCGGGTTGCCAAAATTAAAGAAAGAAGGTGTTTTTCTATTATCTACATATGTATTAAAACCAAGTTCAAATTTAGACCAGTCAATTCCTTTTGTATAGCTATTGTTTAGCTTAACTTCAACTATGGTTACATCTAACATTACTTGTCTTTTAAGTCTTCTTTGAAGTTCTCTTATGTATTCATCAACTCTTTTTAGCTGTGCTTTTGTAGCCGTTACTGTAACTAAACCTGCATTTTGATTTATAATTGGAGGAATTGCTTCGTATTTTTCAGTTCCGTTATTTAAAATATAAGTGATTTCATCCGATACATTTGCCCAAAAATCAAATTTTTCAGTAGCTTTTATAACATTATCATCTATTACTTGAGCATTTCTTTCAGCATCAAATTCTTTTGGAGATGAATCTGTAGAGGCCCTTACTATGGCACTACCTTCTCTAATGCTTGTTATATAATCAATTTTAAAAGTTTTAGTTTGTAAAGCCGAAATCATAAGAGCTTGATTGTTAAACTCATATCCTAAGTTGTTTTCATTTATTAAAATATTAAAAACTTCTCTCAATGATAGATTTTTAATACTAACCCCAACTAACTCTTTTTTCAAAGCCTCTGCTGCAATAGCATCCTTAGCAACTATACTAAAATTACAAGTATCAGAAAGCTGAGTTAATATATCATTTAAAGTTACAGCATCTGTAATAGATATATTAAAAGCCCTCTTATCGCAAGTAGAAGCACTTAATCCTGTTGATAATCCTAAAGCTAAAATCAGTGATAAAGCTAATTTTCTAGTTGATTTTGACATTTTTATTTCCTTGTTTTAGTTTTAATTCTAAACTTTTCTTTTCATTCTCAATAATAACACTTTTTTCGTTTATCTCTTTTATTTCAAAAGTGCCTATACTATCGCCTATTTTATACCAATCCTTATTTATTCTAACTCTATCAGCAACAATTGCATTTAGTTCTTTTCCGACCAAGTCAGTATCTTTTATATCATCTGATATCGTACTTTTAAGATCTTCTACTGGAAAAGGACTCTTTAAAGATAAAATATCCTTATCACTAAGCCCAACTCTTTTTTGACTTAGAGCATTAAATTTATCTTCATATGCTGACATATCAGGAGCTGCATAAACTCCAGCTGCTAAAACAGCTAATATTAATATTTTTTTCATTGATATTTCATCCCCCATACAGAAATCTTGATATTACCACCGATTAAATTTGGTGATGTTGAGTTTATATCCATACCATTCAAATCAACAACCATTTCTGACTCTTCTATGGAATTTATGTATTTTAAAACATTATGAAAACCACCTTCCATACTTACAGAAACATCTAGCATAGGCTGAACCTCTTTTTCAACAACTTTTAAATTTTTACTTTCTAGTGAAAAAACTTTTATATTGTTTTCCTTAGCAGCACTTGTTAAAAAATCTAAAAATTTAGCCCAGTTTTTTTCATTGTATGTAATATATGAAAGCTCTTTTAATTTATCATCAAAATATTCATTTTGTTCTTGAACATATTTAAGATTATTATCCTCTTGTCTTAATGTGTTTTCATATTGAGCTATTGTAGCATCATTATTATTCATAAGATATCTATTTACTTCATCTAGCCTTTTTTCAACATTATCCAAGGCACTTTGTTTTGCATCAAAATAATCTTGCGCAGGTCCAAAAGCAAGTAAATATCCAAATAGCATTACAACAACAGCCAACCCCAAATTTATCATTTGAACTTCATTTTGCTGTTTGGATAACAGTGCGTTATCAATTTTATCTAAATAGTTTTCTTTCATTTTTTCATCTCCACACTGACATTGCTTTCATAAGCAATTGTTTGATTGTTTTCATCTAAAAGTATAAGTTTAGTGTCAACATTATAACCCTTTGTATTGCTTATAGCTTTTAAAAGTTCAGTCATTTTTTTCTCAGTTTCAGTTCTTACTTCAAATGTTAAATTCTGATCTGCATTATGAATACCCATCAGCTTACCGCTTTGTTTATTTATCATATTTGTCATATCAAATATAGCTTTACCTTTCATAGGATATTCAACTTTTTTGTCATACATAGCCGTTAAAAGATCTGATCTTTCTTTTAGAATTTTCTGCTCAGCTGCAATCTCTTCCCGCTTTTTATTTATTTGATCTTGCAAGCTTGCCAAAGTAGATTCAATTCTTTTTTTCTCTTTATCTTTTTGAGTATACTCAATTTCTTTTTTCTCAGTTAGCTTTTGATTATAGAAACCGTGTGCATATTGATAAGCAGGATATGCGAGAATTGCTATTAATGCAGCAACTCCAACACCAATTAGCTTTCCAACAGGTCTTTGAGCTAAAGGAGGTGGCCTTAAAAATGTAGAATAGTTATATTCATCATCTTTATTTATAAGATATTCTTTTGCTGTAAGCATCATTAAAACATCAAGTTGGGTTAAATCTTCAAAATCTTTTTGATTTATAGCTATATTAAAATCAAAAGGTTTTGGTTCTACTCCAAGTCTTTCAGTGATAAATTCCTCACTTCCTTTAATGTTTCCTATATCTGTACCAAAAAAAACATTATCAAGAGATATTTTATTTACCTTTGTAATACTTGTTAGTATATCACTTATATATAAAAACATCTCATCAAAAATCTGTATTAAATTATCACCATCTATTGCGTTTTCACTAATTAAACCATCTTTTGAAAGCATTGAATAAAAATCTTTTGCATCAACTCTATCGCCGCTTAACTCTACAAATTTATCCCAAATAAATTTCAAGTTATATCTAATAGATCTTGAATCTAAATATTTTCCATTTTGATAAATAACTAAAAATGCATCTTCTTCTTGGAAGTAAATAAAACAATCCACTGTATTGGATGGAAGTATATTTCTTTTATATAGAGAATACATTAAAAATGGTGCTTTTGCAACATAGTCAATATATTTTGTGTTGTCAGCTATATATGAAAGATCACTTCTTAAAATAGAGTTATTTACAACAAAAACATTATATATTCTATTGTCATTATCGCTCATATCCGATTCAAGATAGGTTATCTTAAAATCATCATCTGGATTTAATGACAAATCCTCATAAGTTTTAATAGTGATTGCATCAATTACTTCATCATCTGGTGTAGATCTACTAACTTCTACAGTAGTTGTTAGAATATCTTTGTATGGTAAATAAGTTATATAGAACTCATTTTTAGCACCTTTTTTGATGCGCTCATAGTGAAAAACTTCATTGCCAGCAAAACCAAAAGTTTGTTCATTTACCCTATCGATTGTAACGATAGTTGTTGAACCTTTTTCAGCTTTTTGCTTTTTCTTTTTGACTTTCGTCTCTTTACTTTTTAACTTTAGCATAACACAACTTTCTTTAATAAAATTTTACTTACTAACACTTTAGACTCCTATAATTTAAACAAATTTGCTTTAAAAGTCAATATATAAAATGCTTTCTGATTAACATTTCATTTGAATTCCAACCTTTTTTTACAACAACTTCTAAATTTAAATAAATTTTTAACTTAGAAAAATCTGAAATCAACTTTTTTGCTTTTATTCCTATTCTTTTTATTGTAAGTCCATCTTTTCCAATTAATATTTTTTTATGAGAATTATTATCTGTAATAATTTGAGAGTAAACTGAAATTAAATTGTCTTTTTCTATAACTTTTTCAATTATAACATCACTATAATAAGGTACTTCGCTACTTACACTCTCAAAAATAGACTCTAATATTAAATCCCTATAAATATCCTTTGATATTGTTGGACTTAAAAGTTCAGGGTCATAATAATACTCATGAAATGGTAAGTGTTTACAAATTTCATCTAAAAGAGGTTTTCTACAAATTGGCTTTTTAATGGATGTTGGAACTAAAGCTAAAAATTTATCATCAAATTTAGAATACTGAGTTATTTTTTTAGCTAATTTTTCATCGCTTGTTTCATCTATTTTTGTTAAAATTAATATATGTTTAACATTGTCAAACTTAAGCAAAAACTCTTCATAATTTGATATATCATCATGCACACTAGCCAAAAATAGTACTAAATCAGCATCCCCTACTGAATTTAGTGCTATTTCAATCATAGTTTTATTCATAACTTTTGAACTTTTATGAAGTCCTGGTGTATCAATAAAAATAATTTGATTGTCATCATTCATAACAATTGCGTTGATTTTTCTTCTTGTCGCATTTTGCTTATGCGACACTAGAGAAAGTTTTTCACCAAGTAAAAAATTCAAAAGACTACTTTTTCCAGCATTTGTTCTGCCAATGAGTGTAACAAAACCACTTTTTTTTATATTATCTGGCATTATAAAATATACCTTGCTAAATCCTCGCTTTGAGATATTTCGCCTAATTTATCTTTTACTAGCTCAGCCCCTACTTCAACGCTTTTTCCAGCGTAACTATCAGATTCAAAACTTATATCTTCAAGCACTTTTTCTATGATAGTATGAAGTCTTCTAGCCCCAATATCTTCTATTTTTTCATTTGTTTGTGCCGCAATTTTAGCAATTTCTTTTATACCATCATCACTAAATTTAAGATCAACTTTTTCTGTTTTTAAAAGAGCAATATATTGCTTTAAAAGTGAATTTTTAGGTTTAGTTAATATTTCATACAAGGCATTTTCATCCAAGCTATCTAATTCAACTCTTAATGGGAATCTTCCTTGAAGTTCCGGTATTAAATCACTTGGCTTACTCATATGAAATGCACCAGCAGCTATAAATAAAATATGATCAGTGTTTAAAACGCCATATTTTGTACTAACACTTGAGCCCTCAACTATCGGAAGTAAATCTCTTTGAACACCCTCTTTGCTAGGATCTTGTCTTGAGCTATTTTTAGCCGAAACTGCAACTTTATCAATCTCGTCTATAAAAATTATGCCGTTATTTGAAGCTCTATTCATAGCTTCTGTTTTTATAGCTTCCATATCTAAAACCTTGCTACTAGCTTCATTTTTTAAAACTGATTTTGCATCTTTGATTTTTAAATTTTTCTTGACTTTTTTACTAGCAACTCCAATAATCTTAATAAAACTATCTTGCATATTTTGCATTTCTGGCGGTAAATTTGGATTTGATTCAAGTGAATTTTCCATAACTTCTATTTCTATATTAAGTTCATCTAAAGAGCCATTTAAAAGTTTTTCTTTCATTTTTTCATAGCTTTTTTCATAATCACTTAACTTTTCATCACTTGCACCTTTTGGAAGTGGAGGAAGAAGTTTTTTAAGTATTTCTTTTTGGACATATTCATCTATTTTATCACTATTTTTTTCTATCTCTTCACTTTTTACTAAATTTACAGCTGCATTTGCAAGATCTCTTACCATGCTTTCAACATCACGTCCTACAAAGCCAACTTCAGTATACTTGCTAGCTTCAACTTTTATAAAAGGAAGTCCAAAAAGCTTTGAAAGCCGTCTAGCAATCTCTGTTTTTCCAACACCAGTTGATCCTATCATTAAGATATTTTTAGGAATGATTTCATTTCTCATATCATATTCTAGTTGCATTCTTCTATATCTATTTCTAAGTGCTACGGCAATTACCTTTTTGGCCTCTTTTTGTCCGATTATATACTCATCAAGTTTTGTTACTATTTGTCTTGGTGTAAGCATTATTTATCCTCTATAGAGTAAGTTTTTATGTTTAGATTTGTATAGATACAAATTTCGCCTGCAATTTTCAAACTCTCTTTTACAAGTTCAATCTCATTTAAATTTGAAAATTTATCCAAAGCTCTAGCAGCTGATAGTGCATAATTTCCACCACTTCCAATAGCGGCAATTTTACCGTCATCTGGCTCAACTACATCACCCATTCCACTTAGTAAAAAAAGATGTTTCCTATCCAAAACCAGCATCATTGCTTCAAGTTTTCTTAAGTATTTATCTTTTCTCCACTCTTTACTAAAATCAATAGCGGCTCTTAAAAGATCACCTTTTACAGAGTCAAGACATTTTTCAAACATATCGAAAAGATTAAAAGCATCAGCTGTGCTTCCTGCAAAACCAGCTAAGACTGAACCATCTTTTCCAATTTTTCTAATTTTTACAGCACTGCCTTTTAAAACTGTATTTCCAAAAGTAACTTGTCCATCGCCACCAATTACAGAAGCATTTTTGCCTTTATAAGCTAGTATAGTAGTTGCTTCAAACATTTTATTCGCCAACTACTTCTATTTCGAACTTAGCTATTATACCATGCTTAAATTTAGCTTCTACATCAAACACTCCAATATGTTTTATGGTATCAAAATCTAAAATTTTCTTATCTATTTCAATATTTTTTTGTTCTTTTAAAGCATTTGAAACTTCATCTTTTGTAACTGAACCAAACAAAGCTCCACCCTCTCCAACAGGTTTTTTTATGCTAACTCTAATTTTAGCTAACTCTTTTTTTAAATCTTTAAAATTAGAAATTTGATCTTCTAATTCTTGCGCTTCTCTTTTTTTAGCAGCTTCATATTGTCTTAAAACTTCGTTTGTTGCTATCTTGGCATAACCTCTTGCAACTAAAAAATTATGCCCATATCCATCTTTTACTTCTTTTATCTCACCAGCTTTTCCTAAGCTTTTTACATCTTTTATAAGTAATACTTTCATCTCTATCCTTTATTATATTTTTCTTCCATTTTTACCTGCAATTATAAATCTTAATGCATTTAATTTTATAAAGCCCTCGGCATCCTTTTGGTTATAGACATTATCGGCTTCAAATGTGCTAAAACTAGCGTTAAACAAACTATCTTTTTTACTACTTCTTCCAAGCACAGTAACATTTCCTTTATATAACTCAAGTCTAACCTTGCCATTTACATGCTTTTGACTCTCATCAATCAAAGCTTGAAGCATAACTCTTTCTGGGCTAAACCAAAAACCATTATAAATCAACTCTGCATATTTTGGCATAATATCATCTTTTAAGTGAGCCGCACCTCTATCAAGTGTTAAACTCTCAATCGCTCTGTGAGCTTTAAGCATAATTGTTCCACCTGGAGTTTCATAACAACCCCTACTTTTCATACCAACATAGCGATTTTCAACCAAATCAAGTCGTCCAATTCCATGTTTTGCACCAAGTTTATTTAATTCATTTAGCATATTTGCAGGAGTTAGACTCTTGCCATTTAATGCAACAGGATTACCATTTTTATACTCTATTTCTATTATTTCACTCTCATTTGGAGCATCTTTTGGATCTGTTGTCCATCGCCACATATCAGGCTCTGGGGAATTGTTTGGATCTTCTAATATAAGCCCCTCGTAAGAGATGTGAAGCAAATTTGCATCCATAGAATAAGGTGATTTTCCCTTTTTTTGTTCTATTTTTATGCCATTTTTATGCGCAAAATCAAGCAGTTTTTCACGACTATTTAAATCCCACTCTCTCCAAGGTGCAATTACTTTAATATCAGGATTAAGTGCGTATGCTCCAAGCTCAAATCTAACCTGATCATTTCCTTTGCCTGTAGCTCCATGACTTATAGCATCTGCTCCTGTTTTTGCCGCAATTTCAACAAGATGTTTTGCTATCAAAGGTCTAGCAATTGATGTTCCAAGTAGATATTCGCCCTCATAAACAGCATTTGCTCTAAACATAGGGAAAACAAACTCTTTTACAAATTCCTCTTTTAAATCAAGCGTAAAAATGTTTTCTTCCTTAATGCCAAGTTTTAGTGCTTTTTCTTTGATTGGCTTTAAATCCTCATTTTGACCGATGTCTGCGGTAAAAGTCACCACTTCACACTTATACTCATCTTCGAGCCATTTTAAAATAACACTTGTATCAAGACCACCCGAATAGGCTAAAACTACCTTTTTAACATCTTTTTTCATAAATTGAACCTTTTTATAAAATTTTAAGAATAATTTTACCTAAATTTCATTAAAAAAAGGTAAAATACGACTTATGAGAATAGATAAATTTTTAAATGCAGTAAATTTAACAAAACGAAGAGCGGTTAGTGAAGATATGTGTAAAAGTGGTGTCGTAAGCATAAATGAAGCAGTATGCAAACCAGCAAAAGAGCTGAAAATTGGCGATATTATCACATTGAAATTCCTAAATGGTGAGAAAAAATATGAGGTTTTAGGCTTTCCAACTACAAAAAATACACCAAAAAGCGATCAAACAAAATATGTTAAAGAAGTGTGAAAATTTTATTTTAGGAATTGATGAACTTGTAAATTTGGTTCAAAAACTTCCTAAAAATGGCATTATAATTTTAAAAGGTAATTTAGCAAGTGGCAAAACAACTCTGGTTAAAGAAATAGCTAAATTTAATGGATTTGATGGAGTTGTAAATTCCCCAACTTTTAGCATTATGCAAAATTATAAATGTCAAAATTTAGAAATTTTTCACTATGATATTTACCAAAACGGAGTTAAAAGCTTAACTCAAAATGGACTTTTTGAAAATTTTTTTGAAGATGGGCTTCATCTAGTTGAATGGGGAGATGAAAATTTGGAAAAATATTTTCAAAAATTTGAACTTAATTATTGCACTATTGAAATAAAAAATTTAAGAAATAAAAGAGAATATAAGGTAAATTATGCATAAGCTTGAAGCTATAAATCTTAAAAAAACTATAAAGAAAACAAATATAATAAAAAACGTTTCACTAAGTGTAGAAAGTGGTGAAATTGTTGGACTTTTAGGACCAAATGGTGCTGGAAAAACAACAAGTTTTTATATGATATGTGGGCTTATAAAACCAACTAGTGGAGATATAAAGCTTGATGATAAAATAATTACAAAAGTTCCACTCCATAAAAGGGCTTTACAAGGAATTGGATATTTGCCACAAGAAAGTAGTGTCTTTAAAGAATTAAGCGTTGAAGAAAACCTACTTTTAGCAGCAGAAGTTAGTATAAAAGATAAAATCAAAGCCAATCAAAAAGTAGATGAAATGCTTGAGCTTTTAAATATAACTGCTATAAAAGACAGGCTTGGAGTAAGTTTGAGCGGTGGAGAAAGAAGGCGTTGTGAGATAGCAAGAAGTTTAGTTATAACTCCTAAATTTTTACTATTAGATGAGCCTTTTGCTGGAGTTGATCCTATAGCTGTGGCAGACATCCAAAACATAGTTAAAAATCTAAAAAAACTAGATATTGGTATTTTAATAACTGATCATAATGTCCGAGAAACACTGGCAATTTGCGATAGAGCATATGTAATGAAAGATGGTGAAATTCTAGCTGGTGGAAGTAGTGATGAAGTGGCAAATGATGAAAATGTGCGAAAATACTATCTTGGAGAAGAGTTTAAGTTTTTTTAAACTCTTAGCTGTCATCTTCGAGTAAATTTTTATCTCTTCTTATTTTTCTTATTTTTCTTTTAACATCATAAGTTACAGGTACATTTGCAATGCCAGGATTTGCATATCTTATATCACTTATTATATAAGCTGCACATGGGTTGTGCCTTTTAATAAGCGGTATAATGTTTTTAATCTCTTTTCTTTTTATAATAGTTACCATCATACTGACAAAACCATCATTTCCTATAGCTGAAGTTTCAGTAACCTAGTATCCTTGATCTCTTAAAACTTTTATAAGTCTATGGGCATCAGTTTTCGTAACAAGTGTTACCATAACATGACCAAGGGCTATTTTATTTTCTATAATTATGCCTGAAAAAGTTCCAAGAGAAAAACCAAGTGCATAGGCAACATAATTTTGCCATTGATCAAGGTGCTGCATAATAGATGTAATTGCCAAAAGCCAGATTAAAGTTTCAAAAAAGCCTAAAACTGGAGCTAGAAATTTTTGCCCTTTTGAAACAAAAATAATTCTAACTGTGCTCATCGTAACATCAATAATCCTAGCTAAACAAATTAAAACTGGCATACCAAAAGTTACAAACCACTCACTTGCAAAAATAGTCATTTATCCTCTTTAAAAATTTATTATCATATTTTAACAATATTTAATTAATAATATATTTTAATATTGATTTTTAACTCTTATAAAGATAATTTAAGATAAAATAAGAAATTATTAATTCCTTTGGAGTAAAATTTGATAGTTCTTGGTGATAAATATAAATTTAATGAAATTGAACTTAATAAATTGAAAAAAAAGTTTAAAAATATAGAGTTTTTAGAATATGATGGAAGTAGAAAAAGTTCAGTGCTAATTAGAAAAAAAATAAAAGAGCTTTTAAAAAAAGATTATTATAAATATCTTGTTTTAAATACTGATTTTACACTTGATTCAAAAATAATAAGGTTTTTAACACTTTTGCAATTTAAATATCATAAAAGATCTTTAAAAATTGTCTCCATTCAAAAATTTCTTGAAAAAAATCTTTGTAAAATCTACATACCAGATGATTCTAAGAATCTTAACTTTTTAAGCGAAATAAGACCATATAATAAATTTGAATTTCTAATAAAAAGAGTTATTGATATAATTGGGGCTTTAATATTATGGGTTATAAATTTAGCTATAAAACCATATATTAGAAAAAAAATAAAAGAGCAAAGTCCAGGAAAGATTTATTTTATTCAAAAAAGAGTTGGGGTAAATATGCATGAGTTTGGCTGCATAAAATACCGCTCGATGAGAATTGACGCAGAAAAAGATGGAGTAAAATTTGCAAGCAGAGATGATGATAGGGTTTTTGCTTTTGGGAAATTTATGCGAAAAACAAGAATTGATGAGTTGCCACAATGCATAAATGTCCTAAAAGGAGATATGCACTTAATAGGCCCAAGACCTGAGAGAAAATACTGGGTGGATAAATTTGAAAAAGAGATGCCATACTACAATGAACGACATTTAGTTCGCCCAGGGATTACTGGCTGGGCACAAGTATGCTATCCATACGGTGATGGCGTATATGATGCAAAACAAAAATTAATGTATGATTTATACTACATAAAACATTGGTCACTCTGGCTTGAAATAAAAGTAGTTTTTAAAACTATTGGGATAGTTTTAGGAAGAAAAGGTATATAGACTTTATCTTCTTAAAATTTTATAAACTATTCTTAGGATAAATTTAGGCATTGTTCTAACACTAAATTTAAGTAGCGAATTTCTTAAGAATTCATATAAATTTAAAAAGCCCATATTATAAAAAAGATATTGAACTTTTAGTTCATTTATTGCGTATTTTAGTCCTTGTCTTCTTGTTAGTTGATCTTTTCCGGCCCTCATATTTACCAAGACTTCTTGGATATTATAAAATTTAAAACCTTTTAAAATCATCCTAACCCAAAGGTAATAATCCTCAATTAAAAGCATTTTTTGATAGTTTCCAGCCTGCAAAACAGCTGATTTTTTAAACATAGCTGCTGGATGGTTTATTGGGCTTCTAAGTTTTGCAAATTTGACAATATCATTGTGACTTTTAGGCAACTTTCTATAAGCATAAATATTACTCTCATCACCCTCAAATTCACTTATCCACGAACTACAAATATCAATATTTTCATTTTTTATAAAAATTTCAAGCTGTTTTTCAAACCTCTTTGGCAAGCTTATATCATCACTATCCATTCTAGCAACTAGCTCAAAACTACACTCTTTTAAACCCCTTGCCAAAGCATCTCCAAGACCTAAATTTTCTTTTAGTTTGATTACTTTTAAATTTTGTCCTAGCCTTTCTTTCCATAAATTTATGGCGCTATAAAGCTCATCTGTAATCTTTCCATCTTCGACTAAAACTATCTCGCTTGGCTTAATACTTTGTTCATTCCAAATGCTTTGCATTGCACGATTAAAATTTGATGATTTTTCTTTAAAGTAAATTGATATTAAGACTGAGAATTTCATTTTATTTTTCCATTCTCTATTAATTTTATCCATTGTAAAATAATTTTATCTTTTGTAAATCTTTCTGCAGATTTTAATGCATTATTAGAAAATTTTTCGATGATATCCGGATTATCAATTAAAAATTTCATCTTGTTAGAAAACTCATTAATATCATTATTTTTAACCAAATATCCATCATATTCATTATTTACAATTTCAGATGGTCCAAAAGGGCAATTAAATGCGACAATTGGCAATCCAAAAGTTTGAGCTTCTATTAAAACCATTGGAAGCCCTTCGTAGTAGGATGTCATTACAAAAAAAGAAGATTCTTTATATATATCTTCAATATCTTCTATATTTCCTTTCAAAAATATTTTTTTTAGTTTTAATTTTTTTATTAAGTTATTTAATGTTTTGTTTTCTTCACCTTTTCCATATATTTCTATATTAAAATTTTTACTGTTTTTTTCTATTATAGCCCAAGCTTTTATAAGTCTTTCGAAGCCTTTTATTTTATTTAAGGATCCAACAGCAATTATCTTATTACTTGTTTTTATTTTATTTTTTTTAATTTTAAAAGGAGAACTGTTTCTTATAACAACAACATTATCATGAAATTTGTCGTACTCTATTTTATCACTATTTGTGAGTACTATTATAGTTTTTATATATTTATATAGTATTTTTTTTAGTAAAATTAAGATTTTATTTTTAGTTAATAAAAAAGAAGTATGTTCCAATGTATTAAAATTATTATGTCTAAAACCTAAAGCTAATAATCCAGTAGTTAATTTAGTCATAGAATGCACTAAAATAAAATCAAAATAATTACTTTCCATATATTGTTTAAATCTAAACAATAAAAACAATCCTTTAGCATCAACATATATAATCTTAACTCTGCTGTCAACAAAATAAGGCGTTTTATGAGCAATTTGACATAAGATGGTAACATCATAGAATTGACACAAAGAATTAGCAAGTTCTATTGCAACTCTTTCAATTCCACCTTTATTTTTTAAACTATGAATAACGAATAATATTTTTTTCATCTAACAACCTTTTTTCATTTTCTTCCATAAATATGCAAGCAGTTAAAACAAAAATAAATGGGGAGTACGCACTAAACAGTGAAAAACCAACAATAAAATTTGGTAAAAATATAAATAAACAGAAGTAATTGGTATTTTTGATAAAATAGATTGCAACTATAAGCAAAAATAATGTTCCAAAAAGACCAAATTCCAGCAAAAAAGTTATAAAAATATTATGTGCAAATATTCCAGAAATATTCTTAAAATTACCAATTCCAATTCCAAATAATTTATTAATAGTATCGAATTCATTAAAATAAACATCAAGACCTTTAGCTATAATATAAAATTTACTATTAAAGCTACCATCAACTTCTACATAGCTATTACCATTTAAATAAAACATTAGCATTATTAGTAAAATAATAAAAAAGGTAAAAAAACAAAAAATAGCTCTAAATCTAAATTTTTTTATATTAAAAAAAATAAAATAAGAAATTATGGCAGCTAAAAATGCAGCTCTTGAAAATGTTAAAAACAGAAACATCCACAATAACAAAAATTTTAAATTTGACAATTTGTATATTTTTCTCTTATTGAGATATATATAAAAATACAGAAAATTTAAAATAACTAAACCAGTAAAATTACTATCATAATACATAAGACTATTTTTATAGTCGTAAAAATTATTTTTTATATTGGCTATAAATATAAAGCGCGTAAAAAACTCAACAAATAAAAAAATAAGTAATATTTTATATATATTACTATAAACCTTAACTCTACTAATTATAGAAATATTATTAAAAATAAATATAGTCAATAATCCCATAAGCATAGAGTGAAAAAACAAAAAAATAGATAAATAATTTTTTATTTTAAAATTTGAATAATATAAAGTAAATAACTGCAATATTAAAAATGATAATAAAAATAAAAAAAGAAACAATATCTGTTTTTTTATTTTTAAAATATTACATATTTTCATTACAAAAATAAAATAAAATAAAAAACTAAAAACATATACAGGATTTATATAAAAACAATTTATACTAAAAAAAGATAAAAAAATAACAAGCAACAGCAAAATATTACCAGTACTATACTTTTTTAACGAATAATTAGGCATCAGTTTTATTTCTCATTTTTATATATAATTTTACTATCTGCTCATAAAAAGCCCCTAGACCAATAAAAGGAAAACTATATATTATTTTTTTTATCAAATTTAATTTTTTATTTTTCCATATGTATTTTATTTTATTTGCCTCCGGACAGATAAATAAAATCGCATCTTTGTACTTGCTTAGCGTAGTTTGTATTACAATATAGCACATCCTTTGATAATGAAATTCTATATATTTATTTAGATTATTATCATTTAAAAAATTTATAATAAATTTATTCATATCTTTTAAATCGTTTATATTTTTATTAAGCAATTTCGTATTGCTGCATATAGAATTTGTATTATTTTTATTATAATAATACAAATATTTATTTAAATATGATATTTTATCTGCATTATAAAACAATTGTAGACTAATAGTTGTATCTTCCCCCATAGAGAAATTAGGAAAAGTTATATTATAAAAAAGTTGTTTTTTGTATAATCTTATAGGCAAAGATGAATCTATATAATTACAAAGCAGATTTACAAAATATTGATCTATATTATTTATATTTTTGATTTTATAGGATCTATTTGTTTTTGATATTTTTTTATTCATATAAACTATATAATAATCGTAAATCACTATATCAGAGCTTGTATTAAGAGCCTCTTTTACCAAAGAACTAACCATATCTAACTCAACCCAATCATCACTATCAACAAATAAAATATATTCACCATTAGCTATATCAAGTCCAATTTTTCTGGATAGACTCGAGCCTTGATTTTTTATGTTATTTGTTATTTTTATATTTTTTTTTCTATTTGGATATTTTTCTATAATTTCTTTTAAAACGCTTATTGAACTATCCGGTGTGCAGTCATTTACAAAAATATACTCTATATTGTCATAGTCTTGCTCAAAAAGCGTTGTAGCACACTTTTCTATGAAATTTTCTACATTATAAACTGGGACAATGATTGAAACTAGTGGATTATTTTGCATTATTAACCTTTAAATTTGATATCAAAAACTTTTTAGAAAACTCTTTTTGTTCTTTGATGATTTCATTAACTTTTTTATAATTTATACTTTTTTGACTAAAATTATCACCATCTATAATTCTATCAAATAAATCAAACATTTCAAATAAAGAATAAAATCTATCAGCCCCTCTTTCTTTATTTACAAAAGTATAAAAGGGTTTATTCAATAAAATCGAAAAAATACATCCAATGGTATCTGTTTCATAAATGCTTTTTAACCATTCTTCAATAGATATAATGTTATTGGATGAATTTCCATCGTTTATCTCATAAATTTCTAAATTTTTATAAGTTTTACATAGAATACTATGAATATATTTTATAAGATATTTTTTAGTATCATAAATTGAAACCGTTATTAAAATTAAAGAGCAACTACACATATAATATTTCATATTTGCCTTCTAAATTTTTTACTTTTGAACCGATAAACACAATATTTTATTAGTAGTATTAAAAATATTTTTCATAACTAAATTTGTAAATTACAACTTTTTATATCCTATTATTCTTAACCAAACAGACATAAATTTGTAATAAAATTTTCTTATTATCTTATAGGGTGCACTCAGCGAAAATAGTTTATGAAATAATGATATTTTAAATTTAATCCTATCTTCCTCTATATTGCTATCTAATAAATTTTCTGGATGTTTTAAAATATTTGCATAATATATCTTAATACTACTTTTTTTCAAAATCTCATTCCAATGATCTGCTATACCATAATTTTTATTTTGATATTTTAGTATGTGCTTAGCTGATGTTCTTGTTACGATATAACAACAAGTTCTATAAATAAATTTATATGAAAATTTTGAAACTTCATAAAAATTATCATTTATTTTTTTACCGTATAGATACTGTTTTACACCTTCTTGTCCACCACAAATAAAAATAGAATTTTCATCTAAGCTATAGGCTATATTTTGTATTTTTAACAAATCAATATCATTTCCTATAATATCATCTTCTAGTATAATTGCAAATTTTTCATTCGATTTTATAAAATTTTCGAGTGCTTTGATATGACTAAGCGTACAACCAAGTTCGCTTGGTGATATAACAAAGCCTCTAACTTTCTTAAGTAACTTATATGACATCATTGCCTTATCATAATATTCTTTTGCACTAAGTATCCTACCATCTACAGCATCAATTAGTGTAAATTTTTCATATGATTTTGGAAAAATTTGCTTTAATGTATCGCGTCTAACTTTGTCTTTACATAAAGAAATTAAATATATTGGAATCTGTATATTTTGTTTAGGATCAAAATTCATAAATTCTCCTTTATTGGAAATTTATATTTTTTACCAATATAAAAGACGTTGATAAAAACAATATTCATATAAAAAACCTTTGTCTTAATTTTGAAATTATTATATTAATTTCATTTTTGTAAAAAAACAGAAACAGCAAACAAATAACAATAAAAGATGTTATGTTTGCATAATTATTGCATTTTATCATAATGAAGCTTTGAATTAGCAAAATAAACAGATAAAGCACGATATTTAGCACTTTTATATTCAGTTTAAAAGTTTTGTTTATCACAAGTACCATTATAAAGCATACCAATGAGTAACATATAATATATGAAAAAGCCACTGCAAAAACTTTAAACTTATAGATAAACAGATATAGTAAAATTATGTTTAAAATAGCGCCGCAAGCTGTTGCGATAAAAAGATATTTGTTTTTATTTATGGTGTTTATGATACTCATCAAAAACTCACTAAAACCAAAAACTATAGCCCCTAAAAGCGTAAGTGGGATATAAACCAAAGCTTCATTAAAAGCACTGTTTATAAAAAATGGAAAAATTATCTTAATTATCGGTAACAAAACAGCTACCGATAAAAGCATAAATTTAAGATACTCATTGCAAGCTCTTGAGTAAAAAATAGAGTTATTCTGTTTTTTAAGATCTTTTGAAAAGCTCACTTCTTGCCAACCTAGTTTAAAACACATAGCAACAAGAGAAATAATCATCGCAAATTTTAAAGCAATAGTATAGTATCCATTATCGGCATAACTTAACTTATTAGCTATAACGGATCTACCATAAACAGCCGCAAACCAGAATGAAAGCGAGTTTAAACAAAGTGGAAGCGAGTAATACAAAAGTCTTTTAAAAAATGTAAAGTCAAACAGAGCAAATTTAATCTTTTTTATAACTTTTACACTGCACTCCATAATAAAAATAGCTACTAAATTTCCAAACAATGCACTTAAAAACAAAGCTTCATATCCAAAATTAAATTTATAAAGTAGTATAAATGAAACTACGGCATACAAAATACTATTTACAACACCACTTATAACAAAAATCTGATTTTTAGAGTAAGCTCTACATATATAACCATAAACGATTTGTAAATTTATAAATAATCCAAGCAAAATGAGTATAGATTTAAATTTAATATCATAAATTTGCATAAAAAGATAAAAAAATAAAAAATAAACTAAAGTAGATATAAAAAAGATAAAAAAACCTGAAAAAAGAACTTTTTCTTTATAGTTCTCAATTTCTTTTAAATTTGGATCAAGCAAAAATTTCATAATGCCAATATAAATATCCAAAAAGAAAAATGAGATAAAAAACTGCATATAGGCTAGATTTAAGTCATACTCTCCAAACTCAGCTGGACTTAAATACTTTGTATAAATTGGAAGCATAAAAAATCCTATAAGCCTACTTAATATGCTTCCTAGAAAATATATGCCGCTTGATTTTATAAATCTTTTTAAATCGCTCAAAATTTATACTTTAGTATTAGTTTCTATTTTTTACAACGTCCCACACAAGCACACCAAAAACACTAATAAAAAATCCAACAAAACAAGATATAAGTAAAATTAAAGCTTTTTTAGGCTTTACTGGATTTTCATAAGTTACTATGTTTGATAAAATATGTGTTTTTTGGATACTTTCTGGCTCTATTTTCTTCTCTAACTCCAATATATCAGATTGATTTTTAAAATAATTAGAATCCAACTCCATTATATTTTTTTCAATCGCTGATATCTCTAAATTTGATGCATTTTTTAAATCTATAGTTTTATTAAAATGCGTTTGAGAGCTTAAGTCATCTTTTTTAGACAAACTGTTAAGCTGGTCATCAAATTTTTTTACTATTTGCTTTAAATCATCAATTCGAATTTCAAAATTATTTTTATTAGATTCTAAATTTAAATTTTGATTTTTTAGAATTTCTATCTGTTGTTTTATATTTTTAACATAATTATCTATATTTTTTTGATCGTTTATTTCTAAAGATTTTAAAACTTCTTTCATTTTAGAAATACCTATTTCATTGCTATTTGCCAAAATTACTATTTTAAAATTATTTGATTTTTCAATGTCTTTTATGCTATCAAATTTAAAATCAAGATTAGACTGATTTTTTAGCTCATCTATCCATTTAACATTTAAAGTATTTATTATAGATATCTTGTCATTTATAGATACTTTGTCATTTATAGATACTTTGTCATTTATAGATACTTTATAATATCCATTTTCAAATGTAGCACTTATTTCATACTTTGGCGTTGCAATAACAAAAACATATATTGCACCCAATATCACAAATAAAAATGTTACTAAAAATATGATAATTTTATAACCCCAAAGTGTTTTAAAAAGCTCTACTAAATCAATCTCATCATCTTTAATTAAAATTTCTTCTTTATTCAAAATATTTTCCTAAAATTAAATTTAAATAGTTTATAATATCTACTCTTAAAATATATTTAAAATATATTTAAAAATTACAAATTATCTTTTATCTCAGTTACAAATTTAATAAATTTATCCTCTATCTCGTTTTTTAAACTCTCATCTGTGCTTTCAAATCTTGCTACTAAAACTGGCGTTGTATTGCTAGCCCTAAGTAACGCCCAAGCATTTTTAAAATGCACTCTAACGCCATCTATTTCTATGACTTCTAAAATTTCAGGCAAGCCAAGTTCATTTAAATGCTCTTTAAAAACTTCAATTATTTTAAATTTATTTTCTTCATTTACTTCTATTTTTATTTCATCAGTGCTATAAATTTTAGGAAGTTTATCAAGCTCAGCCTCTAAATTTATACCATCTTTAATAAGTTCTAAAACTCTCATCATCGCATAAATAGCATCATCAAATCCAAAATATCTATTTTTAAAGAAAATATGCCCACTAACTTCAGCTCCAAGGTCAAAATCACCATCTTTTAATATTTTTTTAATATTACTATGACCAGTTTTACTCATGAAAGTTGTGCCAAATTTATTAATCTCTTCATAAATACTTTGTGAAAACTTAACCTCTCCAACAATTTTAGGATCTTTTAAATTGAGAGCAAAAAGATACGCTAATTCATCACCCTTTATATTTTTGTTTTTGGTTAAAACTGCTATTCTGTCACTATCACCGTCAAATCCAAAGCCTATCTCAAAACCATCATTTAATTTTTCTTTTAAATCTTTTAAATTTTCTTCCACGCTTGGATCTGGGTGATGATTTGGAAAATTTCCATCAGGTTTAGGATATAAAATTTCCATATTTAAAATTAGGTTTTCTTTTAATTTTTCCAAAACAATTCCCGCTGTTCCATTGCCTGCGTCACTTACTATTTTTAAATTTAAGTTTTTTAAATGCTCAAAACTTTTTGTTAAATATTCAATATATGGAGTTAAAACATCAAATTTATTGGTTTTAAAATTATCCTCTATTTTAATATCATTATCTATTGCATTTTTAACTTTTGTTTTTAAAATTTGAAGATCTCTTCCAAAATAACTATCCTTAAAAATTGTCACTTTAAATCCATTATAATTTTTAGGATTATGTGATCCTGTTATCATAATATTTGCATCAAAAAAATCTTTAAAAACACTAAAATATCCAACTGGAGTTGGAAGCATTCCTATATCAAAAATTTTAATTTCAGCCTTATTTAGACCACTTACTAGCCAATTAAAAAGACTATTTGCACTAAGTCTTGCATCATATCCTACACTTAGAGTTTTAACCCCCATATTTTTCATCTCAAGCCCAAGTTCATAACCAATGGCCTTAACTGAAATTTCATTTAACTCAGTTTCAAAAATACCTCTTATATCATATTCTCTAAAAATATTTTCTATCATAAATTTCCTTTTTTATTTTTGGAATGAAAATTATATATAAAATTAATTAAAACTTGGTAAAGTTTCAATTTCTACTCTTGTAAAAGTGCATCAATAGGATTTAATTTACTAGCATTTTTTGCAGGCAAATATCCAAAAATAGTTCCTACTAAGCATGATGACATTAAAGCAATAATTGCTGGCATTGTGCTAAATTTCATATAAAAATTTCCACTTAAAGAGTTAAATAAATAACCAAAAGAATAAGCTGTTAATAATCCTATAATGCCTCCAATAATACATAAAATTATAGCCTCTATTAAAAACTGTATTAAAATATCGCTTTCTTTTGCTCCAATTGCCATTCTTATGCCAATTTCTTTTGTTCTTTCACTCACGCTTACTAGCATTATATTCATAACGCCAATTCCCCCAACTATCAATGAAATCAAAGCAATTGATGAAATTAAAAGCCTCATCGTAGCCATTGTGCTTTCAACTGTTTTTTTAATAGTATCTGAATTTCTTGTAAAAAAATCTTTTTTTCCATGCTTTTGAGTTAAGATAGCAACTATAGCCTCTTCTGCAAGCTGGGCATTTATATCATCTTTTACCTTTACTGTGATGCTGTGAATATGCCTATCACCTGTAATTTTGTTAATAACAGTTGAAAAAGGTGCGTAAAGTCTTAAGTTATCACTTCCACCAAATGCGTTTTCATCTTCTTTTGCTATACCAATTATTTTAAGTGGTTTTTGATTAAAAAATATATTCTTTCCAAGTGGATCTTCATATTTAAAAAATGAATTTTTTGTATTTTGATCTATGATAACAACTGAGCTTGAGTTTGCTATATCACTTAATTCAAAGCTTCTTCCAGTTTGAATTTCTATACCATTAACTGCTAGAGAATTTACCCCACCACCTCTTAAATTTGCATTTAAACTTAAATTTTTATAAGTTATCACACCACTTGTTGAAGTATTTGGCGTAGAATAATCTAAATAATTCTGCATTCCTAAAATTCTTGAGTCATCTACGCTTAAGCTTTTTACCTTTCCAGCTCTTAAATCACCAAAATTTTTTCCAGGATAGATATTTATCGTATTTGTTCCAATTGCTCTAATTGATGATAGAATTTTTTCTTGTGAACCCTCTCCAAGAGCTACAACACAAATAACAGATGCAATTCCTATAATAATTCCAAGCATTGTTAAAAAAGATCTTAATTTATGAGAAAAAATTGAACTTATAGCCATTTTTAAAGCTTCTAAAAATTTGTATCCAAAAGATGATTTATTTTTATTTTTGTCTAAATTTTGTATAGTAAATTTTTCATTTTTCTTAGTTTCGTCATTGATAATTTTTCCATCTTTTATCTCAATTATCCTATTTGCGTAATTTGCAACATTTTTATCATGCGTTACTAAAATTATTGTATGTCCATTTTTATGTAAATTTGACAAAATTTCCATAACCATGATGCCACTTTTACTATCCAAAGCTCCAGTTGGCTCATCAGCTAAAATAACCTCTCCGCCATTTATTAAAGCTCTTGCTATACTAACTCTTTGTTGCTGTCCCCCACTTAATTGGTTTGGTCTACTATAGGCTTTTTCTTTTATATCAAGCTTATCAAGCAAGTTTAAGCCTTTTGTTTTTCTATCTTCTAAGCCTTCATAGATACCCGGCAAACAAACATTTTCAAGTGCAGTTAAATTTGAAATTAAATTATATCTTTGAAATACAAAACCAAATTTTTTTCTTCTAAGACTTGCTTTTTCATCACTTGAAAACTTGCTTATGTCTTTATCATCAATATAGTATTTTCCACTACTTTGCGTATCTAAGCAGCCAATTATATTCATTAAAGTTGATTTTCCACTTCCACTTTGTCCAATTATGGCTACAAATTCACCCTTTTTAATCTCTAAATTTATATCATTTAAGACTTGGACTTTATTTTTACCAAGATTAAAATTTTTATTAATATTTTCAAGTTTTAGCAAAACTACATCCTAGTATTTCTTCCACCAGGGTGTGAAATTTTATGATTTTTTCCAGCTTGATGGGCTTCGCTATTTAAAATAATATCATCGTTTTGACTAATGCCACTTTTAATTTCACTATAAAATCCATCACTAATTCCAACTTTTACCTCTTTTTTAATTGGCTTTTCATCTTTTAAAATTTTTACAAAAAACTTATCGCCCTCTTTTATAATTGCATTTTTTTGTAAGTAAATTGCATCTTTTACCTCTTCTATAACTATTTCATTTTCAGTAGTCATGCCTATTTTTAAAAAATTATTGCTATTATCAACTAAAATTTTTGCATAGTAATAAACAGCTTCATTTTTTTGTGAGTTTTGCGTGTTTTTTACACCATCACTTAAAGTTGTCATTGCAGGATCAATGCTTGAAATAATTCCATCAAATTTTTTATTTGGATCAGCTAAAATCGAATATCTTACTTTCATTCCAGTTTTTACTTTAGGCAAATCGCCCTCAGCTATTTGCATATTTATCTCAAGTTTTGAAAGATCGGCTATTTGAACTATTAAAGGGGTTGTTTGATTTGCATTTACAGTTTGCCCCTCTTTTGCAATTGTTGAAATCACAACACCATCAAGCGGGGATAGAATTTGCGTATAGCCTAAATTTGTCATAGCCGTATCAAGAGCAATTTGATTTTGTAAAACTCTAGCTTTTATTTGTGAAATTTGAGCTATTTTTAAAGCAACTAAATCATATGCATCATCCAAAGCTTCTTTTGAAGTTGCATTTTTATTATAAAGAGTTTTTTGTCTTTTATATTTTGAGTTTAGGATTTTTAATGAAATTTCACTTGCGTTTAAATCAGCTAGTAAAATTTCATTTTCTGCTTTTAGCTTTCCAACTTCATTGCTTTGCTTAACAGAATCAATCTTGGCAATAGTCTCACCTTTTTTTACCATATCACCTGTTTTTACAAAAAGTTTTTGGATTTGCCCACTAACTTGAGCTCCAACATCTATTAAATTTTGTGCACTAACCTCGCCAGTTGCAACCACAACATTTGCAAAATCCCCTTTTGTTGGCTTAATAGTAAAATAATCAACCTCTTCTTTTTTATTAAAAAACTTAAAACAGGCTATAACAATAAGCAAAATTACTATAAAAAATATCCACTTTTTTTTCATAACTCTCTTTTCATATTTTATTTTATCATTATTTTAAAAAGATGATACTACTAAAATGTAAATAATATATAAAATCAACTGTTTTTTAGCCCATAATATTTCATTATTTTTTTATGAACGAGTAGCGAAAGATAGATTATACCACCACCAATTATAAGTTTTAAAATATCAGCTTTTGCTCCAAAAAATATTAAATTTACTAAAATTGCAGTTGGGATTAAAGCATTATTCATAATAGCCAAAACACCACTATCAACTTCGCAAGCTCCTTTGTTCCATAAGAAATATCCAACTGCACTAGCTCCTATACCAAGCCATAAAATAACTAAAATTTGAGTTAAGTTAAGAGCTGTTTTTGAACCATCTCCAAAAATTAAAAATGCTACAAAACAAGGTATTATGGCTCCTAAAAAGAAAAATCCAAAATTATGCATTTGGTCTTTAAGTCCCTTTTTTTCAAGTATAAATTTATAAGCACTCTGACCAAAACCAAAGCAAATATTTGCTCCTTGAATAAGTAAAAAACCTTTTAAAAACCCCTCATTTATATTTCCAAATTTAATTATAAAAGCTCCAAATACTGCAAGTCCGACGCTTAAAAGATAAAGTTTTCTAAATTTAAAACTAAATAAATCATAAAAAATAGTAACATAAAAAGGAGTAAAAATAGTAAATAATGCAACTTCAACAACACTTAAATATGAAAAACTTGCATAATAAAACAGATACATCACACCAATTTGAAAAGCTCCTATGAATGCTGTTGTAAAAGCTAATTTAGGATTATTAAATCTCATAAATGGTAAAAAGCAAATTAGTGCAACACCAACTCTTAAAAGTGCTAAAAATGTGCTATCAACACCTTTTAAACAAACACCAATCAAACTAAAACTAAAAGCCCACATAATGGTAACAAAGATGAGTTTATTCATATTTTTCCCAAATTTAAAATTTTCGCATAATTATAAAAAGTTAAATTAAATAAAAACAAAAGACATAAAAATGTCTTAAAAATCATCTATCATAGACCAAAAAGGAGGGTTAAATGATCTCTTATGAAGTTAGCATAAAGCGTGGTGATTTACTTGATGAAAAAGCTGATATTTTAGTAAATCCATCAAATACTCTAATGCTGCTTGGAAGCGGTGTTTCAAGGGCATTTTTTTGTAGATGTGGCGGTGGAGAGCTTGAATGTTTGATGCAAGAAAAACTAAAAAATAGCTCTTTAAAACCAGGTGAAGTTGTAAAAACCATATCAAATAATGAAAATTTCACTCATATTTTTCACGCAGCTGTTTTAAACTATACATTTAAAAATCTGCCAAAATATCCAAATTTAGATGTTATTAAAAGTGTTCTAAAAAATATCGATAATGAAATTTTAAGATATGGCAAATTTGACATTAAGCTTGGAATTCCTCTCATTGGGTGTGGCATTGGCGGACTTAATAAAAAAGATGTGATAAATTTATATAAAAAACATTTTATTAAAAACAATAGTGCAAATATAAAGTGTAGAGTTGTGATATATGGATACACAAAAGAGGATTTTAATCTAATTTAAAAGATACTTTTTATTTTGCACTATTGCAATATGACTTATTTAAAAACTATAGACTGATATAGCCCAAAACCACACATGCAAAAACTCCAGCAGCAATAACTAAGAGCTGTGCTTTTCGCTCTTTTTTATTGGCAAAGAAGGTCATCATCAAACCAGAGAGATAAAAAAGCATCAAAGAAAAGCCAAAGCTTATCGATAAAATCCTAAAATACCAACTAGTTTTGTTTTTGTGAAGCATGATGATGTTGCCCAAAAAACTTCTTTTTGTAGTAGTTACAACAAGCTCATCTTTTGCCTGCTTGACGTTGATACTATAACTTGCAGTTCCCATAGTAAGCCCACCTTGCTTTTTGTCTTTTTTGAGCCCTACATCGCTTGGTATTTTTATATTTTGCTCTTTTAAAAATTGCAAAACCGCCTCTTGTTCCGCTCCTTTTTGCAAAACCAAATTTGTTTTATAGCTGTTTTTTGTAGCCATAAAATCTTGATTGGCACCAAAGATATAAGCAAGCCCACTAACTGCGTAAAGCAAGGCAACTGGTAGAAAAAATAAACTCAAATAGATATGAAACTTACGAAAAAATTTGTATCTGTTCATAATACACTCCTTTTATGATAATGAGAATTATAACATAATAATTAAATTTTTTATTGAAATTTAGATGGATAAAAGAATAAATTTAAAATGAAAATAAGAGTTCTATAAACTAAAATTCTACTTTGTCCATCTTGCAAAAAGACATAAAAATGTCTTAAAAATCATCTATCATAGACCAAAAAGGAGGGTTAAATGATCTCTTATGAAGTTAGCATAAAGCGTGGTGATTTACTTGATGAAAAAGCTGATATTTTAGTAAATCCATCAAATACTCTAATGCTGCTTGGAAGCGGTGTTTCAAGGGCATTTTTTTGTAGATGTGGCGGTGGAGAGCTTGAATGTTTGATGCAAGAAAAACTAAAAAATAGCTCTTTAAAACCAGGTGAAGTTGTAAAAACCATATCAAATAATGAAAATTTCACTCATATTTTTCACGCAGCTGTTTTAAACTATACATTTAAAAATCTGCCAAAATATCCAAATTTAGATGTTATTAAAAGTGTTCTAAAAAATATCGATAATGAAATTTTAAGATATGGCAAATTTGACATTAAGCTTGGAATTCCTCTCATTGGGTGTGGCATTGGCGGACTTAATAAAAAAGATGTGATAAATTTATATAAAAAACATTTTATTAAAAACAATAGTGCAAATATAAAGTGTAGAGTTGTGATATATGGATACACAAAAGAGGATTTTAATCTAATAAATGAAATTTTTAAAAAGGATATATGATGCAAAATTTAGCTAAATTTCGTTCTATTTCAGATATGCATGAGTGGGTAACCACCAACAACATAAAATCTATAAAATAATATAAAATACCATAAATATTTTATATTATTATATTGACAATTACTTTGAAATTTAATATGATTAATGTATGAATAAATTATTATCGATAGGACAAGCGTCAAAAGCTCTTGGAGTTACTATTCAAACACTTAGAAACTGGGATAAAAAAGGCTTATTAAAGCCTGATGAATTAACTCGTGGTGGGGAGCGTAGATATAAACTAGAAAGTCTTAAAAACATAAATAAAAATATCATCTTCAGAAATGATAACTTAAAAACTATAGCTTACGCAAGAGTAAGTTCTCACGACCAAAAAGATGATTTAATTAGACAAATTCAAGTATTAGAATTATATTGTTCTAAACAAGGCTTTAATTATGAAATTATACAAGATTTAGGTAGTGGTATGAATTACT
>NZ_JAPXGQ010000069.1:0-255 GCF_027277485.1 Campylobacter ureolyticus | reverse complement strand
AGTAATTAGAGGGGGTAGAGCACTGAATGGGCTAGGGCATACACCAATGTACCAAACCCTATCAAACTCCGAATACCTTTAATGTAATCATAGCAGTCAGGCGGCGAGTGATAAAATCCGTCGTCAAGAGGGGAACAACCCAGACTACCGACTAAGGTCCCAAAATCTTATTTAAGTGGAAAACGATGTGAAGTTACTTAAACAACCAGGAGGTTGGCTTAGAAGCAGCCATCCTTTAAAGATAGCGTAATAGCT
>NZ_JAPXGQ010000068.1:0-255 GCF_027277485.1 Campylobacter ureolyticus | reverse complement strand
AGATGCAAATCTAGTAGCAGAAGCATTTTACTCAATAAGGCAGCCACTAAATCGTATAAAAATATTTCACACAGACAGAGGAAGAGAATTTAAAAATATAAAAATAGAAGAAATATTAAAGGTATTTTGGATAAAAAGATCGCTAAGTAAAAAAGGAAGCCCATATGATAACGCAGTAAGCGAAGCAGTCAATAAAGTAATGAAGACAGAATTCATATATCAGGAGAACTTTACTAATTTCCAAGAACTTAATCT
>NZ_JAPXGQ010000067.1:0-255 GCF_027277485.1 Campylobacter ureolyticus | reverse complement strand
ACATTATAAAATAAATCATTATTTTATCTTTAACAAGGAAGTGATGCGAATTAGAATATCAACATAATAAATAATTCTAATAAGACTTTTCATTAAGCGATAACATCTATCTATATATAATACGAAGCTGCTTTAGCAACTTTGTGCTTTAGGTGGTTCAAAGGAGTGTTTACACTCCTTGTCGCAATAAGAGCTTTGCTCTTATGAGAAGTCAAAAAAAGGTAAGCTACTAAGAGCGAATGGTGGATGCCTTGG
>NZ_JAPXGQ010000066.1:0-255 GCF_027277485.1 Campylobacter ureolyticus | reverse complement strand
CGAAAGGGGTATGCGATGGAAAATTGGTTAATATTCCAATACCAATTATTATGTGCGATGGAAGGACGCTTAAAGTTAGTGGAGCTAACTGATGGAATAGTTAGTCTAAGGTCGTAGGTTGAGTTATAGGCAAATCCGTAACTCTTTATCCGAAAGCTTAAAGGCTTACAAAGCTCTTCGGAGTAGCGTAAGAATCCATGATACTATAGAGCCAAGAAAAGTTTCTAAGTTTAGTAATAATTGCCCGTACCGTAA
>NZ_JAPXGQ010000065.1:0-255 GCF_027277485.1 Campylobacter ureolyticus | reverse complement strand
TCTTATAGACTATAAGTTTGATAGGCTGGGTGTGTAATTGATGTAAGTCATTTAGCTGACCAGTACTAATAGCTCGTTTGCTTATCTTATTAAGCATCACTTCCTTGTTAAGGATAAATAACTATTCCTTAAACAAGTTTTACAGTTTTAAATATTAAAACTTAGACTTTTAACAATTTAACTAACAGTGTTTAATAAGAGTATTTATTTAAATATTTTTATTTAACACTGTCCGTGGTTATACAGATGTGGAAA
>NZ_JAPXGQ010000064.1:0-254 GCF_027277485.1 Campylobacter ureolyticus | reverse complement strand
CCAAGGCATCCACCATTCGCTCTTAGTAGCTTACCTTTTTTGACTTCTCATAAGAGCAAAGCTCTTATTGCGACAAGGAGTGTAAACACTCCTTTGAACCACCTAAAGCACAAAGTTGCTAAAGCAACTTCGTATTATATATAGATAGATGTTATCGCTTAATGAAAAGTCTTATTAGAATTATTTATTATGTTGATATTCTAATTCGCATCACTTCCTTGTTAAAGATAAAATAATGATTTATTTTATAATGT
>NZ_JAPXGQ010000063.1:0-255 GCF_027277485.1 Campylobacter ureolyticus | reverse complement strand
AGCTATTACGCTATCTTTAAAGGATGGCTGCTTCTAAGCCAACCTCCTGGTTGTTTAAGTAACTTCACATCGTTTTCCACTTAAATAAGATTTTGGGACCTTAGTCGGTAGTCTGGGTTGTTCCCCTTTTGACGACGGATTTTATCACTCGCCGCCTGACTGCTATGATTACATTAAAGGTATTCGGAGTTTGATAGGGTTTGGTACATTGGTGTATGCCCTAGCCCATTCAGTGCTCTACCCCCTCTAATTACT
>NZ_JAPXGQ010000062.1:0-255 GCF_027277485.1 Campylobacter ureolyticus | reverse complement strand
AGTTGCTAACAGCTCGGCTGAGCACTCTAAACAGACTGCCTTCGTAAGGAGGAGGAAGGTGTGGACGACGTCAAGTCATCATGGCCCTTATGTCCAGGGCGACACACGTGCTACAATGACATATACAGTAAGACGCAATATCGCAAGATGGAGCAAATCTATAAAATATGTCCCAGTTCGGATTGGGGTCTGCAACTCGACCCCATGAAGCCGGAATCGCTAGTAATCGTAGATCAGCCATGCTACGGTGAATAC
>NZ_JAPXGQ010000061.1:0-264 GCF_027277485.1 Campylobacter ureolyticus | reverse complement strand
TGTCATTGTTAAAAGTTATGTTTTTATTGATATTTTTTAGTGTTTCAAGCTTATATCTACGCTCCCCACCTTTGGTTAATTCATCAGGTTTTAGCAACTCTTTTTTATCCCAGTTTCTAAGTGTTTGAATAGTAACTCCAAGAACTTTTGAAGCTTGTCCTATTGATAGTAATTTATTCATAAGTGAAATTATAACAAATTTAAAAATATTTATCAATATAAATTATATAAAATATATATATTATTTTATATAATTTTATAGAA
>NZ_JAPXGQ010000060.1:0-285 GCF_027277485.1 Campylobacter ureolyticus | reverse complement strand
GTTATGAATTAGATATAGATGGTGAAACTTTAAATGTTAAAGATATCTCATCAAAAAGAATTAAATTTGATAGTATAGCTTACTATAAAACAAATACAGATACAAATCTATATGCAAGAGCAAGATTCATATATGAACTTGATGGTAAAAGTGGTATCTATGCACCTAATATGAATAAAGATATAGAAAGTACAACTAAAGGCTTTAGTGGTGGAGGTGAACTTGGTGTTATTTATAGTATAAAACCTCTATCAAATATAAGCTTTGGTGTTGGAGCAATGGGTG
>NZ_JAPXGQ010000005.1:0-135561 GCF_027277485.1 Campylobacter ureolyticus | reverse complement strand
ATCGAAAGTTTCAGCAACTGCTTTTACAATCCCTGCAAGTTCAGCCACAAGCTGACCAAGGTTTCCGTTTATTTCTAATTCATTTTTTTTGCTATCTGCAAATATCATAATTTACTCCTTTAAATTTAACTCTTATGTCAGATACATTCAGTATTCTTGACTTATTTTGCACATTTACATACATTTTTTACCTCCACACCCTACCAAGCCCAAAAACAAATGTTGATTTTAAATTTTGTGGCTTTAAAGGCTTGTTTATTGGCTCTTTTTCATAACTTTTAAAGCCACTTTTCTTACCAACTATATTTCCACTTTTATTAAACCAAACATTAAAACCAAACTCTTTAAATTTGGCTATAATTTCTTCTTTACTCATAACTTAACTCCTTAAATATTTCTTGGTAAAACTTCATCTATTTTTGAAATATTGCCTTTATAAATTTCAACTAAATCATCTAAAGCGTATTTAACCTCTCTTAGATTTTTGCACCTTTTCCATATCTTTAAAGCCGTTTTTTCATCTATTTTTTTGCCATTTTCTTCAAAAAGCATCATCACCTCATTTTCATTAAAGCTCATAAGTGGCTTATGAGTGTTTCTTATCCTGGTTATAACTTGCTCGTGGCTTTTTAAAATTTGCTTTTGTAAATTCTCAGTTCCTACTAGGATAATTGGAGAGTTTGTCTCATCTTGGATATGGCGAATTTGTTCTAAACTTATGGTGCTTATAAAGTTTGCCTCATCTATGATTATCACTCTATCACTTCCTTTTAGGGTGTCTTTTATCGCACTCATTAGATGAGCTGTGCCTAGTCTTTTAGGCTCTGCACCGATTTTTTCTGCTATGCTTTCAAGGAGCTCTTTTTTACTCATTCCAGCATAGGCAGTTACTAAAATAGCTTGAGGAAGCTTTTTAATTAAAGCATTTATAGCTGTTGTTTTTCCTGTGCCACTTTTTCCTATGATTTTTAATAAAGCTCTTTGCTTTATAGCTTTAATAACACTTGCCATTATTATGATAGTATTTGTAAATGGTAAAATCTTATCATTTTTACAAATTTCATCATACTGGTTTGATATATCAAGCCTTTTTGAGTTAAAGAAATCTACTATTTTTTTCTCAGCTACAGCCTTACTCTCACTACTTAAATCATAATCCCCCCAGCCATTAAACGCCATTGAAACATAGGCTTGGTTCATTTTAAGAAGTGCTCCTAACTTTCTAAAACTTCCACCATTTTTCTCATACTCTGCGTAAGCTTGTTTGGTTGCTTCATCTATCATTTTAAACTCCTAAATTTTTTATAAACCTCATATTTTTTCAAATACCAGCAAAGAGGCAACCCTTGGGGCTGTTCTTTTGACTTTGAGCTGGTATTTGCGATCCAAATGTTTAAACACTTTTTAAAAGCCTTTTAAAAGACCTTTAAGAAGTGGTTTTATCCCACAAACTCTTTTAAAACTTCATTTATATCAGGTAGATAAATCTCGCCACTACTACTATCTTCATCTTCTACTTTTTTCGCCGCACTTTCTTTCTTAATCACACTATTTTTAGCTTTCATTTTCTCATCTAAGTTTTGTTTAGCAACTTCTTTATAGTAAGCATCTTTTTCATCTCTTAAAGACTTGATATAGTTTTTTGTAGGAGTTATATGAGTTTTTTGATACTCTTTTTTAGCTTTTTTAACCTCTTCGGCGGTTATGTTTTTAACTTCGCTATGGACTATCTCACATATAAACTCACCTTTATGATAAACATAGACTTTTGATGCATCATCAATGTCTTCTATCACTTCCACACTGTCACCGATTTTCAGGTGTTTATAAAGCTCAAGGCTTTGATAAGTGATACTGTTTATACTTATGCCACTAGCACTAAGCACTCTTTGATAAGCCTTGCCAAAAAGCCTTTCATCAAACCACGCCCTATCTACATTTTTACTAAATCCATATTTCTTATCGCACCAGCTATCTATCATGCTTTGCATTTCATCTTTGGTTAGTAAATTTTTAATATTTGTTTTAACCCCACTTAGTCTTTTGCTTTTTTCCAAAGCTTCGTTTTCCTTTTTTATCCTATGTCCTGCATTGTGTCCTATAAATCCAGACAAACCTTCAAAGAAATTTTGCATTACTCCATGACTTCTTTCAATCACACCTTTTTGATAGCCTTTAAACGGAGCTGCTGCAATGTAAGATACCCCAAGCCTTGCTAAAACCCCTTGAAAATGCGTCCCTACATAGTCCTTTCCGTTATCGCCCTTAATGTAACCTGGACGACCCATTTTTATAAAAGCTTTTTTTAAAAGACGCACATTTGCGTATGAATTTGGTGAATCTGCTAACTCATAAACTCTTTTTCCACTTTTTGCATCAACTATGCCAATGGCTTCATATCTTTGAGGCTCACCCTTTTCATTTAAGCACATAAAATCAAAGCTTGTAGCATCTATTTGCCACTCTTCATTTTCCATTAGATAATCTCTTTTTACACTTAAATTCATATCAGTTAGCCCATCAAGTCCACCCCTTAGGAAATTTCTTATATCAGCATCTTTTTTAATTAGGCTGTTTGCATGGCGGTAAAATGTGCTTTTAGAAATGTCAGCTTCTAGGTTGAAAGCGTTAAACTCTAAGTTGTTTGTAAGGCAAAAGCGGCGGACATACTCCATCCACCAGCTACTTTTATGAGCATTTCCTATGCTTAAAATAGCTTGTTTTATTAGGATAAGATCTGCTTTTATCCTTTTACCACGCCTATCTTTGATCTCTTTTATACCGCCATTTTCAAACTCTTTTAACCATCTATATATGTTTTTATCACTTACGCCAAAAAACTTTTTTGCTTTTTTTACAGAGTATTTTTTCGAATAAGCAATAACTTCTAATTTTTGATTTTCATTTAAGGTTTTTAGGTGGGAGAATTTTGCATTACCTGCTGCCAAGTCTCGTTCCACATTAACGATGTCACCTAAATTTTCACGAGCTTTTGCACCCACGCCACTGCTGAGCGCTTCGTCGCCACCATTACCGTCTAATTGAGTGTCATCTATCCAAATTTGGAGGGTTTTACCTGAGCTACCACCGACACCAGTTACATATTTAAAGTCTAAAATATTAGACTTTAAAGAGCAAAATTTTTTGCCTTTTTTTGATGCTCTATTGATTGATTTAACTAGAGTGCCGTATTTAATATCCAAAATTTCAGCTGCTTCTTTACTGCTTAGCCACATAATTATCTACTCTTATCCCATCTTTTTGAAGTATTTTTTTAGCTCTTTTGCTTACATAGCCCTTGTATAAGCTACTAAGACTAAGTTTGTTTATCTCACAATAAGCTCTTAAATCATACTTTGTCTTTTGCTTAACTGCTCTTGCGAGTGTAGTGTTTTTCATCAAGTTCCCTTTCTTAAATTTCATTGTTAAGTTGGAAATATAAAATTCTTAGCTATAATTTTTATAAAACTTTATAACTAAGGATTCTTATGGATAACGCCAAAGTTGTTTTTGTATGCCCAAAATGTAAAAAAATAACCGAAGTTCTTATAATTTCGGTTAAGCAAGATGAATTTATTTGTGCCAACTGTAAAGAAGTTTATTATGCTAGCAAACTCCCAAGATTAGCACTAAAAATCATAAATGAACTTGGCAAACTTTTTAAAAAACACGCCAAATACAACTCATATACCCAGATAGAATTTGAAAGAGATTTTATGATTAAAGATGATACGCAAGATTTTTTCATCCAAGCTCTAAAAGAGTTCAAAGAGCAAGATGAATATAGCAGGCTTTTACCTAGGTTTCAAATTCTTGCATATCAGTTTAAGTGCATAAATACCTCAACCAGAATGCTTTTGCACGATGACTCTATACTTTACCCATATAATTACGCCATACCAGCAAGTTATAACTTTTCTTACACTTACAATGAGGTTTTAGATAAGCCATACCTTAAAGCCTCTTATAAAAGCCTTCCTGCTTACAAAGATGACGAATTTCTTGGATTATATCTGTTTGATTATGCAAATTTAATTTATTATACAAAGCTTTATAACGCATATTTAAGAGCATTTTCTCAAACTCACAAAACTTTTGCTTATCTTTTGAACTAAAACTTTGCAAACTCATAGATAGTATGTTGTCGCATTCGGTAATGATGTCTTTTGAATAACCCTTTTTGTCAAGAATGCACAAAATTCTTTCTATTGATTTTTTTAATCCATGCTTTTCAATTTGCTCAGCAAATGTATCTTGTCTCATATCTTACCTTTCAATCCAACTTAACACTAAAATTTTAAATATCACATTAAGTCCAAAATTTAAAAAATTTCGGTATCATTTCTTAATAAGTTTAGAAATTATAGTCTAAAAAATTAAACTTGTCAAGGTAAAAAATGGATTTAGCTCAAAAGATTAAACTTTTAAGAAGTAAAAAAGAATGGACGCAAGAAGATTTAGCAAATTTTTCTGGTGTTTCATTACAAAGTATAAAAAGATATGAAACCGGTAAGGGCAATAATATTACAACTATAAATTTAAAAAAAATAGCAGATGCATTCAATATAGAGCCTATAAATTTATTGTCTAGCAATATGTCTAGCAATATTGTCCAGCAAACTGATAAATTGTCTAGCAATGTGTCGTCAATAGATAAAAAAAGTGTCGTTACTCCCCCAAACCTTAAAATGTCACAGGACAACTTTTCCGTCCCATATTTTGATGATGTCTATGCAAGCGCGGGAGGCGGCTACATAAACGAAGAAAACCCGCCTAGAATGATTGAATTCTCCAAGTCCTTTTTGCGCGATTATCTGGGAACTGTCGAGTTTTCAAGGCTTAATGTCATCAAAAGCAAAGGCGACAGTATGGAGCCTACAATTCCAAAAAACGCACTTTTATTTATTCGTCTTGGAGATGTCAAGGAAGGTCAAATCTGCGTAGCTAGAATAGAAGACGAGCTCTATGTCAAAAGGCTTCAAAAACGCCCTGTTATCAAGCTTTTAAGCGACAACCCAGACTACGACCCTATAACTTTACACGAAGATGAAGACTTTGAACTAATAGGCACTGTGCTAGGATATATAAAAAGGTTTTAAAATGCATATTGTGTGACATTTCTGTCAAAATTTTGTAAAAATTGTCAAATTTATGTAAAGCTTAAAAATTCCTATTAAAATGAGAAAAACACCCAAAAAACACCCTTAATATCGCACTCCTAAACACTTCACTATTTTTTCTCTTTTTCTCATTTCATACAACATTTTACAAATTTGAAAAATTAAACTTAACTCATAATATAAAATATTTATATGAAGAATTCCTAAAACACTTAGATTCCAGCTTTGATAAATTTTACTTATCGCTAGAACTACAAGAGCAACTTAAAACATATAAAGAAAACTTAAAAAATCTTACCAGTTATATTATTGATATGGATAATAGTGGCTTTGCGTTTAGATACTGTTTTGATAATAAAAGTAGCAATAAACAGCCACTAGTTGATAATAATATAAGGATAAATCTAGGCGACTTAATTAAAAATTGGGAAGGTGTAAAGACAATTTTAAATTTTTCCATATTTGTTTATGAAGACTTAATTAGAGATTTAGCTAAACCCTAGCTCTAACATAAACTCTTTTAGGTGCTGGATAGCCTTCGATAGTTTTAGAGCTATCGTTTGGATCTAAAAAATCACCAAGGCTTTCACCGTCTATCCACTCAGTTTTTCTTTGTTCGTTTAAATATGTTGTTTTTGTAGTAAGTACTTCAAAATCTTTAAATTTAGCTTTTTCAAACCAATTTTGTAAAGCCTTAATAGTTGGGATAAAATAAACATTGCTCATCTTGGAATAGCTATTTTTTGGCACCAAAGCAAATTCGCCATCCATTTCTAAATACATTGTATCTAAAAAAATCTCTCCGTTTTTATTTAAAGAAAGTTTTATATCTTTTAACATTTTTACTGGATCACTTCTATGATAAATTACTCCAAGGCAAAATAAAGTATCAAATTTATGCTCATAAAAGGGCAGATGTTCTACGCCTAAAAGCTCATATTTAATATTGCTTTTTATAAATTTATTTAAAAACTCAAATTGTAAAAAAGTTCTAATACTTGGATCAAATCCCACAAGTTTTGATGCGTCCATTTCAAGCATTTTAAAAAGATAATATCCGTTATTGCATCCAATATCACCAACAACTTTATCTTTTAAATTTAAAAATGGTAATAAATTATTAAATTTAATAAAACTTTGCCACTCACTATCTATAAAAATTTCATCAAATTTATTATGAATTTTAAAAGGACCTTTTCGCCATGGTTTAAGTGTAAGAGCTATTTGTAAAATTTCATCTAAATTTACTTTTTCATCTAAAATTTCAATATTAATAATATCTTCAAATTTACATTTTATATCAAAATCAGTATTTAAATTTGAGATTTTTTCCCAAATATTTTTATAAATTTTTAAATCTAATTCTTTAAATTTGCTTGCTCGTATTTCGTCTAAATTCATCATTAAATCCTAAATAAATTAGGGTATAATATCTTAATTTTTATTTAAAAGGACTAAAAAATGAAAAGTTATATGGAGTATTTTAAAGAAATTTGTAAAATTCCTCACGGTAGTTTTGAAACAGACAAAATGAAAGAATATTTACTAAGACATTGTGAAAAAAATGGTTTTAAAGCAAGCGTTGATGAGGCTGGAAATATACATGCTTTTAAAGGAAACCCAAGAATTTGTTTGCAAAGTCACTATGACATGGTTTGTGTAGGTGATGCTCCAAATATTCAAACTTTTGAAAAAGATGGTTTTTTGATGGCAAAAAACTCAAGTCTTGGAGCCGATAATGGCATTGGAGTAGCTATAATGATGAGCATGATGGATAAATATGATAATTTTGAAGTTGTTTTTACTAACAATGAAGAAGTTGGACTTTGGGGTGTTGCAAGATTTAATGGAGTTATAAAAAGTCCAAATTTATTAAATTTAGATAGCGAAGAAGATGATAAAGTATCAATTGGGTGTGCAGGAAGCGTTGATATGTATGCATTTAGAAATTTAGAAAAAATAGATTGCAATGGATTTTTATATGAGTTGAAAATAGATGATAATGATAAATTTCCAGGTGGACATAGTGGCATACAAATACATGAAAATATCCCAAACGCTATTAAATCCATGGCTAGATTTATAAAAGAAAATGATGGTAAAATAGCCTATTTTAACGGCGGAGAAAGAAGAAATTCAATTGCTGCAAAAGTAGATGCAAAAGTTATATTTTCTAACGAGTTAAGAGAAATTCCAAATTTTATAAAAGCTAAGTTTATGGGTAAAAAAGAGAGTAAAATTTATAAATTTAGTGATGAGCTTTTAAATATGCTTTGTATTTTCTCACAAGGAGTAAGGGCTTTTAATACAGAAGTTAATACTCCAGAGGATAGTATAAATCTCTCAACCGCAAAAGAAGTAGATAATAAATTCGAAGTTTTATTTTTTGCAAGATCAATGAGCGCAAAAGGACTTGAAAACTCCAAATTTGAAACCTTAACTTTGGCAAAAAGTTTTAATTTCGACATAAGAACTGAAAATCAAACTACTCCTTGGAGGCCTGAAATCAACGAATTTGCTAAATTTATTTTAAAAAATATGCAAAAATATAATAAAAAAGCAAAATTTGTAGCTGTTCATGCTGGGCTTGAATGTGGAGTTTTTCTAGCAAAACAAAGTGATTTAAAAGTTGCTTCTATTGGACCAAATATTTTTGCTCCACATAGCATAAATGAAAAACTAGAAATAAAATCTGCTGATTTAATCTATAAAGCGGTTGATGAAATTGTAAAAAATGCATGAAAATGAACAAAATTTAATCATTTTTTTAATCAAAGGAGTTTTAAAACTCCTTTTGTATTTTTTTGTCTCAGTGATTATTTTATTGTTTGCATTGGTAGTTTATTCTTCTTTATCAATAAGTGGAAAATCCCAAAAATCAAGCGTAGATTATTTTTATAAAAACGAAGTTGAAATTTATAATTTTGTAAATTTATATAAAAATATCGCAGAAAAAAATCAAATTTTAGACATAGAGTTCAGTAGAGACTATTCAAAAGTCCAAAGGCTTGTTGTTGGCGATGCAAATGGCACACACTATTATTATGATGATAAAATATCAAAAGAACTATTAAGTAAATATTTTAGCGATAAGGATTTGGAGTTAATTAAGAAAGAGTTAAAATCGCTAGATTATTTAAGTGTTGGCAAATTTGGAAATAGAATTAGTTTTATAATAAGTAGATTTTTTATTGGTGCAAAAATTTTAAATATTTATGATGAGTCTTTTGCGGCTAGTGAACTTGAAAATATCAAAAAAGATATGGATTGCTACTTGGTAAAAGATAAAGTTATAATTGAAAGTGATCAAGGTGCAACTGGCGGAGGTTGTTACTTTTAAAGAGTCTTGTTATAAAATCTTATCTTTGCTTTTACAAATTTCATTTAAAAAGCACTCTTTGCAATTTGGTTTAACCGCTTTACAGGTATATCTTCCAAATAACACCATTGCTTGATGAAGGTAGTTAAGCTCAGTTTTAAAAGCTTTTACTAGGTCGATTTCAGTAAGCTCTGGAGTTTTTGCCTGGCTTAAATCAAGTCTATGCGAAACTCTAAAAACATGCGTGTCAACCGCCATTAAATTTTCACCTTTGAACTCTATTAAAACAACATTTGCTGTTTTTTGCCCAATTCCAGCCAAACTCATTAGATCTTTTTTATCTAGTGGAATTTTTCCACCAAAATTTTCCATAACAGATTTTGCCATTTTTATTAAATTTTCGGCCTTATTGTTAAAAAAACTACATGAGTTTATAAGAAGCTTGAGTGAGTTTAAATTTGCTTTTGATAAAGACTTGATATCTGGAAATTCACTAAATAAAGCAGGTGTTATTAAATTTACTCTTTTGTCGGTGCATTGTGCTGATAGCATAACGCAAACTACCAGCTCATAAAGATTTTTAAATTTAAGTTCTGTAACTGGTTTATTAAAATGCTTTAAAAATAACTCTTTTATTAAATTTATCTCTTTTTTGGTTCTCATTCCAAAGATTTTAGCCGAAATTTTACAAAAATTCAACATTTCTTTACTATTACTAGATATAATAATTTAATTTTTTAAGAAAGGTTTTATATGAAAAAAGTTTTATTTACAGCTTTGAGCCTAGCAGTAGCTATGAGTTTAAACGCTAAAGTTTTTGCAACAGTTGATGGAAAGGACATCACTGATGTTGATCTTGCACCTATGCTTGCAGGAATGCCAGGAGTTAATTTTGAAACTCTTCCAGCTGAGATTCAAAATCAAGTAATTGATAGAGCAATTGATTTAAGAGTATTAATCAATGAGGCTAAAAAAAGTGGTATTGAAAAAGATGAGCTTTATAAAAAGCAGCTTGAAATTGTAAAAGATGATATTGCTTTAAGAGCTTGGCAAGCAAAAGAGCTTAACAACACAAAAGTAAGCGATAAAGAAATAGAAGATTTTTATAATAAAAATAAAGATAAATTTATTGAGCCAGCAGCTATTGCAGCTAGCCATATTTTAGTTGAAAAAGAAGATGATGCTAAAAAAATAATAGCTGATTTAAGTAAGCTAAAAGGTGATGCGTTAAAGAAAAAATTTGCTGAAATTGCAAAAGAAAAAAGTCTTGATCCAAGTGGTAAACAAAATGGTGGAGATTTAGGATACTTTGTAAAAGAGCAAATGGTTCCTGAGTTTGGTGAAGCAGCTGATAAACTTAAAAAAGGTGAGCTTACTAAAACTCCTGTAAAAACTCAATTTGGCTATCACGTAATACTTAAAAATGATGCAAAAGATACAAAACAACTTGGTCTAGCTGAAGTTAAAGATTATATTAAAAGCATTGTAAAACAAGAAAAATTTCAAGCAGATTTTGAGAAAAAAGTAAAAGATTTAAAATCAAAAGCAAAAATTGAATATAAAAATAAAAAATAAGGATTTTAAATGGGTGTTTTAGATGTTGTAAATGCAGGTGTTTTAGGTGGCGATGAAGCGATTAAGCTTTATAATTACGCTAAAAGTGAGGGATTTGCTATACCAGCTGTTAATGTAGTTGGAACAAATTCTATAAATGCAGTTTTAGAAAGCGCAAAAAAAGTCAATTCACCCGTAATAGTCCAGTTTTCAAATGGTGGAGCAGGTTTTGTGGCAGGAAAAACCTGCCAAGAAGCCGATGTTTTGGGGGCAATCAGTGGAGCAAGACATGTTCATCTGCTAGCAAAACATTATGGCATTCCTGTGATTTTACATACTGATCATGCTGCTAGAAAACTTCTTCCTTGGATTGATTGTTTAATTGAAGCTAGTAGAGAAAATATTAAGCTTTTTAAAAAACCACTTTTTACTTCTCATATGCTTGATTTAAGTGTTGAGAGTTTGGATGAAAATTTAAGTACTTGTGAGCAGTATCTTAAAACTCTAAGTGAATTAGACATAGCTTTGGAAATTGAGCTTGGAGTAACTGGTGGAGAAGAAGATGGTGTTGATAATACAAATGTTGATAATGCACTTTTATATACTCAGCCAAAAGATGTTGCTCAAGCATTTGAAAGACTTGGTAAAATAAGTGATAAATTTACAATTGCAGCAAGTTTTGGTAATGTTCACGGTGTATATAAACCAGGTAATGTTGTTCTAAGACCTGAAATTTTAAAAAATTCCCAAAAATTTGTAAAGGAAAAATTTAATACAAAATGCGATAAGCCGGTAAATTTTGTATTTCATGGCGGTAGTGGAAGTGATATAAAAGATATAAAAGATGCCGTAAGCTATGGTGTTATAAAAATGAATATCGACACAGATACACAATGGGCTTTTTGGGATGGTGTTAGAGAATATGAACTTAAAAATAGAGATTATCTACAAGGGCAAATCGGAAATCCAGAAGGTGAACATAGCCCAAATAAAAAATATTACGATCCTAGAAAATGGTTAAGAGCTGGTGAGGAAAGTATGGTAAAAAGATTAATGGAAGCCTTTGAAGATTTAAATTGTATAAATAAAAATTAAGGTAAAATATGGAAAGTAAAAATGAAATATCTGATGAGTTTAGTCTATTAAAAGAGTCTAAAAGATCTCTTCTTGGGGTTTATATAAAAATAGTTTTTATTCCTGTTTTAGTGTTTTTGATTTTTTTATCAGGATATCTAAATTATATAAGCTTAAAAGTGGAATTTCACTCTATCATTATGCTCGGATTTTTACTTTTCATAGCTTTGATTTTTGCAAGGCATAATGCAGAATATGGATGTTGCTTATTTGAAAGCAGAAGTGATATTTTTAAAGATGAGCTTAAAAAATACATAATGAGCCATTTAACAATTATTGGAAATAGTAAAAAATCAAATTCTTCCTTTGAGTTATTTAGTGATAATTTTACAAATAATTTAAGAAATGAAAACTACGCTTCAGTTGCAGCCGGTGTTTTTCCTATGCTTGGAATTTTAGGAACTTTTATAAGTATAGCCATCTCAATGCCACATTTTTCGTCAACTAATATAAACTCACTTGAAGCAGAAATAGCTCAGCTTTTAGGAGGAGTTGGAACAGCTTTTTATGTTTCTATTTATGGTATATTTTTGGCTTTGTGGTGGATATATTTTGAAAAAAAAGGCTTAAGTAGATTTGAAAGTATTGTTTATAAATACAAAAGTGTGACTAAGAATTTCTTTTGGGAAAAGGACGAAATCTCGCAAAGTCTTATGAGTGAAATACTAAATCAAAATGAAAAAGTTGCAAATAGTTTTGAAACTGTTTTTAATACCGAATTTACTAAAAATTTACGCATCGCTATGAAAGAAAATTTTCATACATTTGAAGAAATGCTTGAAATGCAAAAAAACTCTTTAAAAATAACTTCATCAAGTTTAAATGAGACAATCTCATTGTTTACTAACATAAGTGAAATTTCAAAAAATCTTAATAAAGACTTTGAAAAGATGTTAAACTCATTTTCTAAATTAGTTGATGATACAAATGAAATTTATGTAAATTTATCAATACAATTTGAAAAGCTTTTATCATTTAACGACAAAAGGGATACAAATTTGCAAGATTTAGCTGATAAGCTTATTTATGGCTTAGAAGAGTTTAAGACTAGTTTGGAAAATTTTAACAAAAACATTTTAAACGAGCAAAATGAAACACAAAATATGTTCAAACAAAGTGTGATAAAAAGCGTTGATGAAATAAAAAAAGTTGTCGATAGCTTAAAGAAAGAAAAAAATACTAATGCAAATATTATAGAAGAACTTAAGATTTCACTTGATAATGTAGAAAGAAAAGATTCTAAAAAGTAAAAAAAGAAAAAAGATGAAAATAAAAAAAGAGCAAAATGATACTTTTTGGATAGCATATGCTGATCTTATGGCTGGGCTTTTATTCGTTTTTATACTTTTAATAGGCGGAATTATTGTAAAATATGTTTTAACTCAAAGTAGTCTTAAAGAAAAAGAAGCTGATTTTTTAAGTACTCTTGCGAGTTTAAAAAGTCAAGAGCAAAAAAACTCAGAGCTTGAGGAATTAAATAAAATTTTTAGCAATAGGCTAAATGAGCTTGATATAGAAACTAATAAATTAAAAGAAAAGAACTCATTTTTTATAGTTGAGATGGAAAGCCTTAAAAAAGTTGTTGATAGCCTAAAAGATGAAAAATCTGATCTTAACGCAACTCTTCATCAGATTTATGGAGATTATGAAAAAGAGCGTGATTTAAATAAAGATTTAAATAATACTTTAAATGAAAATGAGCTTAAAATAGCTTATTTAATGGAGCAAATTTCATCAAAAGATGCAAGTATTAATAAAATTTTGAATGATTTGAATATTACAAAAAATCGTATAAAAAATTTAAGCGGGATTAGCGTAAGAGTTATAGCCGATATTAAAGAAAAGCTTGGAAATAGTGTAAGCATCGACCCAAATACTGGAGCTTTAAGACTATCATCATCGGTTTTATTTGATAAAGGATCATATGCTTTAAAAGATGAGGCAAAAGAAAGTCTTAAAAACACACTAAGCAAATATTTCGAAGTTTTAATGCAAAACGATGAAATTAGAGAAAATTTAGACACAATTATCATCGAAGGACACACAGATAGTGATGGAAGTTATCTTTTTAATCTTGAACTTTCTCAGCTTAGAGCATTTTCGGTTATGGAGTTTATAGCTTCTTGGAATGAAGATGAAAGACTAAAAAAATATCTTTTAGCAAGTGGAAGAAGTTTTATGTCTCCGGTAATGAAAGATGGTGTTGAAGATAAAGATGCAAGTAGAAGAATTGAGATAAAATTTGTATTATCTAATAAAAATACAATTAATGAAATTCAAAAGATTTTAGAATATGAAAATTGAAAAGGTAAAATTTAAAAATTTAGATTTTTTTTTACTTAGAGATGATTTGCTTGGACGTGATTTATGTGATGAATTTAACGGTAATAAAGCAAGAAAATTAGATTATTTTTTACATGCGGATTTAACCAATTATGATACAATTGTTTCAAATGGCTCCTCTCAGTCAAATGCAATGTATTCACTTTCTGTTTTTGCAAAACTTAAAGGATTGAAGTTTAAATATGTGATAAGTTATTTAAACTCAAATTTAGCTAAAAATCCAGTTGGAAATTTTAAGTTTGCACTAGAAAATGGGATGGAGTACTTTATATCACCAAATCGCCGTGATTTTGCTCTTAGTTTAGTTGATAAAAAAACTATCTTTATCGAAGAGGGAGTTGCTCAAAAAGAGGCAGAAATTGGCTTTATTTCCCAAGCCAAAGATATAAGTCAATTTGTTAAAAATAATGATATTAAATTTGATATTTTTCTTCCTAGTGGAACTGGAACAAGTGCAGGATATTTAGCAAAAAATAGTGAGTTTAATATCTTTACATGCCCATGTGTTGGGGATAAGGAGTATCTTAAAAAACAGCTTGAAAATTTAAATTTGGGAAATTTAAAAAACCTATTTATTTTAAATCCTCCAAAAAAGTATCACTTTGCAAAGCCGAAAAAAGAGCTTTTTAAAATTTATAAAGAACTTTTTAATGAAACTGGTATAGAATTTGATCTTGTTTATGATCCAGTTGGTTTTTTAACGGTTTTATCAAATTTAAATGAGTTTAAAAATCCGCTTTTATACATTCATCAAGGCGGAATTTTAGGAAATATTTCACAAATAGAAAGATATCAATACAAAGGATTGTTATGAAATTTTTAAACAGTATAGATAAAGATTTTGATTTTGAGTTTAATAAACTTATAAATAGATCAAATTTGGATATGGATAGTGTTGAGGCAATAGTTAAAAATATCATCAACGAGGTAAAAACTAATGGTGATAATGCTTTGAAAGAGCAAATTTTAAAATTTGACAAATGGGAAGTAAAAAATAATCTTAAAATTACACAAGAAAGTATGAAAAAAGCCTATGATGACTTAGATGATAATATGAAAAATACTCTTGTAAAAGCTAAAAATAGGATTATGACATATCATGAAAAACAACTCGAGAGATCTTGGCTTAATTTTGAAAACGATGGCTCTATTTTAGGCCAAAAAATCACACCTGTCGATAGAGCTGGTCTTTATATACCTGGAGGAAAGGCAGCATATCCAAGCTCGCTTTTGATGAACGCAATCCCAGCTATTGTAGCTGGTGTTAAAGAAATAGTAGTTTGCACACCAGCAGTTGGTGGAAAAGTAAATGAACTTTTGCTTGCTGCAATGTACTTGCTTGATATAAAAGAAGCTTTTAAAGTTGGTGGTGCAAGTGCGATTGGGGCGATGGCTTATGGTACAAAATCTGTTCCAAAAGTCGATGTTATAACTGGTCCTGGAAATATCTTTGTTGCAACTGCGAAAAAACTTGTTTTTGGTGATGTAAATATTGATATGATAGCAGGACCAAGTGAGATAGGAGTTATTGCAGATGATAGCTCAGATCCACATTTAGTGGCTATAGATATGCTTTCTCAAGCTGAACATGACGAACTTGCAAGTAGTTTTTTAGTAACAAATTCTATGAATTTAGCTCAAAAAGTTAAAAATGAAATCTATGAAATTTTACCAAATTTAAAGAGATATGAAATTGCTAAAAAAAGCATTGAGCAAAAAGCTGCTATCATAGTAGCAAAAAATAAGTGCGAAGTCATAAAATTAATAAATGATTTGGCAGTTGAACATTTAGAAATTCAAACAACTGATGCGAATAGTTATTTGCCATATATAAGACACGCTGGAGCGATATTTTTAGGACACTTTACACCTGAGGCTATAGGTGATTATGCGGCTGGACCAAACCATACTTTACCAACTGGTGGAAGTGCCAGATTTTTCTCTCCTCTTGGGGTATATAATTTCTTAAAAAGAAGTTCAATAATTTCAATGAGTGAAAAAGGCTTTAATGAAATTTCAGAAATTTGCATGAGCTTAGCCGAAGCTGAGGGCTTAGAAGCTCACAAGCTATCAGTTAAAAAAAGACTAAAATAAGGAAGAAAAAAAGACTATGCAAGATGTTAAAAAATCATATGATGATGTGCCTTATATGTCAAAAGTTTATAAAGAAAGTTTACCTGAAAATTCATATCTAGCAGGACTTTTATACGGTTTAAAGATGTCAGAAATAGGTTCTGCTAGAGTTTTAGAGTTAGCATGTTCAATGGGTGGAAATATCATACCTTTTGCATTAAATCATAAAAATGCAAAAGTTGTAGGTGTAGATATTTCAAGCATTCATATTCAAAAAGCTAAAAATTTAGCAAATGAATTAAATATTACAAATATAGAATTTTATGAAAAAAATATTTTAGATATTGATAAAAGCTTTGGTGAGTTTGACTATATCATAGCTCATGGTGTTTATAGTTGGGTAAGTGATGATATAAAAGACAAAATTTTACAAATTTTTGATGAGTGTTTGGCACCAAATGGTGTTGCATATCTATCTTATAATACCTATCCTGGCTGGAAAGGAAAAGAAATTTTAAGAGATATTATGCTTTATAGAATGGAAGATAAAGAGCAAAATAATCCAGACTTAAAGCTTGAGCTTGGTTTTGATACTTTAGCTTTTCTTAAAAATAATTCAGTTCCAGGCATTGCAAAAACAGCTATTGATGAGTATTATGATGATTTAAAATTAAGAAGTAAAAGTTATATTTTACATGAGTATTTTGAAGAGACAAATAGGCCAAATTATTTTTATGAAGTTGTAAATAGTGCTAAAAAGCACAATTTAGAGTTTTTATCTGAAGCAAATTTTAAAAACTCTGTCTTTCCACCAATTGCAGATGAACTAAAAAAAGCTTTAAATAATGAATGTAAGGGCGATAGAGTTAGGTTTGAGCAATTTATTGATTTTATTACTGATGGGGTTTTTAGAAGAAGTCTGTTTGTAAAGAATGAGTTTTCAAAAAAAATAGATACAAATTTTAACATCAAATTTAAAGATTTAGATAGATTATTTGTAAGTGGAAATTTTAAATATGACATGGATAAAGAGTTATATGTAAATTTAAAAAGTGGTGCTTTTATGCCTAAAAATATGTTTGAGTTATTTGAAGAATTAAGCGCAATATATCCATCAAATTTAAATGTTGCTGAGTTTATGAAAGAGTATAGAAAAACTCATAGTGTTGATGATGTTAGTAGTTTTTATTTAAACTTAGCATATCTCATAATCTCAAAAGAGTTAGCGTTTAGTTTTGAAAAAGTAACTTTTGATAAAAGTATAAAAGAAAAACCAAAACTAAATACTATATTTTTAAAACTTTTAGATTTTACAAAAACAAATGGTCACACCACTGGGTTTTTCAATAAATTTTATGACAATATAGAAATTAACAAAGATGTAGATTATGATTTTTTACCTTTATTTGATGGAAAAAAAGATGAAAATGATCTTGTAAATGAGCTTATAAAACTTGAAAATAGTGGTAAATTTAAATTTATCCTAGAAGGAAGTCTTGTAAATTCTAAAAAAATGGTAAATTTAATGGCAAAAAGATATACAAAAGAAAAAATTGATACTCTGTTTAATATTGGTATTTTAGAGTAGGGTAGCAAAAAAGGCATAAATTTGATAAAACTTTTGATTTTAATAATTGCTGGAATTTTATCTTTTGGAATTTGTTTTATATTTTTTGGTCTTTATATTATTATTTATAGTAGTGGTGATTACGAAGGCATCGTTTATGCCTTAATTATTTTACTTATTTGGTTGTTTTTTATGAAATTTTTCTTTAACCTTCTAGATACTGGTAAAAACTATAAAAAACCACTTTTTATCTGCCTTTTAATTTCATTATCTTTTGGAGGTTATACATATTTTTTAGAAAAAGATCTGCATATAAAACAGGTTAATACTAGGATTAATTTAGATAAATTTGCTCCATTTATTGACTTTAATAATCCAAATTTAATGCATATTAACGAGCTAGACTTAAAAGAAAAAATAACTTTACACAATCCAAATTTGGCTTCTGTAAAAAGTGATTTTAAATTTGAAAATAATCCGCCATTAATTGATGGTGCAACTGCACTTTACCCAATTTATGCTGCTTTTGTTGAAAGCATTTATCCTTCTGATTTAAAATATTATCCTTGCCATGCCGAAGATAGTGTGGCAAAATGTTCAACTACAAATGGAGCGTATGAAAATTTAATCAATCAAAAAGTTGATATTATTTTTGTTGCAGGGGCTTCTAATGAACAGTTAAATTTGGCAAAAGATAAAAATGTTACTATGGAGTTTTTAGAAATTGGTAAAGAAGCTTTTGTCTTCTTTGTAAATTCAAAAAATAGTTTGGATAATTTAAGCGTTGATGAGGTTGTGAAAATTTATTCAGGCAAAATTACAAATTATAAAGAAGTTGGTGGAAAAAATGCTACAATTTTAGCATTTCAAAGAGATAAAAACTCAGGTTCTCAAACTATGCTTGAAAAGATAATGGCTGGTAAAAAGCTTATGCAAGCACCCGCTACAAATGTTGTTGGTGATATGGTTGGCATAGTTAAAAGTGTTGGAACTTATAAAAATTATAAAAACGCTTTAGGATTTTCATTTTTGTATTTTACTAAAGAAATGGTAAAAAGTTCAGATATAAAACTGCTTAAAATAAATGGAGTTTATCCAAACTCGCAAAACATTTTAAATGAAACTTATCCATTTGTTGGTAAATTTTACGCAGTAACACTAAAAGAAAATAAAAAAGAAAGTGTTAAAGAATTTTTAGAGTGGTTAAAAAGTAGTGAAGCAAAACTCATGATTCAAAAGACAGGCTACACTCCGCTATAAGGTTAAAAAATGACTTTTTTAATCATTATTTTATTTATAATTGTAGCTTTATTTTATTATTATATTTCTAAAAAACAAGATGATGAGCTTAGAAAGTAGCTCATTTTTTATCAAATTTGAATTTCAAATCTGATATAATTAAGCATTATATTTTAAAAAGGTTAAATTATGATAGAAACTTGTCTTTTTCCAGCAGCTGGTTATGGAACTAGATTTTTGCCAGCTACAAAGTCACTTCCAAAAGAAATGTTACCTATACTTACAAAACCGTTAATTCATTATGGAGTTGACGAAGCATTAGAAGCTGGAATGCATAATATGGCTTTTGTAACAGGGCGCGGTAAAAGAGCCTTGGAAGATTATTTTGATTTAAGCTATGAGTTAGAAGATCAAATTTCAGGCACAAGTAAAGAGCATTTGCTAAAAGAAGTTAGAGATTTAATGCAAAATTGTAGATTCTCATTCACTAGACAAAGACAGATGAGAGGGCTAGGTGATGCCATTAACAAAGGTAAAATTTTAGTTGGAGATGAGCCTTTTGGTGTAGTTTTAGCTGATGATTTATGTATAAATGAAAATGGTGATGGAGTAATGACTCAAATGCTTAGAGTATTTGAAAAATACCGTGCTTCGATTGTTGCTGTTATGGAAGTGGATAATAAAGACACAGATAAATATGGAATTATCGAGGGGAGATATATTGAAGATGATTTATTAATAGTAAATAACATGGTCGAAAAACCAGATCCTAAAGAGGCAAAAAGCAATCTCGCAATTATTGGAAGATATATATTAACGCCAAATATTTTCAATTTTATAGAGGCTACAAAACCTGGTAAAAATGGCGAAATTCAAATAACAGATGCGCTTTTAAAACAAGCCAATGAGGGCATTGTTTTGGCATATAAATTTAAAGGAAAAAGATTTGATTGTGGCTCTTTGGATGGTTTTGTTGAAGCAACAAATTATTTTTATAATAAATTAAAAAATGGTAAAAACTCAAATGGTGGTAAATAGTTTAAAATTCAATAAAGTTGATAGAAATTTAATTGAAGAGTATGCAAAACGAATAAATTTAGAATTTAAAGATGGAAATATTGGCTATTTTCATCTTCCAAAAACTGGACTTGATATTTTAGATGAAGTTAAAGAATTTATAAAAAATAAAGAATTTGATGATTTGGTTATTGTTGGGATGGGTGGGTCATCACTTGGAACAAAGGCGGTTTGTAAACTTTTAGGAAATAAAAAAATAAAAATAAATTTTTTAGACAATTTAGATTTTTATAGTTTTTTAAATGTTACAAATTCTTTAAAATTTGATAAAACACTTTTTTTTATTGTTTCAAAATCAGGCACCACAATAGAAACAATTACTATATTTAAAAAAATTATTTCTAAATTTGAGGTTAAAACCTTTAGTAAAAATTTTGTTTTTATAACAGATCACGATTCAAATTTGGAAAAACTCGCAAAAGATCTTAATGTTAAAGTTTTTAATATACCATCAAACGTAGGTGGAAGATTTAGTGTTTTAAGTCCATCAACGACTGTCATTTTGGAAATTTTAGGATATGATGTAAAAGAGTTTTTAAATGGTGCTTCAAAGTGTGCAAATGAGTTTTTTATAGAAAAAAATGATACTATTTTACAAAAAGCATACCATTATGCAACGCATAAAAAAGCAAAAATAAATGTGCTTTTTAGTTACTCAGATCGTTTTAAAAGCTTTAATAATTGGTATGTGCAGCTTTGGGCTGAAAGTCTTGGTAAGAAAAAAGAGTATAAAAGATTCGGCTTAACACCTGTTGCATTGATTGGAAGTAGAGATCAGCACTCATTTTTACAGCTTATTATGGATGGTGTAAAGGATAAAACTGTAACTTTTATAAGAGTTTTAGAAGAAGAAATTGATAAAAATAAAATAAATTTAAGTTTAAAATATCTAGAAAGCTGTGATTTTGTAAATGGTTATTCTATGAGTGAAATTTTAAATCTTCAGTGTGAATCAACAATGCAAGCTGTAATAAATGAGGGAATTAGCGTTGATTTAATAGAGTTAAATAGACTTGATGAGTGGCATGTTGGATATTTGCTTTATTATTATATGCTTTTAACAAGTGCAGTTGGGGTTATGCTTGATATCAATACTTATGATCAGCCAGGGGTTGAGATAGGTAAAAGAATTTTAAAAACTCTAATTTCTAAATAATTTTTATTTTTAAATATTTTTATGCGTTAAGGATATTTATTTAACTTTTTAAAGTATAATTATTCTCATAATTTATTTTAATAAAAGGAGAATAAAATGAATAAAGTTATAGAACAACTTAACCAAATTCAAGCAGATGCTTTAGCTTTAAGCGTTCAATTTCATAATTATCACTGGAATGTAAAAGGAACCCAATTTTTAGCTATCCATAAATATACTGAAGAAGCTTATGATGATATGGGTGAATTATTTGATGAGGCAGCCGAAAGGGCTATCCAACTTGGTGGAAAAGCTATAGTTTGCCCAAAAGCTATAATTGAAAGATCAAAAACTCCAAAAGTAGAAAAAGATTCTTTTACTTGTAAAGAAGTAGTTGAATTAATAAAAAAAGATTATGAGTATTTGCTAGGCGAGTTTAGAAAATTAGCAAAATTAAGTGATGAGGCAGGAGATAGAGCAACAGGAGCAATTTGTGATGATTACATTGGCAAATATGAAAAAGCTCTTTGGATGCTTTCTGCAACACTTGCTTAATAAATTTGGTGCTAAATGCACCAAATTTTATATCTTATAAGTATTTTAAAACATTTTAAGTTATATTTCGATAGGTGTTTGTTATAAAGCTTAACTAAATTTCAATCCTATTTTTTCCCATAGTTTGAGCATTTTTAAGTTTTCTATCTGCTAAAATAAGTAAATCATCAATATCTGAAACTGATTGAAATAAGGCTATACCAATATTTACACTAAGCTTGTCAAAGCTTCCAAGAAGTGTATTTAAAACAGTATTTTTTGTAATTCTTTCTATTAGTATATTTGATATGTTGATTGCACTTGCTTCGTTTAAATTTTGGCAAATTATCATAAGTTCATCTTTTTTCATAGAGTAAATCAAATCATCACTTCGAATTGAATTTTTGATAATTCTTATGATTGCTAAAAATATGTTATTTGTTACTTCATACCCGAGTTGATTTATCATGTCATTGTAGCTTGTTAGAGAAAATAACAATACTCCCGCATTTTTATTTTCTTCATTAAATAAAATATTTAAGGCTTTTAAAGCTTGAGTTCTATTTGGTAAATTTGTAATCGAATCTACTACAGGAAAAGCGTCAAGTTCTTTTGTTAGTGCATCTAGCTTTTTTGTTGTTTTATTAAGCTTTACCTGAAGTGCTGCATTGCTTTGGACAAGTTCATCATTTTTTTGAATTAGTGTGTTTATAAAATTATTAATAGTTCTTGCAAAGTTTGTATTATCATTAAGACTCATCAATTCGTACGCGGTACTTGGAGTCATTCCTTTTTTTATAAGCTCAACTTGTTTAAAGAGTAGGAAGTTTTGATTACTTACTTCAATTTCTGACCAAAATATTAAAAAATTAAAAAGTGATTTTATTTTGTAAATATCATCATTTATATACGAACACATATAATTAACTTCATTTAAAAATGTTTTTTGATTTTTAATATGAGACTCAACTTGTCTTTTGTCTATTTCAAACTCATCAAAAATTTGTTTTAAGTCCTCAAATTGATGTGCTGCATAATTTGCTAAATTTTTAAAAAAAGATTGAACTTCAAAAAATGATAAACTATTTTTAGCCAAACTCACACCAAAGTCATTTATCATAATTAAATAATTGTGGTTTCTATTTTGTATATCTTTTATGATTTCATCACTTTTTTTCATAATATAACCTTTTTGCTATAAATTAAGGTATTATACCATAAAACGCTTACATCATATCTAAAATTTGCCTTATTTCTTTTGTTTTAAATATTTTTATTCCTTTTTCTTCAATTGGTAAAGATGGGGCTATGACATTTCTAAAATTTTGCATTTTTGCTTCTTTTACTCTAAGATCTAGGTTTGAAATATCACGAATTTCACCATTTAAGCTAACTTCGCCTAAAAATATACTTTCTTTGCTAATTGGGCGATTTTTAAAACTACTTACAATTGCCGCAACTACGGCTAAATCTGCAGCAGTTTCACTTATCTTAACACCGCCAATTACATTTATAAAAACATCATAATGTCCAAGTAAAATTTCCATTTTTCTATCAAGTAAGGCTATTATCATATCAAGTCTGTTTTTGTCATATCCAGTTGAACTTCTTTTTGGATATGAGCTTTCACAAACTAGGGCTTGAATTTCTACTATTAATGGGCGAGAACCTTCCATTATAACTGTTATTGCGCTTCCACTCATAGCAGAACCTCTTGTAAAAAATTTACTTGCTACATCTTTTGCACTTATTAGACCCTTATCGCTCATTTCAAATATGCCAACTTCACTTGTTGAGCCAAAACGATTTTTAAATCCTCTTAAAACTCTTAATTCTTTACTAGAATCCCCTTCAAAGTAAAGGACCACATCAACCATATGTTCAAGCACCCTAGGACCTGCAATTGAACCTTCTTTTGTAATGTGGCCTATGATAAAAACAGAAATTCCTTTTTCTTTAGCTATTCGCATTAACTCAAATGTTATTTCTCTTACTTGCGAAACAGATCCTGGAGCTGATGTGATAGTATCACTATAAAGTGTTTGAATACTATCTATAACTAGAAATTTATATTCATTTTGTAAAAGTTCATTTTTAATATTTTCAAGTGAAATTTCAGCTAAAAGATATAAATTTTTTGAAACAGCATTTAGCCTATCTGCTCTTAGCTTTATTTGACTAAGGCTTTCTTCTCCACTTACATAAAGGACTTTTAAAGATTTTTTTGCCAAATTTGAAGCTATTTTTAGTAAAAGTGTTGATTTGCCAATTCCAGGACTTCCACCAATTAGAACAAGCGAGCCTTCTACTATTCCACCACCTAAAACCAAATCAAGCTCTTTATCTTCTGTTGAGACTCTTTTAACATCTTCTATTTTTATATCACAAATTTCTTGCGCTTTGTTTGGAGTACTTATTATTTTTGAAGAAGTTTCTATAAATTTAATTTGCTCATCACTCAACTCCACAAAACTATCCCAAGCACCACATTCTGGGCATTTTCCCATCCATTTGGCTTGTTTGTTTCCACATGCACTACATTCAAAAACTGTCTTTTTTTTAGCCATTATTCTTCAAAAATCCCATCTAAAAGTGTATTGACAAATTCTTTTGCATCAAATTTAACTAAATCATCCATTGTTTCGCCAACTCCGATATATAAAATCGGAAGTTCAAGCTCTCTTGCTATTCCAAAAAGTGCTCCCCCTTTTGATGTTCCATCAAGTTTTGTAATTATTACCCCATCAAGTTTTACAATTTCATTAAAAGCGTAAGTTTGCTTAACACTATTATTTCCCTGTGTTCCATCAAGAACTAAAATTTTTCTATGGGGTGCACTTGGCATCGCGCGAGATGAAATTCTAACTATTTTTTCAAGTTCATTTGCTAAATTTTTTTGGTTTTGAAGTCTTCCTGCCGTGTCAATTAAAACATTGTCATATCCTCTTGCAACTGCTGAACTTATGCTGTCGTATGCAACAGCTGCTGGATCGTGACCTTGATTTGATGCAACTATAGGAATATCAAGTTTTATTGCCCATTGTCTAAGTTGTTCAATAGCTCCGGCTCTAAAAGTATCGCAAGCTCCAAGAATTACCTTTTTTCCACTTTTTTTATATAAATTTGCTAATTTTGCAATTGATGTCGTCTTTCCAGCACCATTTACACCTAAAATTAACTCAACAAAAGGTTTTTCTTTTAATATATTTTTATCTTCATACATAAAATATGTATTTAAAACACGCTCTAAATCTTTTCTTGAAACTTCATCTTGTGGAGGAAGATAATAAATTATCTCTTCAACTATTTCGTAATCTACGTCTGCCTCTAAAAGCATTTCTTCTAAAATATCTTTTGAAATTTTTTCATTTTTAGGTTTGGCAGATTTCATTGCTTCAACTGTTTTTTGCAAACCTTTTTTAAAAAAATTTATCATTTTATAGCCTTTTTAATCTCTATTTCAAGCATTTCTTCAGGTATTATACCTAAATAGTCTTTATAGTGCTCTCCACTTTTTTTATAAACACTCATAAAAGGTATATTCTTAATTCCACCAATTGCATCCATCAAAGTTTCATTTTCCAAGCTTTGGCTTATTTGAAATTTTATATCTTCTAAATTTATTTTATTTTCGCTTGGATCTTCATCATTTTTTACCACAATCCCGTAAATGTTGATGTCATTTTTAAATTTATTAGCTAAGTTATTAAGTACTTGCATTTGAATCAAACAAGGAGGGCACCAAGATGTAAAAAAGAAAAAAATTGTAGCTTTATCGCTATTTTCTATATTTATTCCATCATCAGTTTTAGTAACGCTTATAAGATCATCATTGGTGAATTTAATTGTAATTGGCGCATCTAAGTTGGTTGTTAAAATAGCTTCATTTTGTTCTAAATTTAAAGTTTTATTGCTCTCTTTAAAAATAGAAGTTGATTTTTTATCATCTTTTTTATCACAACCTGCAAAAAAAAGAATCAAAAACAATATTATAAATTTGATAAACTTCATAAAATTCCTCTATTTAAAATCTTTTTTAATCTAAAATTATACATAAATTTAATAAAATAACCGTTAAATGATTACAAAAGAAATATTTAGAAAAAAAGCTAAAAAAAAGCTTAAACTTATTGCAAAAACAAAAGCTAAATGTAGCCATTATGAAATTTTAAGAAATTTAAAAAAGATAATTAAAACAACAAATTCTAAAAAAATTTTATTTTTTATGCCAATGGCAAATGAGCCTAATTTGTTACTTTTAAGAAGAAAACTAGCAAAAAGTAATGAAGTTTTTATTCCACTTATGCGAAATCTTAGCTTTGAAATGGTAAAATTAAGAGGACCTTTTTATAAGTCTCGTTTTGGTATCTTGGAAAATAGATCTCAAAATGCTTTTAGAAAAAAAATAGATTTAGCTGTAGTTCCAGTTATTGGAGTTGATGGAAAAATGGCTAGAATTGGTCATGGAATGGGCTTTTATGATAGATTTTTTGATAATCTTAACCATAAGCCTTTAATTATTTTTGTGGAGATTTGCGATATGTATATAAAAGAGACTATTTCACAAAAACATGATATTAAATGTGATATTTACTTAACTCCAAAGAAAAATTATTTAATAAGAGGAAAAAATGATAGAAATAATTCTAGGCTTAGGAGCCGGTGCAGTGGGAGTTGGTGCAGGATATCTAATATCTAAAAAAATAAATGAAGCAAATTATAATATTTTTGTAGAGCAGGCAAAAGCAAAAGCAAAAGCTATTGAATATGAGGCTGAAAGTATTTTAAAAGATGCAAAACTAACTATCCAAGAAGCTGAGTTTGATGCTAAAAAAAAGTATGAAGATAAAGTTTTAAAAATACAAAAAGATTTTGACTTAAAAACAGCTGAACTTGATAAAAAACAAAAAGAACTTGTTGAAGAGAAGCAAATTCTAGATAACAATACTAAAAAAATTGAAGAATTTCATAAAGATGCCAAAAATATGTATGATGAAGGGAAACTATTAAAGAAAAACTATGAAACTAAAATAGAAGAGGCATTAAAAGTTTTAGAACATTCTGCAGGCCTAACAGAAGAAGAGGCAAGAGATGAAATTTTAAAAAGAGTTGAAGAAAGAAGCCGTGGAGACATTGCTCACATTGTTAGAAAATATGAAGAAGAGGCAAAAAAAGAAGCAAAAAAAAGAGCAAACTATATCATAGCCCAAGCCACCACTAGATTTGCTGGTGAGTATGCAGCAGAACGACTTATAAATGTTGTTGATATAAAAAATGATGATTTAAAAGGTAGAATTATCGGCAAGGAAGGGCGAAATATCAAAACTCTAGAAATGGTTTTAGGTGTTGATGTTATAATTGATGATACCCCACACGCAGTTATTTTAAGTAGCTTTAACCTTTATAGAAGAGCAATTGCAACAAGAGTTGTTGAGCTATTAGTTGAAGATGGAAGAATTCAGCCTGCTAGAATTGAAGAAATTCATAAAAAAGTAAGTGAAGAGTTTGAGGCAAGTATCTTAGAAGAGGGTGAAAATATCGTTATGGACTTAGGACTTAGCGGAATTCATCCAGAAATCATAAAATTAATTGGAAAGCTTAAATTTAGAGCAAGTTATGGACAAAATGCTCTTGCTCATAGTCTTGAAGTTGCTCATCTAGCTGGAATTATCGCAGCTGAAACTGGTGGGGATGAAAATCTAGCAAGGCGCGCTGGACTTTTACATGATATTGGTAAAGCCTTAACTCATGAATATGAGGGGAGTCATGTGGATTTAGGGGCTGAAATTTGTAAAAGATATAAAGAGCATCCAGTTGTTATAAATGCGATATATGCTCACCATGGACATGAGGAAGCACAAAGCATAGAGTGTGCTGCAGTTTGTACAGCTGATGCACTAAGTGCTGCAAGACCTGGAGCTAGACGCGAAGTACTTGAAAGTTTCTTGAAAAGAGTTTCCGAAGTCGAGGAGATAGCCACTAGTAAAAACGGGGTAAAACAAGCATATGCAATAAATGCTGGTAGAGAAATAAGAGTTATGGTAAATGCAAATTTGATAAATGATGATGAGGCTGTTTTAGTTGCAAAAGAAATAGCTGATGATATAAAAGCTAATGTTCAATATCCAGGAGAAATAAAAGTAAGTGTTATAAGAGAAACACGGGTAACTGAATATGCAAAATAAGGATTTTTAATGAAAAAAATTTTAATTATTTTAAGTTTATTTTTTTTAGCTTTAAATTCACACGCAAAAGACGAGGACTTGTTGAATGCATCAAATGCCTATGAGCTTACTATGAGAGAGGCAAATGTTGACAAAAAAAGCCTAGTGGATAGCTCAAAGGCTATTTTGATATTTCCAAGTGTTAAAAAAGTTGGTTTTATAGTTGCAGGAATGTATGGAAATGGGGTTGCTCTTATAAAAAATGGCTCAAATTTTAATGCATATGAAGCAAGTATATCAAATGGAAGTATTGGTTTTCAAATAGGCTATGAAGATAACTACATGGTACTTTTTGTTATGAATGATGAAATTTTAAATTCTATGATAAATGCAAATATTAAACTTGGAGTGGATGCAACAGTTTCTTTGTATAAGGCTAGTGCAAGCGTTGGAGCTGTTAGTGTATTTGATAAAGATGTTTATGCTTTTGTTAATAAAGCCGGAGCTTTTGCCGGTGTAAATATAGGTGGATTTGTAGTAAATATCGATACTGGTAAGATTTTTAATCAAAATAGTTATGCATTTGAAAATTTAGTAAAAACTATAAAAAAGGCTTATTGATGAGCGAAATGCTAACCTCACTTTCAACTTATGGATATATTATTTTATTTTTATACACACTTGGTGGTGGTATGGTTGCAATAATTGCCGCTGGAGTTTTAAGCTATGCTGGAAGCATGAATTTATCACTTGTTATAATTATAGCGACTATTTCAAATGCCTTGGGAGATACCCTTCTTTTTTATTTGAGTAGATATAACAAAAAAGAAATTATGCCATATTTTAAAAAACAAAAACGAAATTTGGCTTTAGCTCAAATATTATTTAAAAAACATGGTGGAAAAATCATTTTATTTAAAAAATATATATATGGTTTAAAAACTTTAGTTCCACTTGCTATTGGACTTACAAAATATAGCTTTTATAAATTTAGCATTATAAATATAATAAGTGCTTTTATATGGGCTTTAAGTCTTGGACTTTTAAGCTATTTTTCAGGTGATGTGCTTATAAAGTTGTTTAATTTAGCAAAGCAAAATCCATTAATTATGCCATTTATTCTACTTATAATAATTGGTTTAATTGTGCTTTATTTTAAACAAGCAACTAAGAAAAAATCTAAATAACTTTTTATTTGATAGTATTTTAGATATTAAGAACAAATTAAGATTTTAGTCCTATAATTATCAATAAGTTATTTTATTGATAATTTAAAGGAAAGCTAAAAATGTCAAATTTAGAAAATAAAACTTTACTTTTTAAAGTAAGTCCACCGCTTGTTGCAGGAGTTACTGCTTTTATTTTAGCTATATTTAAGCTAACTGCAGGACTTTTTAGTGGTTCAATTGCTGTTATGGCATCGGCGATTGATTCGATGCTTGACTCTATCATTTCAGGATTAAACTATGCAGCTTTAAAAAAATCAAAAGATAAAGCAAATTCTAAATTCAACTACGGACTTAGTAAGCTTGAGGCTTTAATGGCATTTTTAGAAGGACTTTTTATACTTGGAGTTGGGCTTTTTATATTTTATTCAAGCGTTAAAAATATATTTTATTCCCAAGGTGAGATAAAAACTGATATCGCAATTTTGGTTATGGTTATTTCAGCTTTAACCACTGGACTTTTAGTTTTTTATCTTCATTTACAGAAAAAAAGCTCTTTAATTGTAAAAGCTGATATTTTACATTATAAGAGTGATCTTTATACAAATATAGCAACTATTTTAGCTCTTATAATTATATATTTTACAGGTTTTGTTTTAATTGATTCTCTTTTTGGCATTATCGTTAGTGTTTATATTTTTATAAGCTCTGTAAAGCTCATAAAAGAAGGTGGAAATATACTGCTTGATAGGGCTATTGATAAAAATATAGTTGAAAATATAGTCGATTTTATAAAAAGTAGAAATTTAGTTCTTAGTTATCATAATTTAAAAACTAGGCAAAGTGTAGATAAAGCTTATTTTAGCATTGATTTGGTTTTTAAAAAAGATATTTCTTTGCAAAATGCTCATGATGAAGGTGAAGTGTTAATTAATTATATAAAAGACAGTTATCCAAATTTTGAGTGGGATATAGATATTCATTTTGATCCAGTTGATGACTCTAAAAAAGATTAAATTTGCTATAATTTTTAAAATACATTTTAAAAGGTAAGATATGAAAGATTTAAAAGTAGGCATAATTTCACAAAAATTTGAAATTTCAAAAGACCAAACTAGACAAAAAACAGTAAATTTGATAGAAAAAGCAGTTTTAAAAGGTGCAAATTTAATTGTTTTGCAAGAACTTCATCAAAGTGAGTATTTTTGTCAGTATGAAGATGTTAATTTATTTGATTATGCAAATTCCTATGAAGATGATATTAAATTTTGGAGTGAAGTTGCCAAGAAAAACGGTGTTGTTTTGGTAACATCTTTGTTTGAAAAAAGAGCTGCCGGACTTTATCATAATACTGCTGTTATTTTTGAAAAAGATGGAGAAATAGCTGGAAAATACCGCAAAATGCACATTCCAGATGATCCAAATTTTTATGAAAAGTTTTATTTTACACCAGGAGATTTAGGCTATGAACCAATAGATACAAGTGTTGGAAGACTTGGTGTTTTGGTATGTTGGGATCAGTGGTATCCTGAGGCCGCGAGATTAATGGCTTTAAAAGGAGCAGAAATCTTAATCTATCCAACAGCTATTGGTTGGTTTGATAGCGATGAAGAAGATGAAAAATATCGCCAACTTGAAGCTTGGGTTAGTGTTCAGAGGGGTCATGCTATAGCAAACACACTTCCAGTTGTTGCGGTAAATAGAGTTGGTTTTGAGCCAGATAAAAGTGGTGTTAGTGACGGTATTAGATTTTGGGGTAATAGCTTTGTTTTTGGACCGCAAGGCGAAGAGCTTTTTAGAAGTGATGATGAAAGTGAGCTTTGTGAAGTTGTTGAGATTGATAAACAAAGATGTGAAAATGTAAGGCGTTGGTGGCCATTTTTAAGAGATAGAAGAATTGATAGTTATAAGGATTTGATTAAGAGGTTTATTGATTGAAAGATTAAATTTAGCATTTAATCCCATATGAAAAAACATGAAAAAATTTGTATGTTTTGTGTTTTTTGTTGTAAGTACTTTTGCTGGTGATTTAACGATGAGTTTTGATAATGCAAAAGATTTATCCATAAAAATACCAAATGATTTTAGGATTAATTTAGAATATATTATTAGTTTTGAAAATAAAAATGGTGATTCTATAATCACTAGAACACGTAAAACAAGAGCTAAAAAAATCAGTGAAAATTACGCAAAAAAATTTGTGATTTAGAGTTTAAATCATTTAAAAATAGTAATGTTGATTCAAAGCAAATTAGTTGTGATTTAATTAAATTTGATAAATTTACAGCTGTAAATTCCATAACCGCTCATTTGACAAACATTGAAAATATTGACAATATAGATTTTGCTACTAGGGCAGTTTATTTTTTCATAATGATAATTTAGTTTTAATAGGCTTTTTTTATAGCTCATTAGATAGGCTTGAAAATAGCAAATAAATTCAAGATGAGGTTTTAAACTCTATTGATATAAACTAAAAATTTTTAAATAAATAAACTATATTAATATAAATTTTATGTCAAATTTTTTAAAAATTTAGCCCTTAAGCCTTTTTTCTCTATCTCTAAAATCAGGCATTAAATTGGCAATATAGTCATAAAAACTTTTTTGATGATGTGGAAAAATTAGATGAGTTAGTTCATGAAGTACTACATATTCGATTAATTCAGGACTTTTTTCCACTAAATTTAAAGCTAGATTTATATATCCTTTTTTAAAATTACAACTTCCCCATCTAGTTTTCATATCGCGAATTGTCAGCTTATTAATTGGCTTTTTTATAGTTGGCAAATATAAATTTATAAATTTTATATACTCATTTTTTGCAAAACTTCTTTTAAATTTTATAAATTCATTTAAATTTAAAGCTCTTATCTCATCACCTAAAATCTCAGTTTTTTTAAAACTTTCATCAAATTTTAAACTGTAAATTTGACCTAAAAGCATAGTTTTATTTTCTGGAAGTGATTTACTTTTTATAAAATCAACTCTATTTTCAATCCAAGCTTTATTTTTGTTTAAAAACTCTAAAACCATAAATTTGGGAAATAAAATTGGCAAAGTTAGATGTATATCGCCATTCCTATCAACCCTAAGTCTTGCGTATTTTACACGCTTTTTAGTAACTTTTATGTCAAATTCATCAAATTTTATAAATTTGCTATCCATTATAGCTATGTTCTTGATCTGGAAATTTACCACTTTTTACTTCGTTTATGTATTCAAATAAAGCATTTTGAACGAGCTCTTTTCCATTTAAAAATCTTTTTACAAATTTAGGTTTAAATTTATCATAAAATCCAAATGCATCACTAAAAACTAAAACTTGTCCATCAGTTTTGTTTCCTGCTCCAATGCCAATAACTGGTATTTTTACACTTTGTGTGATTTTTTCAGCAACACTTGCTATTGTTCCTTCAACTACTAATATCGAAGCTCCAGCATTTTCTAAATCTATTGCCTTTTGAATTAGCATTTTAGCTTCATTTTTTTCTTTTGCTTTTACATGATATCCACCCTCATCGCGTGAGTTTTGGGGAGTTAAGCCAATGTGAGCAACTACTGCAATTCCGTTGTTTACAATAGTTTTAATTATACTAAGAGGAATAGTGTTTGCTTCTATTTTAACCGCATCAGCTTTTGTTTTTTTATAGAATAAAATAGCATTTTTTAAAGCCGTTTTTTCATCTTTTATGCTACCAAATGGCATATCAGCAATTATATATGAGGTTTTTGCTCCTCTACAAACTGCTTTTGTATGATAAATCATATTTTGCATTGTGGCTTTTAATGTATCATCTCGTCCATTAAAGTTCATTTCTACGCTATCGCCTATTAAAATCATGTCAACAAATCCATCAAAAATATTTGCAAAAAGTGCATCATACGCAGTTATCATAGTTAATTTTGATTTGCCTTTTTGTGATTTTAGATAATTAATTGTTACTTTTTTTTCATGTTTATCCATAAATATGTCCTTTTTTGATAATCTTAGAAGGTTGATTATACCACTTTTTTACCTTGCCATTTTTTACTTTTCCATCTAAAAGTATTTGCTAAGCCTCTTAAGCTCTCATCAGCTAAAAACCCTATCCAAACACCAAGTATTCCAATTCCTAAATAAATTCCTAAAGTATATCCGATTGGAAGTGAAACTCCAAGCATAAATATAACTCCCATGTAAAATGGAAATTTAGCATCCCCACTAGCTCTAATTGCATTTACCATTATTACATTTTGTGTTCTTGCTATTTCTAAAAATAGTGAAAGTATAAAAAGAGGTTTCATAATGCTTTTGATATCATTATTTAGATGAAATAAATTCATTATAAAATCTTGATTAAAAAATACTAAAATTAAAAATCCAGCTGTTACTAAAAAGCCTATTTTTAAGTTTTTAAAACTCTCTTTATAGGCAAGTTCGTTTTTACCAGCTCCAACCATTCTAGCAACTATTACTTCATTTGCGATGCCTATTGCACTGCTTGCAAAAAATATAAATGCTGAAATTTGAAAAAATATGGTTTGAACTGTAAGACTATTTGCTCCCATGCTTGCCACAAAACTAAAAGCTACTATGTATTGAAAAGTCCAGATGAAGTTTTCTCCAGCACTTGGAAGTCCTATTGAAAGAATTTTTTTTAAGACATAGTTTTGCACCTTGAAAAAAAGAGATATAAATATTGGAATTTTAACAACTTTTATTAGAATAAAAAATAGTATAAAGACACCAAAAAATCTTCCCAAAGCAGTTGAAATTCCAACTCCAAAAAGACCATAATATGAAAGCCCAAATGGCTCAAACAGTGCAATATAATTTCCACATATTGTAAAAATATTCATAAAAACAGATACTATTATTGTGTAAGATACATATCCATAAGATCTAATTACAGCAATCAAAACTATAGCAACCGCATCTATAAAAAATACAACACTAATAACTCTTAGATAGATCAAACTTTCATTAAAAATTTCAGTTGGAATTTGCATAAGTTTTAAGATAACTCTAGCAAAGCTAAAAACAAAAATCCCAGCAACTAATCCAAGAGCTGCATTAAATGCTATGCTTACATGAACACTTCTAATGGCAAGTTTTTTATTTCTTGCACCAATTGCTTGAGCTACAACAACCGAGCAACCTACTGCTAAAAGGTTAAAAACATTTACCATTAGATTAAATATTTGATTTCCAGCTCCCATAGCCGCTACCAAATGAGGCTCTATCAAGCTTATCATATATGTATTTATAATAATGGTTAAAAGCGATAAAAGCATATTTAAATATATTGGTATAAATAAGTTTTTAAGCGTAACTTCTTTTTCCATTTAATTTATCCTTTTTATGAAAAAAGATTATATCAAATTTTTAAAACTCAAAACCAAAAGTTGAGCCTTTATTAAATTCGCTTTTAATTATAAAATTAAAATTATGTACTTTTAAAATTTGTTTTACTATGTAAAGTCCCAATCCAAGAGAGTTATCCCAGCTATTTTTACTTACTCTAAAATATCTTTTTGTTATTAAATTTAAGTTTTCTTCTTCTATTCCTATTCCGTTATCTTTTACAAAAAATGAGTGTTTATTTATCTGTAAAATAATTTCATCATTTGAATATTTCAAAGCATTTTCACTTAGATTTAATATAACTTGTTTTATTAAAATTTTATCAGCTTTTATTAAAGTATCGTTGCCGCTTATTAAAATATTTCTATCTTTATACTTTTCTAAAAGCTCGTTTTTAACATCTTTTACAATTTCTTTTAAGTTAAACTCATTGATATTTAAAGTAATTTCTTTTTGGGTGAAGGAGAGTTTTATCTTATCAACTAAATTTACTATTTTTTGTGAGTTTTTTATGATTTTTTCTATGAATTTGTTTTTAAACTCTTCACTCATTAAGGAATCATTTTTTAAAGTATCATATGAAGCTTTTATAATGGCAACCGGGTTTTTAAACTCATGCGAAATAGCACTTAATATCCCTTCAAGCTGAGTATTTTTAAGACGAATTTTAGCAGCTTTTTGATTTAATTTTTTATCAAGTTTTATTATATCAATTTTAACTTGATTGAGTTTTTTATATATTAAGTCAATCTCTTTTATAAATGAATTTGAAATATTAAAGGAGTAATCTTTTTTAGAAATTTTATCTAAAAAGAAATTTATCTTTACTATCTCTTTTCCTATAATTTTGCTAAAAGTTCTATTTATTAAATATGTTAAAATTAAAAAAATAATGAAAATTAAAAATAGTTTTAAAAAAAGATTTTTTAAATTTATATAGCTATTTTCTAGGTTTGTAGCAACAACTATTATATATGATTTATTTGATATTTTAACGCTACTTGCTTCATATATTATTGGTTGTTTATTTATATAGTCAAAATCGGTTTTATTTATCACGTTTTTAAGTCCTAAAAAAATATCAAGCTTTATTATTTCATTGTTGCTTAGTGTAAATTTACCTAAATCTTCATCAAAAACCGCAATATAGGTATCTGTTTTTAATGCCAGACCTTTTATAAAATCGTCTGATAAATTTCCTGGAGTTATGCTTAAAATTTCTTTTATAGTATTAAGTTTATTTACTGCTTTTTCATAGTTTCTTTCTTTATCAGCCTTATAGGTAAAAAAAGAAAAGCTAAAAAACATAATCAAAAAAATAGTTATGAAATTTATAAAAAAAATTTGATAGATTTTTAACAAAGCATATATCCTTCACCTCTAATTGATTTTATATATTTTTTTTCTTTTGTTGGATCAATTTTTTCACGAAGTCTTTTTATAGCAATATTTACTGTTTTTTCGCTTGAGTTTTCATCATTCCAAATCGCACTTAAAAGATAGTCTCTTGTGAGTAAAATATTTTTATTTTTTATAAACTCAACAAGTAAATTTGTCTCTAATTTAGTTAGCTCAACATTTGTGTTGCCAATTAAAACTTCAGCATTTGTTAAATTTATAAAAATATCTTTAAATTTATAAATATCTGCTTTTTTCTTTGTTCTTTTTAGAACGGCTTTGATTCTTGCAAGTAGATTATCCATTTCAAAAGGCTTTGTTATATAGTCATCGCCTCCTGCTTCAAAACCCTCAAGCTGCTCATTCATAGAAGTTTTGGCGCTTAAAAAAATTACTGAATTATTGTATCCTTTAAGTCTTAAATTCTTAATAAACTCACTTCCCTCGATGCCTGGTAAGTTTCTATCTACTATTAACAAATCAACATTTTCTTCATTTAAAAGTTGCTCAATTTTAGAAGTGTTTAAAAAACCAAGTACTTCATAGCCTGCTTTTGTAAGATTATACTCAAGAAGATCTAGCATATCCTCTTCATCATCAATTACTACAATTAAACTTTCCAAAACAAAACCTTTTTGAATCTAACAAGTAAAATTATGCAAATTATTGCACTTAAAGCACACATTAAAATTCCACATCTTGGCTTAAAGCTATCAACCAAAGCACCACTATAAATTGCACCAAATGGTATGCTTCCTTGAAAAAACAATGAATAAATACTCATAACTCTTCCTCTATATTCATTTTTAGTTTTTAGCTGAATGGTTGAGTTTATACTAGAACTTGCAACAACAAAGAAAAACCCTGTCATTAAAAGAAACAGCCCACTTATATAGAAATTTGAACTGAATCCTGTTAAGATTAAGAAAACAGAAGCCAATATTGGGGCAGCAAAAATCATTTTAAAATTAAGTTTTCCAAAACTTGCTATAAAAAGTGCACCCAAAAATGAACCAATCCCTAAAAAACTCATTAAATATCCAAATGTCTTCTCATTTCCATTAAGTTCAAATTTCGCTAATGCAGAAATTGTTACATTGTAATGTGGTAAAAATAGAGCCATTATCAAAAGTAAATATAACATGCTTGATATGATATGATTATTTTTAGCATAAATTAGTCCATCTCTTATAGAATAAAGCATATTTTTAGATCTGTTTTTTGATAAAATTCTCCTATTTTTTATAAAAAATAGACTTACTATAATAGCCGCAAAGCTAACTGAGTTTATTAAGAAACAATACTCTATACCAAAACTAGCTATTACAAGTCCGGCAAGTCCTGGCCCTAAAATTCTTGCCACATTAAAACTCATTGAGTTTAGGGCAACTGCGTTTGGTATAAATTTATCATCTTCTATTATCTCATAAACAAAACTTTGTCTAGCTGGAGCATCAATACTTAAAAATATTCCATTTAAAAAAGAAAGCACCATTATCATTAAAAATGAAATTTCAAACATTGTCATCATTAAAGTAAATAAAATAGCTACTATCATAAGTCCTGTTTGAGAGATAAAAAGTAGCTTTCTTGTATCGAATTTATCAACCAAAGCTCCTGAGATTAGAGTTAAAAAAAGTGGTGGTAAAAACTGAGCTACGGCAACCAAACTTACCAATAATGCATTATTTGTAATACTAAGGGCTAGCCAAGGTTGAGCGATACTTTGCATCCAAGAGCCAATTAGTGAGACATTCATCCCAATCCAATAAATTTTAAAGTTTTTAAATTTAAAAGAGGCAAGTGGCTTAAGTTTATTCATAGTGAAAGTATAGCTAAATTTTATGAGTTTAGTCTAAAAATTTATCTACTTATAAAAGTTTCCAAAAAGTTATAAAGTTTTCTTACAATTGCTTCAAATTTTAGAAAAAGGATAAAAAATGGTAAAAAAATTAGCTATTTTAGCAGTCGCTTCGACATTTGTTTTTTCAAATTTGAGTGCAAATGACAAAATTTCAGGTCAAGGTGCAACTTTTCCAATGCCCGTTTATAAAGAGTGGACAAAACTATACTATAAAGATACAAAAAATCAAGTAACTTATAGTGGTGGTGGAAGTGGAAAAGGAGTAAGTGCTATAACTGATAGAAATGGAAATTTCGGTGGAACTGATGCAGCTTTAACAAAAGAAGAGTTAAAAGAGAAAAAACTTTTACAATTTCCAGGAGTTACAGGAAGTGTTGTTTTAGCTTATAACATAAATGGTGTAAAAGATCATGAATTAAAACTTGATGGCAAAGCAGTTGCAGGAATTTTTAGCGGAAAAATTACAAAATGGGATGATGCATACTTAAAAGAGCTTAATCCAAATTTAAAACTTCCTGCTGCAGACATAGTTCCAGTTGTAAGAAGTGAATCAAGCGGAACAACATTTAATTTTACGAGCTATTTAGCAAGAGCAGATGAAGACTGGGCTAAAAATTACGGTGCTGCAAAAACAATTAATTGGGGTGCAAAAGTAACTCCAGCTCAAGGAAATCCACTTGTTGCAAAAACAATAAAACAAACTTCAAACTCAATTGGATATATTGAATATGCTTATAAAGTTCAAGAAAATTTAGCTGCAGCAACTCTAAAAACAAAAAATGGTGACTGGGCTGAGCCAACAAAAGAAAACTTTGATCGTGCTGCATTAAATTCAAATTTCAGCATTGATGAGCATTTTTATGATGTTTTAGCATATAGTGCTGGTGAGAAATCATATCCGATAGTTGCAGCAACATTTATCGTTTTGCCAAGTGACAATACTGGAGATGGTAAAAAAGTAACTAAATTTTTTAAATGGGCATTTACAAGCCAAAAAGCTAAAAAAGCAGCTACTGATTTAGGATATTTACCACTTCCCGATGATACCGTTAAGATGATTGAAGAGTATTGGAAAAAATACGACATTCAACCAAATAACTAAATTTAAAAACTCTCTGTGAATTCTCGCAGAGAGCTATAAGCTCACAAAAAGGTTTATAATGACAGGTTTTCAGTGCCATGCTTTAAGAAATGAAAAAATATTCTCATTTTTTGCAAAATTGTCTTCAATTTTAGTTTTAATTATTTTACTTATTATTTTTCTAACACTTTTTTATAGAGCACTCCCTGCTATAGATGAATTTAGGTTAGGGTTTTTATTTGATTCTACTTGGGATGTGGCAAATAAGCGTCTCGGTGGTGCAGCTGCTATATTTGGAACGATAGTTTCAACATTTATAGCTATGCTTTTAGCTACGCCTGTTGCTATTGGTATAGCTATATTTTTAACAGAAATTGCTCCATTCAGAGTTAGGACTTTTTTTAGTGTAAATATTGAATTACTAGCGGCAATTCCCTCTATTGTTTATGGAATGTGGGGTTTTTTATATTTTGTTCCTTTTGTTCAAAAGCTTTTTGAAGGAACTGGGCTTGGGCTTTTAACTGGTGGACTTGTTTTATCAATTATGATTCTGCCATTTATTGCCTCAGTTACAAGAGATAGCATGGAAACAACTCCATCCATTTTAAAAGAATCAGCTTATGCCTTAGGTGCTACTAAATTCGATGTTATAAAAAATATTATTTTTCCATATGCAAAAGCAGGGATTATTGGTTCAATTATTTTAGCTTTAGGTAGAGCTTTTGGTGAGACTATGGCTGTTGCGTTTTTGCTTGGTGGAATTTCTGTTATTCCTGGCAATATTTCAGATCCAGCAACAAGTATCCCAGTAACACTTGCTTTACAATTTGGCGAGGCAATGGGAATGCCTGTTTATGAAAGTTCAATGTATTATTTAGCGCTTATTTTATTTGTAATTAGCTTTATTACGATTGCAGTTGCAAAATTTGCACTACTTAGAAAAAAAAGGGTAATAAAATGAGTGATAAATTTATAGCCATAAGAGAAAAAGCCGCTGCAAAAAGAGTAAGAACTAATAAAATAGTAAATTATGTCTCTATTTTCTTTGCAGTTTTGGGACTGTTTTTTTTAGTGTGGATAATGGTAACTTTGATAGTTAAAGGAATAGCTGGATTTAGTAGTTCTATTTTTATAGATGATACTGTTTTTGGCGGGCTTAGAAATGCTCTTATTGGACATACTATTTTAGTAGGAATTGCCTCAATTATAGGAATTCCAATTGGACTAATGGCTGGAACATATCTAAGTGAATATGGCGGAGCTAATGATAGAAAATCAAACTTTATAAGAAATATGAGCGATATTATGATGAGTACGCCATCGATTGTAATTGGTGCATTTATTTATGCTGTTGTAGTATCACCATTTGGTTCTTATAATGGATTTGCTGGAGCTTTGGCTTTGGCCGTTATGATGATACCAGTTGTATTAAAAACAACTGATGATATGTTAACTTTGGTTCCACAAAGTTTAAGGGAAGCAGCGTTTGCTTTGGGTGCACCAAAATATAAAGTTACAATGCAAATTGTATTTCGTGCGGCAAAAAATGGTATTTTAACTGGAGTTGTTTTAGCTGTAGCAAGAGTTTCAGGTGAAACTGCACCGCTTTTATTTACTTCAGGTGCGTGGGATTTTTTAACTTTAAATCCATTTGGTCCAATGCCAAGTTTGACAAATACAATTTATGAATTTACCCAAAGTCCTGATGCAGACTTAAACTCAGTTGCGTGGGCGGGAGCATTTTTGTTAGCGGTTGTGGTTTTGGGTGTAAATATAATTGGAAGAATTTTAATAAAAACAAAGAAAAATAAAGGATAATTTATGGCAACAATAACAGAAGTTAAAGAAAATCTTGCTTTAAGCATAAAAGATTTCTCATTTTGGTATCAAGGAAGCAATAAGCCAAACTTAAATAAGATTAACATGCCAGTGGCTGATAAAAAAGTAACTGCTTTGATAGGGCCATCAGGATGTGGTAAATCAACTCTTTTAAGGTCAATTAATAGAATTCATGATCTTTATCCAGGAAATCGCTACGAAGGTGAGATTTCGTTTTGTGGTGAAAATATTTTAAACAGCAATATTGATTTGATAAATTTAAGGATAAAAATCGGTATGATTTTTCAACAACCTACTGCTTTTCCAATGAGTATAAAAGATAATGTTGAATATGGCTTAAAGCTTCAAGGCATAAAAGATAAAAAAACATTATCTCAAATTACTGAAAGTGCCTTAAAAGGTGCAAATATATGGGATGAGGTAAAGGATAGATTAAATGATGATGCAGGCGGACTTTCAGGAGGCCAAAGACAAAGACTTTGTATAGCAAGAGCTATTGCAGTAAGTCCTGATATTTTGCTTTTTGATGAGCCAACTTCAGCACTTGATCCAATCTCTACAATAGCTATTGAAGAGCTTATACATAGACTAAAAAAAAACTACACAATTGTTATTGTAACTCACAATATGCAACAAGCTCTAAGAGTTAGTGATTATACAGCATTTATGTATTTAGGAGATTTAATCGAATTTGGTAAAACCGAGCAAATATTTAAAAATCCAAGAGAAAAACTTTTACAAGAGTATGTAGGTGGAAAATTTGGATAATACTAATTTGCCAAAGGGCATTCAAGATAAGTTAATTAAAAAACTAAAATCATTAAACCCAAGAGAAATTTGGATTTTTGGAAGTTATGCTAAAGGAAATCCAAAGCCAAGTAGTGATATAGATCTTTTTGTGATTAAAAAAAAGATAAAAAAAGATTTTCATGAAGATATTGTAAATTTAAGAAATGAGCTAAATAAGCTAGGAGAAAAATATGGTATTGATATAGATCTTTTTATAGATACAAAAGATTTAGTTGAAGAAAAACTTTTAGATGAAGATGAGTTTTACACCTCTGTTTTTAATGGAGCTAGTAGAATTTATACAAAAAAAGATGGGATAAATATCTCAATTTTACTTCAAAAAAAGAGTTGGTTTGATAGAATTATGCAAAAAGTTAGAATTATTTTTATAAAATTTTTTGGAATTAAGGATAGCAATGCTGCAAAAAATAGTGAAATTTAGTTTTATATTTTTATGCATAAATTTATTAAATGCTTATGAGCTTAAAGGGTATGGTGCAACATTTGCAGGCGATAAAGTGGTTGAACTTTCAAATTTATATAAATTAAAAACTAAAAATGAAATTTTATATTTTCCAATTGGATCAAGTGGCGGAATAAAACAAGTTTTGCTTAATAAAGCTGATTTCGCAATAGTTGATATAGCTTTTAAAGATGATAGTTTAGAGTTTATACCATTTATAAAAAGTCCAATTTCCATAAGTTACAATTTACCAAATATATCAAATTTGGTTTTAACTCCAAATTTGATATCTAAAATTTTTATAGGAAAAATTAAGTTTTGGAATGATAAAGAAATAGCTCTTTTAAACCCAAATTTAAATCTACCAAATGAAAAAATAATTTTTTTTCATAGATATGATGGATCTGGCACTACATTTACAATATCATCTTTTTTAAAAAATAATAGTGATTTTTGGAATTTAGAAAACAGTGAGTTTATAAATTTTAAGCTAGGAATTGGAAAAAGGGGAAATAAAGATTTAGCTCTTTTTATAAAACAAACTCCTTATTCTATTGGATACACTAGTTACTACTATACACAAAATTTAAACTCAGCTTATTTGGAATATAAAGGTACAATTTCTCATCCAAAAGATGACAATTATCCTTTGCAAAATTATAGTTACTTTATATATAAAAAAAATAGTTCAAAAAAAAAGAATATTGAAAAATTTATTAAATTTACAAAACAAAACTACAATCCAAAAGATGATAAATTAAGTTATTTTGACTAAAATCAAGCTATTTTATTATAAATTTAACTTATTTGATATAGAATAATAAAATTTATTATAAGGAAATTTATTGGCACTTGTTGATTTAATAGATGTAAAAAAGAAATTTGGTACAAAAAGTATTTTAAATAATGCAAATTTAACTATAAACGATAAAGAAAGAATTGCCATTATTGGAAAAAATGGTGGTGGAAAATCAACTCTTATGAAAATAATTGCTGGAATTTATATACCTGATGATGGAAGAGTTGTTACGCAAAATGGTATAAATGTACAGTATCTTGAACAAGCTCCAAATTTCAAATCTCATTTTACAGTTGAACAAGCTATAAGATCAGAACTTAAAGAGATATATAGTGCACTTGATGAATATACAAAAACTTTAAATTTACTTTCCAATGATCCTCAAAATAAAGACTTAATACAAAAGCAAAACGAACTTAGCAAATTTATAGATACACACGATGCGTGGAATATAGAAAATAAAATAACTCGTGTAATTGAACATTTTGAACTTGATGAATTTAAAGATAGAGCTATTTCAACTTTAAGTGGTGGTGAGATAAGGCGTGTCGCACTTGGCGGACTTATCTTAAAAAAACCTGATGTGCTTTTATTGGATGAACCAACAAACCATCTTGATGTTTACATGGTTAAATTTTTAGAGGAAATGATTATTTCTAGCAACCAAACAATAGTTTTTATAAGTCATGATAGATATTTTATAGAACGCCTTGCTAATCGTTGTATAGAAATAGAAGATGGCGAAATTCAAAGTTTTGATGGTGGATATGAAAATTATTTAATTAAAAAACAAGAAATGTTAGCTTCTATGCAAAAAAGCTACGAAACTTTAATAAAAACTTTAAAAAGTGAAGAAGAGTGGCTTAGACGCGGAGTAAAAGCTAGGCTTAAAAGAGATGAAGGAAGAAAACAACGCGTTATTCAAATGCGAGAAGCTGCAAAGAAAAATCCTGGAATTATACGAAAAGTAAAACTTGAGCTAGAAAGAGCAAATGTTAGTTTTAATCACGGCGGACTTGGGCAAAATAGAAAAAAAATGCTTTTTGAGTGTGTAAATTTAACAAAAGCATTAGGTGGAAAAACACTTTTTAAAAATTTTAATACAAGAGTTTTGCAAGGTGAGAGGATTGGAATAGTAGGAAAAAATGGAAGTGGAAAAAGCACACTTTTAAAAACATTTTTGGGTAGAATTTCACCAGATAGTGGAGTTATAAAAAAAGGTGAATTAAAAATCGGATATTTTGATCAAATGAGAGAGGGTATTAACGACGATGATAGCTTAATAGAAGTTTTTTGTCCAAATGGTGGGGACCATGTTTGGGTTAGAGGTAGATATATACATGTATATGGCTATTTAAAAAACTTTCTTTTCCCAAAAGAGTTTTTAACTCAAAAGGTTGGCTCTTTAAGTGGTGGCGAAAAAAATAGAGTAGCTTTGGCTTTACTTTTTACAAAAGAGTATGATTGCTTAATTTTAGATGAACCTACAAATGACCTTGACATTGCTACAATTAATATCTTAGAAGAGTATTTAATGAGTTTTGAAGGTGCTGTTATAATAGTAAGTCACGATAGATATTTTGTAGATAAAGTTACAAATAAGCTTTGGATTTTTGAAAATAGCGGAAATATTAATCAAACATACATGCCATATAGTGAGTATTTAGAACTTGAAGATGAGATCGAAGAGCTTGATGAAATAGAAAAAGATGCCAAAGAAAAAGTAAATGAGCAACAAGCTCAAAAAAGCTTACAACCAAAAACTCAAACAAAATTAAGCTTTAAGCAAAATAAAATTTTAAATGAGTATCCAGCTGAAATAGAAAGACTTGAAAACCGTATAAAAGAGCTAAATCACGCACTTTCAACGCCTGAAATTTATAAAGAAGTAGGAATTCAATCTCTTTTTGAGGAATTAGAAGAAAAAAAGGGAAATTTAACAAATATGGAAAATGAGTATTTTGAAATTTTGGCGTTGGCTGAGAGTTTAAAAAGTTGAAAGCTTAATACTCTTTTAAAATTTAGTTAATTTTATTTTTACTATTTTTATACAACCACAAAAGATGCAACACTCTTAAATTTATCACAACGGTACTTATATAAAAAGCAATTCCTTGAAAAATAGCTGTGGTATATGAAGCACCAAGCTTTGTTTGGTATTTTTGTAAATAAGTTATGTTATTTCGTCTTTCAAAGATATCACCACAATCATTTAAAAAATTTCCGCTAAAAAAATAATATAAAATATAAATAAAAAACAGGTAAACACAAATCAGTAAAATAAAAAGTAAAAATGGATTTTTAACTAGTTTTAAATCTTGTTCGTTTATTTTACCAACAACACCATCTTTTACAGGTTCATTTATACCTAAGAAACCATTTAAAATCACAAGCTTATAAAAGTAGTTTTTAAAATGCCAAATAGTATAAATAAGCCCAATAACTAGCATAAAACAAAAGTAAAACACTATACCGCTTTTTATATTTTCATCTTTATCTAAGATATCAATCACTGGGATAAATTTAAAAAAATCTATAAATTTTGAAGCGTTTGGATAAAATTTTTCTATATCATAAGGCACGATTAAGGCAAAAAATAGATAACTTAATACAAAGAGTGTTTGGATAATGTAGTATTTTTTAATTGAATATGATTTTTTATTTTTTAAATTTAAAATAAATTTTTCTTTCATATCTTTTGAAATTTAGGGTGTAAATTTACACCCTAAATTTATTCAACTTTTTTACCAATTGTTTTTAAAATAATAAATATAAAAATTACTCCAAGTGCCAATGAAAATACCACCGGTAGTCCAAAAGATACAGGTAAATAGCCAATAAGTACTGAAATTGCACCTATTAATAACGCATAAGGCATTTGTGTTGCAACGTGATCTATGTGATTACATCCTGCCCCCATTGAAGAAAGTATTGTTGTATCTGATATCGGTGAACAGTGATCGCCAAATATCGCTCCTGTTAATACAGAGCCAATATTTATTATCATATATGAGTGAAGTGTATGCTCTGTTAAGCCATTGTATCCGCCTATTGCAAAAGCTAAAGGTATGGCAAGTGGCATTAAAATACCCATTGTTCCATAACTTGTTCCCGTAGAAAATGAGATAAATGATCCAAGTATAAAAATAGTTGTTGGAAGAACCCAAAGTGGAACTGAATCTGATAAAATTCCTACTAAATATCTCGAAGTTCCTAAATCTTTAATGATTGAACTAAGTGACCATGCAAGTAGTAAAATAACTATTGTAATTATCATCGTTTTCCAACCCTTTACCCAAACACTAATTGCTTCGCTAATTGTAAATATTTTTCTATAAACACCCATAAAAATAGCAACTACAGTCGCAAAAAGTGCAGCTTGAAAAAGCACAACCGAAGCATCAGCATTACCAAAAGTTTCTCTTAAAGCAAATAGTGAAAAAGGATCAGCTTTAACTTGTTCTAAAATTTCACCCTCTAATGCTCCAAGGCCATTTAGATAAAAACCTAAAATCGCACCAAACATTAAAACTAAAATTGGAATTATTGCATTTGATGTTTGAAGTTTAACACCTGCTTTAGGAAGAATTGACTTATCTTCTATGTCATCCATTTTTATATTGTTTTTTGATGTTGTTATGCCAGTTGTTCTAGCTCTTAGTTCAGCTTTATACATAGGGCCAAATTCTCTTGCTGTAATAGCTGTAGCAAAAACAAAAATTATCATAAATATATTATAAAATCTATATGGAAGTGTCTCTAGAAATATCGCAAATGCATTTACATCAGTCATTCCGATGATTTCATAAGAAGACTTTATAACAGAAAGTTCATACCCAATCCATGTTGAGATTATAGCTATTCCAGAAATAGGAGCAGCTGTTGCATCTATAATAAAAGCTAGTTTTTCTCTTGAAACTTTAAATTTATCAGTAACTGGGCGCATTACAGGTCCAACAATAAGGGCATTAGCGTAATCATCAAAGAAAACAAAAAGTCCCATTAGCCAAGTTGAAATTTGTGATGATTTATGGTTTTTAGCTTTTTTTGCAAGCCACTCAGCGACCGCTTTTGTGCCACCCATTCTTGTGATTAGCGCAACAACACCGCCAATCGCTAAAACTTGAAGAATTATTCCTGCATTCCATGGATCTGCCATTGAGTGAACCATTCTATTGCAAACATTTACAAAACCTTTTATAAAAGCACTAAAAATATTATCTTGTGCTATAAACATCATAAATGTTCCACTAAAAACGCCTATAAAAAGAGAAAAAATAACATCTTTTGTAATAAAAGCCAATGTGATTGCAACAACCGGAGGGATAAGTGTTAAAATTCCAAATTTTTGAGCATTTAAATCAGCTAACTCATTTCCAAACATAAGTATTGGAAGAAATAAAAAAATCGTAAAAATAAACCTTTTCATGTAAAACCATTTCTTGTTAATTTAATAAATCTTGCATTATAACAAAATTATCTGTAAAAACTGCTTTTTCATTATTTTTTTATTAAATTTATGCTAAATTACATTTTATAAAATTTTATAATAAAAATTAATGGAGAATATATGCTTTGTATACTAATAACATTATTTTTGGCCTATAGTTTGTTTAAAATTTTTTTAGAAATTTGCGAACTTAAATTTGTAAAAGAAGAGATAAAAAAAGAAGCTGTTATTTTAGATGAGAAAAAATACAAAGAAGCTGGAAATATTACTATTTTTAATAAAAAATTTGCTATTTTTACTTTGATATATGAATTTTTTATAACCATTTGTTGGCTTAGTTTTGGATTAAGACTTTTGTATCAAAATGTAGTTTTAAACAATACTATTTTTGAAAATTTAGTTTTTGTGATAAGCTTTTTTTTAATTGGTGGAATTTTAAGTTTACCTATTGATATTTATTCTAAATTTGTAAAAGATAAAAAATTTGGCTTTTCAAATTTAAGCATTAAAACTTTTTTATTGGATTTATTAAAGTCTTTTTTACTAAGCATTATATTTGGCTCAATAGTTGTTTATTTGCTTTTAATTTGCATAAATTTTTTAGGAAATTTGTGGTGGTTTTGGGCTGCAATTTTATCATTTGTAATTATTTTAATTATAAATTTTTTATATCCTACTTTAATTGCTCCACTTTTTAATAAAATGGAAATTTTAAAAGATGATGTTTTAAAAGATAGTATTGAATCACTTCTTAGAAAATGTGGATTTAAAAGTAGCGGTGTTTTTACAATCGATGCTAGCAAAAGAGATAATCGCCTAAATGCTTATTTTGGTGGTTTTGGAAGCGCTAAAAGGGTAGTTTTGTTTGATACGCTTATAAAAAAACTTACAAAAGATGAAATTTTAGCTGTTTTAGGTCATGAACTAGGGCATTTTAAAAACAAAGATATTTTAAGAATTTTAGTTTTTTCAGCTATTTTATTTTTTGTTATTTTTGGTCTTTTGGGAAATTTGCCAGAAACTATTTTTAACGCTGTTGGAATTGAAAAAAGTGGTGGAAGTATTATAGTGATGATAGCCATTTTATCAAATTTGCTTTCATTTATTATAACTCCACTTCAATCTTTTTTAAGCAGAAAAAGAGAGTTTGCGGCTGATAAATTTGGTGCTAAAATACAAAATAAAAATGACATGATAAATGCCCTAAAAAAGCTTGGAAGTGAGAATAAAGCTTTTCCAAAATCACACAAGCTTTATTCAAATTTTTACCATTCTCATCCAACTTTGTATGAGCGAATTTGTGAGTTAAATGATGAAAATATTTGAAGCTCTTAAAAAGGGTGAAGAACTTACAACGCCTTTTGTTGCAAGAGAACTTTTAAAATTTCATTTAAATTTAAGTATGACTGAAATTTTACTTAAAATAAATGAAAATTTAGATCATCCTCATAGATATTTTTTATTATTAAAAAGATATGAAGATGGCGAGCCGTTAGAGTATATAACGAGTAAAGTAAGCTTTTTAGATAGTGAGTTTTTTATAAAAAAGGGTGTTTTAATCCCTAGGTTTGAAACTGAAATTTTAGTCAAAAAAGTCTATGAGGTTGCAAAAAATTTTACAAATCCTAAAATTTGCGAAATTGGTTTTGGAAGTGGAATAATTTCTTTGAGTCTAAAAAAAATGCTTCCAAATTCAAATATAACAGCTACTGATATTTCAAAAACAGCCTTTGAAGTCGCAAGTATAAATGCTAAAAAGCTAAATTTAGATGTAAGCTTTATAAACACATCTTATCTTAATGGAATAGATGATAGTTTTGATATCATAGTATCAAATCCACCATATATAAAAAACAACTATAAACTTGATAAATGGGTTTTAAATGAGCCAAAAGAAGCACTTTTTGGTGGTGCTAAAGGATATGAAATTTTAGAACACATTATTAATTTAAGTAAAGATAAAACAAGAATTCTAGCTTGTGAAATAGGCTATGATCAAAAAAGACCTTTGAGTAAAATCTTAAAAGAAAATGGTTTTGAAGCCAAATTTTATAAAGATTTAGCAGGTTTTGATAGAGTGTTTTTAGCCTCAAACTCAAATCTTTTTAAAGATGGTTTTGATGAATTATGATTTAATGTATATTTTAAAATGTTATAAGGCTTTTGGATATAAATTTATAGATGAAAGTGTTTTAAATTTGATTAAAAAAAGCAAATTTAAAGACTTTGATGAACTGCAGCAAAACCTTAATATTTGCGAGTTGTGCAATCTTTCAAAACAAAGAATTAATACTGTTTTTTCAAAAAATAAACATGCTAAAATTATGATAATTTTAAAAAATCCAAGTGATATTCAAAATAAAACTGGAGATTTATTATCTTCAAAACTAGTTTTAGAGTTTAAAAACAAACTCATTAATACCTTAAATTTAAACGAAGATGATTTATATTTTACTTTTATGGTAAAATGTCACTCAAATAAAGATATTAAACCTTATGATGAGAGTTTTCAAAGGTGCAAGCCATATCTTTTTGATGAGATTGAAAAACTAAATCCAAAGCTTATTTTGGCAATGGGCGATGAGTGTTTAAGTGCTATTTTTGAAGATTTTGAAATGTCTAGTTTAGAAACACTTCACGGTTATGTTTTAAAATATAAAAAAAACTTTGTTTTGCCTATGTTTGATCTTGATTTTGTAAGGTTAAATCCAGCGAAAAAAAAGTTTTTTTTAAATGATATAAAAAAAATTAAAGAGTTGTTATGAAAAAAAATTTACTAATATTATTGTTAATTTTCTCAAGTTGTTTTGCAAAAATTCAAAAACCTTCTCCTATTCCACCAGCGAGTCTTTATTATCTAGACTTTGAACCTGGAATTTGCGATAGTCAGTGTTTAAAAAAATTAATTGATGAAAAAAAAGATTTTAGCTTTTTATCAAGATACTCTAAGGAATATTCAAATTCTTACCTTGAAAGCTACTATATGAGTTTGGTCAGCGGTATTGCAAAGCTTGTTGTAACAAAAGATATGGATTTGTCGCAACAACAAATCGCCGTTTTACTTCCTCAAAATATAATAGGTGGATATGCTCATATAGTTTCAAATGCAGTCTTTTCTTATATAATTTCTAAAAATTTAAATGTAAAGGTTAAATTTTATTTAACTGGAAATGAAAATGAAATATCATTAATAACTGCTATTAATAAAATAAAAAACGATGGTATTTCTTTAGTCATTGCTCCACTTACTGCAAAAGGTGCTGAAATAATTGCAAAAAATTCCGATATAAATATGCTTTTTTTCATACCTACACTTCACTATAAAATGGTTAAAGCAAGTAGGGGAAATATCTTTTTTGGAGGTATTGATTACGAAGATCAAGTCTTAAAACTTTTAGAGTATTCTGATTATAAAAATATAGTTGTTTTTGAAGATAATAGCTTTTTGGCAAAATTTTTAGATGAGTATATTTCTTTAAGTGGTGCAAATATAGAAAAAAAAGTTTTAGTTGATGGTGCTCAAACTTCGCTTTTAGGAAGAGTTGATGAAAATTTAAAAGATGTTGATATTTTTTTAAATTTGCCACTTAATACAACGGCTAAGATAATTTATGAGTTGAAAATAAATGATTTGGTGCCAAATGCCTTTTTTACAACGCAGATAAATTATGCTCCAAAACTTTTATCACTTATAGATTTTAAAGATAGACAAAATTTATTTATCGCAAATTCCATTACTCATGTTCCGCAAAATATTGCTTCTATAAGTTCAATTTTGGGAGTTGATATTTATTATAACTGGATTGCTTATTCAACGGCTATTGGGCTTGATTATTTATACAATGCTTTTGCAAATACTGATGATGAGCGGATTTTTAAAGAAAGAATCGTTGGCTCAAGTATAAATTATGACACAAAGATTTATAAAACAACAAATCATAAATTTGAATCTATTAGAGATGAAGAAAAGAATTTAAATAGTGAGTTAAATTTTGAAAATTAGTTATAAGTAGAAAATTCTACTTATAATTTTTAAAAAATTCTATCATTTTACTACTCATTGCAGCTGGTTTTTTATCTACTAAATAGGCTATTTTTATATCGGCTTCAAAAATAAGCTCTTTCTCATCTAAGTTTTTTTCCAAAGAGGCAATTTTATAAATTTTTTGATTTATAACTAAACTTGCCTTTTTTATACCATTTGGTGTTGAAATAACTTCTAGTATATCTCCTAAAAAAGCTGGTTTTATATATGAGGCATTTATATTTTTAACAACAAAATGCCTATTTGGAGTAAATGAGTCTAAATTTGAGTTAAATACCATTTCGCTTCTTGCACGTTCACAGTATTTTATAAAATTTGTATGATATACAATACCGCCAGCATCCGTATCTTCATAATAAACTCTTATCTTCATTTACTTGGCCTCTTTTTTAAGCTCATTTTTAATATTTGGAAATTTAATAAAAAATAAAAATGTTTGAGCTATAAGCATAATTTTCATAGTCCATTCGCTAGCTTTATGCATTTGCGCAAAAGAAGTAGTTTGAGTCATTGATGGTCCGATTTCTTGAGCATTGACTATATAATTTGAAAAGTAAAATATAAAAAGTAGGGCTAAGACTAAATTTATAAAAGCAAGCATAAAAGTTGAAAATTTAATGTTGAAATTTTTATTTTTATTTGCCAGATTAATGCTTTCTGCAATAAATGTCAAAATTGATATGATAAGTAAAATTTTATTAAATCTTAGAAAAATTTCAGTCATTATTTGCCCGCTTTGGAAATGTGTTAAAACGCCTTCACCAATTAAATTTGCTGGATTAAAAATTACAGGAGCAACAAAAACTCCTGCACAAATTTCAAGACCTATTAAAATAGCAATCAAAAAAAGATATATATTTAAAATTTTGTTCATAAATTTCCTTTAAAATTTTATTTATTTTAAACTTCTAAAATTATACTGCAAAATGTTAAACACATAAAAAAGTTATTCTTATCTATTTTTAAGTAATTTTAAGATAAAATCATCGTTTGGTAAATTAAAAAATTAAAAGGAAAAATATGAAAAGAACATATCAACCACATAATGCTCCTAAAAAAAGAACACATGGTTTTAGAGTTAGGATGAAAAGTAAAAACGGCAGAAAAGTTATCAATGCAAGAAGAGCAAAAGGTAGAAAAAGATTGGCTGTTTGATTGAATTTTCTGCCATAAATAAGGCAGATGAGTTTAAAAAAGTTTATGAGATGGCTAAAAAATGGCACACTGAATTTGCAGTTGTTTATTTTTTGGCTTCTGATGATAGAAAATTTACAGCAATTGCTAGTAAAAAAGTAGGAAAAGCAGTTATTAGAAATCGTGCTAAAAGAGTTTTAAGAGCGGCATTTGCTAATATGGGATATGATTTAAAATCAGGATTTTACATTATAATTGCGAAGCCTTCAATAATTAACTTTAGCTTTGATTCTATAAAAAAGAGTTTAAGATGGTCTTTTAGAAAAATGGATGCTTTTAAATGAAGGATTTTTTTATAAAAATCATAAAAATTTATCAACATAACATCTCACCGCTTTTTCCAGCGGCTTGCAGATACTATCCTAGTTGTTCTGAATATGCTTTGATACAATTTAAGCACAACTTTTGTTTAAAAGCATTTTTTTTAACTATTTTAAGAATTCTAAGATGTAATCAACTTTTTAAAGGTGGAATCGACTATCCTATAATTTATAAAGATTTTTCTGCTGTAAAATTTTCTTTTAAAAATAAGAATTTGAAGTTTTTATTTTGGTTTGTTCCTTATAAAAATGGAAAATACTATGTTATAAAATCATATAAAAAGGAAAATTAGCCCCATGATGGATGAAAAATCACTTCAAAAAAGAGCTATCATTGCAACGCTTCTTGCTTTCATTTTTTTTATAGCCTACGATAGTCTTTATTTATCAAAATTTAGAGACACAAATGCAACAATTGCTACAAAACAGGTAAAAACTGCAAACGAAGCACCAAATGTAAAGCTTGATAATCAAAATAAAGCTCCTATTAATACAGTTTCAAAAGAAGATAAAACAATAGTAAATATAAGCTCGGATTATTTTAATGCTAAAATTGACTCTTTAGGAAGAATAAGTTCATTTAAATTAAATGAAAATATTTATAAAGATGAAGAAGGAAATTTTTTAAATTTAATAACACAATATCCAAAACCATTAGAAATTAGGTTTGCAAACCAAGAAATTAATAAGCTAGCTTTTGAAATTCCGTACGAAGCAAGTGTGTCAAACATTAATTTAAATGATGGTAAAAAAAGCGTTGTTCTTACTCAAAATTTAGGCGAAGTTATAGTTAAAAAAACTATAACTTTTTCAAAAAGGGGTAATTATAAGGTAAAAGTAGAAACAAATAAGAATGAAAATTACTTTGTAACTCCAGGACTTAGGCCAGATGTTGCAGCAGATAGACTTACAATTCATGGAGTATTACTTAGAAATTTAGAAGATAATCTAGAAATTGTAAAAGATGGAAAAGTAAAAAATAAAGCTCAAACTTATAATAATATCGATATTGCATCATCTTTTGATAGATACTACGCAACTTTATTTTATAACTTTGAAAAACCTATGAAAGTAGCGCTAAATGAGACAAGTGATGGAATAAATCAAGCTTTTGTAGCAGTTGAAGATAGAGTTTTTGAAGCTGGTGGCTTTATAGGGCCTAAAAATCATGAGCTTTTAAAATCAATAAACCCTGAATTAAGTGATGTTATAGAGTATGGCTGGTTTACTTTTATTGCAAAACCTATGTTTTGGTTACTTAGTAAGTTTTATACTATGGTTGGAAACTGGGGTTGGGCAATAGTTATTTTAACTATTTTAATAAGGCTTATCTTATCACCACTTACTTATAAAGCTATGATTTCTATGAATAAGTTAAAAGATTTAGCTCCAAAAATGAAAGAAATTAGAGAAAAATATAAAAATGATCCGCAAAAAATGCAAGCACAAGTTATGGAGCTATATAGAAAACATGGCGCAAATCCAATGGGTGGATGCTTGCCAATGCTACTTCAAATTCCTGTATTTTTTGCAATTTATAGAGTTTTATTAAATGCAATTGAGCTTCAAGGAGCACCTTGGATACTTTGGATAGATAATTTAGCCATTAAGGATCCATATTTTATACTTCCTATTATAATGGGTGCTGCGATGTATATCCAACAGCGTCTTACTCCTACGAGTTTTACTGATCCAATGCAAGAAAAGATTATGAAATTCTTGCCTGTAATATTTATATTTTTCTTTATGACATTCCCAGCTGGACTTACACTTTATTGGTGTGTTAATAATATATTTGCTTTAATTCAGCAAATTATTATAAATAGAATGTTTAAAAAGAGAAAAGAATTAGAAATGGCGGAGAAAAAATAGTGAAATTTGAAGCATTTACATTAGAAGAGGCTATAACAAAAGCTTCTGTTGAGCTAGGATGTTCTGTAACCGAACTTGATTTTAAAGTTTTACAACATCCAAAAAGTGGGATTTTGGGTTTTTTTAAAAAAAATGCAATCATAGATGCTAAAAAAGTTAGCAATACAAAATCTTTGAAAAAAACAGATATTAGTAGTGAATCAAAAAAAGCTAAAAAAGAGCAAAATATAGATAAAGGTGAAAAATCTCAAAAATCTAAAAAGGATGATAAAAGTCCTCAAAAACCTGAAAAGCAAAAAAATAATTTTGAAAACAAGAAAGAATTTATAAAACCGAATAATGAAAAAGTTGAAATAAACAAGGCTATTATTGAAATAAAAAATGGAATTGAAAACCTTTTTAAAAATGATTTTTTTAACATCAATAGTTTTGAAGTAAATAAATTTGATGATAAAACTATTTATATAAAATTAGATGGTGATGATGCGGCACTTTTAATAGGGAAAGAAGGATATAGATATAAAGCAATAACACATCTTCTTCACAATTGGATTTATCCAAAATACGGATATCATGTAAGGCTTGAGATTTCACGCTTTTTAGAAAATCAAGAAAAAATGATTGCTGCATATTTGGTTGATGTTATTGAAAAGGTAAAAACAACTGGAAAAGCTCAAACTAAACTTTTAGATGGTGTTTTGGTAAGAATTGCTTTAGAGCAGCTTAGAAATGAATTTCCTAATAATTATGTCGGTGTTCGCTCTTCAAGACATGGAAAATTTATAGTTATAAGACCGGCAAAAAATGAATGATACAATTGTAGCTATATCTACTGCAAATGGGGTTGGGGCAGTATCTATTATAAGAGTTAGTGGAAAAGAAGCTTTAGATATCTCATTAAAACTTTTAAAAACAAATAAATTAACTCCAAGATACGCAACTTTGCTAAAAATTTATTCTTTAGACAATGAGCTTATAGATAGAGGTATAATAATTTATTTTAAATCTCCAAAAAGTTTTACTGGAGAGGATATAGTTGAGTTTCAAACTCATGGTGGATTTTTGATTTCAAATTTAATCATTGATGAGCTTTTAAAAGCTGGTGCTAGACTTGCAAAACCAGGAGAATTTAGTAAAAGAGCCTTTTTAAATGATAAAATGGATCTTGCAAAAGCGAGCTCTATCCAAAGCCTAATAACTGCTAGAAGTAAAGACGCTTTAAAAATTTTAACCTATCAAATGCAAGGATCACTTAGCAAATTTGTTGAATCTTTAAGGGGTGAGCTTGTTAAAACTCTTGCCTATACTGAAGTTTGTATAGATTATGCAGAAGAAGATTTACCAACTGATATTTTAGAAAAAATTAATAATTTACTTGGTAAAAATTATAAAAAACTTGATGAGATTGTTACTATTAGCAAACAAAGAAAAGGTCTTATAGAGGGATTTAAAGTTGCTATTATAGGAAAGCCAAACGTTGGAAAAAGTTCTATTTTAAATGCACTTTTATCTTATGACAGAGCTATAATCTCAAATGAGGCTGGCACTACTAGAGATTCCATAGAAGAAAGTCTGATGCTAGGAAGCCATTTAGTTAGGATAATTGATACTGCGGGCATTAGAGAGGGTGTTTCAAGTATAGAAAAAATTGGCATTAAAACTGCAATAAAAAAAGCAAACGAAGCCGATATTGTTCTAGCAGTTTTTGATAATTCAGCTAAATTTGATGAAGAAGATAGGGCAATTTTAGAAATATGCATGGGCCTTGAAAAAAATGATAAAAAAATATTTTATATTTTAAATAAATCAGATTTAATTCAAAAATTTGATAAAAAACTAAATAAGCCTCTTCAGATTTCAGCTAAAGAGGGCATCGGGTTAGTTACTGATGAGTTGAAAAATTATCTTGATACTAAAAACTATGACGGGATTATGCTTACAGCAACTTATCAAATAAATGCTGTAAATTCAGCAAAAGAGGCAATTTCAAGAGCTAAAAATTTATTAAATGAAAATGAGCTTGAGCTTTTTGCCTATGAAATAAACTCGGCAATTAGTGAAATTTCATCTATAACAAGACCATTTGAGCGAACAGAAATTTTAGATGAGATGTTTTCATCATTTTGTTTGGGTAAATAAAGTTTTATTTAGTATAAATTTGTATAATATATTTCATGAAAACTTATGAAAATAAAGCACTCTTTTTGGATAGAGATGGTGTTATAAATGAGGATTTTGGATATGTTTTTAAAATAGAAGATTTCAAATTTATAGATGGAGTTTTCGAGATTTTAAAAGAATTTAAAAAAAGAGATTTTTTAATCATTATTGTCACTAACCAATCAGGCATTCAAAGAGGCTACTACACTACAAAAGATTTTGAAATTTTAACAGACTATATGAAAAATGAGTTTAAAAAAAGAGATATAAATATTGATAAAGTCTATTTTTGTCCTCATTTGAGTGGTTGTGAGTGCAGAAAGCCAAACCCCGGAATGATTTTAGCTGCAAAGGATGAATTTGGTATAGATTTGTCAAAATCATACTTAATAGGCGATAAACTAAGCGATATCGAAGCTGGGAAAAATGCCGGAGTTAAAAATTTGTTTTTACTAAGCAAAGAAGAAAAGAGTTTAAATAGAGACTTTCATTGCATAAAAGAGCTTAAAGAAATGCTTAAATTTATAAGGAAAAAAGATGAAAAATAAAAAAATAGTTATAACTGGCGGGGCTGGTTTTATAGGTTCAAATTTGGCAAATTATTTTGAAAATTTAGGCGCTGATGTTTTAGTTGTGGATATTTTTAGAACAGGTGAAAGATTTGATAATGGCAACTTAAAGAGTTTTGGTCACTATAAAAACTTACTTAAATTTGGTGGCAGGGTTTTAGAGGGTGATATAAATGATAGAAAAACTCTTAAAAGTATCGCTAAATTTAAACCTGATGCAATTTTTCATGAAGCTGCCATATCTGACACTACGGTAAATGATCAAAGCATAATGATAAAAACAAATTTAAATGCCTTTGCCGAGCTTCTTGATATTTGCAAAAAAATTGATGCAAAGATGATTTATGCAAGTTCAGCGGCAACTTATGGAAACGCAAAAAGTCCGCAAAAGATTTGGCATAGTGAAGAACCTAGAAATGTTTACGGTTTTTCAAAACTAATGATGGATAAACTAGCTTTAAAATATCACGAAAAAATTCATTGTATTGGTCTTAGATATTTCAATGTGTATGGTGAAAATGAGTTTTTTAAAGATAAAACTGCCTCTATGGTTTTGCAGTTTGGACTTCAAATTTTAAATGGGCAAAATCCAAGGCTTTTTGAAGATAGTGATAAGATAAAAAGAGATTTTGTCTATGTAAAAGATATTATTGCGATTAATCATTTGGCATTTTTATCTGATAAAAGTGGAGTATATAACGCTGCTACTGGAGTTGCAAGAAGCTTTCAAGAGATTGTAGATATCTTACAAAACGAGCTTAATACAAATTTAAAATGTGAATATATCAAAAATCCATTTATTAAACAATATCAATTCCATACACAAGCTGATATTTCTCTAAGTAGACAAAATCTCTCTTATGAGCCTAAATTTAGCCTTGAAGATGGAATTAAAAGCTATATCCCTGAGATTAAAAAAATATATGAAAGTATAAAAAATGAAGCCTAAAATTTTAGTTATTGGTGATTTGATGATAGATCACTATCTTTGGGGTGAATGTGATAGAATTTCACCTGAAGCACCTGTTGCGGTTGTTGATATTAGGAGCGAAAACAAGCGTCTAGGCGGAGCTGGAAATGTAATGGCCAACTTAAAAGCACTGGGCTTAGATGTTGGCGTGATGAGTGTTGTTGGTGATGATGAGTCTGGCAAAGATATAGTTTTAATGCTTGAGAATATGGGTGTAAAGATTGAGAAAATAGTAAAAGAAAAAGATAGAAAAAGCGCTCATAAAACTCGTATTATGGCAGTTCATCAGCAAGTTATAAGGTTTGATAAGGAAAGCAAAAATGATATTTTGGAAACTTCTAAAGATGAGCTTTTAAACTCTTTTAAAGATATCATCAAAAACTACGACGCTGTTTTGTTGAGTGACTATGCAAAAGGCGTTTTACGATATGATTTTTGCCAGCAAATTATAAAAATAGCAAATGAAAACTCTAAATTTATATTGATAGACCCAAAGGGAAGTGACTATTCCAAATATAAAAATGCAACACTTCTAACACCAAATTTAAAAGAGGCAATGCAAGCTTTAAAGATTAAAATTGATGATGATTTTTCACTAAAATTAGCCCTAAAAAGACTTAAAGATGAGTTAAATTTAAAATATTCCATTATAACTCTTTCTGAAAGAGGTATTGCTCTATACAACAACGATGAAGTAAAAATAATACCGGCAATTGCAAAAGAAGTTTTTGATGTAACTGGTGCTGGAGATACGGTACTTGCGACTTTAGGATATGCTTTGTCAAATAAAATGGACATAATTTCTGCTCTTAGTCTTGCAAACAAGGCAGCTGCTGTCGTGGTTGGAAAAGTAGGAAGTGCAACTGCGAGTTTAGATGAAATAGAAAAATACTCCAAATCATCATCAAGTACAAACTTAGAAGAAAAAATAAAAAACTTAGATGAAATTTGCCAAATTTTAAAAAATAATGATAAAAAAGTAGTTTTTACAAATGGTTGTTTTGATATTTTGCATGCTGGTCACATTAAGTATCTAAATAAGGCAAAAAAACTTGGAGAGATTTTGATAATTGGACTAAATTCTGATAGCTCTGTTAAAAGGCTAAAAGGAAAAACTCGCCCTATAAACTCACAAAACTCAAGAGCCTTACTTTTGAGTGCTTTAGAATTTGTTGATTTTGTGATTATTTTTGATGAAGATACGCCTTTAAATTTGATTGAAAAAATTCGCCCTGATATTTTGGTAAAAGGGGCTGATTATGCAGGTAAAGAAGTTGTTGGAAGCAATATAGCAAAAGAGGTTGTTTTGGTTGATTTTGAAGATGGTTTTAGCACTACAAATATCATAAATAAAATAAAAGGATAAAAATGAAAGAGATGATTTTAAGGGAGATTGACTCACATTTAAAAACAGCAAGTGAGTTTAAAAATAGTTTGATTGATGAGCTAAACAGAGCTTGCGAAATGGTTGTTGAAGCTATAAAAAACGACTCCAAAGTTTTTTTATGTGGCAATGGTGGAAGTGCAGCAGATGCCCAACATATAGCAGCTGAGCTAACAGGGCGATATAAAAGTGAGAGAAATCCCCTTCCTGGTATTGCTTTGACAACTGATACATCGGCTTTAACAGCCATTGGCAATGACTATGGATTTGACTATGTCTTTGCAAGACAGCTTGCAGGACTTGGGCGAAAAGATGATATTTTAATTGCGATTTCTACAAGTGGCAATAGCAAAAATGTCATAAATGCTTTGGAGTATGCAAAAAAAAATGGTATAAAAACTATTGGATTTAGTGGAAAAGGCGGTGGAGAGATGAATGGATGTTGTGATTTAAACTTAGTCGTTCCATCAAATGATACTGCAAGAATTCAAGAGATGCATATTTTTATGGGACATACTATTTGTCAAGCAATTGATGATGCTATGAAAAATTAAAATTTTTATTTATACATTCTATCACCATTCTTGGGGTTAGATTTTTCATGCATTCATGAGTTTTTAAAGGACATTCTCTTTTCATACAAGGCATACAGTCTAAATTTAAATGTAGTATTTTTGCCTTTTGATTTCCATAAGGAGATGTTTCATTAAATTTAGTTGGTCCAAAAAGTGCTATCGTAGGAACTTTATAGCTAGCTGCGATATGCATAGGACCACTGTCATTTGTAATAAATAAAGAAAGCCCAGCTATATTTTGGCACAACTCTTCAATAGATGTCTTTGCGCATAAATTTTTATGATTAATTTTATTCTCTGATAAAATATTAGAAATTTCGTTACATATTTTTTCTTCGTTTTTTCCTCCAAAAATTATAATATCATATTTATCTTTAAGTGCAATCCCAACTTCTGCAAAATACTCTGGATACCATCTTTTAGCACTTCCATAGCTTGCTCCTGGATTTAGTCCAAGTGTTGGTTTTTTAAAAATATTTGGCTTAAAATATAATTTTAATTTATTATTTTTTGCTTTTATTCCTAAAAAATCATTTATAAATTTTTCATATTTTTCAGCTTGATGTGTTGTTTTTATATTTTTATTAAAAATAATTTTTTTATTAGCTTTTAAAAATAAAAAGCCAAATTTTGTTGCAAAATGACTTCTAAAACTTATTGCAATGTCAAATTTTGGTAAATTTACAAAAGTTTTTGCTAAGTTGAAAAGTCTGCATTTAGTTTTTTTACTATCATCAATTATAATTTTTTCTAAGTTTGGATGATTTGTAAAAAGAGAAGTTGAGGCAAAAGAGCCAAAAAAAGTTATTTTTGCATTTGGGAAATTTAAGGTTATATTTTCTATGGCTAAAGTGCTCATTACAGCATCACCTAGCCAAGTTGGAAGCTCAATAAATATTTTCATAAATTACCTTCATGGTTAAGCTTGCATTCTTTTCTATGCTAAAATTTTTAGCTTTTTGTATATTTTCTTTACTCTGTTTTTCAAATATAGATTTATCATCAACAAATTTTTTAATTGTGTCTAAAATTTTAAAATCTGTTGGATGATTCATTACAAATTGATCGTCTAGAATTTCACTTGCACCATTTTGCTTTGTTGTAAAACACACACATCCATAACTTAACGCTTCCAATATAACATTTGAAAACGGTTCATAATGTGTTGGAAAGATAAAAAAATCACTTGCTTCATAAAACCTTGATACGTCTTTTCTAGATCCTAAAAATATTGCATTTATTCTTAATTTTAATGCTATTTTTTTATATTTTTTTATATTTTTATCATTTCCAATAATTATGGCATTATAATTATTTGGAAATTTTGATAAAATTTCTAGAAATTCCCTTACCCCTTTTCTTTTAAAGCCACTTCCAACAAATAAAAACAAAGGCTTTTTTTCATCTAAACTAAATTCTTTACAAATTTGTATTTTTTTATTTGATTTATTAACTATTTCTGGCAAATTTACACCATTATAGATTGTTATAATTTTATTTTTGTCTATGTTATATGTTGAGACAATTTGTTCTTTTATCAAATTTGAATTTGTAATGATTTTTTTTGAATTTTCAAAGCATTTTTTCTCAAGATATGGATAAACGAAATTTAATGGATTAAACCACCAAATTTTTTTTAATTTTCTATATACCTTATGAACTCCGTCTCCAGCTCTGTAAATATCGGCACATTTAACTCTTTCAAGACTAAAATAAAACTCATCTTCTTTTTTTTCTCTGTAAACTTGGTTGTTAAATTTTAAAGCTTTTTTCCATGAGCTAATTTTTTGATTTCCTTTAAATGAACGAATTTCGCTATTTATATCACTATTTTTTAGAGCATTTGCTAATCTTTTTAGATAGTTTTCAGCCCCACCAATTGCATTTGGATTGGCTCGCAAGAATATTATTTTTTTCATGGAGACTATTTTATCATAATTTATAAGTTTTTAAGAATTTAACCATATAATTAAATATTTATAATTAGGAGATTGTTTTTGGATAAGGTAATAAAAGGCGAATATATTCAATATTTAAAATTATTTTTTTTTAGCGTTTATATTTTTGTTTTACCAATAGCTCATACAGCTGCAATTCAAAGCTTTTCTTTGGTTTTATTTTTGCTATTATTGGCTATTGCGGATTTTAAAAAGGTTGATTTTAAAAATCTTTTAAAAATTAAGTGGCTTTTAGTTATATTGTTTGCATTTATTGTTTTAGCTTATTTATCGTTGTTCTATTCGATTGATATAAAAGCAAGTTTAAAAGAGGTAAATAAAGAACTTGTAAGAAATGTTTTTGTTATGATTGTAGTGTTTTTATTTTTTAGTATTTATTCTATAGATAAAATTACGCCTTATATTTATTCTATCATAACAATTTTATTTATTCACACTATTATAAATTTATATACTTGGTATTTAGCTGATTTTAGTTTTAATGTTAGAACTGGTGGATTATTAGATGGCTATATAAATAAAGGTGGTGGTGAAAGATTTGCTATTTGGACTAGCTTTGCAATATCTGCTTCTATAGCAATTTTTTTATATAAAAATAAATTTATAGGAGCTATGTTTTTTCTTTTATCTATTCTTAGTATGTTTTCTACTCATACTAGAGCTGGGTATTTAGCAGCATTATGTATGGTAATTTTGATTGCTTTTGCAACTATAAAATCTCGTCTCATAAAAGTTTTAACTATTTTATTTTTTATAATTTTTATAATTGGAGTATATTTAAACTCGCATAACTTTAGTCATAGATACAACCTTAAGGCATCAAATAACTATATAGCCTTAATGAAAAAAGCACCAAATGAAATGGGTAAAGAGTATAAAAAATTAAATTTGGATTACTCTATTTCATCTCGTATTTCTATGTGGAAAGCCGCTATTATATACAGTTCGAATCATCCTTTTGAGCCAACTGGCTATGGTAGATTTTTGTATGGTAAAAATATTGTAAAATTAAACTCAAAAGAAAATCAACCTTTTTCAGTATATTCACAAGTGCATAATGAATTTCTTGGAATACTATTTTCTTTAGGAATTTTTGGTTTAATGTTATTTTTATCTTTTTGGATTTATTTTTTAAAAAAAAGTTATAGTCTTATAAAAAATAATATTAACAATGCTACTTCAATGTTTGGCTTTACGATGTTTTTCGGCGGCATTGGGTTTATTGTGAATTTGTGTTTCGGAAGTTTTTTTGGAGATACAGAAGCGAAATTTTTTTATATGATGTTTGGAATAATTTTAGCAATTTCAGTTAAAAATTGTATAAAAAATTTTTAGATTGTAAAAAGATTTTATAAAATAAGAATTAGAGTATGTTATTGAAAATTTTGTTAATAAGAAATGATAATATTGGCGATTTAGTATGTACTACACCAGCAATTGAAGCTATAAGAAAGAAGTATCCAGATTCTAAAATTGATATAGTAGTAAATAGTTTAAACTCTTTTGTTGTTAAAAATAATCCTTTTTTAGACAGAATTTATATTTATACCAAAACAAAGCATAAAAATAAATTTTTAGACAAGGTAATAGCTTTTTTAAAAAAAGGAAAGATTTTATACGAAATAAAAAAAGAAAAATATGACATTTGTATCATTTTTAGAAGCTCATATTCAAAATATGCCGGACTTTTTGCAAAAATTTCAAAAGCTAAAAGAGTAATTGGAGTTGATGAAAACAAAGAAGCAAATTTTATAACTGATAAAATTCCTTATACTAACATAAATGAAGCAAAAATTTGTTTTGAAATTTTAAAGCCTTTAGAAATTTATTATGGTGGAGAAAAAACTTTTTTAAATTTTAGTATAAAAAATGAAAAATATAAAGATTTTATTTTTTTTCATGTTTCATCTAGAGTCAAAAAAAATAAAATAAGTAAAGATAAAATTTGTGAAATTTTAAAATTTTTAAAAACAAAATATAATAATATTATAATAACAGCAGAAGATGATAATTTTGCTAGTGATATATCAAAAAAAGTTAGCGTAGAATATTTAAAAACAAATAGCCTAAATGAATTGATTTCCTATCTGCAATTTGCTAAGTTTTTAATTACATTGGATGGTGGCATTGCACATATAGCTCCAGCAATTGGTGTAAATACATTGATAATTTTCGGAAAAACAGATATGAATCGTTGGAAGCCGATATATACAAATGCAAAATGTATAGCTTTGCAAGATGAAACAAAGCTAGCTGAAAATGTAGATAATAAGCTAATTTTCGATATGATTTTAAAGGAATTTTTATGATAAATATTTTAGAGCTTGAAAGCTCTCTTGGTTTTGGTGGGCAAGAACATAGAACCCAAAGAGTTATAAACGGACTTGATAAAAATAAATTTAGAGTATTTTATGGGCTCAATAAAGGTTCAAAAAGTCTTTTAAAAGATATTGATTGTGAGTTTGTTGAGTTTAATTTAAAAAAAGTTTATAATCTTTTTGAAATTATAAAAATATGCAAATTTGTTAAAAAAAATAAAATTGATATCATATCAACTCATTCAGGAAAAGATGGGATAATTGGGGCTATTGTTGGAAAGATATGTAAGATTAAAGTTGTAAGAACTAGGCATTTACAACTTCCCATAACTTCACCTTTCACTTATAATTTAAATACAAAAGTTGTAGGTGTTTGCCAAGCAGTTTGTGATGACTTGATAAAAAGAGGCGTTAAAAAAGAGATAGTTACAAGGATATATACAGGCATTGATACAAATAAATATACGCCTAATTTTAGTATAAATTTAAAAAAAGAGTTTAGTTTAAGTGATGATACTGTTTGCATAGTCATAGTTGCTGTTCTTAGAGCTGCTAAAAATCATAAGCTTTTAATAGAGGCCTTTAATGAGTTAAATATAGAAAATAGTGCTTTATTTATAGTTGGAGATGGGCCACAAAAAGAAAATTTACAAAATTTGACAAAAGATAAAAAAAATATTTTTATGCTTGGCAATAGAAATGATGTAAATGAATTTTTAGGTTCAATGGATATATTAGTTCTTCCATCAAATATGGAAGCAATTGGCGGAGTTATTCTTGAGGCATCAAGTTGCGAAGTTGCCACTATTGCAAGTAATGTTGGTGGACTTGGTGAGTCTGTTTGCGATAAAAAAAGTGGATTACTTTTTGAAAATGGAAATAAAGAAGCGTTGAAAAAAGCTCTTAAAGAGTTGATTTTAAATAAAGACTTAAGAGATAGATTTGCAAAATTTGGAAGAGAATATGTGATTAAAAACTTTAGTATTGAGAAGATGATTAAAGATACGGAAAAATTATATGAGTCTTTATGAAATTTTAGTTAATTTTTTGATAAAAAATAAAAAAACTATAAAAACAGATTTGGTAAAAGATGATTTTAAAACCGTTTGTTTTTTTAGCAATACTGCAATTGGCGACACTCTTTTTAATACCCCTGTTTTTCGTGCTTTTAAAGAAAATTTTCCAAATATTAAAACAATAGCTTTGTTAAATCAAAATAATTCTGATCTTTTTAAAGATGATAAAAACTTAGATGAGATTATAACTTATAATGGCAAGTGGAAATATTTTTTAAAAACAGCTAAAATTTTAAGATCAAAAAAAATAGATATAGTTTTTATACTTCACTCAAATGAGCCACAAGCAACACCATTAGCAGTATTAAGTGGTGCTAAATATATATTTAAACTTCACAATGATAAAAACGAGTTTAATAAATTTCATTCTAATTTGCCAAAAAAACTAGAAGTAAAAGACTATGTTGTAAAATATAGACTTAAATATTTAGAGTTTGTTGGTATAAAAAATCAAAACACTAGAATGCAGCTTTTTTTAGATAAAAAAGACTATGGGAGTGTTGATGAAATTTTAAAAAAAGATGATAAAACAAAATATATTGGCTTTCAAATGGGGGCTAGTACAGTTTCAAGGCAGTGGTTTTTAGAGCGCTGGGTTGAATTGGCTAAATTAATTTTACAAAATGATAGTTATAAAATAATTCTTACAGGAAGCAATAAAGATAAAATTTTAACCAACGCTTTTATGAAAAAAATAAAAGATAAAAATAGGGTTTTAAATTTAGCAGGCATTTTTAATATAAGACAAGCTGCGGCTTTAATTGATAGGCTTGATATTTTAGTAACTCCTGATACTGGACCACTTCACATAGCAGCCGCTTTAAAAACTCCAACTATTGCTTTATTTGCTGTTGCTGATCCTAAAGCATCAAATCCTGATTTTGATAAAGAGATACATAAATTTGTAAAAAAAGATCGAACTTGTAATCCTTGCTTGGGAAAAAGATGCAAATATCAAAAGTGCATGCTTCAAATTTCGGCAAAAGAGATATATGTAGTATTAAAGGATTTGGTATAAAAAAAATTTTATTTATCGATACCGGCATAGAGTATGGTGGAGGAACAAAAAGTCTTTTATATTTAATAGAGGCATTAAAAAAAACTGGTATTTATGATGTATTTGTATATTTTGAAAACAATTATATGGTAAAAGATAAAAAAATACTTGACATCATGAGAGAAAAAGAGATAAAAATTATAAAATTTAATAAGCCAAAATTTGAAATATCAAAATTTAAAAGAGAAATTTTTAGAATATTTTGTAAAAAATTAATTAAGAAAAAAAGATACGAGTATGATTTAAGATTTGCTAAAAGAATGCTTTTGGAAAATAATAAGTTTGATTTCATTCATCTAAACAATCATTTTTCTGCAAACCTTTCATATATAAGTGCGGCTAATGATTTGGGAATAAAAGTTATCCAACATTTAAGAAAAAATTCACCATTGGATAAATTTGATACTAATATATTAAATAAAAATATCTTTAAAGCTATTTCAGTTTCAAAATCTACTTTTGAATTTTATAATAAGTATTTAAAATTTGATAATTGTGTTATTTATAATCCAGTTTTTAAAAAACAAAACTATAAAAAAATAGATAAATTTGAAGAAATTTCTATTATAATGCCAGCAAATTTTTTAAAGCTAAAAGGACATGATTTGGTTTTTGATGCAATGTTAAATTTAAATAGAGATGATTTAAGATTATATATTGCTGGAAGTGGTAGCTTTGAAAAAAAGACAAAAGACAAATTAGATATTTTAATAAAGAATGGTCTTGTTGTAAATTTAGGCTTTGTAGAAAATATGGATGAAATTTATCCAAAATTTGACTATATACTTGGTTTTTCGGAAAATGAAGGGCTTCCAAGAGTTGTAATTGAAGCTTTAAGTTATGGTTTGGGCGTTATATTTTCTAATATAAATGTTATAAATGAAATTTACAATATCTCTTCAAAAAAAGATGATTTTTATATTGTAAATAGAACAGCTAATGATTTACATAACCTTCTTTTAAAAATAGAAAAACCAAAAAATAAAGAAATTGATTTTAATATAATAAATACTTTTAGTTTTGAAAATTTTTCAAAGTCTATTTTAAATTTTTATTCAAACTATAGATAAAGTCGTATATATTTTTTTCATCATCTTGGCTTAACACAAAGTATTTTTTAGCATCAATGTCTCTTACTGTTTTAAAAACTGAGCTTATTGGTTTTAGTTTCGAGTTTATTATTAAAGATTTATAAGTGCCTCTTTGCTCACTTGAAAAACAAGGACCCATTAGGCATATTGTTGGTATTTTCATTGTGTCTGCTATATAGTAGTTTCCAGTATCTGATGATATGTATAAGTTAAGCAAAGATATACAAAAAGGCAGTTCTCTTAACTCTATTTGATTTACAAAATTTATAACTATGTTATTTTTCAACTCTATTTGTTTTAGCAATTCATCTTCATTTTTTATACCAAAAATATAAATTTCACAATTAAATTTAGTTAATATTTCAAATATCTTATTCCAAGTTTGTATTGGAGGTGTTTTCATTTTATTTCCAGCACTAAGACTTATGCCAATTTTAAAAATTTTATCATCTTTTATTTTTTTATTTTTTGGTATAAAATATGGATTTTGTATACATTTTTCATATTTTTCATTTTCTGCATTTACCATTTTTAAATAAGTTGTAGTTGTTAAATTATTTGTTGAATGATTAACTCTTTTGGTTCCAATGGATAAAAATTTAAATTTTGATAAACTTGGTTGTATCGTAACAATATTTTCTGCCATAGTAAATTTCCCTAAAAATAAATTTAAAGAATTTGGTGTTAGTATATAAACATTTGAGTAATTATTTAAAAATAATATAAATGCTAATTTCAATTTTCCAAATTTTTTATTTTTGTAGTCGTCTATTGGAAATTTATTTATTATTCTATTGTCATAATTTGCAAATGCTAAATTTGTTTTATTTAAAACAATATCAAATGGTTTTATTTTTTCAAAAATAATGCTTGAATTTGCATAATCACCTATAACTGCGTTTTGTATAACCAAAGTTTTATTATATTTTTTTCTAAATATACTTATTATTTTTAATATGGGATAAAAAAATATAAAAATGAGCAAATAAAACATATAGCACCTTTTTGACTTTTATATAATTATACTGTATAATTTTTTACCTTTTATAAAATAGGAGAATTTCATTTTATCAACAAATATAGATTTTTTTAAAAGAAGCCTAAAATGACAATTCCGATTTTAATGTATCATCATGTCTTACCAAAAAGTGGTTTCATAACAAGTAGCGTTTGTGAGTTTGAGTCCCAGATAAGATATTTATCAAAAAATGGATATAAAGCAATTACCTCAAATGAGTTTTACCTTTATAAAAAAGGCGAAATCACTCTTCCAAAAAAAAGCATTTTAATAACCTTTGATGATGGATGGAGAGATAATTTTTATTATGCCTATCCTATTTTAAAAAAATATGATTTAAAAGCAACTTTATTTTTAGTAAGTGGTTGGATAGAAGCTGCTAGCAACCAAAACTCTATAAATAAAACTGATTTTTTGCCACTTTCTCACAAAGAGGCTAAAAAAGCTGCGCCTAAAAATCCTGCTGCACTTTTTTTAAACTGGGATGAAGTTGAAAAAATGAGTGATGTTTTTGACTTTCGTTCTCATACACACGGACATTTTGATAACTATTTTAAAAAAAATAGCTTAGAAGATGAGATAGTTTTATGCAAAGAAGTGTTTAAAAAACGTCTTGGATTTAATGATAATCAACTTTGCTGGCCAAGAGGAAAATTTGATGATAGCTATATAAATATAGCAAAAGATAATGGCTATGAGATGTTTTATACAACACAAAGAGGCATAAATTTAAGCGATAAAAAGCTAGAGCATATTAAAAGAATAGCTGTTAAAAAAGATGAGGCTTGGCTTAAAAAAACTCTTTTTATTTTTTCAAATGCATTTTTAGGAAAAATTTATTCAAGCCTTAAAAAGTAGCCGGATCAAGTTTTTTCTTAATTAAATTTTTAAAACTAGATAAAAACTCTTTTTCAAATTCCATTAAGCATTTGCTTATTTTACTACCATTGCAGCCATCATTTCCGCATGGAACACAATCCCAATTTTTTTGAATAACTATGTGTTTTCCCATTTTTTGAATTCCATTTTTTTTAGTATAGGCACTCTTTGTTAAAGAGTTATCCCATGGGCCCCACTCAAAGGCTCCACTTGGTCCAAAAAATGCTATACAAGGCACATCATTTGCAGCTGCAATATGCATAATGGCAGTATCAACTCCTATATATAAGGATGATTTTTTAGAGAGTGTTACTATTTGCTTTAAATTTAGTTTCCCTGCCAGATTTATTGGTTTACTTTTGCAAAGTGATAAGATACTATTTATTTTCTTCATTTCAGACTCATTTTTATCAGCGGTTAAAACTATTTTTATACCTAGTTCTTTTTCACATAAATCAATTACTTTGGCCATCATATTATCATTTATACATTTAAACATCCATCTTGATGTAGGATGAATATGTATAAATTTTTTAGGTAGATATAAAAAATCTACATTTTCATTGCTATAAACACTAACTTTTTTAGAAAAAGGTTCAAAATTTAGCGTCTTTAATGCATCTAAATTTTGCTCAACAACATGCCTAAATCCTTTAAATTTTGGTACTTCATCGGTTATAAATTTGCTTATTAGTTGGTTTTTACCTTTTATTCCTATTATTTTTTTTATATTTGCAAATTTGGCTATTAAAATACCTCTATCGCCACTAGTTAAATTTATAGCTATATCGTATTTTTCTTTTTTTATCTCTTTTGCAAAGTCTATCTCAGAAAAAATTCTTTTTAAAAAACTCATTTTTTTCAATTTATTTCTATCATAGATATGGATTTTGTTAACGTTTGGGTTTTGTGTGATCATAGCTTCACAACCTTTATTTAGAGCAAATCCAATCTTTGCATCCGGATATTTTATTTTTAAATTTTCAATTAAAGGTGTTGATAGTAAAACATCTCCAATATTTCTAAATTTTATAATTAAAATTTTCATTTTACATATTTCCAAAAAGTATATTGTGAATAAAGTTTTGAGATAATATATCCTTTATAACCTTCTAAAAATCCTCCCTTTAAGACAAAAAGTTTAAAAAACGTCCATTTTGGATTTAAAAAAGCTTTAAGGTAGTTTTTTTTAGCACCAAGAGTTGAATATTTGTTTTGTTTAAGTATAAATTCTTCTATATTTTCATAGGCGTAATGCTTAAAATAATTTTTCAGTTTTCCATATTTATTATTTTTATCTTTAAACTCAACACTTTCGTGAACTTCTTTTTCATTAAAATTTGCAAATTTTTTATTGAAAAGCCTAATTGAATAATCAGGATAAAGACCCATTTTTCTGATAGCTTTTCCAAAGAAAAAATTAAGCCTTGAAACCCTATAAGCCATAAATTTTGGATTTTCTAAAATTTGTTTTATCTCTTTTTCAAGTTCTTTTGTTATAACTTCATCGCTATCAAGCACAAAAACCCATTCATTGTTTGTGCTATTTACACCAAATTTTTTCTGCTTTCCAAAACCAAGCCATTTTTGGTGTATGAATTTAACATTGTAATTTTGACAAATTTCTTTCGTTTTATCGCTTGAGCCATTATCTATAACTAAAATTTCATCTGCAAATTTGGAGCTTTCTAAAACTTCTTTTAAGTATTTTTCGCTATTAAATGTTAAAATTACTATGCTTAGTTTATTCATAAATTTCCTCATAAAAATGTTTAAATCTTTTATGAAACCAAAAATACTCATCAGGCTTAAATCTTATTATTTTTTCGGTTATATCGGCTTGAAGTTGTGTTGCTTTTAAAATAGCTTCGTTTTTATCAAATTTTTTTATATCAATTGGCTCAAAAAAGCAAATTTCATCTTTTTTATCATTATTTTTATAAATAAAAGCTGGAATTATTAAAGCATTTGTTTTTTGTGCAAATATAGAAGCTGCAGGAGTATGCAAGGCTTTTTTATTAAAAAAGCTTATTTTTATTCCATCTTTTTTTGCAGTATTTTGATCGGTTAGTATACCTACTGCTCTTTTGTTTTTTAAAGCTTTTAAAACCCCCCTTGCGGCACCACTTTTTTCTATTAATTCTATGTTAAATTGAGTTCTATTTTTAACTAAAATTTTATCCATTGATTTGCTATCAAGTGCTCTTCCTACTATGCTTACAGGACCAAATTTAGCTGCAATTGCGAGGCTAAAAAGCTCCCAATTTCCAAAATGAGCAGTTTGAACTATTATTGGCCTATCACTATTTAAAACATTTATAAAAATTTCTTCATTTTTAAAAACTACTTTATTTAAAATTTTATCTTTTGTAGAGTTTTGATTTTTTATAAAATCAATTCCAAATCTTGCAAAATTTCTATATGTGTTTTTTGCAATTTTTAATTTTTCTTCTCTTGTTAAAGTATTTTCAAAGCACATATCTAAATTTGTAAGAACTATTTTTTTATGTTTTTTATCTATATAAAAAGCTAAAATTCCTATTAAATTTGAAAAGCCTTTTAGCGCAAATTCTGGCAAAATTTTTACTATGAACCAAAGGGTGTAAAATAAAATCAGATAAATTTTATCCATTTAAAAGCCTTGTTGCTAAATTTGCTATTTTGATAGGTTTTATCTCGTTTATACAAAAATCACTCTTATTTAGATTTTTTGCATCTATTTTTTTACCACTATGAATTGTTAAATTTATATCTGTTTGGTATGTATTTCTGTAATATGGCGTGTATCCAAAAATAGTGATTGATTTGACATTTAATGCCCAAGCTAAGTGTGTTGGTCCAGCATCTGGTCCTATTACAAGTTTAAAATTTGATATTTCATTGCATAAATCTTTTAGGCTTAAATTTGATATTTTTTTTACTTCTATTTTATTACTTATAAAATTAGCTAAATTTTCTTCACCTTTTCCATAGGATATATAAATTTCATATCCTTTATTTTTTAAAATATTAATTAGTTCAACTTGTAGATTTACATCATAAATTTTTGCGTTTTGGCTAGAGCCTATTATGATTAAGATATCTTTTTTTTCATTTTTTGAATTAATAGTAAAACAAGGTGATTTATCTAAGATTTCATCCTTTGAAAAGCTAAAATTTAAAGTTTTTGAAGTAAGTGTTAGATATCTTATTATAACATTTTCTTCATAAGGTGAATAGATTTTCTTTGTATAAAAATAACTTGCAAAACTTTCTCTAATGCTATTTTTGTCAAAACCAGCTACATTTTTACAAATTAGCTTCGCAACCAAAGCAGATTTTATAAGACCTTGAAAGTCAATTGCTAAGTCATAACTATTTTTTCTTGCATTTTTTAAAATTTTATAACTTTTTATAAACTGCTTATTTTTTAAGTTAATTTTAATAACTTTATTTATAAGTTTGCAATTTTCTAAAATATTTGAAAATCTTTCTTCACAAACCCAATCAATTTGAGCATTTTCATAATACTTTTTTATAAATTGAAGAACTATAGAAGTTTGAACAATATCTCCAAGTGCTGAAAGTCTTACTATTGCTATTTTCATAAATTTCCCATTTAAAGCTTATATTTTACTAAATTAAACTAAAAATTATGTTTAAAAAAGTAATTACTTATCTAAAATAAGGTAAAATAGACAAAAATTTTATTCTAAAAGGTTAAATTATGAGAATTTTTATAACAGGAACAGCTGGATTTATCGGCTTTCATTTATCACAAAAATTAGCAAAAAGAGGTGATGAAGTATATGGATTTGATAATATAAATGACTATTATGATGTAAATTTAAAATACAAAAGATTAGAATTTTTAGGTTTTGATAAAGAAGATATAAAAGAAAATGATGTTATTACTTCAAAAAAATACTCAAATTTACACTTCATAAAAGGAGAACTTGAAGATAGTAAAAATTTAAATTTACTTTTTGAAAAATATAAATTCGATGTAATTGTAAATTTAGCTGCACAAGCTGGAGTAAGGTACTCACTAAAAAATCCAAAAGCGTACATAGATAGTAACATAGTTGGATTTGTAAATTTGCTCGAGTGTGCTAGACACTACAGTGTTAAAAACTTTGTTTATGCAAGCTCAAGTTCTGTTTATGGATTAAATGAAGATATGCCTTTTAGCGAACACAAAAGCGTAAATCATCCAATAAGTCTTTATGCTGCAACAAAAAAAAGTAACGAGATGATGGCTCATACTTATAGTCATTTGTTTAATGTGCCAACAACTGGGCTTAGGTTCTTTACGGTATATGGACCTTGGGGAAGACCTGATATGGCACTATTTTTATTTGTTGATGCTGCTATAAAAGATAAAAGTATTAATGTTTTTAATAATGGCCATATGAAAAGAGATTTCACATATATAGATGACATTGTAAAAGGTATTATAAAAGTTGTTGATAATCCTGCAAAGCCAAATAAAAATTGGGATCCTAAAAATCCTGATCCTGCAACTTCAAAAGCACCTTTTAAAATTTATAATATAGGAAATAGTGCTCCAGTTGAGCTTATGGATTATATAAAGGCTATTGAGTTAAAACTTAATAAAACTATTAAAAAGAACTTTTTGCCTATGCAGCCAGGAGATGTTGCTGCAACTTATGCTGATACAAGCGATTTAGAAAATGAGCTTGGCTATAAGCCAAATACTGATATTAAAGAAGGAATTTCAAATTTTATCGATTGGTATATTGAGTTTTACAAGACAAAGGAAAATTAAATTATGAAAATAGCAATTATAGGAACTGGATATGTAGGTCTTGTAAGTGGTGCTTGTTTTGCAAAAATGGGTAATGATGTTATCTGTGTCGATGTTGATGAAAGTAAAATAAATTTACTTAAAAGTGGAAAAATTCCAATTTATGAGCCTGGCCTTAAAGAGATAGTTGATGAGTGTTTTGAAAATGGCACTTTAAAATTTACAACGAAAATAGAGGATGCCTTAAAAGACTCAAAGGTATTTTTTATAGCTGTTGGAACACCAATGGGATCAAATGGACAAGCTGATTTAAAATATGTTTTAGAAGTCGCTAAAAGCATAGGCGAAAAGATGAATAATGAGCTTATAGTAGTGGATAAATCAACTGTTCCAGTTGGTACTTCAGAAAAAGTAACAAAAGTAATAAATAATGAACTACAAAAAAGAAAAAAAGATATTAAATTTGAAGTTGTAAGCAATCCTGAATTTTTAAAAGAGGGGGCTGCAATAGAAGATTTTATGAAGCCTGATAGGGTTATAGTTGGGGCTAGAAGCGATAAAACTTTTAGTATTATGCATGAACTTTATTCTCCATTTATGATGAGCAGTGATAGATTTATAAAAATGGATCCAAAAAGTGCTGAAATGACTAAATATGCAGCAAATTCTATGCTTGCTACAAAAATTAGTTTTATAAATGAAATAGCTGGAATTTGTGAAAAAGTAGGAGCCGACATAAATGCTGTTAGGAAAGGTATAGGAAGTGATAAAAGGATAGGCTATAGTTTTATTTATCCAGGATGCGGATATGGTGGTAGCTGCTTTCCAAAAGATGTTGAAGCGCTAATTTACACTTCAAAAGAACATGGCTTTGAGCCTAGTCTTTTGCTTTCTGTAGAAAATAGAAACAAAGAGCAAAAAAAAGTTTTATTTAGTAAGATAAATAGTTTTTTCAAAGGTAATTTAAAAGATAAAAAAGTTGCTATATGGGGACTTTCTTTTAAGCCAAATACTGATGACATGAGAGAGGCAAGTTCAGTTGTTTTGATAAATGAACTTATCAAAAATGGCGTTAATGTTATTGCTTACGATCCAAAGGCAATAGATGAGGCTAAAAAAATTTTTAAGGACATAATCTATGCATCAAATAAATATGATGCTTTAAATGGCGCTGATTGTATGGTATTAGTAACAGAATGGCAAGAGTTTAGATCGCCTGATTTTTATGAAATAAAACAAAGGCTTAAAAATCCTGTAATTTTTGATGGTAGAAATCAATATAATGCAAATATTATGAAAGAGTATGGTTTTAAATATTTTCAAATTGGAGTAAAAGATGAGTATTAAAATATCAGTTATAGGGCTTGGCTATGTTGGACTTCCATTGGCTGTAGCTTTCAGTGATAAATTTAAAGTTATAGGTTTTGATGTAAATGAAAAGAGAGTGGAAGAGTTAAATAAATTTAATGATAAGACTCTTGAGATTGACTTAGAAAAACTTAAAAACGCTATAACTAACAATAAAATGAAACTTAGTTCAAATATAGATGATATAAAAGAATGTAATTTTTATATAGTAAGTGTTCCAACACCAGTTGATAAAAATAATCGTCCAGATTTAACACCGCTTTTAAAAGCTAGTCAAAGTGTTGGGAGTGTGCTTAAAAAAGGTGATATCGTTGTTTATGAAAGCACTGTTTATCCAGGAGCCACTGAAGAAGAGTGTGTTCCAGTTTTAGAAAAGTTTTCAAATTTAAAATTTAATGAAGACTTTTTTTGTGGATATTCTCCAGAGAGAATAAATCCAGGAGATAAAGAACATACTATTACAAAAATTAAAAAAATAACTTCAGGTTCAACAAAAAAAGTAGCCGATATAGTTGATGATGTTTATGCAAGCATTATAAAAGCAGGGACTTTCAAAGCTAGTAGTATAAAAGTTGCAGAAGCTGCAAAAGTTATAGAAAATACTCAAAGGGATATAAATATAGCTTTTGTAAATGAGCTTGCTATGATTTTTGAGAAAATGCATATTGATACAACAGAGGTTTTAAAGGCTGCTGGAACAAAGTGGAATTTTTTAAAATTTAACCCTGGGCTAGTTGGTGGACACTGTATTGGAGTTGATCCATACTACTTAACTCATAAGGCTCAAGAGCTTGGATATCATCCTGAAATAATACTTGCAGGAAGAAGAATTAATGACAATATGGGAAAATATGCTGCAAATAGAGTTGTAAAACTTATGATAAAGCATGATAAAAAGATAAATAAAGCAAAAGTTTTAATACTTGGCATTACATTCAAAGAAAATTGTCCTGATATAAGAAATTCACGTGTTATTGATGTTGTCAAAGAGTTGAAAGAATTTGGTTGTAATGTGGATGTTTATGATCCTTGGGCTGATAAAAATGAAGTTTTAAGGGAATATAATTTAAATTTAATAGAAAATTTAAATTTGAATAATTATGATGCTGTGGTGTTGGCAGTGGCTCATGATGAGTTTAAAAATTTAGATTTTTCAAATTTAAATGCTGTAACTTTTGACATCAAAGGAATTTTACAAAATCCAGATGGAAGATTGTAAATTTTAAAAAAGTCAAATTTAAAATAAATTTGACTTTTTAAGTTAGCTAACTAGCTATTTGTTTTATGTAAAAAATACATATGTTTGTGATATTGATCTATCACATCGTTTATTAAAGCTTCTTTGCTCCAACCAATTACATCATAGTCCTGACCACCTTCTAGTAGATAAACTTCGGCTCTATAGTAGTTATCGCTCATAGCATAATCAGGAGTTTGAGTTTTTATAATTTTTACACCATAAATAAAATCGGTATCTTCACCCATTCCAACATGAATATTGATTTTTCCATTTATGCCTATTTTTTCTATTCTTGCTTTCAGCCCATTTTTTATAAACTCATCGCAAACTTCGTTAAAGGCAGGTTCCGCAACTTCAAGTAAAAAATCTCTTGCATCATCTTTATTAGGCGTATCAATAATATTTTTAAGTCTATCTTGCCATCTTTTTGAGCTAGTAAGTCCTGTTGGGAGATTGAAAATGCTTCTTGTGTAACTTTTCTCATAATCAACTCTTAAAGCTTTAAAAAGCCCATACATACAGCCAAGTAGTGCTATAGAAAGTGGAAGTGCTGAGATGATAGTCATAGTTTGAAGTGCATCAAGTCCGCCAGTATAGAGTAAAACAGCTGCGATAATACCTATTAAAACACACCAAAATATCTTTTGCCAAACAGGGGTTCTATCTTTCCCGCGTGAGCAAAGCATATCTATAACCATAGCAGATGAATCAGCCGAAGTTATAAAAAATAGACATATCATTAAAACTGAAATACCAGATAGCACACTTGTTAATGGAAATTTTTCTAAAAATACAAATAAAGCTAGTGAGACATCTTGATTTGTTACATCTGCAAGTCTAGCAAAGCCCTCATTCACAAGCTCTATTGCGCTATTTCCAAAAGCAGTCATCCATAAAAATGTAAATCCAGATGGAACTAAAAGCACTCCAACAACGAATTCTCTTATAGTCCTTCCGCGTGAAATTTTAGCTATAAATAGTCCTACAAATGGCGACCAAGAAAGCCACCAAGTCCAGTATAAAAGCGTCCAACCACCAAGCCAATTTTCATTTTTTTTCTCATAAGCAAAAAGGTTGAAGTTATCACCTATGAAAGATGTTAGATAGTTTCCTGTATTTTCGACTAGTGATTTTAAAAGCCCAGTTGTATTTCCCAAAATAAATATAAAAGCTACAAATAAAAATGCTAAAAATATATTTGAAAGACTTAAAATTTTTATGCCTTTATCAACACCACTTGTTGCAGAGATTGTTACGAAAATTGTTATTATTAGTATTGTTATAATTTGAATATTTGTAGTCATTTCTATGCCAAAAAGATAGTTAAAACCAGCATTTATTTGTAAAACTCCATATCCAAGAGAAGTTGTAACACCAAAAAGTGTAGCAAGTACAGCTAAAATATCAATTACATCTCCAAATCTTCCATAAATTTTATCTCCAACTATTGGATAAAAGGCAGATCTTAAGGTAAGTGGAAGATTGTGTCTGTAAGCAAAATAAGCTAGTATTATAGCAACTATACCATAAACTGACCAAGCGTTAAACCCCCAGTGAAAAAATGTAAGTTTCATAGCTTGTTTTGCGGCTTCTATAGTTTGAGGATCTGCTGATGGTGGTGCAAGATAATGCATAAGTGGCTCACCAACCCCAAAAAACATAAGCCCAATTCCCATTCCTGCTGCAAAAAGCATAGCAAACCATGCTAAATTTGAATACTCAGGTTTTGAGTGATCACTTCCAAGTTTTATATTTCCAAATCTAGATATCATTAAAAATAGCATTGAAAAGAAAATTAAAGCAACACTTAAAACATAAAACCATCCAAAATTAGTTGTTAGATAGCTTTGGATCGCTTTAAGATTTTTTAAAGTAGATGTAGGAAAGACCAAACATATACTTAAAACTATAAAAAGCACTATAATCGATGGATAAAAAACCGCTGGATTATAGGCTTTTTTAAATTTAAAATTCATATATTTCTCCTTTGTTAAAGGATATACTCTATAAAAGTTAAGTAAATATTTATAAAATATTAATAAAATACACTTTTTTTAAAAATAGCTTAAAAGACTGTATATTGCGACTTTTAGCAAATTTACACTTTTGCTATAAAACAAGTTTTTTCGCTTTTGTCTTTTTGGTAAATTTCAACATTTAAAAAGCCATTTTTATTTAAAATTTCCTTAACCTTAGTTGGATTTAATTTATTTTTAAGTTTAATCCCTTCGCCTAAATTTTCCCATTTTTCAAGTGTTTGTTTTGTAGTACCTTCTAAAAATATCATAAATTTGCCATCTTTTTTAAGAACTCTTTTTATCTCTTTAAATGCAATGTCTAAATTTTCCCAAAAATAAAGCGTTTCAAAAGCAGTTACTAAATCAAATTTGCTGTCACTAAAACTCATTTTATGAACATCTGAAATATTCAAACAAAGTCTTTTATTAACCACTAAATTTTTGCAAATTTCAGCACTTAAATTTATACTAGTTGGCGAATAATCAATGCCAAAAAGCGTTGAGTTTTTAAATTTAATGCTTAAATTTAGTAAATTTTGTCCGCCGCCACAACCAATATCTAAAATATTTAATTGTTTATTTTCATCTAAATTTATTTTAGAAATAGCCCACAAAGCACCCTCGTTATGAGCTTCATTCATTCTTTTTAAGGTTTTTATTCCTTCATCTCCATCTGGAAATTTAACTTGACTTCTGTTTTGTGAAATTTCATCATTTAAATTTTGCATAACTTGCCTTTATTTATAAAATTCTTTTAATTTTAACAAAATTAATTAAACTCATAGTCAAATTTAGCTATCATTTTATATATTTTTAAATATCTATATTAAGGACAAAAAATGGATAAAGAAACTATCAAAGCACATAAAATTACAGATGGCGAGTATGAAAAAATTCTCTCTATTTTAAACCGCGAACCAAATTTATTAGAACTTGGTGTAATTTCAGCTATGTGGAGTGAACACTGTTCTTACAAATCAAGTAAAAAATATCTTACAGGTTTTCCTACAAAAGCACCTTGGGTTATACAAGGACCTGGTGAAAATGCAGGAGTTATTGACATTGGCGGAGACATGGCAGCTGTTTTTAAAATGGAAAGCCATAACCATCCAAGCTATATTGAACCATTTCAAGGTGCTGCAACTGGGGTTGGTGGAATTTTAAGAGATATTTTTACCATGGGAGCAAAACCTGTGGCAAATCTAAATTCGCTTAGATTTGGAAATATAAAAACAAATAAATATCAAAAACATCTTTTAAAGGGTGTTGCAAGTGGGATAGCGCACTATGGAAACTGCACTGGAATTCCAACAATAGGTGGAGAAACAACATTTGATGATAGCTTTGATAGAAATATTTTAGTAAATGCTTTTTGTCTTGGAATAGTTAAAAAAGATGAGATTTTTTATGCCAAGGCAAGTGGAGTTGGAAATTTGATAATTTATGCTGGCTCAAAAACAGGAAGAGATGGGCTTGGCGGAGCTGTAATGGCAAGTGATAGCTTTAATGATGAAAATAAAGCCTTAAGACCAACTGTTCAAGTAGGAGATCCATTTGTGGGCAAGCTTTTAATGGAAGCTTGCTTAGAGTTATTTAAAAAAGACTATATAGTTGGCATTCAGGATATGGGTGCAGCAGGACTTACAAGCTCAAGTTTTGAGATGGCTGGAAGAAGTCAAAGTGGTATGAAGCTTTTCCTAGATCAAGTTCCTATGCGAGAAGAAGGTATGACACCTTATGATTTAATGCTAAGTGAAAGTCAGGAAAGAATGCTAATTTGTGCAAAAAAAGGCTTCGAAGATAAAGTAATTGAAATTTTCACAAGTAGAGGGCTTGATGCAGCAGTTGTAGGAGAGGTTACAAATACTAAAAAAATGGAACTATTTTGGTATGATGAGTTGGTTGGAGAACTTCCAATAGAACCACTCAGCGAAGATGCTCCTATACTTGATAGGCCAATAAAGAGACCTAATTATTTAGATGAAATAAAAAATATAAAAACTCATTTTAGCATTCCAAAAAAAGAAGCTTTTTTAAAGCTTTTTAGTGATGAAAATGTAGTTGATAAAGGCTATATCTATACTCAGTTTGACTCTACAGTTGGCACAAACTCAGTTAAGAAGCCTGGTTATTTAGGTGCAAATATTTTAAGAGTAAAAGAAAATGGGGTTATGCTTTCAATGGGGCTTGATTGTAATCCTAAAATAAATTTTGTAAATCCAAAAGTAGGGGCTTCTTTGGCAGTTGCTACAAGTGGAAGAAAAGTGGCTATGAGTGGTGCTAAACCTTTAGCTATAACTGATTGTTTAAATTATGCAAATCCTGAGAATCCTGAAATAATGTGGCAATTTATGATGGGTTGTGAAGGCATAAAAGATGCTTGTAAAGAACTAAATACTCCAGTTGTTAGTGGAAATGTTAGTTTATATAATGATAGTGATGGTATTAATATTCATCCAACACCTGCAATAGTTTGTGTTGGTGTAAATGAAAATAAAAATTTACCAAGCATTTTTAAAAGTGGCATAAGTGTGTATTTAGTTGGTGAAACAAATGGCGTTTTTGCAGGATCACTTTATCAAACTGTGATTAATAATGAGCTTGGTGGAGAATTGCCTGAAATCGATTTTGAAAAAGAAAAAGCTTTGTGGGATTTGATAATTTCACAAAACAAAGATGATAATTTAGAGTTTGCAAATTCAGTTGGAATTGGCGGTATTGCTATAGCTTTAGCAAAAATGGCTGCTGTTTCAAACATCGGAGGTGAATTTAAAACTAATTTTGAAAATGAAAATTTTATTTTTGATGAGAGTTTTTCAAGAGCAATTATTGGTGTAAAAGATGAGGAAAAATTTAAAAAAGAGGCTCTAAATTTAGGCTTAAAAGTTCTAAAACTAGGTGTTAGCGGTGGAGATAAATTCATACTTGATGATATGAGTTTTAGCATTGATAAGCTTAGAGAAATTTATTTTAAAACACTTGAAAAGCTTATTTAAATGTTTTATTTTATTTTAGCTTTAATTATATTTTATTTTTTAGCTAAATCAACAAGTAAAAAAACATATAAAAAAACTACTAAATTTAGCCTTTTGGAGGCTAAATTTATAGTGAGTTTGTTAGCAAAAATAGCAAAAAGCGATGGTAGAGTAAATGAAGAAGAGGCTTCTTTGCTATCCCAAATTCTAGATGATTTAGTTTATAAATTTGATGGAAATAGCAATGATAGAGAGATCTTAAAAGCTGTCTATAATAAAGAAAAAGAAAATATTAATAATGCATATGAAGTAGCTTTTAGATATAACAAAGAGTTAAATTTATCTTTTTTAGATGCTGTTAATAGAATTATATTTTTTCTAAACATGGCTTTTATAGATGGAGATTTTAGCCATGAAGAAAAACAAATTATCTCAAAAATTTGCGATGGGTTTGGACTCCCACCACATATAAAAGAAGAAATTTTTGCCAAATTTCAAAACACTTACCAAAACCACTCACAAAATACTTACCAAAACGAAAATGTAAAAAACCCATATGAGGTTTTGGGTCTTAAAAAAGGCGCGAGTTTTGATGAGGTTAAGAAACAGTATAGAAATTTGGTTCGTAAATATCATCCAGATATCTTAATGGGAAAAGGTGCTGATGAGGAGATAATAAATGCAGGAACCAAAAAATTAAAAGAGATAAATGAGGCGTATGAAATTTTACAAAAAGAGTTTAAAAGGTGAATTTTTTAAAAAGGAGTTAGGGTGAAAAAAAGCATGAAAGCACTAATTAGCGTTAGTGATAAAAGTGGAATTTGTGAGTTTGCAAAAGAGCTTGTAAATTTAGGATATGAGCTAATAAGCACAGGCGGAACATATAAATTACTTAAAAAAAATGGCTTGGATGTTACTGAGATAAGTGATTTTACAAAAAGTCCTGAAATGTTTGGTGGCAGAGTTAAAACACTCCATCCAAAAGTTCATGGTGGTATTTTATTTCAACGAGGTCTTGATGATGATGAGGCAGCTAAAAATGACATTGAAGCTATTGATCTAGTTTGTGTAAATTTATATCCATTCAAAGAAACCATCAATAAAACTGATGATTTTAATGAAATTATAGAAAATATTGATATTGGTGGACCAACAATGGTAAGAAGTGCTGCAAAAAACTATAAAAGCGTTTTAATAGTAACTGATAGTATGGATTATGATTTAGTAATCAAAGCTATTAAAAATGGCAAAAATGATGCAGAGTTTAGAAAAAAAATGATGATAAAGGCTTATGAACATACCGCAAGCTATGATTCCATGATAGCAAATTATATGAATAAACGTTTTAATAATGATTTTGGTGAGTATAAATTTATAGTTGGCAAAAAAGTTTTTGATACTAGATATGGTGAAAATCCTCACCAAAAAGGTGCTTTATATGAGTTTGAAGATCACTTTACAAAGCACTTTAAGGCCGTAAAAGGCGAAGCAAGTTTTAACAACATGACAGATATCCATGGAGCTTTAAGTTTAGCAAGTAGCTTTGGAAAAAGTCCTGCTGTTGCGATTTGTAAACATGCAAATCCTTGCGGTTTTGCTATAAAAGATAATCTGCTAAATAGCTATAAAGAAGCTTTAAAGTGTGATCCAGTTTCAGCCTATGGTGGCGTTATAGCAATAAATGGAACTTTAGATAAAGAACTTGCTTTAGAGCTTCATAAAAAAGGAACTTTTATGGAAGTTATTATTGCTGCTAATGTAACTGATGAGGCTTTAGATGTTTTTAGTGATAAAAAAAGAACTAAAATTTTTACTCAAAATAGTGATTTTTTAGTTAGAGCAAATGAGAGTTTCGACTTTAAACATATTGATGGTGGGTTTGTATATCAAGAAAGAGATTTTGTAAAAGATAGTGAAGTTGAAAATGCAAAATGTGTAACCAAAAAACCAGCTTCAAAAACTGAATTACAGGATTTAAAAATTGCTTGGAAAGTAGCAGCTTTAACAAAAAGCAATTGTGTAGTTTATGTTAAGAATAGTGCCTTAGTGGCTATTGGTATGGGCATGACAAGTAGAGTTGATGCAGCTAGAGCTGCTGTTTTAAAAGCTAATGATATGGGAATCGATCTAAAAGGTGCAGTACTTGCAAGTGAAGCGTTTTTTCCATTTAGTGATAGTATTGAAATAGCTGCAAAAGTAGGAATTAGTGCTGTTATACAACCTGGTGGATCAATAAGAGATGATGAGGTTATAAAAGCTGCTGATGATAATAAAATGTCAATGTATTTTACTGGAATAAGGCACTTTTTGCATTAGAAAGCATAATTAAATTTGGCAGAGATAACTCTGTCAAATTTAATTTAATATACAGTTTTTAAATTTATTTAATTACTTTTTTATTAAAATACAACCTATATGTTTAAGCATATAAAATGATTAAAACAGCAATTAAATTATCAGATTTTATAAATTTGATAGTTTAAATTTGGATTTTAATCGGCTTTGTATCTAAGGTATGTTGGCTCATCAAGATTATCATATATATCTTTTAAATCTATATCGCTTCCACTAACTCTTTGATTAATCTGTCTTCTTGAAATTGCTTTAGTTTCATCCAAAGAATCTTTTTGGCTGTCATCTTCTTTTTTTTCAGATGCTTCTTCAAAACCTGTTGCTATAAGTGTTACTTCAACCCTATTATTTTCTATAGATGCATCAGTTGTAGTTCCAAAGATAATGTCTGCATTATCATGAGCTGCTTCTTCTACTAGGCTAACTGCTTCACTTATTTCAAGCAAAGAACAATCAGGATGAATTTTAAAATGTATTAAAACGCCCATTGCACCATTTATACTCATATCGTCTAACAGTGGGGATTGTATTGCTTCTTGAATAGCTTCTTTAGGTGCATCTTCTCCTTCGCTTACTCCAACACCCATTAAGGCTAGACCCCTATGAGACATTATTTTTTTAACATCGGCAAAGTCAAGATTTATATCACTATTTCCTGAATCAAGTATTATAGATGACATACCACCAACTGCTCTTGCTAAAACATCATCAACCATTTTAAAGCTTTCTTTAATTCCTGCTTTTTTATCTATTAAGCTAAGAAGTTTTTGATTTGGTATTACAAGTATGGAATCACACTCTTTTTTTAACTCATCTATTCCCGCCTGTGCAAGAGATGCTCTTTTTTTACCTTCAAATTTAAAAGGAGTTGTTACAACACCTATTGTTAAAGCCTTATTTTCTTTAGCTGCTCTTGCAACTACTGGCGAAGCACCTGTGCCTGTTCCTCCACCAAGACCTGCTGAAATAAAAACTATATCTGAATACTCAAGCGCATCTTTTAATAAATCAAAATTTTCCTCAGCAGCTTTTTTTCCAAATTCTGGCTCCATACCTGAGCCCATATCTCCTAGTCGTAGTTTAGTTTTTGCAATTGATTTATCAAGTGATTTAGCATCAGTATTTGCCACGATGAGTTCTACTCTATCATAACCTTCTCTAATCATATGATCTATCATATTGCAACCACCGCCACCAACACCAATAACCTTCATTCTAGCACCATATACACCTTTATTTTCCTCTATTGTAAAACCGTTCATATCCTTATCCTTTAAAATATTTGTTTTAATCTATTAATAAATTTTTTAAAAGCACTTATATCATTAACATCTCTTAATGTTTGAGTTAGCTTCACCGAAGTTTCATCATCTTTTGTTTCTGAGTTTTCATTTTTATATTCTTCTTGGTTATTTGAAGAAATAGACTTTTCAAAGTCTATTTTTTTATTATCAAGATACTTCAAATGTCCATTTGAATCTATTTCGTATCTAGTAAAATGCCCAGCCCCATATAGGCAAAGCCCTATAACACAAGAATACTCACTATCATTGCAAATTTCATAAAGTCCACCAATTTCTTTTGGTTTTGCTAATCTTACTGGAATATTGCCAAAAGCCATAGAAATTATATTTCTTATATCATTATCTATTTTTGCTAAACCGCCAGTTACAACAAGCCCAGCACCAAGCCTATTTAAATATCCACTGCTTTCAAGTTGTTTGTAAAGTAGCAAAATGGTTTCTTCTATTCTCGCATAAACTACTTTTATAACTATATCCATACTTGCGGTGTGTGTTGATGAGTTTTCACCCATAGTTGGAATTCTAAGTTCTTTGGTATCTTCTTCAAGTAGTTTTGAGTAGTTTGTTTTTAGCTCCTCTGCATTTGCAAGTGGAGTATTTAGCGCTTTTGAAAGATCCATAGTTATATTTGATGAGCCAACCGGAAGGCTTTCATTATATATGATTGAATTTCCTAGATGAATTACTATATCACAAGTTGCACCACCCATATCAATAAGTCCAACACCAAGCTCTTTTTCTTCTTTGGTAAGTGTTGATATGGCTGAAGCATAGCCAGAAAGAACCATATTATCTATCTCAAGTCCTGCAAGTTTTGTTGCTTTTATTAGATTTCTTACAGAGTTTTCATCAGCTGTTACAACATGAGTAAAAACTTCAAGTCTTGATCCGCACATTCCAATTGGATCTTCTATGTGATCTTGTCCATCAACCTTGAAACTATATGGTAAAACATGCAAAATAGCTCTATCTTTTCCAACTACTGCATTATCTTGAGCTAATTGCATTGCTCTTTTGATTTCACCTATTGTTATTTCGCCTGATAAAACACTGACTATACCTTGGGATTTTACACTGTGTGTATATGCTCCAGCAATTGAAACTATTATTTTATCAGGATTTTTACCAGCACTTCTTATGGCTTCTTTTGTTGCATTTTTTATAGAAGAAGCAGCTTTTTCAATATTTGTAATAACGCCTTTTTTAAGTCCTGAAGTTGTGTTCTTTCCAACGCCACATATACTAACTCCACTTTCATCCACCTTAGCTACAACAGCGGTTGTATTTATGGAGCCAACATCCAAGCCTAATATATAATAATTATTATCATTCAATGAACTATTCAATGCTTTTACCTTTATAGAATTGTTCTATTTTATATCTTTTTTCTAGCAAATTAAGTAAGTCTTGATTTAATTCAGTGTTTTTTAAATTCGATATATTTTCTTTTATACTCTCTTTATATTCTGCTATTTTTTCAGGATTTTCAAGTTTTTGATCTGTGATTTCATAAGATACTGCTTTATTATTAAGAATTATATAACCTTTTATTTTTCCAACTGTGTTAAAAAGCTCATTTATAAAATAATTTGCTTCCTCTTCCGTTAGACCATCAACTGTTATTTTACTATCTCTTGAAATGTAACCAAGATCTTTTACTTTGTCATTTGTATCAAAACTACTTAGACTTTCTTTTGCTAAATTTTCAAGTTCTATTTTTGCTTTTTCATCTCTATAGTCATTTTTAGCATATTCGTAGGCTTGTTCAAAATCCATAGTTTTTGGAGAATTTATTTGTGCTATTTTTGCTACTAAATAGCCATCTTTATATTCAAATGGCTTCAAAAACTCATTTACATTTTTACCAATTATTTCATTAACTGGAAAGTCTAAATCATCTTCTTTTATATTTAGTTTTTCATTCGTTTTTAAATCGCCATTTTTTAAAGCAATATAGGCTTTATTTGCATCTTTTTTGGTTATATCAAGTTTATAATTTTTTAAAACATCTTCTTTTGCTTCTTCAAAAGTTTTTAATGTATCATCACTGTTTAGATATAAATTCTTATTTTCTTCCCAATATTTTTTTATTTTGTCTTCATCAATATCTTGATCTAATTTTACAAAATAACTTTCTAACTCATAGTTTGTTTTTGTTTTATAACTGTCTTTTTGTTTTTCCCAAAATGCTTTTATCTCTTCATCTGTTGCATTAACATCATTAAAATTTAAAGTTTTTATATCTATTTTAACTCTATCTTGCATAAAATATGCACTTGCTAAAGCTTGTATTTCTTCTTTTGAAACACTCAAATTTAAAGCATGACTAAGTTTATCTAGGATAACACTTTTTCTAAGATCGCTTTCAAAATCTTTTGGTTTGACACCAATTCTTGCAAGGGCGTTTTTATAAATTTCTTCATCAAATGTTCCTGCTATTTGAAATTCAGGCATAGAGACTAGATACTTAGCAACATCTTCATTATTTGCACCAATGCCTAAATCGTTTGCAAAATTTAGTTTTAATGTATCTTGTATTATTTGTGATAAAGCAACCATATCAAGATTCATCTTATCAGCTTGCTCACTAGTCATAGTTCCACCTGAAAGTGAGTTTAAATAGTTATAAATATTATTATATTTTTGTTGAAATTCTCTTATTGTTATAGGAGTATTTCCAACTTTTGCCACAGAAGATGAGCTATCTGCTTTAAAACTATACGCACCCCATCCAACAAAACCTGCTCCAACAAAAGCAATAGTGCTTATCCAAATAGTTGGAATTAGTGCTTTTCTATTTTTTTGCATCCAATTTAACATCAATCTCCCTTTACTAACTAACAAAATTTTGTATATTTTACTAAAAATAAGCTTATATAAGCTTAAAATCGAGCTTTTATTTTTAAAATTTTGCACTTTTTTACTAACATTTTGTTAGTTAGTGCAAAAAATTTATAAAATTAGAAATTTAAGTATATATTTTTTCGTAAGATAGTATTTTGCAACTATTATCTAAAAGTGCAATTTCTTTTGCTAAATTTGTCATAGTTCTATTATATGCTACAACACCATATCCTCTAATTACTAAAAAATTTGTTTTATTTGTGATCATTGTTTTATAAATTTCATAAGGTGCTCTTTCGTACCAATCATCCAGATTTTTAGGATCATAAATTTTAATTTTTTCAAATTTTTTATAACCAAAGAAATCTTTTGGGATTATATAATCATGATTTAGTGAGTAACTAACAGTGTGTGGAGGCATCGCAAAAGCTATAAATTTTGCTTCAAAAATATTTTTATAAATATTTAAATGAATATCGCTATCTATACTTGCATCATTCCATCTATAGTCTTTTTTATCATATAAAATAACAAAGTCATCTTCTAAAAGCCCATCAAAAATCGCATCTTTTTTATTTATCATAAATTTATTTGAGGCTATTTTTGCAGAAAGTGAGCCATGAAATATACCAAAAAAATTCTTCCTAAACATTGATAAAGAAAGCTTTTGAAATAGCAAAGTGGTTTGATTTATGTCCAAAATTTAGCCTTTTTAAATAAAATTGTGTTATTATACACGAAATTTTTAAAGTTAAGGACATATGTGGTACATACTCCTGTTTTGTTAAACGAGGTACTAAAAGCATTTAGCGATATAAAAAATGGTACTATAATCGACTGCACACTTGGATATGCGGGGCATTCAAGTGCTATATTAAGACAAAATAAAAATATAAAATTAATAGGTTTTGATAGAGATTTAGAAGCAATTAATTATTCAAAAAAATATCTTGATGAGTTTAAAGATAGGGTTTTTATAAAACATTCAAATTTTTCAAATTCACTCAGTGATATTAATACAGATGATATTAGAGGAATTTTAGCAGATATTGGTGTTTCTTCTTTGCAACTTGATAAAAATAGTAGAGGATTTTCATTAAATAGTAATAATCTTGATATGAGAATGAATCAAAATGATAAAAAAGATGCAAAATTTGTTATAAATACATATAGCTTAGGTGAACTTGAAAGAATTTTTAAAGAATATGGCGAACTTAAAAATGCCAAGCTTATAGCTGGTAAAATAGTAGATTATAGGGAAAAAAAAGAAATATTAAGTGTAAAAGAACTGGCAAATTTAGTTGGGTTAAAACCTGTTAGAAAAAATGGTATTTTAGAGATAATTTTAGTTTTACAAGCTTTAAGAATAGAGGTAAATGATGAGCTTTTGGAACTTGAAAATTTACTAACATCAATTGAAAATGCAAATTTAAAAGATACTATGGTTGTCATAATAACATTTCATTCTCTTGAAGATAGAATTGTAAAAAATAAATTTAAAAAATGGGAAAAAGAGTGTATTTGTCCTGAATTTTTTATAAAATGCGAATGTGGTGGAAATCATGCCTTAGGTAAGATAGTGACAAAAAAACCAATCACTCCAGGCAATGATGAGATACTCAATAACTCGCGAAGCAAATGTGCAAAATTAAGGATATTTAAAATAAAATGAATGAAAACATAAATTTTCAAAATATTAATCTAAAAAATACAAATTTACAAAATCAAGACATTGATAACAAAGATATTGATGAAGAAAGTAAAGGGCTTGGTTTTTTTGATCTTGTTGTAGCTTTTTTAATTTTGGCTTTGGTAGTTGCTATTTTTGTGCCTATTATTTATATTAGAAATGAAATTTATTATATTAGTAGAGATATTGAAGAGCTTCGTGTAAAGCATTCTGTACTAGTTGAGGAAAATAAAGATTTAGAAAATAAAATCGAATCTTTAAAATTTAAATATGAGATAATTGATCCATTAAGTGTGGAATTTGAAAATGAGTAATCAAATGCTTTTACTGCTAGTTTTTGCCGTAATTTTATTAATTATTTTAGTAGCTAGTTTTTTTATATTAAGCCAAATTTTAAAAAAAGAGATCTTAAATACGCAAAAATTTATCTATGAACAAAATCAAAACAGTATTTCTTTAATAAACGATGTAAATGATAGCTTAAAAGATAATTTTTATCTTTTTAATAAGAGCTTAAATGATAGTGTTACTAATTCAAACATAATAACAACTAACACACTAACAGGTGGTATAGATAGCCTAGATAAGCGTTTTAAACACATTTTAGATAAAATTAACGAGCTTGAAAGTGCTAACAATTCAGCAATTCTTTTAAAAAATGAAGTAATGAAATTAAACTCAATTTTTAGTAACCACAAACTTAGAGGAAATTTTGGTGAGTTTGAACTATATAAAATTTTAAAGTTGAGTTATGGTGATAATAGTAAATTTTATAAAACCCAATATAAACTTAAAAATGATAAAATTGTAGATGTGGCTTTGTTTTTAAAAAGTGATCTTATCTTAGGAATTGATTCAAAATTTCCACTATCTAGTTATCAAAAAATTTGCAAAGGATTGGATAATAATGAAAATATTTTGGAGTATCAAAAAGAGTTTGTTAGAAATTTAAAAAAACATATTGATGATATTTCAAATAAATATGTAATTTCAGGTCAAACAGTAAAATATGCCATTATGTTTTTGCCTAGTGAGGCAATATTTAATTATATTTGTTCAAATTTTAGCGAGCTTTTTGAGTATATGGTGCAAAAATCAGTATTTTTAGCAAGTCCTACAAATTTGCTTGTTATTTTAAATTATGCAAGTGTTTTTATAAAAGATGAGAATATAAATAAAAATATCTCTTCTATAAAAAATGAAATTTTCGAACTTTCAAAAATTTTTGAAGAGTTCAAAAAGCAAGGTGAGAGTGTTTTAAACAGCTCTAATAAACTAAATAAAAATATAGAAATTTTTTATAAAAACTCAAATTTAATTTATACAAAGTTTAAAAATATTGAAAAATTTTAACTATTGTTTGTGACAAGTTTGTCTAAAACATACTGCTCCAAATCCCTTTTTGGAATTTCTTTTTTAATAGCTTCATCGTAAATTTCTTGAGCTTTGGTTGAGTATTTTTCATAAGGAAAATATGGAAAATGCACTTGCCAAGCATCTTTTATAAGCTTGTGGGTAAGTTTTTTTCTAGCGTAAGCTTTGAATATATCAAAGCCTATAAAAATACAAGAAGTTATTAAAATTGTTATTAAAAGCGAAAAATGGATATTTAGCTTTTCAAAAAATTTATGTCCAACTCCAATAAGTGGCATTAAAACTACAATACACAAAATTCCAAAAATTATGTATGATTTTCCATATTTAAATCTAAAATTTAACTTCGAAGGATCTACTAACATTCCGTCATTGTAAGCTGAGTTTGCCTCCAGTAAATCCCTAAATAAAACAGGTTTTTTTGATACAAAAAACATACCATAAAGAATTTTATCTATAAAACAGTTAGTTTTCATTTTTCTACCTTAAATAATTTTTGCTCCTATTTTACCAAAAATTTCTCAAAACTTTGTTATAAAGATAACTTTTTAACTTTTATAAATTTATATTTTGATAAAATAAAAATCTCAAATTTATAAAAGGATTTTAAAATGGCTTCTAAACTTGGTGAAATTGTCTATGTAAATGGTAAATATATGGATAAAAAAGATGCAAAAATAAGTATTTTTGATAGAGGATTTATTTTTGGTGATGGAATTTATGAAGTAGTTCCGATAATTAATTCAAATTTGGCAAATAAAGATGACTTTTGGGAGAGATTTACAAGAAGTCTTAATGAAATTGAGATAAAACTTAATTTTAATAAAGAACAAGTTTTAGAAATTATTTATAATCTTATTAGGAAAAATAATATTATTGAAGGGGCTATTTATTTAGAAATTACAAGAGGCGTAGCACCAAGAAATTTTATATTTTTAGAGGATTTAGAGCCAACATTTGTATCATTTGTTTATGAATGTGAAATACTAAATAATCCTTTAGCAAAAAGTGGTATAAAAATAATTTCAACTGATGATTTAAGATGGAAAAGAAGAGATATAAAAAGTGTTTCACTGCTTGCTCAATGCATTGCAAAAACAAAAGCTTATAAATTGGGAGCTAATGAGTGTGTTATGATAGAAAACGGACACATTACTGAAGGTGGAAGTTCGTCGTTTTTTATAGTAAAAGATGATGTTTTAATAACAAAACCACTCTCAAATGAAATTCTTCCTGGAATTAGACGAAAAACTATACTAAAAATCGCTTCAAAACTTAATCTCAAAGTCAAGGAGAGAAATATAACTTTAGATGAAGCTTATAAGGCTGACGAAGTTTTTATGAGTGCTGCAACTTGGGTTTTACTTCCTGTTGTTCAAATAGATTACAAGCTAATAAATGGCGGTAAAATAGGCAAATGGAGTAAAATTTTAAGAGATGAATATGTAAAAGTAATCAAAAAAGAGGTTGGTCTTATTTAGTTTTTAAAACTTTTGTCAAATTTATTCTTTGTGGAGGGTAGAGTTTTATCTAAACCTCGCAAAGACTTCATGCAAAATTTAAAGATGTAAAATAATAAATTTAAGCTCACAATCATTAAAGATTAAGATTTAAATCAAGCTTAAATTTATTTACTGTCTGACTTTTGAACTTCATCGATTATACTAAGATCAATATTTTCAGAATTGCTAATTATATTTTTTAACTCATCAAAATAAAATATATTTTTTCCATCTTCATATCTATGGCAGAATTTTAAATTATGTGATTTAATAATATTATCAACTATATAAAGCCCAAGCCCAAAGCTTTGTTTAGCGTTGCTTCCTTTTGAAAATGGTTCTATATAAAAGCTTAAATCTTGTTCTAAGTTTTCTCCCTTTGTATGAAATTCTAAAGAATTTTCTTTTATATAAATTTCTATAAATTTATCAGTTGAATACTTTATCCCATTATCAATAATGTTTTTTATAGCTATGTTAAAAAGCTTAAAATTTACTTTAAGCTCTAACTCTTTATCACCATAAATTTTAATATTTTTTCTATCAACCATTGCTAAATTTATAGCTTCATCTATAAGTTCGCTTATAAGATAGACATCAACTATATTTAGCTTTTTCCCAGAAGTTGCCTCTTCAACTGCTGCAAATTCATTTATAAGTTCTTCGAGTTTTTCAAAAACAGAAATAAGCCTTTTTTGATACTTATCTTCTGGTATCATCTCGGCTGTAATTCTACCTTTTGTAATTGGGGTTTTTAACTCATGCATGATATTTCTTAAAAAAAGCTGTCTCGATTCATTTAGTTTTTTTATCTGCATTACAGCAGTATAGAACGCATCAGCGACTTCGCTTATCTCATCATTTCCAGTTTTTGCATTTTCTATATTTAAATCCCCATTTGCAAATTTGTCAATCTGCCTTTTTATCTTTCTCAAAGGTTTTATTTTTCTTATGATGAAAATATATGTTATTAAAAGAATTGTAAAAACAAATAAAAATATAACTTTTATGATATGATAACGATATGGTTGATAGTCTGCATCTTGAAGCAAAATCTCTTCATTATTATGCTTAATTTTTAAAAAATGGTGTCTATTGTATAGAATTATAGCTGAAGTTCCAAGCTTGACACTTACTTCTTGCAAAATAGTTCCATTTTGTTCAATAGCAGCTATATTTTTATCATCTGATATTTTTACCATATTGTAGTTTTTCATTTGATTTTCATACTCATCTTGGCTAACTAGTTTAGCAAACCTATAAAGTGCCGTGTCAGAAACTGTTGAGTATTTGTTATTAAGTTCTTTTGTATAGTTTTCTTTATCGTAATTAATAAGCCATAAAAAAGCTAAAAAAATACTTGTTGTTGATAGTATAAATATAAAAGTTATACTATAAAATATAGATGAATGTTTCATAAATTTTCTTTTTTTATTATTGTATCAACTTATAGCCAACGCCCCTTATTGCGTGAATATATTTTGGATTTTTAGAATTTTCTCCAAGCTTTGCTCTAATTCTTCCAATTATTACATCTATGCTTTTATTTGTTGAGTCTTCACTTATCGCATCGCAGTTATAAATTAACTCTTCTCTTTTTATAGCTCCACCTTCTTTTTGTATAAGATATGCTAGTATGTCATACTCAGCAACTGTTAGTTTTAGTGGTTTTCCTTTTAAAGTTATGGTGTGTTCAAACTCATTTACAACAAGATCTTTTGTAGAGTTTTGTTTTTGTTCATTTTGACTAAGCAAACCCTCGCTTCTTCTTATAACACTTTTTAGTCTTGCAAGAAGCTCTTTTGGGTTGTATGGTTTTGGCAAGTAATCATCTGCACCAAAATCAAACGCATTTATTTTATCGGTTAAATCATGTCTTGCACTTGATACAATTATTGGAACATTGTTTGATTTTCTTATTTCTTTACAGACTTCGAGTCCATCAAGTCCAGGCAGTGTAAGATCTAATATAACAGCATCAAAATTATCTAAATTTAACTTTGAAAGACCAATATATGGATCATCAGCCACTACAACTTCCATTTTAAATTTTTCTAAATACTCTGTTAAAATTTCAGCTAGTTCAACATCATCTTCAATCATTAAAATTTTCATACAATGCCCTTTAAATTTTTAAGACATTATAACTAAAAGTGTTTATTTTTATGCTTAAATTTTGTGATTAATAGCCAGTGTGAAAAAGTTTAAATTTAAAGTTGATTGACTTAGACTAAACTTTATGATACAATAAGACTTAAATTTTTAAAGTAAAAATATTAAACTTGATTTATAATAGTTTCATTAGAATTATTAAATGATAGTTAAAAGGAGATTGGAAGTATGAGTGATAGCCTATATGAAACTTTAGGTGTTAGTAAAGATGCTAGTAATGAAGATATAAAAAAAGCATATAGAAAATTAGCAAGAAAATACCATCCAGACATTAACAAAGACCCAGAAGCTGAGAATAAATTTAAAGAGATAAATGCAGCCTATGAAATTTTAAGCGATGATGAAAAAAGAAGACAATATGATGCCAGAGGTGATAGTATGTTTGGCAATCAAAATTTTAGTGATTTTGCAAGAAATGCCGAAAATTTTGGTGATTTAAATGACATACTTAGAAATATTTTTGGCGGAGGCTTTAAAAATGCAGATTTTAGCGGTAGCTTCGGTGGTGGTTTTGGAGGATTTGGTGAAAATTTAGACATAAATGCAAGACTTAATTTGGATTTTGATTTTGCTATAAAAGGCGGTGAAAAAACAATCAATATAAATAATCAAAGTATTAAAATAAGAGTCCCAGCAGGTGTAAAAGATGGGGAAAAACTTCGTATAAGAAACAAAGGAAAAGTCTCAAGCGATGGAAGAAGTGTAGGGGATATAATTTTACACTTAAGCGTTACTCCAAGCAGTGAGTATGAAATAAAAGATGATGATTTATACAAAGAAATTGAAATTCCTTTAAAAACTGCTTTATTTGGTGGTAAAGTTGAAGTAAGCACTCCAAAAAAAGAAGTCAGTATAAAAATCGGTAAAAATACAAAAAATGGACAAAAAATAAGACTTAAAGGATATGGTATTCAAAACAGAAATACAAAAATCTATGGAGATTTATACCTAAAAGTAAATGTTTTGCTTCCAGATATTGAAAATCTTGATAAAGAAGCTGTAAAAATACTTGAAGAAAAACTATAAGATAAATTTATAAAAATATTTTAGAAAGGAATCTATTATGCAAAGCTATGATGAACCAGTTTATATGATAAGTGTAGTTGCTAAAATTTTAGATATTCATCCTCAGACACTAAGACAGTATGAAAGAGAAGGATTGATCGAGCCAGATAGAACAAAAGGTAAGATGAGACTTTATTCTCAAAATGATGTTGATAGAATTAAGATGATTTTAAGATTAACTAGAGATTTGGGTTTAAATTTGGCAGGAGTTGATGTTGTTTTTAGACTAAAAGAACAAATTGATGAATATGAAGAAATGATAGAGGATCTAAAAAAAGAGATTGATAAATTTTCAAATACAGGAACAAAAAGATATTTAGAAAAAAGACGAACTGGATTTGACTTAATTTTTGTAGATGATAAAAAAAGAAATTAAATTTTATAAATTTATAACAAATTTTAAATTTTGACTTAAAACAAAGCTTTTTTATGGTAGTATTACAAACTTATAAATTTAAATCAATTTAATATTTTAAAAAGGTTTGGTTTTGAATGAGAAATTTAGTAGAATAGGTTTTATCCTAGTTGTTGCAGGAAGTGCAGTTGGTCTTGGGAATGCGTGGAAATTTCCTACTTTAGTAGGGCAAAATGGCGGATCTGCTTTTATACTTTTATATATAATTTTAACTTTATGTGTTGGATCAACTATATTTTTAGCTGAGTTAAGTATTGGAAAACTTAGTGAGAAAGACCCAGTAAATGCCTATAAAACTCTTGCTCCAAAACATAAAAAAGCTTGGTCGCTCGTTGGTTATACTATAATTGGTGCGATTTTAATAATATCTTTTTATAGTATTATAATTGGTTGGATTGTAAAATACTTCTTTATGAGTTTTGGCTCTTTACCAGTTGATATAAATAGCTCAAAAACTACTTTTGAAAATTTACTTTTAAAAGATTTTTTAAGCCAAATTTTATGCTTTAGCTTTGTCTTTTTTATAACTTTTTTTGTGGTATCAAAAGGGATTAAAAACGGTATTGAAAAGCTTAATATATGGATGATGCCAACACTTTTTATACTTTTATTTTTAATGCTAATTTATTCTATGAGTATGGATGGATTTTATGAAGCGGTTAAATTTTTATTTGTGCCAAATTTTGACGCTTTAAATACAAATAGCGTTTTATATGCTTTAGGACTTGCTTTTTTTAGTATGTCAATTGGAGCAGGGTCGATTATAACTTACTCAGCAAGTATAAATGACAATACAAATTTCTTAAGAAGCACATTTTCTATAATTTTTATAAATATTTTAATTGGTTTAATGATGGGACTTATAGTATTTACTTTTATTTTTGAATATGGTGGTGACCCGTCACAGCAAGGTCCTGGACTTATTTTTATCTCGCTTACTTCGCTTTTTGCAAATATGGGAGTTTTAGGAAATATTTTAGCAATAACTTTTTTTATAGCTTTATTTTTTGCAGGATTAACAAGTGCAGTTTCTATGGTAGAACCATCTGCGTTTCACCTTATAAATGAGTATAAATTTAGCCGTAAAAAGGCACTTATTTTAATAGGAATTGTAGTTTATCTTTTAGGAACTATTTGTATTTTATCCTCACTTAGTTTAACGAGTGATTATTTTACATTTTTCAATAAAAGCTTTTTTGATTTGCTTGATTATTTAGCTTCAAATATCATTATGCCTCTTGGCGGATTTTTTGCTGCTATTTTTGTCGGATTTATCCTAAAAAAAGAGACTTTAGAAACATTTTTTAGCCACTGTATGAGCAAAAAAGTTTTTGAAATTTGGTATTTTTTCGTTAGATTTATAGCTCCAGTAGCTGTTGTAGTTATAATGATAAATTCACTTTTAAAAGCTTAGAAAAAGGTAATATAATGAATGAAAAATTTAGCAAAATTGGTTTTATTTTAGCAGTTGCAGGAAGTGCAGTTGGTCTTGGAAATGCGTGGAAATTTCCTACTTTAGTAGGGCAAAATGGCGGATCAGCATTTATAGTTTTGTATTTACTACTAACATTTTTAGTTAGTTTTGTTATATTTTTAGGTGAAATTGCAATTGGAAAAATAAGCGAAAAAGATGCCGTTGGTGCGTTTGAAAGTTTAGCTCCAAAAAATAAAAATTTATGGAAATTTGCAGGGTTTTGTATAATCGGTGCAATTTTAATTTTTTCATTTTACAGCGTTATAATGGGTTGGATTTTAAAATATGTAGTTACAAGTATCTATTTTTTACCAAACTCTATGAAAGAAAGCGAGGAAATCTTTAACTCGCTTTTGACAAAAGATTTAGGTACTAGTATATTTTACTTTACAATTGCTGTTTTAATGAGTTTTTATGTTGTTTCTAAAGGTGTAAAAAGTGGTATTGAAAGGTTAAATATTTGGATGATGCCAGCACTTTTTATATTTTTGATAATAATGCTAATTTATTCTATGAATATGAATGGCTTTTTAGACTCAGCCAAATTTATGCTTATGCCTGATTTTACAAAGCTTAATAAAGACTCTATCTTATCAGCCTTAGGTTTAGCATTTTTTACCTTATCTCTTGGTGTTGGAACTATAATAACTTATGCAGCTAGTCTTCCTAATAAAACAAATTTACTAACAAGCTCACTATCAATTGTTTTTATAAATATTTTAATTGGCATTATGATGGGCTTAATTGTCTTTACCTTTATATTTGAATACGGTGGAAATCCAGCTCAAGAAGGTCCTGGTCTTGTATTTATATCTTTAATTACTCTTTTTTCAAAGCTCGGCTTTATTGGGAATTTATTTGCTGCTATGTTTTTTATCTCGCTTTTATTTGCTGCTTTAACAAGTGCTGTTTCTATGATAGAACCATCAGCTTTATTTCTTATAAATAACTATAAATTTAGTCGCAAAAAAGCTTTAAAATTTATCTTTGTGTTTGTTTATATCATGGGAATACTTTGTATTTTATCTTATCAAAACGTAACTTCTAACAACTTAACATTCTTTGGCAAGTCATTTTTTGATTGTTTAGATTATTTAACTTCAAATTTAATGATGCCAACAACTGGCATAATCGTAGCTATTTTTGTTGGATTTGTTATGAAAAAACAAAGCCTTTATGCTTTGTTTGGACTTTATATGGGAAGAAAATTATTTTTAATTTGGTATTTTCTCTTAAGATTTATTGCTCCAGTTGCTGTTGTTATAATCATGGTAAATCAACTATTTTTTAGCTAAAAAGAGATTTTTATGAGAGAAGAATTTAGTAAAATCGGTTTTATTTTGTCAGTTGTTGGTGGTGCCGTTGGGCTTGGCAATGCTTGGAAATTCCCAACTTTAGTTGGTATGAATGGCGGATTTGCCTTTGTGCTTTTATATTTGCTAATTACCATAACTATTGGATTTGCCATATTTTTAGCCGAAATTTATATGGGTAAATCAAGTAAAAAAGATCCAGTAAATGCCTATAAAACATTAGCTCCAAACAATAAAGAAAAATGGAAATTTGCAGGTTTTACTATGGTAAGTGGAATTTTAGTTTTATCTTTTTATTTGGTAATTTTGGGCTGGGTTATAAGATATATTTTTATTTCACTTTTTGCTTTGCCAAAAGATATCGATAGTGCAAGAGCCATGTTTGAGGGATTTGTTGGAAGTGATCTTTTAGGAAGTATATTTTTCTTTTTCATAGCTTTTATCTTAACTATTTTAGTTGTTTCAAAAGGAGTAAAAAGTGGCATTGAAAAATTAAATGTCTATGCTATGCCAACGCTTTTTATTTTGCTAGTTTTGATGCTTTTATATTCGGTTAGTTTTGATGGTTTCAAAGAAGCATTTAAGTTTTTATTTTATGCCGATTTTTCAAAGCTAAGTGTTGATTCGCTTTTAACAGCTTTGGGTCTTTCATTTTTCACACTTTGTCTAGGAGTTGGGTGTATATTAACGTATGCAGCATCCTTAGGTGATAATGTAAATCCAGTAACAAGTTCATTTTACATAGTTTTAATAAACATTGCAATTGGATTAATGATGGGACTTATAGTTTTTACCTTTGTTTTTGAATACAGTGGTGACCCAACCCAACAAGGTGTTGGCCTTGTATTTTTCTCACTTATTACGCTTTTTGCAAAGCTTGGGATAGTTGGAAATATTTTATCTTTTTTGTTTTTTTTAAGCCTATTTTTTGCAGGTATTACTTCGGCGATTTCTATGATAGAACCATTTACTTTTTATCTTATAAATGAGTATAAATTTAGCCGTAAAAAAGCACTTTGTTATCTAGGTTGTTTTGTTTTTATCTTAGGTTCACTTTGTATAATGTCGCTGAATTTAAATTTTAGCCAAGCATTAAATTTTGGCGGAAAAAGCTTTTTTGATATTTTAGATTTTGCAAGTTCAAATGTTGGACTTCCTGTTGGAGCTATTTTAAGTGCTATTTTTGTTGGATTTGTCATACCAAAAGAAAAAGTAAAAGGATTTTTTATGCCTTTTATGAAAAAAGAAATTATTTTTGAAATTTGGTATTTTATGCTTAAATTTGTAGCTCCAATTGCTATTTTAATCATCGCAATTAATCAAATACTTTCTTAACATATTTATCTATAAGAATTTTATATTTTTATAGATAAATATAAAAATTAACAAATAGTTTTATATAATATTTTTTTACAGGTTAAAAATAATCAAAAATATTTTATACATATTTTAGGATAATATCTAAATAGTATCTTGGTGACCCTTACGGACAGCAAAAGCACCACACAAACACCCTAAAATCAAGCAATATAAAAAACAGGTCATACCTTAAGCTGGTATGACTAGCAAAAAATAGCACAAATTTAAGCTATTTTTAAGCTAAAATGCTAAATCATCATTCTTTTATTGGAGTATTATACCATGTTTATTGAGAAAATTGAAACCTTAAGCCATTTTTTTTACAACTTTTTACTTTTTTTTATTTTGCTTTTTTTAAACTCCCCTATTTTAGGGCATTTGCTTTTTTTAATATCATAATATGGTTTTTTTATATAAAGTAGGGTGTGCAGGGTGGCAATCCCATTTTAAGGGCATTTGCTCGGTTACATTCAGGTTACATTCAGGTTACATGGGTGTGCAAATTAGATATATATATAAAAGTGATACTCTTTTGTTACTTCTATATGGATTTTGCCGAGATTATCCCAACTCCGTTGGAAATGAATATCAGCTACAACTCATCATTTTTTAAAGAGTTGGGATGATTGCTGAATTTCCCTCAATAGGCGGCAGCCTATTATCCCATCACTTCCAAAGCAGATGAGTTAATTAGGTATATAGGCGTTACTATTGGAAGGCTTATAAGAACACCAAAAGATAAGTGATAAAAAATAATGATATAATTAATAAAATATTTAGGAAATAAGATATGGAAGTGTATGAAATATATTCAGATGATACAATTGAAACCTATGTCAATACATATGGCTTGACACTAAATGAGTGCGGCAGACAAGATATTGTTTTATCTGATAAAACGATAGAAAAAATAGAGCAGTGTGGTGGAAAACCTTTCATATATGAGATATTTCAAAATCATATAGCAGATAAGATTGGAACATCTTATCATAAAAGCAGTGCCGCTTATAGATTAGAGTTATCTATTGAAGAGATATGTAATGATATTAACCATTTTACAAAGGGCGAATATCGTAGCATAAAACAAAAATTCCTTAACTGGGACTGGGATAGGGCAGATAAGAGAAGAGTAGCAAGGAAAGAAAAAATACATAAAAGAATACATATAGGTAATAGGCGTTAGAAAATTCTCTATTATTTTAATAAACTCTTAAACTAAACTTAAAAATAGTGTAAATTTGACATAAAAATGATGAATTCTGCTAAAAAACTAAAAAAGCTCTTAAAATCATTAACTATTCATTTACTTTATAAATTTGACCCTGTTGTTTTTTTATTTTTTAAAAAAGTTCAGTATTATTTTAAAAACATAAAAAACTATAAAAAATAATACTAGAATAAATCATAAAGCCTATATAGGCTATATTCAAGATTTTTAGTAAATAAAAAAGTAATATTAAGTGTTCTAAATGTCCTATGTATGGGAATATTATAATATAAATTACCTTAAAAAATGATTAAAAAAAATATTAAAAAATACCCTTGATTTTTTGTAATGAATCATGCTATATTTTTATTAGAAAATTAAATATAAATAATACTTAGTATTATTAGAAAGGTAAAAAAGATGGAAAAAAGAAAAGCTTGCTTCTATTTTGGTTCTCCAAGTGAAAGCAATTGGAAAAAAACGCAAGCACACAATGAAAGAAAAGCCTATGTACCACATCTTTTGCCAGTTGAGTTTCAAGAAAATAATGAATATTGGGGGGATTCATCTGTCAAATATGCTCAGGAAGTGTTTGATTCAAAATTTCAAGAATATTGCGAGGGAAAAAAAGGTAAAAAACCCTTGATAACAAACAACATTCGTGAAGCCATTGTGAATTGTGATCAGACGACCACTCTAGATCAGTTGATAGAGCTTGGGAATGCTGTATATTTCGAGTTTGGCTATGAGCCATTATCATTTTCAGTGCACAAGGATGAGGGGGTTTTGAAAAGAATTCAAGATGGAAAAATTTTCACACCTCAGATTGATTTCGAGATAGATGAAAATGGCGTGGCGTGGGAATTAGAGGGTGGTGGATATCAAAATGGCAGATTACAAAAAGCGAGAAAAACAGGAAAAAAATTCTTTGATGTTCACGATGTAAATGAATTTAAACCTATACGAAACTACCATTGTCACATGACATTCTGCACCTTACGGGACCCTAGCAAATGGCGACGCAGTGGCTATTCGATGGGCTCGAGTGATTTGAAAAAGCTCCAAAGTATGACATCAGAAATTCTAAATATGGAGCGTGGTGTACCAGGCTCTAAAAGGCTTGATTGGAGAGCTTTTAAAGCAAAAAAATATGCTGAAAATGAGATAGAAAGTTGTAGAGCTGAACTTCAAAATACGGAGTATTCTACTCTCGCAAAATCCAGAGAAATGCTATCAAATAACGTGAAAGCGATATTTTATGGATATGAACAGCAAGTTAAAAATGATGAAGAAACTCTAAATATGGTTAAAAAAAGTAGAAAATTTTTTGAAGACTCAGCTCGTACAGGCAGTTTGACAGATGAATTTTTTGAAAATCTTCAATATCAATTTGATGATTTTAATAAAAAACTAGAAGAAAAATTACAACAAAATAATTTAACAAACAAAGGAATATAAAATGAAAAAAATAAATTTTAACTATGAAAAATTTAGCCAGGGTTGGTCTAAACTAGACCCAAAAATACGAGCCACAGTAGCGAATTATAGGGGTGTTGGAGATGCCTATATCTCAAGTGATGAATTGAGACTAATTCATGATGTTTCAAGAAATGAAAGAGAAGAAAGAGGTTTGATATCAAGTGTTCTTTTAAATCGACTAGGTTTCAAAGAATTTGATAGTCTAGGCTCTTATTTTGGGGGCGTTGATGATGTTTATGCAATCAGGCAAAAGATAGGCGATGAATATAGAAATGAGAAAGCAAAAAGAAATCAGATCAACCCATTTTCATGGAATTTCCAAAAAGCAAGTGAATTTAAGTTCGAGCAAATCGGCGATACACAGGGCATAATCGACACCTTAGTGCAAGGTGATTTAAAGCGAATAAAAGAAAATCCTGAATTGAACGAATGGATATTCATGAAAATGGATAAAATAGCCCCAAAAGACCAAGAAAAAGCACTTGAGACGCTTGTAAAATCACACTATATCTCTGTTTATCAAAAATCTTTCACCCCTGAAAATCAGGCAAAAGTGGCTGAAAACAGCCAAATTAAGCCTGTATATGAGTTTTTTGGAAGTGGGATAAAACATCAAAATTCAAATAATTTCATCGAAAATATCAACTATATAATGAGAGATGAAAACCTAAAATATGCCAATTTAATTGTGGAAGAACAACAGGATATGGATGAGCTAAAAAATTTAAACTTAAACATAGATGATACAAGAGAAAATGTAGTACAAGGGGCGATGAACCTGAATTCGCCAAGAGAGGAACCAATTATCATAGAAAAAGTAAAACCTGCCGATGAGCCTAAAATAGACTATGACCACATATTTGAGAACGCAGGGATTAATACAAGACCATACAAAATTAAGGATGAGAAAATAACCGAGAACAACCTTAAATCAATCATTTCAGAACATAATTTCAATCGGCTATGTGATGAATTTTCAAAGACAAATGCAAGTGAAAGCGACAAAAAAGCTATTGAAAATTTAAAAAATAAGGTATATCCTAAAAAGGCTGAATATACTATCCAGCGTGGTGAAAATTTAACCTATATAGCGCGAAAATTCAATACTTCAATAGACGCTATAATGCAAGAAAACCCCCAAATTAAGGACAAAAATCTAATCTATGCAGGTCAGAAATTAAACCTACCAACAGGAATAGAGGTAACAAAAGTCAAAGAAAACACAAAGATGAATATGTCTCCGACATCTGAAATTCAGCATCAAACAACTATCCAAGATAAAGCAATAGAGGAACCTAAAAAAGAAGTAAAGCAAACAAGAAAGCTCACAAGCCAAGAAAAAGAGGAAATGCTGAGAGAATTCGTTGAGAAAAAAAGCTCAAAAAGTTACAGAAGTAGCATAAATAGGCTATTTGGTGCAAGTGGAGATGGCGTAAATAGAGAGCTAATGTTGAGTGGAAAATACAATATTTTTGGCTTTGAGAAATTTAAAGAGGAATTGGAAAACATTGAAAAAGAAGTTGAAAAAGTTGACATAAAAGTCGATGTAATGGGGTTCTAAAGGGAGTTAAAATGGAAATTTTAAGAGATGATGAAATTGGTGGGATGAAAAAACCATCCCTAAAAATGTCCAAATTTGACAATATTGACTATTTTATTACGCCTCCAAAACTCGATTGTGAGGTGTTTTTGAATACTTCATATTGCCAAGATATGAGCGAAATTTCTCGAAAAGAAAATAAAATAGAATATCGAGGACTAACTGGCTGGGTTGAGGCTGAAAATGTAGAATGGACTAGAATAGCAAATATGTGCGAATGCTCTAAAATAGCCAGTTATTCAAATGTTACCTTTTCAAATGGTTATAGAAAAAGAGAGAATATAAGTTCTTTGAATTTTCTAGTTTTTGACTTTGACCACGATATTTTATTACAAGATGTAAGCGATTTTCTTGAAACTCAAAATTTTAAGAGCTTAATATCGACCACTTCAAGACATAACCCACAAGGAGAAAATAAATTCAGACTTGTTATTCCAATATCGGCACCTATATTTGAAAAACTCACAAATGACGAATATAGGGCTATTTCAGGGCATATTTTGGAAATTTTAAAAAACGATGAAATCTATGGAAAATATGATAAAAATGCCTTAAACTATGGTCAAATGTTTTACACTTCGCAATCATCAAAACACAAGCAAAGCCTTTATTTTGGGAGCAATAAAGGCATTTTAGATTCAGGCAAAATAGTTGAATATTTGGAATTTTATAGAGAACAGAAAGAAAAAGAGAAAGAAAAGAGAGTAACAGCTGATATTCAGATGACTGGAAGTCATCTAATTCAACCAAGTCAAATCAAAGTAAATAACCAACCTATGGGAGTTTCAGATGCTTTAATTTTACTTGATTTTGAAAAATTAAACAACGATTATGACATTGAGTATTTAATTTCAAGATTTGAACCACACCTAAAGAAGGACGCTGGAGGAACTTGGAGAGGGAAAGATATTGCTTATATCAGGTGTGAAAATGATAATGCCGTCGTGAACATGAACGATTCGGAAGGAAAAAGGGTAAGTTATACCCCTGCGCAATATTTGAAAAAACAACTCAAATGTGCTAGTTGGCGTGATTTGGGTGATGTTTTGCTACGAGGATATGGGTTAGATTATTTAACATTAAATTATGAAAAAATAAAATCAGCAGTTGAAAAAGCTCTAAAAAATCCTGATGTGAAAAATGACAAAACCTTTAATGATTTTTTGTGTCAGGAATTAGGTTTGGGTAAAAGAAAAGGTAAAGACAAGGCAGGAAAAGAGGTAACGATAAGCCCTGTAAAACTCGATGGAATGGGGTTTACAGTGTTTAATCGCAATGTGAGTTTTAAAGAATTGGGCTATAAAAAAAGTGAGATAATTGAGAATTTTAAGTCAAAGCGAGGTGGAAAATAATATGAAAGATGTTGACCCCATTGAATTTTTTGAGAAAAATAACAGAGTGTTCATTACTGGAGCTGGTGGGACTGGGAAGTCATATTCTGTAAATCAATTTTGCACAAAATATGATGAAAAAGAAGTACTGCGAACGGCTTCAACCTGGAAAGCAGCAGAAATAATAGGTGGAAAGACCGTATATTCAGCATTCATGATTGACTACACAAAAACAGAACAGGAAGAATATTGGGCTGTCATTGAAAATTTTCTAAAAAAAGCATATAAATTAACACCAGAGGAAAATGAAAATTTCGAAAAATGGCAAAGAGGAAGTGCAAATCGCCTAATCTGTGATGAATTTTGGGAACAAGATGTGTCTGGCGTAGATGATATTTCTGAATTTGAAAGAGCTGATTTTTTTGAAACACATCTTAAAAGGTGCAAAAATGACCCTGAAAAAGCAGAGGAAATATGGCAGATAGCAAATTCATACCTACGTCGATTGCTGGGTGGGACAAAAGTAATTGTGGTGGACGAAATTTCAATGCTATCTTCTGAGATTTTTGAAAGAATTCTGAGCAAAATAGAAAAAATAGGATATTGTGGGAAAATAATACTCTCTGGGGATTTTTATCAGTTGCCTCCAGTCCCAGAAGAAGGGGAAATTCAAAGAGATTATTGTTTCTTATCCCCTAAATTTAGGGAGTTTGAGTGCTTAGAGTTGACAAAAATTCAGAGAACTGACGATTTAGAATTTTCAGAAGTTCAAATGAAAATAAGAGATGGAAGGGTCAAAGATGAATGGGGCGACATAGATAAAAGCGTTGACAAATTTTTTCGCACTGTAAATATAAAGCCTAGAGGCGATGAAAGCACTTTTACGCACTTATTCACCAAAAATAGGGAAGTAAATAAATACAACGAAAGAATGATAGAAAAGTTTAAAAAGGATGCAAAATGGGTGAAGTATTGTTGTGCTGACATTCAAAAAAACGGCAGTGCTATAGACAGCTTTGAAGAGGCTATAAAAAAACATAAAAAGAAACTTGAATACTCTGATATGGAGCTTTTTGAAGGTATGAGGGTGATGACGCGCGTGAATAAACCAAAAGAAGGATATGTAAACGGAACTCATGCAACAATTAGAGAAATAGCCAAGAATGGAAACCTAGTGTGTATTAAGGACGATGGAGATGAAATTTTAATTGAAAAGGTAGAGGCAGGTCCAAATTTAAACATTAGAGATGAAAGCGACAACGTAATTGCTACTTTCATTTTCAAGCAGTATCCAATAAGCCCAGCATACGCGATCACAGTCCACAAATCTCAGGGTTCAAGTATAGACAGGGTCTGGATAGGTTCAGGCACAGGTGGATTTTTCGAGTCAGGGCAACTCTACACGGCAGTTTCGAGAGCTAGAAGTGTAAAGCACCTATATTGTGCCGCAGGAATAAAAGCGATCAAGGTAGATTCAATCGTCAAAGAATTCTATCAAAAAATTGAAAATGAACAGCTAGAAATTGAGAACAAAACTCAAAAAGATAAAAAAGATGATGATACTTTTTTGGATATATTTTGAGAACTAAACTCAAAATATATCCCTCTCCGAGGGTAGAATTTCACACCATTTTTAATAATAGCTATCAAGATATAACTTATAGAATTTAGTATAACGCCTACATAGGCTATAAAGTAGATAAAAAAGTAAATGAAAATATTAAGCTAAAATTAATAATATATATTATTTATGATTTATGATATATTATATAATATATATTATTTATGATTTATGATATATTATTTATGAAATAATATTTATTATCTATGATATATGATATATTATTTATGATATATTATTTATGATAAATAAAAATAATAGCGACATGATGAATGAGATAAAGCTTATTTTTGCTACCAAATAAAATTTAAAGACTAATAGACATATTAGGCGTTAGAAACGCCAATATGCTCTGCCGAGGGCTATAAAAAATAAGCTTTCTTTTTTCTTTTATGATGAGATGATTTATGATGTCAGATATATGATATCATATTTTAAGTTAGAATTAAGATAAATATTCTAACGCCTAGTGATGAATTCTAATATGGTTTGATATTGGATGTGACTTCCAGTCATTATGAAATTCAGCAGATCCATCTCTCTTTTTTTAAGAAAATATAGTAAATAAAAGATAAATGAAAGTAAATGAAAAACAGATAAAATAGGAGAAAAAAATTCTCCTATTTTTTTGAAATTAAAACGGCAAAACCTTCAAGCTAAAATTTAAAAATTTTCTCATTTTTAAATTTTTTTCACCTTCTCGAACAGTTATTGCAGCATCAAAAAATTTCCCTAAATTGACAAAAATAGTTTGCGAGGTTTCATCAGATCTTACAAAAACCTGATAAAGAAAAGGCAAAATAGAGGCTCGAATTCCTTGATGATCATATATATCATTTGTGATAGTTTTAGTCAAAGATTCTGCTATTTCTGTTATTGGTGCATCCTTTACATCAAATCCTATTTTATTTGCCAGATTCCAGAGTGCAATGTACTCTTTTGAAGGTCTTTCTTCATCATAATTATTCTCAATAATTAGGTTCGCTATTTCAATGAAATCACTTTGAAAAGTGGAAGTTGTATTAGGATTTACTAAGTTTTTAAGGTCTGATATTAAATTTTCTAATTTCGAGGTTGTGGCTTTTTGGATTGCCCTTTTTTGGACACTTTCCTTACAACGCTTAGCTTTTTCCTCATCTACTTCTAACTCCATTATTCCCTGTAAAAAACTATCTCGCTCAACATGTATTTTTTCAACCAACTCTGCTGTGGTCATTTCATCGCTTTCACATCTCTCTTTCAGGCTGATGTCCGACGATTGGAAAACGCTAAATCGCCTGTCTGTTTGCTGAATTTGAAGTGGAGTTTCAGAATTTGAGAAAAATATAAAATTTGTGTAATTTTTTGCATCCCTGCAATCTTGGTATTTTTGTTCGATTGAATAGAATGGGTCTGTGATCCAGCTTTTCAGACGTTCTGAACTCGAATTTCCATCTTTTCTATGGTCCACTTTAACCTCGTTACAACAACAAAATAGCGTGTTTTCAATGCCTCGTGGGGTGAATTTGCTATCAAGGTTTTGCTGATAAAGCGTCATAGTGTTTTTAATTCCAAAGGCATATCTGATGATCTCCTCAAAAAGTACCCCCTTCCCTGTGCCTTGAATTCCATACACTAAAATTGCTGTACCTGTTTTTTGCCTTCGCTGTAAGATATATGCAAACCAGTTTAAAAAATATTCAAGGTCATCTTTTCCTGGGAACAAATTTCCAAGCAAAAGGTCTATATTTGGGTGTTTATCTAGCTTTTTTATACTTTTTGATTCGTATTTTTTATAGAAGTCTGATTTTTCATATAAATTTACTATATATTCATTTTGATTAAATTTAATTTTTTCATCTGAAAATGGGTCAAATATGAATCTTGCTGACCCTATATATTGCTTATCCTCTCGTATTTTTGATCTAGAAACTAGCACATATCGCTCTGTTTTTGGGTCGAATTCAACAAGTTTGGATTTCATTTCAGAATCAGATGATATATCTCTCATTATTTGAACAAAGTCAACAGCACTAACACTGTTTTTAACATTATCATATTGAACAAACTTTGAAATAGAATTGTCAAAAAAATATCCAAATTTTGCCGATACAATCGGTAAATTTAGGTCTATTTCAGTTATTTTCGATACAATATCAGTGTTGTTTTTAGGGGTGGTTTTTAAGGCTGCCACCCCATCTTTAATTAAACTTTCAGGTAATTTATCGTTTTTACTCATTTTATTTCCTTTTTTATATATTTATTTTAAAAAATTAAGCGTGAAACTTAAAAACATATACCATTTAACTATGCTATTATTTTAGCCTCAAAATTCAAAATTTTACACTTTTTCCTCCTTCTTTCAAAGTTTTCTTAAAGTATGAAAATACTATTATAAGGGCATTTACTCGATTGTAACCGCATGTAACCGCATGTAACCTGAATGCACACCACACTTTGCCCTTAAAATGGGATTGCCACCCTGCACACCCTGTAACCACATTAAAAAAGTTTTTTTTATTTTCATTTTTTTTAGTTTTTTTGTGCGTGAAACTTAAACCATTTTTTAAACCATTTTTTATCCACATTAAGCTAAAATTAAGTGAACTTATATTATAATGTCCATAATTACTTATTATTGCGAGGGGCTTAATCATCGTCAGCCCCTTCAAATATATCAAACAAATTTATATTATTTTTTATGCAAATATCTTTTATATACGAAAACCACCACTCGGCTACTTTATGACCCCTTTTGTAGGGAGTACTTCTATAATAATGTTTTGCTACAGAGCTAGCTCCAGCCACACCTGAATGACTTAAAAGGTTTTCACTTCCAACTATATCGCCCCCATAGAATTGAACATGGCTGGCAAAAATGGATCTTGCTGAGTGCAGAGTCATATAGGGCTTTGCTCCTATGATTTTATCGTGTTTAAATTTTCTTATATATCGATTTAGGTTTGTTGAAGACGTAAAATTAATCTTGCCTATTTTTTCAATAAAATCATAAATTTCGCTTGAAATAGGGTAGGTGTTTGACATTTCACCTGCTTTTCCACCTTTCATTCTTTCAGCCTCAATGTATAGGCATGGGATGTCATCTACCGTAACAAGCCTATCTGCCGAGATTAACAACAAATTAGCAGCCCTTAACGGAACAAGCAAATTCAATAGCAAGGCTGTTCGAATGTTTTCTTTTTCTATTGTCTCGATAAATTTCAAATACGAAATGAGAGATTCTGGAAATCGAGGGTCTAGATAGCTATGATATTCTGCTTTTTTACCTGAAATTTCAGACAAATTTGGTGTTATGTTTTCTTTAACCAAGCCTCTTTTTTGAGCATACTTGAATACCTCCGATATTATGGTTCGCACCTTTTTCTTTGATTCATATTTATTTGAATAACTATCCAACACTTTCCAGATATCAGATACTTCTATTTGATCAATAGGTTTATTTCGTAGCGAATCAAATGCTTTTGTTCGAAAACGTTTTTCATAGTTTTCGACTGTATTTGGTTTTACGTTGTATCCTTTTTCCTTTAACATCGCAATAAAAAGATCTGAAAAAGTGTATGATCTGGGTGCGTTTTCTTGATTTTGCCACTCTTGACCTATTTCAATCGATTTTCGGATTGCATCCTCTATTTTTATTGTTGGATAAATCCCTAGCACACACTGCTTTAGTTTTCCACCAATTTTTTTACGATAGATTAGCTTTTTTTCTATTTCTGTAGTTAGAATGCTCAGATATGGGACTTTCCTTTTTACTTGTTTTACGTAAATCCCATCACCTAAGCATTCTAATTTATCGCTATAAGGCATGCGTATAATGTATGAATTGCATAATTTATTCATCGTCTAAATCCTCTTAATTACTTATACGATGATTCTTGCATGTTTGCATAAAAAAAGCAAGGCCATTTTTCAAAGTCATACTTTCAGGTCATACTTTTGCATTCCAAAGCCATAAATTAAGCATTTTATAAGCTTTTTCGAAGTCTATAAGTAAGCTTTAAAAAAACTTAAACATAGTCCTTAAAATGGCCATTAAATTGTGTTATTTTCTGCATTTAAAGTTGTTGATTTTTAGTTGTATTTTATTAGATATTTATTGCATGGTGACCCTTACGAGAATCGAACTCGTGTTGCCGGCGTGAGAGGCCGATGTCCTAACCGCTAGACGAAAGGGCCACAAATTATTTTATTTAAAAGCAACAATTTGCTCAAAAGCTGGTGTCCCATGCGGGGTTCGAACCTGCGGCCCTCTGATTAAGAGTCAGATGCTCTACCAACTGAGCTAATGAGACTTTCAAAGCTGATATTCTATAACTTTTTTGTTTAAATTTGGCTTAAATTTTATTATTTTTTAAATATATAAAATTATGCTATTATTAGAAATATTTGAAATTTATTACAATAAATAATTGGTTATTTTTGCAAATATATTTAGTTATTTATTATAAAGATATTTTAAATAATATTGATTTTTATATATTAATAATATTGACTTCTTATATACTTTGTAATATAATTTCGAAGCATTTTTAATAACAAGGAATGACTATGCAAAAAGATACTATTGCGACCCACTTTGGATATGACTCAAAACTAGGCTATGGGACTATGGCAGTTCCAATTTATTTTAATACAGCTTATGATTTTGGAAGTGCCAAAATGGCGGCTGATAGATTTGCATTAAAAGACATTGGACCTATTTATACAAGACTTACAAACCCAACAACCGAAGTTTTTGAAAAAAGAATTTGTGCATTAGAAGAAGGAAGTGATGCTATCGCTACTTCAAGTGGACAAGCTGCAACTTTTATGTCGATTGCAAATTTAGCTGCAAATGGCGATAATGTCATACTTTCAGATAAAGTTTATGGCGGAAGCACGACTTTAATTGCTTATAGTCTTAAAAGATTTGGTATAAAAACTAAGATTTTCGATCCCGAAAATCCTGAAAATTTAGAAAATTTGATAGATGATAATACAAAAGCTATACTTTTTGAAACTCTGTCAAACCCTCAAATTTCAGTTGCAAAAGTTGATGAGATAGTAAAAATCGCAAATAAATTTAAAGTTGCAACAATTGCTGATAATACAGTTGCAACACCTACGCTTTACAACCCTTTAAAAGATGGAGTTAGTGTTGTAATTCATAGTGCTAGTAAATATATAAGCGGTCAAGGTTTGAGCTTGGGTGGAGTTGTCATAGCCAATAAGAATTTAAATAAATTTTTAAAAGACAATCCAAGATATCAACACTTTAACGAACCTGATGAGAGTTATCACGGGCTTGTTTATGCTGATTTAGTTGATAGTTTTGATATATTTATCTTAAGAGCTAGATTTGGCTTGATGAGAGATTTTGGTTTTGCTCTATCTCCATTTAATGCTTTTCAGCTTATTCAAGGACTTGAAACATTAGACTTAAGAGTTGCGAAACACTCACAAAGTGCCTTAAAAGTAGCTCAGTTTTTGGAAAATCACCCTTTGGTAAAAAGTGTAAATTATCCAGGACTTAGTAGTTCAAGCTCAAACAGTATTATAAAATCAAAATTTAAAGATGGAATGGCTAGCGGGCTTTTAGCTTTTGAGGTTGAAAGCTACGAAAAAGCAAGAGAAATTTCAGATAAAGTTAAGCTTTTCTCAGTTGTTGTAAACATCGGAGATAGTAAATCAATCATAACTCACCCAGCTTCTACAACGCACTCTCAACTAAGTAAAGATGAGCTTGAAAAAGCCGGTATAAAAGATGGGCTTATTAGACTTAGTATAGGTCTTGAAAATGCAGATGATTTAATAGATGACTTAAAGAAGGGATTAGAATAATGCCAATTTTGACAACTAAAGGAGTTTATGGGCTTATGGCTATTGCTCAAATAGCTAATGCTAGCAAATTTGCACCAATTTCCATAAAAGATATATCTGATAAAACAGGGGTTTCAAAAGGATATTTAGAGCAAATTTTGAATGATTTAAGAAATTCAAAGATAATTTCTAGTAAAAAAGGTAAAAACGGTGGATATTTTTTAAGAAAACCAGCCGAGAAGATAAGTTTTTATGATGTTTTTTATACATTAGAAAAAGATTTTAAGATGACAAATTTAGACGTTAAGGATGAAATACTACAGCAATTTTTTAAAAATGGTGATAAAAAACTTGAAGAAGTATTTAGTTCATCCATAAGCGATATCATAAAAATAACAGAAGATAGTTAAAAAATTTAAATTTTACTATCTAGAAAAAGGACACATATGAAAGTAGCTTCTAGCGTTATAAATTTAATCGGGAATACCCCACTTGTAAGAATTAATAGTTTTTCAAAAAATGCTGAAATTTTAGCAAAAGCGGAGTTTTTAAACCCAAGCCATAGCATAAAAGACAGAATTGCTTTTTCTATGATAGATGATGCTATAAAAAAAGGCAAAATTGATAAAAACACTACTATTATCGAGCCAACTAGTGGAAATACTGGTGTTGGGCTTGCTATGGTATGTGCTTATTATGGGCTTAAACTTATTTTAACTATGCCAAGTTCTATGAGCATAGAAAGGCAAAAACTTTTAAAAATATATGGAGCTAAGCTTGTTTTGACAGATCCTTCTCTTGGTATGAAAGGAGCTGTTGAAGAGAGTAAAAATATAGCCAGCAAAACTACAAATTCATTTATCCCAAGCCAGTTTGACAATCCAGCAAATCCAAAAATCCACGAACTTACTACCGCAATGGAAATTTTAAAAGATACTGATGGAAAAGTTGATATTTTTGTAGCTGGTTTTGGAACAGGTGGAACTGTAAGTGGCGTAGGAAAAGCTTTAAAAAATTATAATCCTAATATTAAAGTTGTAGCCGTTGAGCCATTCTCATCACCACTTCTTACAAAAAAAGAGGCAGGAAGTCACAAAATTCAAGGAATTGGTGCAAATTTTGTGCCTAAAAACTTAGATAAAGGCGTAATTGATGAGTTTTTAGATATTAGTGATGAAGATGCTTTTAATGCGACTAAGGATTTAGCCACAAAAGAGGGGTTACTAGTTGGAATTTCAAGCGGAGCAAATGTTTTTGCTGCAAATTTGCTAGCTAAAAGAGATGAAAATAAAGACAAAACAATCGTTACTATCTTATGTGATACAGGAGAGAGATATCTCTCAGTGTTTTCTTAAAATTTCATATAAATAAACCCATATTTTAATGATAAATTATGGGTTTAAGTTTTTTATTTATTTCTTTAAATCTTTGTCACTATCACACTCTTTAATTTCATCTTTATTATCGCAGCATTCTTTACTATTACAGCACTCTTTTTGCAAGTCTTGATTTGTTATCAATGCTTTATAATTTTTCCTATTTTTTCCACCTTTTATTCCTTTAAAAAATAGCATTATTTTATCTTTTAATGAGTTAAAGTTTGTTTTTTTGATTTCATACATAAGATTTTCTTTTTTATCATCAAAAAACTCTTTATAATTTAAAAATAAATTTAAATGTTTAATTTCTTTTTCTATAACTTCAGCCATTTCTTCATATTTTTTAAGCGATTTTTCTATCTCTTTTAGTGCATCTTTGCTTAGGCTTTCATTATTATTTTCAAGCTGTTCGAGATATTCAAGCATATATATTTTTTGATTTTGTTTTAAAAAAGCATCAATTGAAGTGTTGTCATCTTTTATGGTTTCTATAAATAAAATAGGACCTTTTATATAAGAAATTTCATCACTTAATTCATCAAATGATTTAAAATTATATTTTAAAAACTCACCATCTTTTATGCTGTATTTATAGTAGATATCATCTTTACCATCTTGCTTAATTAAAGCAAAAAGCTCTAAAACTTCATCTTTTAATTTTTCTATTTGACTTAAAGCAGACTTAGCAGAGCCTATAAAAATAGTTAATTCTCTCATAAAAACTCCTTTATTTTGAATTTATATATGATTATACACTTTTTTAACAAATAATCAACACAACTTCAAATATCATTTTTACATTAATTTTACAGAAAAATTATATTATCTTAGTGATATTAAGTATTTTTTAAAAAAAGGAATGTCATGAGCAAATTTGAAAGTGATTTTAAAAGGCGAGACTTTTTAAAAACAAGTTTTGCTGTTGGGACTTTGGCATCTTTAAAGCTAAATGCTGGCATAACAGATGTTGTTGGTGGAGCTAGCAAAAAAGTAGGAAGCATTTGTGAAATGTGTTCATCAAGATGTCAAATCGAGGTTAGAGTTAGAGATGGAAAGTGTGATTTTATAAGTGGAAATCCAAAATTTCCAGCCAATAAAACATCCGTTTGTGCAAGAGGCGGAGCAGGAATTAATCAGCTTTATGATAAGGAAAGATTAGTAAAACCTTTAATAAGGGATGGAGAAAGAGGAAGCGGAAAATTTAGAGAAGCAACCTGGGAAGAGGCGTATGAATATTGTGTTAAAAAGCTAAATGAGCTAAAAGAAAAATATGGTGCTAAGTCGGTTGTTTTTACATCAAAAAGTGGAACTTCTCACACAGAAATGGCAAATTTCGCCTGTAGTTACGGAAGTCCAAATATTTTTTCTCATTGGTCCTGTTGTCCAATAATTGAAAAAATAGCTGTTCCTCATACTTATGGCTTTACTCCAAAAATTGATTATAAAAATGCAAAATATATAGTCAATTTCGGTCACAACTTATTTGAAGGCATTGTTATTTCAAATACAAAAGCACTTGCAAAAAATGCAGCTAGAGAAGATACAAAACTTTTAGTTTTGGAACCAAGATTTAGCGTGGTTGCAGCAAAAGCAGATGAGTGGCTACCAGTAAGACCAGGAACAGATTTAGCTTTTGTTATGAGTTTAATTCATATTTGGCTAAGAGATGGAAAATATGATAAAGAATTTGTTGAAAAATATACAGTTGGACTTGAAAATTTAAAAGAGGCTGTAAAAGATGCAACCCCACAGTGGCAAGAAAATCTAACTGGTATTAAAGCCTCAAGTGTAGAGAGAATTGCAAATGAAATTTGGGCTGCGGCTCCAGCAGTTGTAATTGATTGGGGACATAAAACAACAACTACAAGAGCTGAGTATCAAAGAACAAGAGCAATTGCAATAGCAAATGCCTTGATGGGAAATTTTGAAAAAAAAGGCGGTATTGGATTTGCTAAAAAAGCAAATACTTATAATGAGCTTTGCGGAAGCGAAATTTATCCAACTTTAGCAAATTTAAATAAAAATTTTAAAGTTCCAAAAGATCCAAGGATTGATGGTGCCGGAGAAGAGGGTAGGTACTTTTTTATCCCAAGAAAACATGGAATTTTAATGGAGATAGCACCTGCGATATTAAGTGAAAAACCTTATCCTGTAAAAGGTTGGGTAAATACGAGATTTAATCATTTAATGAATGTTGCTGGTGAGGAAAAAACTATTGAAGCGATAAAAAAACTTGATTTTATACTTTCAGTTGATATTTATATGAACGATTTTAGCTATTTTGCTGATGTTATTTTGCCTGAAAGTACATATCTAGAAAGAGATGAGAGTATTCAAGATAAAAGTGGCACAGGAGTTGCTTATGCACTTAGAAATAAAGCAATTGAACCAATTGGCGATACAAAAAATGGCTTTGAAATTTTTAGAGAACTTGCAAGGCGTATGAATATTGACCAAAACTATGAGTGGGAGGATATTGATGAGCTTAGAATGAAACAAGTAAAGGGAAATCATAAGCTTCTAGCAGATTTGATAAAAGATGGTTATGTTAAATTTGATGCACCAAGACTTTATTATATGGATAAAAAATCAGTTAGTCAATTTGTTAGCAAATATCCAGAAGCTGCTAAATTTGTCGATGAAGATGGGTTTATGAGCTCTAAGATGAAGTTTAAAACTCCAAGCGGAAAAATAGAGCTATTTTGCGAGGAAGTTGAAAAGATGCTTCCAGGTGAAGGCTGTTTAAATATAAATAATATGGATACTTATGATGGGTTTGAGCTTTGCTTAACTAGCGGAAAAACTCCAATTCATACAAATGCACATACGCAAAACATAAAAGTATTAAACGATATGATGAGCCAATCACCTATTTGGATACATCCAAAGGCAGCCAAAAAAAGAGGACTAAAAACAGGAGATAGAGTTTTAGTAAAAAGCAAATTTGCAAGTGCTTATGCAAACGTTATGGTGACAGAGGGTATTAGAGAAGATACATTATTTGTATATCATGGATTTGGGCATATTAGTGGTGGGCTTAAAAGAACTTTTGGTGATGGACTAAATCAAAGTAAGTTATTAAACCCTGCTTCTGGCGCGGTTTGTGGGACAATGGTAACAAATGTTGGTGTTGAAATAAGTAAGGCTTAAAGGATAAAATATGAAAAAATATGCAATGATTCATGATGAAAATTTATGTATTGGATGTCAGGCATGTTCAATTGCTTGCAGAAATGAAAATGAAGTTCCAGATGGTGTTTATAGACTTCAAGTTCATGCAAAATTAAAAGGTGAGTTTCCATATTTAAAGATGGATTTTACAAGACATAGTTGTGTTATGTGTGATAATAGCCCTTGTGTTGATGTTTGTCCAACAGGAGCTAGTTTTAAATTAGATAATGGTATAACTATGGTAGATAAAAGAACCTGTATAGGTTGTAAATATTGTATTTTAGCCTGTCCTTATGATGCAAGGTTTATAGATCCTATCACAAAAGCAGTTGATAAGTGTACTTTTTGTTTTGAAACAAGAGTTAGTGGAGGTTTGGATCCAGCTTGTGTTAGTGTCTGTCCAACAGATGCATTAATATTTGGTGATATCAATGATCCACAAAGTCCAGTTAGAAAAATAGCTTCTAAAAATGCTATAAAAATACCTAAAGCTTATCATGGAACAAAACCAAATTTGGGCTTCATAGAGAATAAAAAAGGAGGTCGTTATGAATAATATGTGGGGAAGTATGACTCAATATAGTGAAATTCATTGGGGTTGGTACATTGCAATATATTTAGTCTTAGCAGGGCTTAGTGCAGGAGCTATAATTATATCACTTCTTGTTAAGTGGAACTGGCATAGTGATAATACAAACTCTATTTGGGATGCAATGGTAAAAGCTGGTGCATTAGTTGCTCCTATTGCCATAACTATTGGACTTTTGCTATTAATAGCTGAGCTTAGTAAGCCACTTAGTTTTTATTGGATTTTAATTAAATATAATTTAACCTCTGTTATGAGTATAGGTGTAATTTGCCTACTAATATTTACACCGCTTAGCTATTTATTTGCAGTAATTATTTTTGAAAATGAGATAGAAAAGTCTAAATTTTTAGTTTTTTTAAGACCAATTACAAAACTAATAAGAGTTTTTTCTAATTTAGCAAAATATGTAGAATATCTAATTTTTATTTTAGCACTTTGTGTTGGTCTTTATACTGGATTTTTACTTGGTGCTGCATATAAAATACCACTTTGGAATACTCCTGTTTTGCCTATTTTATTTTTATTATCAGGTTTTTCAAGTGGGATTGCAACAACAGTTTTAGTTGGTATTTTATTTTTTAAAGGAAATTTGAACAAAGATAGTATAAAATACCTTTTAAAAATCGATTTAAGAGCAGTTGTTTTTGAAATACCACTTTTAATCATCTTATTTTTAGGACTTTATTTTGAAGGTGGAAATAGTGCTGTTTCTGCGAAAGAAGCTTTAACTCACCAAACCTATGGAGTTTTGTTTTGGTTCGGGGTTGTGCTAATAGGACTTGTAACCCCAATTATTATAGCTTCGACTGCACTTAAAAATCACGCTTATAGACCAGTTTTTATTGTGCTTGATTCATTTGCCATAATAACAGGTGTTGTTTGTTTGAGGTATTTCTTTGTTTATGCGGGACAGGTTTGTTTGGGAATTTAAAATATTTTAAAAGGAACTTTTTTGAAGATACTTTTATTAGAGGATGATTATAGTTATAGAAAAACAATAGCTGAGTATTTAGAAAGTCTTGGCTATGAAGTTGATGAGGCAAGTAATGGTTTAGAAGCTTGTGATAAAATAAAAGATAACTTTTATCATCTTTTGATACTTGACATTAAAGTTCCTGAAATTTCAGGCCACGAAGTGATGAAATATGCAAAAAGCCTAAATTTAAATACTCCTATTATGATAATGACATCTTTAATAGATATTGATGATATGGAGATTGGCTATTCTTTGGGGTGTAATGAGTATCTTAAAAAGCCATTTGACATTGCTGAACTTAAGTTTAGAGTAAATGAACTTATGAGAAAATACTATTTAAAAAATGATAAAAATATCATAAAAATAGATGATGAGTTTTATTATAACTCATCATCAAAAAATATTAAATTTAAAGATCAAATTATAAATTTAAGCCAAAAAGAAAATGAAATTTTAGAATATTTGATTTTGAAAAAAGATAGCTTTGTGAGTATTGGCGAGATGATAGATGAAATTTTGCAAGATTATGAAAGCGTTGATATTAGAATGCATATTATGAAAATTCGCCAAAAAACTAGTAAAAGTTTTATACTTTCAAAAAGAGGGCTTGGATATAAAATAAATGTTAAAAACGATTAAAATACCATTAATCGCCACTTTTATAGTTGCTTTTATGTTTATTTTACAAGGTTTACAAATTATAAATTTGGCAAAAAAAGAGCTTGAAAAAGATAATTTATTTGATTTAATGGTAAAAAGTAACGAAGTAAAAGCTGATATAAACTCCATAAATTTTAGTTCAAATTTGATTTACAAATATGCAATTTTGGATAAAAATTTAAATATTGTATTTTCAAATTTAACTATTTTACCGCCAAATTTTGACTTTAATGAGCTGAATTTTAAACAAAATTTATTTTACAAAGATTTCTTTCTTTATGATGATGAACTTTATTTTTTAATAATTAGCAAAGAAATTAACTATAAAAGAATTATTTTTTTAGCTTTTTTTATGCTCACAATAACAATAATGGCTAGTACATTGGTTATGTATTTTGTCTATGTAAGTATAACAAAACCACATTTAGAGCAAAAAAAGATGATGAATACATTTTTCAATGATGCTATGCATGAGCTTAAAACTCCACTTGGTGTTGCAAGTATAAATTTAGAAATTTTAGAAACTAGAAATAAACAAACACATCGCATAAAAGCAGCTTTAAAACAGATGAAAATAACTTATGAAGATGTTGAGTTTTTTATAAAAAATGATCGTATAAAATTTCCAAAAAAAGTCTTAAATTTTTCTAAATTTTTAGAAAATAGAATTCGTTTTTCAAGTACAATCGCCCATAATAAAAAGATACAGATAATAAGTGAAATTTCATCAAGTTTAAAAGTATTTTTAAGTGAGATTGAAGCAACAAGATTGATTGATAATAACCTATCAAATGCTATCAAATACTCAAATGAGACTAGCAAAATAAATGTTTATTTAAAAAGTGATGATAGTTTTGCCATTTTTATAATTGAGGATTTTGGATGTGGAATAAAAGATGTTGATACTATTTGGCAAAGATATACAAGACAAAATCAATCACAGGGTGGATTCGGATTGGGGCTGAATATAGTTATGAAAATTTGCAATAAAAATGATATTTTATATGATGTTAAATCAATCCCTAAAAAAGGATCAATTTTTACTTATAAGATTCCACTCTATGAAGAAAAGCTTTTAGATAATATTTAAAAAATATCATTAATTTTTGATTTTGAATGTTTGTGCATTATGATATATCCAATATGATTATTTTTAAAATCATATAATTTTTTTGAGTAAAAATAATCATTTTTAAATTTAATGAAATTTCGATTTTTAAAGTCTATTTTGTCTAAAAAAGGTAAAATATTTAAATTTATATCATTTTTATCAATTATGTTAAAACCATGAATTTTTATATATGATTTTTTAAAACATTCTATTTTATAGTTATCCTTTATAAGGATTAAAAGATCATATTTTTGTCTTTTTGAGAGACTATAAAGATGCTTAAAGCCAAGCATAACCTCAATGCTTCCTAAAAAATTACTATCTGCGAAAACAGGAGAAACCCCTCTTACAAAAACTCCACATTTTCCTATTTTTATTCCTGATGTTGGTGTTTTATTTTGTTTAGTTTCATATATGGTGTGTCTAAAATATTTTAAATCATCTCCTTTTTTTTGATCATCCCAGCTTCTAATTATGCTTTTTAAGTCATCTGAGTGTAGGTGAATTAAAATATCCTTATATAAAGGAACATTTTGTAAAATTGATATATAAAATTTTAGATTTTTTTCACAGGTTTGTCTATTTTTATATTTTAAGCAACTTTTTATATCATCATTTTGAGAAAGAATTAGAGATAGTGCAAGGGCATTAAGCCTTTCTTCTTCTATGGTATTTAAAAGAAGTTCAGCATTAAAATCAAAAAATTTTTTTATTTTTTCATTACTTTGATCTATTTTATACTCAAAAAACATATATCCTAAAAGTAAAAAAGAGAATGAAAAAAATAAAATTATTAAATTTTTAAAAGCTTTAATTTTGTTTCCTTTTTTAAATTTTCTTTAAGCTAAATAAAATTATTTTATGGATTTTGTTAGCTTAAAGTTGTAATTATAGCAAATTTTATTTGCATTAATGCTGTAATTAAATTGTCTTAATCATAAATGTAGTATTAATTATATTAGTTTTTTACAGTTTTACATTATGTATAATTTTTCAAATCCAACTTGAGTTTAAGTTGGATTTTTAATTTTTATTATTTTGCGTCAGCTTCAATTTCAATATCGAGTTTTACTTCGTTTCCAATTGCAAGGCTTTTTTCGCCAACACCAAATTCAGTTCTATCTATTTTTCCACTTAGATTAAAGCCTATTTTTTCAACATCTCCTTTTGATATACCGCCAAATTCATATTCAAGCTCAATAGGTTTTGTAATACCTTTTATTGTTAAATCGCCTTTTACAATACCTTCATCTTTTTCATCATCATCAAATTTAAACTCAGTCATTACAAATTTCATTTCAGGAAATTTTTTAGCATCAAAAAAGTCAGTATCTCTTAAATGTTCATCTCTTCCTTCATTTCCTGTATCAATTGAAGCTATTTGAATTGTTGCTTCAAGCTTATTTAATTTCATAGTTTTTTCGTCAAAATCAACAACTCCTTTAAAATCAGCAAAATTTCCTTTTGTGTTGCTAATTTGCATATGTTTTATTTTAAACCCAACATCTGTGTGGGCTGTATCAACTATGTATTCCTTTGCATTTACAAGGCTAAGTGTTAAAAGCGAACAAGCCGCAAGTGAAAATAAATACTTTTTCATATCCATCCTTTTTAAAATAAAATTGCTATATTTTAATTAAATAGATTAAATAAATAATTAAATAGTAATTTTTTATTTTTAGACTGAGTAAATTTTTAAATTTTTAGCCAATTTTTCACAAAAACAATCAAAATCTTTGCAAAAATCAATTTTTAAACCCCTTTGTTTTTTGCCCCACATTGATTCTGGAAAAAAATCGTCATTTTCAAATCTTGCCATTACATGAAAATGTACTCTTGGAACATAATTTGCAAAAGAAGCAATATTTATTTTTTTAGGTTTATAAAACTCTATCATGGTTTTTTCACTTATTAAAACAGCCTCAAAAAGTCTGTTTATAGTATTTTTGTCACAAAAACTAAGTTCTTTTTTACCATCATTTGTAAAAATTTTAATCCAAGGAATTTGAGAAATTTCTCTTTCAATAAAAATAAAGTCATCTTTAAAAATCATATTTATCTCTTTTTATTCCACAGTTACGCTTTTAGCTAAATTTCTAGGCATATCAACATCGTTTCCAAGTCTTATAGCAACTTCAAGTGCAAAAATTTGAAGTATTACAAGCATTTCAAAAAATTCACTCATATAGTGATCTTGTTTGCTTGTTTTTATAAAATCATCACTTAAATCAAACTCTTTTGGACTAAGTGCAAATACAAATCCATCTCTTGCAACAATTTCTTCAACATTACTTCTTGTTTTCTCATAAAGCATATTTTCAGGCATTAAAGCAATTGTGTAGAGTTTTTCATCAACAAGAGCAATTGGACCATGTTTCATCTCTCCGCTTGCGTAACCTTCCGCATGAAGATAACTTATTTCCTTTAATTTTAAAGCCCCCTCAAGCGCAAGTGGATAAAAAACATCTCTTCCTATAAAGAAAAAGCCATGCCCATGAAGATAGTGTTTACTTAAACGGTGAAGTTTTTCTTGCAAATCAGATGGAACTTCTAAAATTTTTGGAATTTTAAGTAAAGTTTTAAGTTCTTTTTCGAACTCATTTTGACTTATTGTTTTATTTAAATTTGCTAGATATAAAACTACGAGCCAAAGTGTTATAACTTGTGTTGAAAAGGCCTTTGTAGAGGCAACTCCTTTTTCAATTCCAGCTCTTGTTAAAAGAGTATTATCAGCTAGTCGAACAATTGAACTATTATCAACATTGCAAATTGCAAGAGTTTTAAGACCAGCATCTTTAGCTATCTTTAAAGCCTCTAGTGTATCAGCTGTCTCACCACTTTGAGAAATAACTATAAAAAGTGAGTTTTTTCTTAAAACTGGATCTTTGTATCTAAACTCACTCGCAACCTCAACTTTTGTTCTTATTTGCGCAACTCTTTCAAATAAATAGCTTGCTGTTATGGCTGCATGATAACTTGTTCCACAAGCACACATTATAATCTCATCAATATTGTTAAAAAGCTCTTTATCAAGTTCTTCAAGATAAATTTGATTGTTTTTTATTCTTCCCATTAGTGTCTCGGTTGCAACTACGCTTTGTTCATAAATTTCTTTTTCCATAAAAAATCTAAAACCCTCTTTTTGAGCAAAACTTCTATCGCTAGGAAGAGTTTTTTTACTAGGATTTATTTCATTTTCATCTTTAAAAAATTTAATATCACTAAATTTAGCTACGCCATAAGTATTATCATCCAAGTATGCAACATCTTTTAAAAATCCTATTAATGGTGAATCTGATGAGCTAAAAAATATTTCACCATCATCATTTTTACCAACTATTAAAGGAACTGCATTTTTTGCAAAAAATATTTTTCCGTTTGCTTTTTTTGTTATTAAAAGTATCGCATAAGCCCCAATAAGTCTTGAAATAGTTTTTTTAAAAGCCTTAAATGGGTCACTTTCTTTTTGATTTATCTTTTCAAATAGTTTAACTATGACTTCTGTATCTGTTTGACTTAAAAATTTAATACCATCTTTTTCAAGTTCATCTTTTAATTCCTTATAGTTTTCTATGATACCATTATGGATTACAAAACTATATTCTCCAAAATGCGGGTGAGCATTTATTTCAGTTGGTTTACCATGAGTTGCCCATCTTGTATGGCCTATTGCTATACCTTGTCCTATTGAGCTAAAATTTTTAGTTTTTTCTTCTAAATTTTTTATTTTTCCAACAGCTTTAAAACAATCAATCTTTCCATTTTCATCCATAATAGCCATTCCTGAACTATCATACCCTCTATATTCAAGCTCTTTTAGTCCGTTTAATATTATATTTTTTTTCTCTTTTTGTCCAATATAGCCAACTATACCACACATAAATTTATCCTTTTGTATAATAAATATTTATTCTTTAACTAAGCATTATACAAATTTAAGTTTAACAAAGGCAAATTTAGTAAATTTAGCTTTAAAATTCATAAATTTATAAAAATAAAAGCTTTTTTAAGTGCAAAAGGCTTATAATGTGACTTTAATTTTATTTTTAGGATAAAAATGGAAATTTTAGAAAAATTAGAAAACGATATAAGGCTTGAATATGAAGATGGATTAAAGCTTTATGATTTTGATCTTTATACTTTAGGAAAATTTGCTAATAAAAAAAGAGAGCAAATAAATGGCAAAAAAGTTTATTTTAATTTAAATCGCCATATAAATCCCACAAATTTATGTGCTGATGTTTGTTTATTTTGTGCTTTTTCATCTCATAGAAAAAATGATAAAGCTTACACTATGAGTCATGAAGAGATTATGCAAATAGTTGATGAAACGGTAAAAAGAGGTACAAAAGAAATTCATATCGTCTCTGCTCACAATCCAAATGTTTCTTGGCAGTGGTACTTAGAAATTTTTAAAAAAATAAAAGAAAAATATCCTTTTTTACATATCAAGGCAATGACAGCTGCTGAGGTTGATTTTTTATCTAGAAAAAATGGTTTTAGCTATGAAGAAGTTTTAGAAAAAATGGTTAGCTACGGTGTTGATTCGATGCCTGGTGGAGGAGCTGAAATATTTGATGAAGAGGTTAGAAAAAAAATTTGCAATGGAAAGGTAAAAAGCAACGAGTGGCTTAAAATACATGAAATCTGGCATGAAATGGGGCATGAAAGTAATGCAACCATGCTTTTTGGGCATTTAGAAACTAGAGCAAATAGAATTGATCATATGTTAAGACTTAGGGATGTGCAAGATAAGGCTATTAAAAACAAAAAAGGTGGATTTAATGCATTTATTCCACTTGTTTATCAAAGGAATAATAATTATTTAAAAATAAAGGAGTTTTTAGGATCGGTTGAAATTTTAAAAACATTTGCTATTTCAAGATTAATGCTTGATAATATTAAACATATTAAATCTTACTGGGCTACAACAACTATAAATTTAGCACTTGTAGCGCAGGAGTTTGGATGTGATGATTTAGATGGCACTATAGAAAAAGAAAGCATTCAAAGTAGTGCTGGTGCAAGTAGTGATAAGGGCACTCAAGTTGGAGATTTTATAGAGCTTATTAAAACCTCTGGGCTTATTCCTGTTGAGAGGGATAGTTTATATAACGAAATAAAGGTTTATTAATGGATTTTTTCAAACTAAAAGAAAATCAAACTAGTGTTAAAACTGAGTTTAGTGCTGGATTTACAACTTTTTTAACTATGATGTATATAGTTCCTGTAAATGCAATAATTATGAGTAATGCTGGAATGCCTATGGAAGCGCTCATTACAGCAACAGCTTTAATAACAATTTTTGCAACCGTTTTAAATGGGATTATTGCAAATACGCCAATTGCAATGAGTGTTGGAATGGGGCTTAATGCTTATTTTACTTTTGGGCTTGTTTTAGGTATGAAAATTCCTTGGCAAACAGCTTTGGGAGTTGTTTTTATAAGTGGATTTATATTTTTAATTTTATCTTTTACTCAGTTTAGAGTTTGGATTTTAAAAAGCATTCCAAAAGATTTAAGACTTGCAATTAGTGCTGGAATAGGGGCTTTTATAAGTTTTGTTGGACTTAAGCAAATGGGTATAATAGTTCATAGTGATGCAACGCTTGTGACTTTAGGTGATTTCCACGACACAAATACTTTAATTGGTCTTTTAGGACTATTAATGGTAATTTGCTTTTGGGCATTAAGAGTAAAAGGAGCCTTTATAATAGCTGTTTTAACAACCTCAATAATTGCTTGGGTTTTTAAAATTTCACCTTATCCAACTAGCTTTTTTTCACTTCCAAGTTCTATTACTCCTATATTTTTAGAGCTTGATGTGAAAAGTGCTTTAAGCTTAGCTTTACTTCCAGCAATAATTACATTTTTTATAACTCAGCTTTTTGACTCACTTGGAACACTTTCAGGTGTTGGAAACAGAGCAAGACTTTTTGATGATAAGGATGGTATGAAAAAATTTGAAAAAACTTTGGTGGTTGATGCTCTTGGTTCAACTACAAGTTCATTTTTAGGAACAAGTACAACAACAGCTTTTGCTGAAAGTGCAAGTGGAGTGGAAGAAGGTGGAAGAACTGGTTTGACTGCGGTATTTACTGGAATGTTTTTTATTTTAACTTTATTCATGTTGCCACTTTTTAAAGCAATTCCACCAAATGCTATTTATCCAGTATTGGTTATGGTTGGGGTTTTAATGTTTAGTGAATTATCAAAAATAGATTTTAGCGACCAAGCTACAGCGGTTGCGACGTTTTTTATAGTCATATTAATGCCTTTAACTTATTCTATAACAACAGGTTTGGCATTTGGATTTGTGGCTTACTTTTTTGTAAAGTTGGTAAAGAGAGAGCCTATAAATATTGGAATTTTAACTCTTGCTTTTATTAGCTTGTTGTCATTTATTATAAAATAGGAAAAAATATGGTTTATTATAGTTATGAAGAATTTGATAAAGATATAAGAGATTTAGCAAAAAAAATTGATCAAAATTTTAAGCCAGATGCTTTTGTTGCAATTGCAAGAGGGGGGTTAACAGCTGGACATTTTTTAGCAACAATTTTCAAAAGCAGAAATTTATTTGCACTAAATTCAGTTCATTATGATAACACAAAAAAGCTTGATGAGGTTGAAATTTTTAACGTGCCTGATTTAAGTAGTTATAAAAGAGTAGTTTTAGTTGATGATATGATAGATAGCGGTGAAAGTATGGTTGAAATTCATAAGGTTTTAAGCAAAAAATACCCAAAGATTGAGTTTAAAATAGCTACTTTATTTTTTAAGGAAAGAGCTTTGATAAAGCCTGATTTCACAGTAAAAGAAGCTAATGAATGGATAGAGTTTTTTTGGGAAAATGACACCTTTGAATCAAAAATTTGAATTTTAAAATTTGGAGTTAAATTTAAGGATTTTAAGTGAGTAAATTTGAGCTTTTTGTGATGTATTTGTGTGCTATATTAACACTTTGTGTCATGTATGCCACCCAACCATTGCAGCCATTATTTGAAGAGATTTTAAATATCTCTAAATTTCAAGCCTCTCTTTTTACTACTTCTATTTTAACTCCTCTTGCTTTTGCAAGTATTTTTTACGGATATATTTTAGAGAAATTCGCTATTAAAAAGATACTTATTTTTGCTTTTTTAATATTTGGTATTTTAGAAATTGCTTTTGCAATTTCATCAAGTTATTTAGCTCTTTTGATGATTAGAGGACTCCAAGGACTTATAGCTCCAGCTGCTTTGACTGGGATAATGAGTTATATTTCCATAAACTCGCCAAAAAGTTCTGTTGGTAAAAATATAGGTATTTATATAGGAATAACTATTTTAGGTGGATTTTTGGGTAGATTTTTATCTGGATTATTTAACGATATTTTTGGAAATTGGAGAGTTTTTTTTATTGTAATTGGAATATTGCTTTTAATTGCATCGTTTTTAGTTACAAAAATTAGCAGTGATAAAGGCTCAAACTTAATTAAACCAAAAATAAGTGATATAAAAAATATGTTTTTAATAAAAGAAAATGCATTTATTTGTTTATATATATTTTTTATATTTTTCTCTTTTCAAGGTGTACTTAATTTTTTACCATTTGAGCTTGTTAAAATGGATGGAAGTTATAGCGGTTCAAAAACAGGAATTATGTATATAGGTTGGCTTATAGGACTTATAATATCATTTAATATTTCTAAAATTAATAAAATTTTAAATGGTAGTAAAAATAGTATGATTTGTGGTGTAGTGATATTTATCGTAGGAACATTTTTGCTTCATACACATAATTTTTATATTATGTTTTTTGCTATGCTTGTTATATGTTTTGGTAACTTTTTATCGCACACTTGCGGCTCTGGGTATATAAATTTAATAAATCTAAATCATAAAGGAATTGCAAATGGACTTTATGTAAGTTTTTATTACCTTGGCGGATCTATTGGTAGCTTTTTACCAGGGTTTATCTACACAAATTCTGGCTGGGGCGGATTTTTATTTTTTATGAGTTTTATGCTTTTTATATCTTTGATTTTTTCAATATTACTTAAAAAGAGTTTAAATTGAGAAATTTTAATCAAATTTATAAGAGTGAAAATTTTTTATTTGCCTTTATTTTTATAATAAATGCTATTTTATTGCTATATGCGATTTCTAATTTAAGTATAAGTTACTATGAGGCAAAGATTTTTTATAATGATACAAACATAGTAAGTTTAATTATAAATTTATCTTGTAAAATTTTTGGACAAAATGACTATGCTATGAGGTTACCTTTTTTAGTGATTAGTTTAGCAAATTCTATCTTGCTTTATAAGTTATCAAAAAAGTTTTTAAAAAGAAAGATTGATAGGCTGTTTTGTGTAGTTTCATATATGTTTTTGCCAGGAGTTATGGCGAGTGCAATTTTAGTAAATATGGCAGGCATTTCTATATTTTTTACACTTTTATTTTTGTATTTATTTGAGCTTAAAAAAATAAATGAAGCTATTTTTATTTTAATTATTTCAGTCTTTATAGATAAATATTTCAATATATTGTATTTAGGGGTATTTTTTTATGGACTTTATAACAATGAGAAAAAACTTTTTATACCTTCTTTTTTACTTTTTATTTTAACTTTTGTTTTTTATGATTTTAATATAAGCGGAAAGCCTAAAAGCTATTTTTTAGATACAATTGGTGTCTACGCAGCCGTGTTTTCACCACTATTATTTTTATTTTTTATTTACTGTGTTTATAGGATTTGGGTAAAAGAGGAAAAAAATATCCTTTGGTTTATAGTTATAACCTCTTTTTGTACAAGTCTTATACTATCCCTTAGGCAAAAGGTTGAACTAGAGGAGTTTTTACCATACTGCGTTATAGGAGTGCCATTAATTATTAGAGTTTTTTTTAATTCTTATAGAGTTAGGATTCCAAAATTTAGAAAAAAATATAATATTTTGGCTTTATTTTTAGGTTTTAGCTTGGCTTTTTCATCTTTATTTCTTGTTTTTAATCAATTTCAGTATTTTTTATTTTTTAAAAATAATCCACAAAAACATTTTATTTATAAATATGATATAGCAAAAGAGCTTGCAAAAGAATTAAAAAAATTAGATTTAACCAAAATTGTAGTTTTTGATGATGAGCTTGCTTTAAGGCTTAAATTCTATGGCATAGAAAGAGGTTCAAGTTATCTTATTTTATCTAATGAGGCAATCTCAAATCCAAAGTATACTGTAAAAATAAAGAATATGGGAGTCTTAAAAGCAGAGTTTTATATTTTTTGATAATATATAAGATTACATAGAAGTTTATTTTATGTATGTTCTGCAAAAACTTTTTCTATTATTTAGCCTATCATTATAATAGTGTTTGTTTGAAGCTTATCTGTTAAAGTTATACCAAAAATATACAGAGACACCTTGATGCTTGAAGCAGTAAATTAAATAGTTTTATACATAAGATCATGCAGTATCTTGTGCAATCATGAGTAATAAAGATAACTTATAAAGTTTAAAAATTAAGTTAGTTTTATTTAATAAAATAGGAAGATTAATGAAAAAAGTCGTTACTACTGATAATTATAATAAATGACCTATGAAGAATTTGTGTTAACACATTAAACGATGATTCTACTATAAGTTTTAAGTACTAGTAGAGAGTTATTATTACAATATGTGTATAAACTGGATATGCAACATGTATGACAGAATAGATTTTTTATTTAAGTTTTTATAAAAATATGATATAATTTTAAATATTTATATAAAAGGTAGATTTTTATGAAATGTTATAAAAAAGCTTTTACAATGATTGAACTTATTATGATAATAGTTGTTGTTGGTATTTTGGCAGTTGCTGTGATACCTAGAGTGGATAGAGATACTTTAGTTGAGGCAACTAATCAAGTAGCTTCACATGTAAGATATACACAGCATCTTGCGATGCTAGATAATAAATATGATCCTAGAGATTCTAATTGGTATAGAAATAGATGGAAAATAACTTTCAATAATAATAGCTACTCAATAACTTCAGGAAGTACAAATGCTAAAAATCCACAAGCACCAGGTAAAGACTTAAATCCAACAGAATCACCTGAGCTAAATCTAGGTGCAAAGTATGGCATAACAAATATAATTTCTACATGTGGAAACAACATAATATTTGATGAGATAGGAAGACCTTATTCTGATTTTTCAGGCGAGGTTGGAGTAAATGGACTTTTACAAAATGATTGCAATATAACAATAAGTGACGGTGGAAATAAAAATGGCATTATCACCATATATAAAGAAACAGGTTATGTAGCCCATATAATACAGTAAAAAATAAAATGGAATTTTAAGTTCCATTTTATTTAATATTTTTGTGATGTTCTAAATTTAAAGTTTTTCAAAATAATTTTTTATTCTTGTGGTTGCTTAAAATTATAATTATTTTAATTTTATCTTGCAAAATAACTTTTTAAATATAGAGTTATTTTATTAATTTTATTCAAAAAAAATTATTAATAAAATCTATGATTTTTAAAGCTATTTATAAATTATATTAATTGATTATTGTTCGTTAAAATTTTTAATATTTTTTCATATATTGGATAGAGTAGTGCATTTATTTTGCTTGTTAATAATACTGCTAAATTTGGGTCTTTTTTAAAAAAATTTCGGTGCATTAAAATTTTTTATTTATATTAAAATGTTAATTAAAAAGTAAAAATAAATTATCTTGACATTTTTTATAGAAAATTTAAATATTTTTATAAAAAAATCATCATTAGTAAAATATGGCTCTTTAAAATGTTTGTTTTTATTTTAAAAGAGCCATTTATATTTTTAGATATATTTAATTTTTCAAAAAGTTCATTTCTATATAATTCTTAAGATCTCTTCCAATTTTTGGATGTTTTAGTTTTTTTATCGCCGAACTTTCTATTTGGCGAACTCTTTCTCTTGTTATATTAAGCGCTTTTCCAATTTCTTCTAATGTTCTATCGCTTTCATCATCTAATAACCCAAAACGCATTCTAATAACAGTTCTTTCTCTTTCATTTAGTTGCTCTAAAACTGCATCGATTTGTTCTTTTAAATCATCATTAAGCACATTATCTATAGGTGAAGGCGAGTTTTTATCTTCTACAAAATCACCAAATTTTCCATCATCTTCATTTCCAATTGGTGCTTCAAGGCTTATTGGTTCTTTAGTTATTTTAATAACTTGCTTTACTTTATCTACGCTCATGCCAATTTCTTCAGCAATTACATTAATGTCTGCTTCTTTTCCTTCTTCTTGGATATATTTTCTATTTATCTTATTTATTCTATTGATTGTTTCTATCATATGTATAGGAATTCTTATAGTTCTTGCTTGATCAGCAATTGCTCTTGAGATAGCTTGTCTTATCCACCAAGTTGCATATGTAGAAAATTTATAACCTTTTTTATACTCAAATTTATCAACTGCTTTCATCAATCCAATATTTCCCTCTTGTATGAGATCTAAAAATGGAAGTCCACGATTGGTGTATCGCTTAGCTATACTTACAACAAGTCTTAAATTTGATCTTGCCATTTTACCTTTTGCTCGATCTGAAATATTTTTACCTCTTTTAATTTGTTCCAAAATAACTTCTAGTCTTTTTGGGTCCATATCAAAACTATCTTTACTAGCCTCTTTTGTTTGAAAAAGCTTTTTGATATCGACATATGTAGAAACCATAGTTGCTTCAGGAACTCTTTCAGTTATTTCATCTTTACTTAATTTTGTGATATCTTTTAAAATTTTAGCATGATTTTCTTTAAGTTCTTTACTAAAAAGAGGGAGTCTATATTCGAGTCTTTTGAGTTCTTTTTCGAAATGATCGTCACTTTTTAAAGCAGTTTCCATCTGTTTAACTATCTCATTGATAAGCTTGCTTGTAGGGCCTAGATCCATAAGTTTTTCTTTTAAAATTTTCTTTTTAAAAGTGAGGCTAAGTTTTGCGTAAAGCATATCTTCACCTTCTTTTATAATATCCTCGTTTTTTTCTGCATATTTAAGCCAGTCTTTTTTGGCTTTTTCTAGTGCTTTAAAGCTTTCTGTAACTCTTATAGCTCTTTTATCGTTTCTTTTTTCTCTATTTGAGTTTTTATCTTCTTCACTTTCTTCAAAATCCTCATCTTCTATATCATCTTCTTCGTTATTATCTTCATCAAAATTCTTAAATAGTTCTTTTACTCTTCTTTCGCGATTTATCAAAGGAATTTTATAGTCAAGTATAAAATCTATTAAATATGGAACCGAGCAAAAGGCATCTATTATAATATCTTCACCAAGTTCTATTTGCTTGCTTATTTCAATCTCTTCCTCTTTTGTTAGAAGTGAAATTTGCCCCATTTCTCTTAAATACATTCTTACTGGATTTTCACTTCTCCCCCATTCTAAAAGTTCTGTTTCATTTGTTATATCAAATTCTTCATCTAAATTTTCTTCTATATATTTTTTAGCTTTTAGTGCCTTTTTTTTGGCATCTTCGATATTTTTTATTTCCGCAACTTCAGCTGAGGTTTTTAAAGTAACTTTATATTTTTTAGCTAAAGACTCTATTTTTTTAGTATTTGCTTGTGTTGGGCTTTTATCAAAAAGTTTAATAAGTTTTTCATATGTTACATATCCTTTTTCATTTTCTTTAAAAAGTTCTTCTACTTCTTCTAAAGATTGTTTTGCAGTAAGTGTTTTTTTTGCGTTTGATGCCATGTGAGAAACTCCTTCGTAGTTTGTAGCAATAAAGGAATTAATTATACCGAAATTTTATTAAAAATAACTTAAATAAAATATATTTTTAAGGAAAATTATGCTAAAATTACAAATTTATAAAATTTTGGTGAAAAAAATGAAAAACAAAGATATTTTTAAGCTTACTCTACCTGTTGTGTTTGGATATATTCCCTCAATATTGCATATGCGATTTTGGGTGTTAGCTGCGATATTGATGCTAGAGTGTTAGTGCTTTTTAGTTTTTTGTTTATGCTGGGAGCGGGCAGTTTTTATTAGTAGCTTTTCTTAGTGCTGGGACAAATTTATCTGAAGTTTTTATAGCAACATTTCTTTTAAATTTACGTCACTCTTATACAATTTCATTAATGAGTGATATTGTAAATTTAAAAATAGATGCAAATAGTTCATTTTGGTTACTTTTATGTGTTATGCTTGTAGCAGGGGTTGCTACATTTTTAACTAGAGCTTTGCCATATTTTTTCTTAAAAAATAAATCACAAAATAAAACTTTAATTTATTTAAAAAAAAATAGTGCTTTATTTGTAATGGTAATTTTGGTTTTTTATGCTTTAAAAAAACTCATTCAAACTCATACTACGCAGTTGAAATTTTATCAGTTTTAGTGTGTTTAATTATGCAAATTATATTTAAAAATGCACTTTTAAGCATTGCAATTAGCACAATTTTTTATATGATTTTAGGTAGAGTTTAGTTTATAAATTTAAAGGAAATTCAGTGGAAAAAATGCTAAAAGAAATTAAAAACTCACATAAATTTTATCTTAAAAGAATAAAAATAGCTACAAATTTATTAATTCTATCAGGTACATTATGGGGGATTTCATATTTTTTTATAGATAAAAATATTTGGTATATTTTATTTATTCTACTTTGCTTTGTAGGCTGCATTTTTTTAATGATTGAAAATTTTTATAAAAGTAAATTTATTGGCATTTATAAAGATAAATTTATAAAATTTGCACTTAATGAAATTGGACTAAACTACGAGCCAAAAGGTGGGTTTAAAAAAGATGATTTTGACAAAATTGACATTTATAAAAGCTCAAAAATGACAAATGAGGATGAAATTTCTGGCATTTACAAAGGGTTAAATTTTAAAATTTCAGATTTAAAGCCAAAAAGCAAAAACTTATATAGATTTTACACTTCTAATAGCATAATTGGTGATATTATAAATGCATATTCTTTAGTAGCAAATTACTTTAATTTTAGTGGTATTGTTTTATCATGTGAGGTAAATCTTGATTTAAAAGAGCCAGTTTTCGTGCTTGATAATTCGTTTAATACAAAGTCTAAAATTAGCCGTATTAAATTTGATGATATTGCATTTGATGATGCGTTTAAAGTTTATTCTAAAAATGAGTTAAAAACAAGGGGGTTTTTAAGCCCAAATTTAATAAATTCTTTATTGAAAACTAGAAATAAGTTAAATTATAGTGTAAAGGTTAGTTATGTTTTTAGTGGTGAAAATTTATTTATTTTTCTAAAAGACAAACAAGAGATTTTTAGTGATTTAGAATTTGAACATGCATATGAAATTTCAAATTTAGAAATTTCTAAAAATGGTTTTAAAAAATATCAAGATGAAGTTTTAGAGCTTTTAAGATTTTATGATAAATGTCAATAGTTTTTTATAAATTTAACTATTTTTTATTCTATTTAACCACCCATTTAAAAAATGACTATATTGATTTGGATTGATTTTAGCTAAACTTTTATAAAAATTTGC
>NZ_JAPXGQ010000059.1:0-287 GCF_027277485.1 Campylobacter ureolyticus | reverse complement strand
GATAACGCAGTAAGCGAAGCAGTCAATAAAGTAATGAAGACAGAATTCATATATCAGGAGAACTTTACTAATTTCCAAGAACTTAATCTAAAATTAGCAGAATACGTATATTGGTATAATAACCTAAGAATTCATGGATTTTTTGGTATAATAACCTAAGAATTCATGGATCTTTAGGATATAAAACACCAGTAGAATATAGAAAAGCAGAATAAAAAGCTCTGGAAGTTTCATAAATTAAATAAAATATATGAACAGACTGTCAAGGGCAAATTTCAACGAAATTT
>NZ_JAPXGQ010000058.1:0-295 GCF_027277485.1 Campylobacter ureolyticus | reverse complement strand
ATAGAATTTTTGTTGTATTCCTACTTCAACCTTGCTGGTTACTATTTGATTTATTGCTAAATCATCTAGCAGAGCCGTCAAGTCCATAGGCGTAAATTCGGAATTAACTATTCCTACTGTTTCATTTGCAAACTTGTGTAAATTAATACTTGCATTTAAATCTCTATCAATAATATTTCCACAAGATTTGCACTTATAAACTCTATCTTTTAATGTTAAATCCTGCTTTATATTTCCACATACACAGCAAGTTTTGGAACTTGGATAGAATTTATCTGCTCTATGAATTTCTTTT
>NZ_JAPXGQ010000057.1:0-299 GCF_027277485.1 Campylobacter ureolyticus | reverse complement strand
GGACTTTGAAATAAGCGAGGAAATGGGTGATGAGCTAAATTTCGAAATAGATGAGATAACTAAGCTTTGGGAAGTAAAAGGCACAAGGGCTGGGTGGCAAAGGATTAAATTTACTTGCTTAATAGATGATGAGTTTATAAATTTTCAATTTAGACAGAGTTTAGGTGGTGGCAAATGGAGAGTTAAAACACTTATGAGAGGACTTAGTGGGACAAAGATATCAAGACATTTAAAAGGAGCTAAAGTTTGGTTTGCACCTGTTGATGCAAATGATCTTATCACCTTGCCACTGATTGCAC
>NZ_JAPXGQ010000056.1:0-365 GCF_027277485.1 Campylobacter ureolyticus | reverse complement strand
GCCAAAAGCTCGGCATTTTGCTTTTTAAGGATATTTAATTCATCATTCATGCTATCAATTTTATTTTTAGTAGTTTTATAAATTTCTTTATTTTTATCCTCCATATTAAAATAATAATCTTGCAATTTATCCTTAGCAGTATAGTCATCAACTTCTAGTTTAACACTTGATTTTATCTTTGAAAACTCTAATTTTAAGTCTTTTGAAAGAGAGTTTTTATTTTCATATTTAAGTCCTCTAGCTCCCAAAGAAAAAGCAAAATTTGTTCTAGCTTCATCAAAGAAATCTTTAATCTCAGCTTTGGAATTAAAGTGAATTTTTTTATTTGTAAAAATATTTCTCTTATTTAAAACAACATGGACATG
>NZ_JAPXGQ010000055.1:0-371 GCF_027277485.1 Campylobacter ureolyticus | reverse complement strand
TAGCTCCCAAAGAAAAAGCAAAATTTGTTCTAGCTTCATCAAAGAAATCTTTAATCTCAGCTTTGGAATTAAAGTGAATTTTTTTATTTGTAAAAATATTTCTCTTATTTAAAACAACATGGACATGTGGATTGTTTTGATGAGTGTGTAAAACAAAAGCGTATTTATGACCTGTAAAATTTGTTCCCAAAGTATCCTTAACAGCATCACATAAAGCATTTAATTTTTTCTCATCATTGCATGGCTCATTAATTGAAAAAATCAAATGCCATGCATCTTTTGAGTTTAAATTTTTGCCAAAATCTTTGCTCCAACCTTTCATTATCTCATCACTGCTTACCTTGTTGCCATTCTCATCAATAGCAAGTCCA
>NZ_JAPXGQ010000054.1:0-375 GCF_027277485.1 Campylobacter ureolyticus | reverse complement strand
AATTGCAAGATTATTATTTTAATATGGAGGATAAAAATAAAGAAATTTATAAAACTACTAAAAATAAAATTGATAGCATGAATGATGAATTAAATATCCTTAAAAAGCAAAATGCCGAGCTTTTGGCTTTGTTTTTACAATATGTTAAAAAGAAAAATAAAAGATCATATAAACTAGCTAAACAATTAAAAGCAAACAACCAAATAATTTATAAGAAAAACAAAGCTCTTTTAAGTGAGATTAACAAGCTTGATAAAATTTCATATAAAATTAATCAAATTAATGAGATGAAAATGGCTAATTACAAAGATAGGTCAGAGGCTCTTGTGTTGCTTGAAAATTTTAAATACAACTACCACAAACTCTATCCAAAAG
>NZ_JAPXGQ010000053.1:0-375 GCF_027277485.1 Campylobacter ureolyticus | reverse complement strand
AATTGCAAGATTATTATTTTAATATGGAGGATAAAAATAAAGAAATTTATAAAACTACTAAAAATAAAATTGATAGCATGAATGATGAATTAAATATCCTTAAAAAGCAAAATGCCGAGCTTTTGGCGTTGTTTTTACAATATGTTAAAAAGAAAAATAAAAGATCATATAAACTAGCTAAACAATTAAAAGCAAACAACCAAATAATTTATAAGAAAAACAAAGCTCTTTTAAGTGAGATCAACAAACTTGATAAAATTTCATATAAAATTAATCAAATTAATGAGATGAAAATGGCTAATTACAAAGATAGGTCAGAGGCTCTTGTGTTGCTTGAAAATTTTAAATACAACTACCACAAACTCTATCCAAAAG
>NZ_JAPXGQ010000052.1:0-385 GCF_027277485.1 Campylobacter ureolyticus | reverse complement strand
AAGTTTTACATTTTAGTTTAAAGTTTTTCATAACTTTCCTTTTAAAATGTAATTTTTTTAGCATAAGTTTTAAATAGTGGTAAAATGCCACTTGCATAGGTTTTACAGGGGGTTAATCCCCCTAAAATCAATTACTCCTTATAATACGGCACTTTTACCACTTTATCGCCAACTTTTAGCTTTATAAAGCCACTTGGACTTTGAGGCAAAGTAGTTTCGTTTAAATCACTTGTACTAGCTAGTATCAACTCTCCAAACACATTTAAATTCTTAGTATAAAAATCATTTTCTTTATTTCCATTTTTAAGGGCGTAGTCTTTTAAGCTTTGGGCTTTTACATAAAGCTTTAATGTCTCATTTAGCTCAGTTTTTAACTGATAATTCT
>NZ_JAPXGQ010000051.1:0-398 GCF_027277485.1 Campylobacter ureolyticus | reverse complement strand
ACTGTCAAGGGCAAATTTCAACGAAATTTGGGCGAAGCCTTTACCCTTGATTGTCTGAGAATATATTTTATAATCTAAAGAAACTTTCAAGCTTGATAATGTTCGGTTATAAATTGTCTAAAAAAGGGTTGCCATTCCATGTATTTGGGTTCATTAGAAGAATGCCGAGCAATGGGTAACATGACGCTGATGTGTTTATACACAAAAAAGCTACACGTGCGTTGGCTGACAACAGGGAGCTAATAAATTAACACCAGCTAAAATGTTTGACGCTATTAATAAATGACAAGTATATGAAATTGGTTTTACCTAGTTTAAAAAAGAAATTATAATGAAAATATGGAGGCTAAGAATATGAAGATTAATAATGAATGTTGTTGTGGATGCAAAACAGAAAA
>NZ_JAPXGQ010000050.1:0-399 GCF_027277485.1 Campylobacter ureolyticus | reverse complement strand
ACTGTCAAGGGCAAATTTCAACGAAATTTGGGCGAAGCCTTTACCCTTGATTGTCTGAGAATATATTTTATAATCTAAAGAAACTTTCAAGCTTGATAATGTTCGGTTATAAATTGTCTAAAAAAGGTTTGCCATTCCATGTATTTGGGTTCATTAGAAGAATGCCGAGCAATGGGTAACATGACGCTGATGTGTTTATACACAAAAAAGCTACACGTGCGTTGGCTGACAACAGGGAGCTAAGTAAATTAACACCAGCTAAAATGTTTGATGCTATTAATAAATGACAAGTATATGAAATTGGTTTTACCTAGTTTAAAAAAGAAATTATAATGAAAATATGGAGGCTAAGAATATGAAGATTAATAATGAATGTTGTTGTGGATGCAAAACAGAAAA